>JAJDTX010000067.1 GCA_022826925.1 Bryobacterales bacterium
GGAATTGATGGTGAACGGCGAGCAGCGTGCCGGTTCGAGCCGCCGCGGCCACCATGCGATCGGCATCGTCCAGACTGGTGGCCATCGGCTTTTCCACATCGATCGCGCGCGGCGGTCGGTGCGCCAAAACCCCCATCGTCAGCGGCGCATGCAGATCGGTGCGTGTGGGAATGCTGACGATGTCGGGGTCCTCCCGGTCCAGCATCTCTCGGTAGTCACCATACGTCCGCTCCACGCCGAGTTCCTGCGAGGCGTGCGCCAGCCGTGCGGCGTCCATGTCACACAGCGCCACCAGGTCGATACGTGGATGCTGACGATAGGCGCGGCCGTGCTTGAGGCCACGAGGGCCAACACCCAGGATTGCCGCACGATACGTCAACATTTCCACACCTCCAGGTCACAACCTGGACCCACCAGCGGATCAGGTCGAGCCCGTCGCGGACCGCTGCCGACTAGCGCGACACGTCGCCCTTGTCCAGCTGCTCTTGCCAGCGGGCCAGCATGCGGTTGACCTTTTCCCCGGCATCGAGCATGGACTGAAAAGGAAAGCCGCCGGTCAACGTCGCTCTCTACCGTCTCCGCCCCTGCCAGATCAACTCCGTGAATCCCGAAGTTAACTTGCGCTCGCCGCCACGTCCAAACCCTCCAAACCGAACTCTCGCCCTCCACCTGGAGCCACCCCTACTAGCTCTGCGCCGCCACCGCTTCCGCTCGCACCGCCTTGAAAATCTCCGCCGCCAACACGTCGTACGCCTCGTTCTGAAAATCCGGCTCTTCCAGGTACCGCTTCACCAGCGCATCGTTCTGACTCATCCGCGCGATCATCAGGTCCGAAATCTGGTCCCGAACTCCCAGGCTGAACTTATCCAGCGGATTCGCCCGCGCCGTCTCCCGCACCCGCTCGTCCTGCACCGCCTGCGCCTTCACCTGCTCGAAGAAATACCGATCCGCCTCCGTGAAATTCGTCCCGAACCGCTCGTTCAGACGCTCGATAATCTCCGAGAGCGGCGCCTTGTCTTCCTCCGGGTCGCCCGTACCCGTCTCCGTTGGACTGATCACATACGCCGGTTCCCCTTCGCCCAGGCTGATCATCCCCTCGGTCACCCGTTGCAGCCGGTAATACGCCAACTCCACGTCGTCCCCAAGGTTGATCTGTTCGCGCTCACGGTCCTCCGCCAGGTGCGGCAGCAGCGCCCGACCGAACGAATACAGCCGCTCATGCTCGCTGTCGCCGTAGGGAATGATCTGGCTCAGGAACGCATACAAGTTCACGAACGCCGCCAGCCGGTCGCGGAACGCCGTCTGCTCCTCCTCGTCCAGCGCCTCGAACCGCTCTCTCGCCGGCTGCATGACGCCCTCAAGTTGCGCGTGGTCCTGCTTCCGCTGCTTCGCGGCCGGCAGATAGAACACCTTCGCGAACGCCTCCACCTCGTCCCAGTGGTACACCTGCATCCCGTCCAACTCGTGCTTCAACGCTTCCAGCCGGTGCGGGTCCGACTCCTCCAGCAACTCCGTCTGGTCGAAGTACGGCTCGAACGCCGCGCGGATGTCCTCCGGATCGTTCACGAAGTCCAGCACGAACGGCGGCTCCTTGCCCGGCGCCATGCGGTTCAGCCGTGAAAGCGTCTGCACCGCCTGCACCCCGTCCAGCCGCTTGTCCACATACATCGCCTGCAGCAGCGGCTGATCGAATCCCGTCTGGTACTTCTCCGCCACGAGCAGAATCTGGTAATCCGGCGAGGCGAACCGGCCCGGCAGCGCCGACTCGCTGATCGGCTTCCCCGTCACCACGTCCCGGTTCATGCTCGGCTCGGTGAACTCCTCGTCCGTGTCCGGATCCCGCACCGTGCCGCTGAATGCCACCAGCGGCCGCACGTCGTCGTACTTCTGCTCACCGATGTAGCGCTGAAACGCCTGCATGTAACGCACCGCGTGCAGACGTCCCGAGGTCACCACCATCGCCTTCGCCTTGCCGCCCATCTGGTGCCGCACGTTGTTGCGGAAGTGCTCCACGATCACTTCGGTCTTCTGCGCCAGGTTGTACTCGTGCAACTGCATGAACTTCGCCAGCGCCGAGGCCGCCCGCCGCTTCGGAAACTCCGGGTCGTCCGCCGCCTGTTTCACCAGCCGGTAGTAGGTGTCGTAGTCCGTGTATCGCCGCAGCACGTCCAGGATGAACCCTTCCTCGATCGCCTGCCGCATGCTGTAGACGTGGAACGGCTCCGGCTTGCCGCTTAGCCCCTTCCGCCCGAAGACCTCCAGCGTCTTCCCCTTGGGCGTAGCCGTGAACGCGAAGAACGACAGGTTCTGCTGCGGCCCGCGCGACTCGATCACCGCGTTGATCCCGTCCTCCCAATCCTCGCTCTCGTCCTCGCTGGCGGCCGCGTCCTGGGCCTTTGACCCCAGGATCGCCTTCATCTCCCGCGCGCTCTCCCCCGTCTGGCTGGAGTGCGCCTCGTCCACGATCACCGCGTAGCGACGCTTCGCAATCTGTTCGCGCCACGACGCGGCCTGCGCCTGCTCGGACACGCTCGCGGCCTCCGGGTCGTCCGCTCCCGCGATCCGCAGCAGTCCCTTCATCACGAAGGGGAACTTCTGCAGCGTCGTAATCACGATCATCGTCCCGTCCACCAGCGCGTTCGCCAGCTGACGCGAGTCCTGGTCAATGGCCTTCACCACGCCCTGCGCGTGCTCGAATTGGTAGATCGCGTCCTGCAGTTGCCGGTCCAGCACCCGTCGGTCGGTCACAACCACCACGCAGCTGTAGACCTTCCGGTCGTCCGCGTCGTGCAGGCTCGCCAGCCGGTGCGACAGCCACGAAATGCTGTTGGTCTTGCCGCTGCCCGCCGAGTGCTGGATCAGGTAGTTGTGCCCCGGTCCCTCCGCCGCTGCCGTCGACACCAACCGGTCCACGGAATCCAGCTGGTGATAGCGCGGAAAGATCACCGTCTCCCGCTTCACCGTGTGTGCGCCCTTCGCGTCCTGCACCTTCTCCTCCCGGCGCTCCACGAACATGTACGAGCCAAGGATGTCCAGGAACCGCTCACGTTCCAGCACCTCCTGCCAGAAGTACCCCGTCCGGTATCCCGAGGAGTGCGGGGGGTTGCCCGCCCCGCATCGGATGCCTCCCGGACTGCTGCCCCGGTTGAAGGGAAGGAATCGGGTTGTTTCGCCGGCTAGTCGTGTCGTCATGTGGATTTCGTCGGGGTCGGCCGCAAAGTGCACCAGCGCCCGCTTCTGGAACTTGAAGATCGGCGCGTTGGGATCCCGGCTCTGCTGGTATTGCCGGATGGCGCTCTTGAACGTTTGACCCGTCATCGGGTTCTTCAGTTCGCACGTCGCCACCGGCACCCCGTTCAGCGCAAACACCAGGTCCACCGTCTCGTTGGTGTTCGGGTGGTACGCGACCTGCCGCGTGACCGTCAGTTCGTTGCGCTCGAACTGCGCCAGCGCCTCCGGATTCAGCCCGTGCGCCGGCTTGAAGTACGCCAGACGAAACGTCTTGCCGTAGAACTTGAACCCATGCCGCAGCACGTCCAGCGTGCCCTTTAGATCCAGTTCCTTCGCCAGCGCGTCCACGATCCGGGCGTCCAGCGACTCCCCGTGCAACCCCGCCATCGCCGTCCATGCCTCTGACTGAGTCGCTTGCAGGAAGGCGACAACGCGTGCCGGAAACAGCCCCCGTTCGGCGTCCCACGCCGACGCTTCGCCTCGATGCCAGCCGCCATCCAGCAGCATCTACTCAACCGTCGCCTCGAACGCCGCCTCGTTCGTCTGGCTACTCACCAGCGCCTACTACCCCCGTTCACCCTGAGCCTGCCGAAGCGCCTCCTGTTGGAGACTTTTGCGAAATGGCCAGGCTCGACGAAGGATCAGCGTCTCTTGCTCCCTCTCCCCGTGGGAGTGGGTTGGGGTGTGGGTCTTCCGGGCAACCATCCCGGGATTACGCAAAAGCCTCTGCCGGGACAGACCTCAACGCTCCCGCCGCTCACGTTCGTAACGCAGCAGCGCGTCCAGCGTCAACGGTCGCCCGGCGCGCTTCGCCGCCAGCCACCGCTGGAAGGACCGGTCACTTTCACCCGATCGCCGGCCGGCCAGCAGGCCCTCGACGCTGATGTCCTCATCCAGGTCGGGCCAGTGGATACCTTCGCCGCCGCCGATGAGTTCCCAGGTCTCGCGCTCCCGCGGCGTCGCGTGAGCGAGCCGGGGATACCACTCCAGCGGCACGGAGATCGTCCGGCCGTCGGAGAGTTCGGCGGACAGCGCGGCCTCGCTGACGTTCACGTTGCGAGCCTCCGGTACCTGCACCTCAACGGTCAAAGTACGCATCCCATGCCTCCATCAACTCCCGTTGACGTCGCTGAATGATCCGCTCAATGCGGCGGACTTCGGAGCGGCGCATCCCGCCGCTCCGCTGGCACCGCACGGGCTCCAACCAGAACTTGGCGGTCTGGTCGTCGCGCCGAACGTGGACATGCGGAGGTTCCTCCCGGTCGCTCGCGTAGAAAAAGATGCGGTACGGCCCCTCGCGGAGCACCGTCGGCGTCACTGGATTGTAGCCCCGCCGGATACTGATCGGTCCGGCGATCTGGCCGAACTTGCCGCCTGGCCCGGCGCATCGACCAAGTCGTCGCGGCAGAGCGTCACGAATCGCCGCCGGCGCCAGTCTCGTCGACAGCCATCTGTTCGCGTACATCGATCTTCCCGGTTACTGCAGCGGTGATAAGCGCAGTGCGATATTCCTGCAAACGACTAATGGCTTGAGTGATCGAAGCCAAAGAACGGTCGATGGCAGAAGTCTCCGAATTCAGGAATCGGGCGATGGAGTGCTGTTCGTCCAAGGGCGGGCTCGGAATCTTAATTGCGCCCAGCATTGATCGGCTGATTCGATCTCGAGTTCCTCCACGCACTAGCGACTCGACATAGCCAAGGTAACGTTTGCTGCTAAGCACGAACACCAAGAACTCAGCCGAGAACCTTGAAGATGGCTTCAGAATGCACACGTCAACAGACGTGATCATTCGACCACCGAGGTCTGGTGCCAAGCATGCTCGGCCAACCGGATCTGCCAGTCGACAGATTAAAACGTCGCCCCGGTTCACTTCAGTGCAGCGCAGTTCATCGAACGACTTTTCGTCGATATATCGGAATCCTTGTTCACGGTAGGACCCGATTCCGATGTTTCCGGTCTGAATCAGCCTAATGCCACTGTCCGTTATGTACGGCAACTCGACCCAGTCCCCGTCCGTAAATGATCCCGCGTCGTCACGTGCTGCCGCCGAAATTCGACTTGCTTCCCAGGTTTCAGGCACGTCGCCCAACCACTCCACCCCCGAAGCCTTCAACCGCGGCGACGGGTCCAGCCCGGCGGCGCGCGCTGCCTCGGGCGGCAGCCCTCGCGTCACCGTGCGCGTGATCAGTGCCGTCCGGTACTCCTCCAACCGCTCGATCAGCAACCGCTTCTTCCCCACCAACGCATCGATCCGCTCTGTCTCACGGTCCAGGAATTCGGCAATCGTTCGCTGTTCCGCTAGAGGCGGAAGCGGTAGGACTACATCGCCGACTGCCGAATTAGGCAGACCGTACCTCGTTACTCCAGACGCCGACGTCTGCAACTGGCAATTGACAGCATCCGACTGAAAGACACGGAACATGAAGCCGGAATCGACCGCCGGGCTGCATCGAACTATTCCGAGGTGATAGCCACAGACGAAGTCCTCGGCGGTTTCTCGAATCAACGCCGGGACGCCAATGTCCTGCCAGTCCTCGGAGTCCTTCGTGATTAAGACATCTCCAACGATCAGCCTGAAGCGCGAAATCTCGCGGGCGGACGCAGTCGCAACCATGAATTCTCCGTCGCTAGCTCGGATGTGATCTTGGTAGTAGACGTCCGTGTAATTGCAGAGTCTTACGGCAGATTCCCCGTCAACTGACTTTTTGTCTACGTTGCTTGTGCGATAAGTCGCTACGTTTTCCAACCGCGTGACTTGCCAGTGCTCCGGCATGTCGCCCAGCCACTCGACGCCCGAGTCGCGGTAGCAGGGGTAGGTGTGCATGGCCATGCGTCACTAGGTCACAATCTAGTCCGCGTTGCTTCGATGCGCGTCAGCTGGTTTCTTGGCAACCTCGACGCCGGGTGTCCGTCAGCTCGCCGGAACCGCTTGCCGGACGGGTACCTCGATCTCAACCATCTCAAACCGGGTCGAGATCGTGGGGGCGGGCTCGCCGAACTCCCGGTAGGAGCTGAGCACGTCTTCGGCAACGGGTTGGCTGTGATTCGCGATAGCCTCGTCGATGGACATCCTTGGCTCTGGGAGCGGCTCCCCATCCTCCAGGATGGCCTCGATGTGAAACGCCAGCGCCTCGCGGATCATCGCCAGCATCTCGTCCCAGGTTGTGCCGGTGCTGACGCAGCCCGGGACGTCCGGCACGTAGGCCGCGTAGTTGTTGGGCGTCTGCTCGAAGACGACCGCGTACCTGAGCTTCATCGACGTTCTCTCGCGAGGCCAGCTTGTTTCATGATACTGGCCCAGAGCTTCGGCCCCACGTCGTCGCCCGGTTTGCCCGGAATCGTGACCTTGCCCGGCTTGACCGGGTGGCTACCCCGCGTGAGACCTTTGCAAAACGCCGCGCGCCCCCCAAACTGCGGCCGCTCTTGCTCCCTCTCCCCGGGGTGTGTAGACCGGGGACATCATGGACGCCCGTTCCGAGACATGGTGAATACCTTGGGGCACCATGAGGACATGGACTGGTGCCGATTGAGGCTCGATTGATGACGGAACAGCGGGAGGAGTTTGTGGCGATCTAGGTGCTTTCGAACTGGAGCTTTGAGAGTTCGAGGTTGGCGGACCGCTGGGAGAGACGAAGCATCTCCACGCCGATGACTTCGTTGGCGTCGTTGTAGTCCAGCATCACGCCCGGCGAAACTTCCTCGGTCTCGACAATTTCTGAGTCGTCCAGGCGAAGGTAGAGGGCATCAGCTTCCCGGTCGACGTTGAGCTTCATCGTTCACCCCGCATTTTCCGGTCAAAGAACACAGTCACCACGCGCCAGGGCTTTGCCCGTGTGTTGACAGCCACGCGCAACACACGCCCCCCGCGCTCCGGAACCCGGCCGTAGAACCGCTCCACCTCGGGATCGTTCGGGTCTGGTGTCCGAAACCCGGGTGCCGTGACTACCCGCTCGACCCACGCGGCGACGATCGCCCGTTCCGCCATGATCACCCGTGCATGTTCAGTGTAGGTCAGGCGCATAGCGCAAGCGAGGATAGCCGCTCATGCGCCCTCACCCCGTGACCTCCGCCAACAACCCCGAAATCTCCAACTCCAACTCCTGCAGGTCCGACCTGATCACGTCAAGCTCACGCGGCGGCTCATAAACGTAGAAGTGCCGATTCAACGGAATCTCATACCCGACCTTCGTTTTGCTCTCGTCCACCCAGGCGTCGGGCACGTGCGGCAGCACCTCCCGCTCCATGTAGCAGTCGATGTCTTCACCCAGCGGCACGGTCTCGGTGTCGCGCAACTCGGTGTCCGGTTCGATCTTGCCCCGACCGCTGCGACAGATGGCGGCGTCCGGGTCCCGTTCGCCCAGCGCCGACTCAATGGCCTTGCGCTCGCTGGCCGACAGCTGAATGCCCGTTTCACCAAGCACCGCGCGGAAATCCCGCCGGTCGCGCATCACCAGCCCGTCGGTCACCTGCGCTAAGCCGCTCAGCAGACGTCGAATGGCCTTCTGCCGTGCCTGCCCCTCCGCCACCTCGGCGTCATGCGCAGGTCCGGCGCGCTTGCGGCTCTTCGCCAGGTTCTGAAACGACCGCTCCTCCTCGATCCGCGCTATCCGCTCCGGCGTCGCCGCGAAGTTCAAGCGCAGCGGACGCTCGACCGTGATTTTGCGGTAGCCGAAGTCTTCGTTCGCGAAGACTTTGCTCACCACCCGCGGCCGATTTCGCGGCTGGTGGGTCACCGGGTCTTCGTCGGTCAACTCGCGTGTTTCGCCGTCCTGGAAGTTGCCGTGAATTCGCGTCAGGTCGTCGATCTGCTCCGGCGACAACTCGTTGCGCTTGTTACCCAGGCTCTTGCGCATCTTTACGAAGAACTGCCGCCCGTCGATCAGCTGCACCGTGCCCAGCCGGCGCTCTTCCTTCCGATTGGTCAGCACCCAGATGTAGGTCGAAATCCCGGTGTTGTAGAAAAGCTGGTCGGGCAGCGCCACGATGGTTTCGAGCCAATCGTTCTCGATGATCCACCGACGAATCTCGCTCTCCCCGCTCCCCGCGTCGCCGGTAAACAGCGGCGACCCGTTGAAGACGATTGCGATGCGGCTGCCGCCGGCCTCCACCGGCTGCATCTTCGACAGCATGTGCTGCAGGAACAGCAACGCCCCGTCGTTGATCCGCGGCAACCCCGCTCCGAAGCGCCCGTCATAGCCCAGCGAGTCCCGTTCCTGCTCGATCTCACGCCGCTGCTGCCTCCACTCAACCCCGAACGGCGGATTCGCCAGCATGTAGTCGAATGTGTACCGGCGCCCGTCAGACCGGCGCGCATATCCGTCGGAAGTGAAGGTATCGCCCAGGATGATGCGTTCGGCGTTCTCGCCCTTGATCAGCATGTCCGACTTGCAGACCGCCCACGCATCGTCGTTCCAGTCTTGCCCGAACAGAATCGGATTGGCTTCCCTGTTGTGGTCCTTAAGGAAATCCTCCGAGACTGACAACATCCCACCAGTCCCGCATGCCGGGTCGTAGATCGTCTTGACCAAGTGGGACTTGCCCAGGTCCGGCTCCGGCGATAGCAGCAGGCTGACCATTAGCCGAATGACCTCTCGGGGCGTGAAATGCTCCCCAGCCTCCTCGTTTGCCTGCTCCGCTCCGATCCGAATCAACTCCTCGAACACGTACCCCATCTGAACGTTGTCAACCCGCTCAGCTGACAGATCGACCCGCGCGAACGCCTGCACTACCTGGAACAGTAGATTCCTTTCGGCCATTCGAGAGATTTGCTCCTCGAAACCAAACCGACCCATGATTTCGCGCACGTTCAGCGAAAACTGCTGGATGTACCAGACGAGGTTTCCTGCGATCTGATCTGAGTCATCAGTCAGCTTCGTGAAGTCAAGCCTTGCAGTGTTGTAGAAGGGACGTCCCGAAGCCTCCATCAAAAGACGGTGCCGAACCCGCTCGCTCTCGGCGGCATACCTCTCGTTGGCCGCCAGCACCTCGTCCTTGGTCTTCGCCAACACGCAGTCGAGCCGCCGCAACACCGTCAGCGGCAGGATCACCTTCCGGTACTCGTTCCGCTTATACGGCCCCCGCAACAGGTTGCAAATGCTCCAGATAAAGCTCGCCAACTCCCCATGCGTCCCCGCATTCATCCGTCCATTACCTCCCCATCCGATCCACTCACTCGTTACGCCGCACCATGCGCGCCCCCGTCAAACCAACCACCCAGTCACTATAGAGCCCCCGCAAGTCGCCCTTCGCCCCCGAAGATGCGTCCGCTCTTACTCCCTTTCCCCTCTCACTCCTCTGCCCTCTACCCTTGTATGTTCCCGAAGCTCTGGATTCGCCAGGGTGACAGTGCAGGGGCCGGGACAGACCGATCTGCCCTGGGTCGTTGGAGACCGTGAGAGAGCAGGGTCGTCCCGGCCCTGACGCTGGCGCAGAGCCCGAAC
>JAJDTX010000058.1 GCA_022826925.1 Bryobacterales bacterium
ACTAGACAAATTATATCGCAAGATACAAGGGCTTGTCAAGCCCGCCAATCTGAGCGGAAGAACCCCTAAGCCCTAACCCGTAGAGCAGTTACAGCGCAAACCAACATCACGCTAGCTCGCCCCATGTAACGAAGTCTGAGGCCAGCACGCTGCCCAAGCAGGCGGCACCACATTCTGACGCGTGCATCTGCAACAGAATTGGCGTGGTTATCTTTTGCTTCAGAAAGTCTGGATGGGCACCATTCCTAGTCTCTTTAGAAGCACGAATTGGCATTTTATAACTGCCTCATATTGAAGATTTCAACTGGAGGTTTTCCACCAATATCGATGAAAATTCTGCATTCCTTTCCCACGATATAGGAAAGATCTTGGCTTGAATCTAGCGCAATGGTTACGCGATACACGGACACCGGTGCCGCTGATTCAAACGCAGCCAGATCCTCAGATAGAGGGACTGCCGAAATCGTCCCAACCTCCCCGTCCAGTGTGTCCGCTTCTCCATCGGCCATGTCGAGCTCTATGACCGCCCGCATCCCGCCCTCGAAAAGCGGCGCTGCCTCGCTCTCGACCCAGACCAGCGCTTGCACGGTCTGGTTGCCTCCGAGCAAGTTCTTGCCAGACTCGATCAGTACGGCGTCTACCGCAAGGCTACGTCCTACTCTTCCGAAGAAGAGCCATGCCGCAAGGACGAACAACAACAAAGCGATGACGGCGACAAGTTGACGCTCCCGCGGTGTCGAAACTGTCAATAGCCGGTCGAGTTGCTCACGTTCCTCCTTGGCTTCTGCAACAGTATTGTGAAATGAATCGAATGGATTATTGAACACGACCGAGCATAACCTCCTATTTAAGATCAGGTTACGACAAAGAGCATCTCTCTCGCTTTGAGGGTAGTTTGGGGCGATTATATGCAATCTCAAGGCAGGGCGGCAAGTCTCTACTTAGCAGCGCAGTCGAGCATAGGGGTATCGCGCTGCAACGCTACCTCCCGTTTAACCGGCAACCGCTGGCGCATCTTGCGCCGTGGCACGCATAGTGTCACAGTAGCGGGATGCGTTCGACTTGCGGATTCTTGGTGTTCGCGCTGTTTGGGCAACTCTCGGCAGCGGAGCTAGAACGTGTTCGCTACAACAATCCGGGCCTCGAGGCGGATCTCGGAGTCGGACTGTGGGCATGGCCGCTCCCGCTGGACTACGACCGGGACGGCGACCTAGACCTGGTCGTCTCGAGCGGCGGCTTGCCCTACGAAGGAACCTACTTCTTCGAGAATCGGGCTCTGCCGGGCAGCTCTTCGGCGATGCCACAGTTCCTGCCCGGCGTGCGCATCGGCGAATATCGCACCAACGCTCAGATCTCGCACAACCCCGGCCACCCCGCTTTGATCACCACGCCGGGCGAATTGCATCCGACTTTCCGCGCAGACGCCTACTCCAAGCCTGTCGGCCTGGACATCAACACGGAGCGAGTCTACGCTTCCAGCGGCAGGCTGCGGGCGAAACAGTGGAAGCTGGCCGACTGGGAGGGAGACGGCGACCTCGACCTCATCATTGGAGTGGGCGACTGGGGCGACTACGGTTGGGACGACGCGTTCGACCGCTCCGGCACATGGACCAACGGCCCGCTGCACGGCTACGTCTACCTCGCCCTGCGCGAAGCAGACGGCATGTTCGGCGACCCTCGCCGGCTCACAGCGGCAGGGGTCGACGTCGATGTATTCGGCATGCCGAGCCCCAACCTGGCGGACTTCGACTCCGACGGCGACCTTGACTTGCTCTGCGGGGAATTCCTGGACGGATTTACCTACTTCGAAAACGTCGGCACGCGGGAACAGCCGCGGTTGGCCAAGGGCCGCCGCCTGCGCAGCGGAGACGAACCGCTCGCGATGGACCTGCAGATGATCACGCCGACCTCGGTGGATTGGGATGGTGACGGCGATGTCGACTTGATCGTCGGGGACGAGGATGGCCGGGTTGCCTTCGTTGAACATACCGGCCAGATAGAGGCTGGCCTGCCCGTGTTCGCCCAGCCGCGGTATTTTCGGCAACGCGCCGAGTTCGTCAAGTTCGGCGCGCTAGTCACGCCGCACGGGGTGGATTTCGATTCCGACGGGGACGAGGACATCGTCGCTGGCAACACCGCAGGCTATATCGGCTGGATTGAGAACTTGGGGGGCTACCCGCCGCGCTTCGCAGAACCGACACTGCTACGGGCCGCCGGAAAGACCATTCGCATTCAAGCCGGACCGAACGGGTCCATCCAAGGACCGTGCGAGGCCAAGTGGGGCTACACCACGATCGGCGTCGCCGACTGGGACGGAGATGGGCTGTTGGACATTCTGGCGAACTCGATTTGGGGCCGCGTCGTCTGGTACCGCAACGTCGGCAGCCCGCACGGCCCTCGCTTTGAAGGCGAGCGCCCTGTGCGCGTGGACTGGCAGGCCACGCCACCCAAGCCGGCTTGGAACTGGTGGAATCCGGGCGAGCGCGAGCTCGTCAGCCAGTGGCGCACGCGGCCCGTTCCGGTCGACTGGAATGCGGATGGCTTGATGGATCTCGTGATGCTCGATCACGAGGGCTACTTGGCATGGTTTCGCCGCGTCCGCCATGATGGCAATGCCGTACTGCTGGCCGGCCAGCGGATCTTCGAATCCCAGCCGGCGTCCGACTACGACCGGCAGCACCGGGCCGTGAACGACCAGCCAGGCCCCCTCAGGTTGAACTCCGACTGGGCCGGCAAGAGCGGCCGCCGCAAAATCGACGTGGTGGATTGGGACGAAGACGGCAAGCTGGACATCATCGTGAACAGCACGAGCGCGAGTTGGATGCGTAACTTGGAAACCGACAATGGCAAGACCCGCTTGGCTGACATGGGACCGCTCTCCGAGACCAAGCTGGCCGGGCACACGTCGAGCCCGACCACCGTCGACTGGGATGGCGATGGGCGGCGCGAACTCCTCGTGGGAGCCGAGGACGGCTTTCTTTACTGGGCCAAGCCGTAGGGGCCGCCTCGCTTCGTGTACGGGAACCGGGACAGCTTGCTTCACAAGCCGGGACCAGCAGGGGTTCGAACGAATGCTATTTCTTGAGCGCCTGCGCCTCAACTGCCTGGAGCACGGGCCGAAGACGGCGATCGAGTTTCGCAGCCAGCGCGGCACGGAGAGAATCAGCTACGACGCGCTGTGGCACCGCGTCACGGCGACCGCTGCCTGGCTGGCTGAGCAGGGCGCCACCCCGGGGGACCGCGTGGCCGTCTGCTTGCCGAAGAGCTTGACCGCGATCGAACTGCACCTTGCGGCGTGCAGCATGGGCGCCGTGTCCATTCCGCTCAATCCAGCCTATTCGACCCCCGAACTGGAGTACTTGCTGGAGGACTCCCAGGCAAGAGTGCTGGTCACGGCGCAACGGCACCCTGGACAAGCGGGCCCCGGCGCGCTAGCAGTCGATTCGCCCACTCGTATCGTGGCCGTAGATCCAGCTACCTTTCAACGATCCCTGCCCGACACAACCATTTCCCTTGATAAAGGCAAGCTTGCTTATGAGTCTCCTGCACTGATGCTTTACACAAGCGGAACGACGGGGCGCCCCAAGGGCGCGCTGATGTCTCACGGCAGCCTGACGGCAAATATCAACATGCTGGGCGAGGCCTGGCAATGGTCCGCAGACGACGTTCTGCTGCACGTCCTGCCGATGTTTCACGTGCACGGTTTGTTGGTGGCCTTACACGGAGCGCTGCACGCGGGCGCGAGCGCTGTCGTGCGTCCATCGTTCGAAGCGAGCACGGCGTTGCGCGACCTTGGCACGAAGGACTGCACCGTGTTCATGGCCGTCCCAACCATGTACCGCCGCCTATTGGCGGCGCTGGGCGACCGCAAGCTCGAGCTGGGGCACATGCGGCTGCTGACCTCCGGCTCGGACCGCCTGCCCGTGGAGGTCTTCGAAGCGATCGAGGAGCGCTTCGGGCACCGCGTGGTCGAACGCTACGGGATGACCGAGACGGGCATCATGCTGTCCAACCCTGTGGACGGAGCGCGCGTTCCGGGCCAAGTGGGAGTTCCGCTGCCGGGCGTGGAGATGCGCATCGTCAAGGAGGGCACCGGCAAGCCCTGCGAGCAAGGCGAGGTGGGGGAGCTGCAGACCCGGGGGCCTCACCTGTTCGCGGGCTACTGGAACGATCCCGGCAAGACCAGCAGGTCGTTCACCGACGACGGCTGGTTCCGGACTGGCGACCTGGGGCTGCGCGACTCGCGGGGACGCTTCGAGCTCAAGGGGCGCATGACGGACTTGATCATCACCGGCGGCTTCAATGTGTACCCAACAGAGGTCGAACACGTGCTTGCCCGACACCCCAGCGTCCTGCAGTGCGCCGTGGCGGGCGTTCCCGACGCGGATTGGGGCGAGGCCGTAACGGCGTTCGTGGTCCGTGGGGATGCTTCCACGACCGTCGAAGAACTGGTCCGATACAGCCGGGCCTCCCTGGCCGCCTACAAGTCTCCCAAGCGCGTGGTCTTCGTGGACGCGCTTCCCCGCAACGCGATGGGAAAGGTGCAGAAGAAGGCGCTCGTAGCAAACCTTGCGGCGGAGAGCCCAAAGCCAGCGTGATGCCGACGTGCCGCGCTACTCAGTCTCCACAAAGATTGGGGACGACCACGCCACCTCCCCTTCCCGCGTCGGCTGCTCTTCGCTGAAGCTCTGGATCACACGCAAGTAGTAGAAACTCTCGCGCGGGTTCGGCCTCGGTCGAATTCCGGTCTCTGGGCGGGACCAGTCCGTAATCGTCACCGTCGGCCCCATCGAGGTGTCGCTGAAGTCCGCATCCTTGTACGCGAACTCCACCTCGCTGCTGCCCTGCCCCTTGTGGGCGTAGACCGCCTTGTTGTTCTTGACAACCTCGACACTCAAGATCGGTCCGGTGCCGCGCACGCGGACATTGAATACGGGCGACTGGGGCGCGGAAACGACCGCCCCCTGGTGCTGTCCGGCAGCATGGAAGTCGACAGCTATGTTGTCGGTCGAAGCATACGTCCTCCGCTTGCGAAACGCGTCCAACAGATCCTCCCGAGTCGTCACGCCGTCAGGAACGATCAAGTTCGCGTAAGAGATGTGCGTGGAGTAGTGGTCGCTGGAGGCGATGAACCCCATGCGGTAGCCCACGCCCAGGGCATTCTGGACCAAGCCCTGCTGGTGGGGTGCCGCTCCGGCCCGGCCCGGCCCCGGCGAGCTGGGCAAGGCTGCCCGAGGGCCGCCCTGTGTCTCGTACGAGTTCCGGTCACCCTGATAGATCTCCGTCACCGGGATCACGTCGTCGTTGCGGCGCTTCCAGTTCGTTCCCATCGTCGTGGCCGGTGTGTGGGGAATGCCGATCCCGCCGGTACGGCGCAAGTAGGCCCACAAATTCAGCGGATCCGAATCGAGCAGTTCGGGACGCTCTCGCACGTGCAGGCGCGGCACGCGCAGGCTGAACACTCCGCGCTGGGCATGAAAGACGTTGCGATGGCCGAGCGGGAAGTTCGGAGTGCGCTCGTAGCCGTAGAGCGGAGTAAAGCGCCCGGGCACATGGAAAAGGTCGGCCGACTTCTGTGTCCGCCAGAATTGGAACTCGTTGTCGGACTGCGGAAACTCGGGCTCGTCGGTATCCAGCCATTGGCCGTAGTTGTGGTCGCTGACGCCAAGGAAATCCAATTGCGCCGCATTCAGCGCGTAGCGGTAGGCGTCGTACAACGAGCCGTCAATGGCCCCGTCCATCGAAATCTCGGTGTGGCGGTGCAAGTCGCCCCGGACGACCTTCCACGTCCTGCCGTCAATCTCGACGCGATGGCCCCGAATCCGCGCGATGTCCCCGCTCTCGTCCGCATGGGTCGGTCGGTAATCCGGCGCAGCGCTTGGCTCGAACGGCTCGAGCTCTACCACGTCGCCCGCAGCCGGCACCCTTGCGCCATCGATTTGCATCACCGCTACGTCATGTCGGCGCGGCAACCCTACCGGCATGCGGCGGCCATCGCCTACTACCGCCGCTACGAGCGAACCGCCGTCCCCCGCTGCGGTACTGACGACCGTGTCCTGGCGGCTGGTGCTGCCCGAAAGCAAGACAGGAGCGATCCAAGCTTCGCCACTCCAAGTCGTGGCGTAGAAGTCGAAGAAATGGCCGCCCCAGCGACCGGCTCCGCGCCACTGGTGCCGCAGCAGCACCCACACCTTGCCTGAGCCATCGACCGCCAATCTCGGGTTTTGGAACAGAGCCGGGTTCAGGTACCCGGGCGTGGCCCCGGTGACGTCCTGGCTGGGCTGGCTCCACTTGCCATCCGCAAAGACCGCAACCCGCGGGCGGCGACCCGCGCGCGGATCGTACAGTCGCGAGCCTTGCTTGAGGTTGATGCGGTGCTTGGGATTCTCATAGCCATAGTCTTTGCCCCAGTTCGGAGAGCCTTCCTCCCAAGCGACCCAGACACGGTCAGCCGCATCTACCGCCACGTCCGCCTTCATTTCCGCGAATGGAGTGGCCGAGACCGCGACTGTCTCGCCCATGGCGCCGCCAACCTTGCGTATCAGCAAGTCGAAGCCCATTTCGCGGTACGAATCCCACGCCACCCAAGCGCTCCCCGCTGAATCAACGGCTACCGCCGGCTCCCAGTCGTCTTGGGCGGATCGGGTAAGGTTCGATGCTTCGCCCCACGACTCGCCGTCGAAGCGGCGCAGCATGATGTCGCTCTGGGGCGGGCCGCCGGAGGGAGAGTCCCGGTACCCGGCCCAAACCACGTAAAAGCTCCCGTCAGGCGCCGTGGCCACATCGTGAAACGCATCGGGCCGCGGATCCTCGCTCAGGCGAACCGGCGCCGACCATGCGTCGCCGTCCCAACTCTTGGCGAAGATATCGAAGTTCCCGCTGCCCAACTCCTCCTGAAGCCCGTACACGCACCAGACCCGGCCTTGGCCGTCCTCCGCCAACGCGACCCGGAAGTGATCGCCCGGTGCCGTGACCGATTCCGGCTTAGACCAAATGCGCCCGTCCGCGCTGCGCGAGACGAGGACCTGATCGGCGCCATCCAAGTAGTCGCCCTCGCGGCGCAGCGTCCGATACGACACCCACGCCAGCCAGTACTCGCCGGGCTTGGTGCGCAACAGGGCGGGGTCGTCGTCTTCCGACTCGCTGGACGAGACCACCAGCGGATCCGGGACCCGTTCGATGGCAATGTCGTCACCGAGATCTGGCGGGAAGTACGGCGCTCCGTAGGGCACGTCGGACGGCACGAACGTCGTGTCGCCTAGGCGCGTGAAGAAGCGGAACGGCACGCTCTCCGGTCCGTTGAGCGAGAGAATCAAGCCCGGGGCGGCCACGTCGCCGCCCACGGACTGGGTCATGACGTCCCAGCGGTTGGGCGGCCGCAGACGGTCGTCATCGTGCAGATGCCAGCCAAGCATGCTGCGCAGGCGCTCAGCATCCTCCACGCCACCGTTCCAGATCCTCCCGTGGGAGCGCCGCTCCGCAGAAAACGTGATCTTGAATGCAGATTCGGCGAAGGCAGCAACAGCGAAGCAACCCAGCAAGAGCATAACTAGCAGTGATCGGAAGCCGTTGATGGCAGGATTTCGGATATCTGTACTGTTGCGCATCTCAGAATCTCTCAGTGGAGTTAGCTCCGGTAAACACCGCTTTGACGCCACAGTGAGATGGTCGCACAGGTTGCGCACTGCCTGCCGCTCCCGACCTGGCTGGCGAGTCGGTTCCGGGGACTGCTGCAGACCGCGCGCAGTCTCGCACAAGAGCGCTTCGAGACACTAGCCCCACAGGGCAAGTGCCGCGAGTGGAGTTGAGGACGTTAAGTCGGCGAGCCCGGCTCGGGCTCGTATTCGAACTGCGTTTCTGGGGCATCCGCAGCATCTAGGCCGAACCACTTGCGGTCGTTTCTCGGAGCCCAGTGGCAAGCGCTTCGGAAACTCTCACCCAGTTTGCCGCGCCGTAGCACGCCCAGCCGGCTTAATGCACGATGGTGCGCTGCCCGCCGAAGAGCGTGCCAATCTTCTCGTCGGCCAGGCGCACTTGGACTTGATGGGGGCTCAGTTCCTCGTCCACCGAGCTCGGGTAGTAGCCCACGATGTACTCCGTCGCTGCGAGATCGGCCAGAGAGCGCAGGATCTTGCGAATCACCAAGTTATTGAGCACCATTGGGTCGAAACTCTGGCCGCCGGTCTTGGGGCCGATTTCGGCAAAGATCGCCTGACGCAATTCTTGCTGCCGCAACGCAGATTGCCCGCCAAGCGGACCGCCCGGCCTGCGCGACGGGCCAATGCCCCTGTTGCTGCGGCGGGATCCGGCTCGGTTGAGTTTGTCCCGAATCCGGTCGTGTCCCAGAATGACCGGGTAGAGCGGGATCGAATAGGCATTCGCGACTTGGACGACTATGTCAGGATCCAGCTTGGTTGTGCTGAACCCGTCTGAGAAGACAAGCATCATCCGCGAAACGTTCGCGCCGCGAGTCGAAGCGTCACGGGCCGTTTGAATGATCGCCTCGTAGATCCGGCTCCCGCCCGCTTCCGACTCGTAGGCCAGCTCGATCGCCCGATTCAACTTCTTGTAGTCGCGGGTCGGCCCGGTGAAGCGTTTGAGCGAGCCCGCGAAACCGTAGACGGAGATCAGAACGTCCTTGCGGAGCCCTTCCAGCAGCGTCTCGCGGATGCTGGTGAAGTCCAGCAAGTTCTTCATCATGACGCTGTGACTGAAGTCGATCAGAAAGATGATTTCTGTCGGCACGGTGCGACCGGCTTCAGCCGGCTCACCCTCGCCGGCAGGCCCTTCGACGAACGCGATGTTCTGCTTCACGCCATCCTCGTATAGCTCGAACGACGCTTTCCCCAAGCCGTTGACGGACGACTTTTTCCGATACACGTGCAGCGGAACCACAACGAGGTTCGACTCGGTTCTGATGACAAAGCCGGAATCCTCGACCGTTTCGTCGGCTTCTTGCCCGAAGACCAATGCACTGACCGCGAGGAAGCCCGCTAGGAAGCACAGAATCGGTTTCATGGCCTGGCCACTTCGAATGCCCGTTCCATCCCAGATGACGATCGTCCAGCTGACCGGTGACCGGAGTCTAGCACGGGCTCGCCTGCAGTGAGCGGCGGATCGCAGTTGGATGAAATCCTGACCTGATTACCCAGCGGTTCCTGCCAGAGTTAGCAGGCCGAGGGGCAGCGGAGCAGCCCACACGGCGACATAGGCGTGGCGGGGCGCGAGATCTTCCGGCTGGTAGCGGCAGTTGAAGCGCTACGAATTGGCCGATTTGGGGTCCCGGCTCGTCATGGCACCCGGCCGAACTGAGCAAGACACCCCCTATGAGCTGCTTCTGAGATTTGGTTTGGATCTTTGCGTTCCCATCGAGACGCGCACATAGCCGGTAATTTCGTCCACGCGGTCGGTGCCGGAACCTTGCTTGCCTGCCTTGATCAGACAATCTCACACAGTGAGGTAGAACCGCTGGCGCTCGGTATCGCTGACTGGCCTGACATCCTTGAGCCCGCTGGCGAGCCGGTCGTCGTCTTCCGCGATAGCGCCTTCACCAACGACGTTGCGAAGACGAAGCTAGCAGCAATTCTTGAACAGCGCGGTCTCGGGGGCATTCGCAGCTCATGAGAGTATTGGGTTGAGGAAGATTGTCCATGCGCCGACATGAGCGCCTGCTGCAGACGCTTCTCCGCGGCCGGTCGGACGCGAACATTCGCTGGGCGGATCTGCGTGCGCTGCTGTTGCATCTCGGCTTCTCAGAGCGAGTTCGTGGCAGCCATCCTCTCTTCGACAAAGAGGGTGTTGTGGAAATCGTCAACCTGCAAAGCCGTGTCGGACATGTTAAGCCCTATCAGGTGAGGCAGATTCGGAAGCTAATCCTGCAATACAATCTCGGACGAGACGACTGATGCACAAGTACGAGATCATTCTCTACTGGAGCAACGAAGATCAGGCGTTCATAGCCGAAGTCCCCGAATTGCCTGGGTGTATGGCGCATGGTGACGATCAAGAAACCGCGTTGCGCAATATCAACGACGCGATGCAGTTCTGGATTGATAGGGCACTGGAGTTAGGGCGGTCCGTCCCGGAGCCCAAGGGTGAGCGCCTGATATTTGCTTGACCAATCACAAGGCACCAGCGTCAAACCCTTCCCAGCCATGATGAAGCTCTGCTTCGAGCCCGACCTCGATGTTCAGTTGCAAGCGGTATCAACTTCCAGAAAATACGGGGGAACTTCTCGGTCACGTGCTGCTACTCGGAATAACTCGAGACTCGGAATTTCAGGCGAATTCGGCCAGAGAGAGCCCCACGTTCCGCGCTTCGCGGGCGTCCTAAGTTCTGTCCAGCGCACGCTTGACGTTGCCCAGCAGCGTGTTCACACTAGGCAGCGCGGGGGCCTCGCAACTGCCCTTGCCGCCCACCGGGATCACGCGCGGCCGGTCACCGCACCCGGCCGGTCGCGCCCCGCGTACGCACGCCAACCACTCCGGGGACACTGCCGCCACCGATTGACGGGGAGCTTCGCTTCCGGATCCTCCGGCACTTTGTCAGACCGCTTTGGCAGGCTGGATCCAGAGAGTATCGAGAGTCCTTGTACTGGCCACCTCCGCTATAAGCGCGCCCCAGCCAGCGACTGCGCATCGACCGCAACTCAAGTGCGTGGACGAGTCCGCGCGCTAGCAAGTTCCAAGCACTCGCAAGCGGACTAGCTGGCTGGTCAGATCGCGGGATTGCGCAATGAATGATCGACCGGCGACGAGTTCCGATCCACCACTCCTTCGCGGCAGGCTCGCAGCCTTCCTCTATCGTGGGAGGGGCGCGCAAGAAACCGCGGATCCCGCGCGCGCGTCATAGATCCCCCATGCGGTACGCAAATGCCAAGCTGTTCTTGCGCCAGGCAAATTCAATGTTTGATGCGAACGGGGGTTGAGGCATGTCTTGGAGTGCGCGGAGCTCGGGAGATGGCGTCCGGAAGCCGAGTCGGCGGGGCGTGCGAGCATGCGACAGCACACCCAGGAGCCTTGGCGCGGTCGC
>JAJDTX010000035.1 GCA_022826925.1 Bryobacterales bacterium
GTTCGATCATGGGAAGCAAGCCGGAGAAACCGGACTCGTAGGGCTTCGTTCGGAGTGCGCTGGGGACAGTCGAAGAGCCGAGAATCACGACTCTGGCAACCACAATATATAGTGGCTACCTGACTCAAGTGCATACCCCCATTATTACAAATATGACATAGCGCTCGCTCGGCAGGCTCACGTTAGGCTTGTCATTCTCCCTCCCGCGAAGATACGAGGCATCCGGGCCGAACAGCGGCACGCCTCGGGTGACGGTTCAGCGCTGCTTCCACGAATATAGGATTCCGCAGTGCCACGGCGGCGCGCGCCGGGCGGGCGGATAGCATCCGTTCTTTCTTGTCGGCAATTGGATTCCTTGCCCAGGGCGCGATGGGGAGGCAACTTCACAGGCCCCGCCATCCGCCGACGCCAGCCACCTCCACGCGACGTGCCGATACGACCTGCCGTCTTGACCCAGCATTCGCATAGCCCATCGGAGCGCCGCGTGCGGTATGGTTGCATCGCGATGCGGGCAAGGCGGCCAACCCATTGGCTCACGGCAACAACTGTCTTTGTGGCGGCGATTGTCGGCCTAGCGGCCTGCAGCCGACGAGCCCGTGACCCCGGGCCGAGCCGAGCCGAACGGGTCCAAGAGGCCGTAATGGCCTATCTCACGGACGAAGCGCGCAAGATCACGAACCGAGCCATCTCCGAGACCGCGTCGCGCGAAGCGTGGGAGTCTGTTCGCGAGCGCAGACTGACCGAACTCAAGGAAATGCTCGGACTCTCCTACGAACGGCCCAAGACGCCCCTCAACGTCCAGCTTCGGGGCACGATCGAGCGTCCCGGCTACACGGTGGAGAAGATCGCTTTCGAGAGTCTCCCAGGCGTCTACGTGACAGCAAACCTGTACCTGCCCGCCGACACCGCCGGCCCGGTGCCAGCCGTGATCTACGTCTGCGGCCACGCGTTCTCCCCGTTCGGGGCCAAGACTTCTTACCAGCGCCACGGCCACACGCTTGCGCGCCACGGCTATGCCGCCATGGTCATCGACCCAATCCAGATCGCAGAGACGGCCGGCCTGCACCACGGTGTCTACAACCAAGAAATGTACGACTGGTACACCCGCGCATACAGCCCTGCCGGGCTGGAAGTCTGGAACGTGATCCGCGCCTTGGACTACCTCGAGACTCGCCCCGAGGTGGACAGCCAGCGGTTTGCGATCACCGGCCGCTCCGGCGGCGCTGCCATGAGTTGGTTCTCGGCTGCAGTCGAGCCGCGCATCAAGGCAGTGGTCCCCATCATGGGAATCGGCACCTACGCGGTCAGCGTGCCGGGCGATACGCAGCGCTTGCACTGCGACTGCATGTATCCGGTCAACTTCCGCATGCACGACCTGATCCACTTGGGGGCGTTGATCGCTCCCCGGCCCCTCCTCACGGCGCACGGGCGGCTGGATCCCCTGTTCCCGGTCGCGGGCTACACGCAGTTCGAGTCGGCGATGACCGGCCTGTACTCGGCTTACGGAATGCCGGATCGATTCCGCAACCTGGTTGTCGAGAGCGGTCACGAGGACTCCGACTTCCTGCGGGCCGAAGCCGTGGGTTGGCTGGACAAGTGGTTGATGCGGCATGAGCCCAGAGAGATCGATACAGCGTTCCAGGAGGTCGAGCCCGCGGATCTTGCGGTGTTCGGTGACGAGGCTCCGGCAGATGCTCGCAACTTCAGAGCGCACGAGTTTTTCATTCCGGCTCCCGAGCCAGTCACTTGGACCAGCGAAGCCGCTTGGGCGGAGCGGCGCGCTGAGCTCCTCGAGGCGCTGCGCGAAGACGTGCTCCACGCGATCCTCGAGGACCTGCCGGTGAATTCCGCGGTCCCGGGAAGCCTCGACCCGCCGGACGGATACCAGCCAGTCTCGTTCGACTATGCCGGCCGGATCCCCGTCGAGGCGCTGCTCCGGATTCCCGACAATCCCGAAGGGCCAGCACTGCTGCACGTCGCCGCTCCGGGAGAGGATCCGGCAGACGTCGCTCGCCTGCTGCGCAACCTCCGGCGCTTCGGACGCAACCCGGTGCTGGCGGTCTACCCGCCCGGAACCGGGACCGACCTGTGGCCGAAATCCTCGTGGAAGGCCCTGCTGCGCAACGCGATGCAAACCGGGCGCACGCCAGACACGATCCGGATTGGCAGCGTGCTGGGCGGGCTCCAAGTGCTGCGCGAACGGGCTGGCGAGGACCTGCCGGTCGCCATCAGCGGCATCGGGCCGGCCGCTGGGTGGGCGCTATACGCGGCGGCGCTAGATGCGTCCATCGCCCAGGCGATACTCATCCGCGCTCCCTCGTCGCATCTGGACGGACCGATCCTCTTGGGGGCGATGCGCCACGCCGACCTTCCCGACATCGCAGCTCTGGTCGCCCCTCGCCGATTGACCTTCTATGGGCAGATGCCCGCTGCATTCGGGCGATCGAGGCAGATCTACGAGGGGCTGGGCGTCGGCGACCGCCTTTCGGTGTCAATGAGCGTCGGGGCGGCGCTCAATCAACAGTTTGGTCACAACTTCTCGATCGGACAGTAGCTCGAGGAATCGACGGAGACGCAGGGCCGGGCTACTGCTCTGATTCCCCGGCAGGGGGCACCCGCACCATCGTCGCCATCAGCGCGGCCACTGGTTTCTCGCTGCCATCGACAACGGCGACCGCCTCCCCCGAACAGACAGTCAGCTTGCGCCCGGGACGCAGGACTTGGCCGCGGGCGACGAGACGCTCGCCTGCTGCCGGAGCCATGAAGTTGATCTTGTACTCGACCGTGAGCACGGTCGAGCCAGCCGGCATCAGCGTCAGAGCGGAGCAGCCGCAAGCGGTATCGACGATGGCGGCAAGCACCGCGCCGTGGACATAGCCGTGGTGCTGGAGCAGGTCGTCCCTGAACGGCAGCACGATCTCCACCTTGCCCGGCGACACGCTGCCCATCTCGGCGCCGATCCCGCGCATGAAGCTCTGCTCGGCGAAGACGGCCCGAACGTGGGACTCGAACTCAGGAAATTGCGCGTGAAAGGACGCCATGAGCCAGCGGGTCGAGCTGCGGCCTGGCCCGCTGCAAGCCGGCCGCTCTACCCATCCTAGCCGGATTCCGAAACCAAGAGGCGCGTGGGCGCCCCCGCCGCTTGATCCATGCACGACAGCGCCGCCGACGCAGGCCCCGCCCGAGTATGCTGGAACGATCGGAAGTCTCATGCCACGCCCGAAGTCCCCGCCGGCTACCCCGCATCGCCGTCTCCCGTCGCAGCTGGCAGCCCTGGCCCTGGTTGCAACCTGCCTGCTCGGGCCGAGATGCGCTCCCGCTCCAGCACCGAGCCAAGCGACCGAAATCGAACGCGAGCAGATCACGTTCGGCCCCAAGAACCACTTCTTCGGCTATATCGGCCACGTCGGGACAATCCCGTGGAATCAAAGCGGCCGCTACATCGTCGCGCTGCGCACCGAGTTCGTGGATCGCATGCCCGGGCCGACCGATGCCGCGGAAGTGATCCTGCTCGACACCGAAAACGACTACGCGGTGCGCGTGGTGGACACCTGCCGGGGCTGGAACGTGCAGCAAGGCACGATGCTGTACTGGAACCCCGCCGACCCCGAGAACCAGTTCTTCTTCAATGACCGCGACCCCGACACGGGCAAGGTGTTCGCAGTCCTGTTCGACATCGCCGTGGGCCGGCGCATTCGCGAATACCGCTTTGACGACACCCCGGTCGGCAACGGCGGGGTGTCGTTCGACGGCAAGTACTTCGCCGGGATCAACTACGCGCGCATGGCCCGCCTGCGCCCAGTGACAGGCTATCCGGGCTCGCGGGACTGGACAGAGGGCGTGAGCGCGCCGCAGGACGACGGTGTGTTCTTGGTCGATGTCGCGACCGGCGAGAAGCGCCTGCTGGTCTCGTTCCACGATCTCGCTGAAGCCCTGCGCCGGGAGTGGCCCGCGATCGACTCGATCCCGCTGTTCATCAACCACACCCTCTGGAGCCGCACTGGCGAGCGCCTGTTCTTCTTTGCCCGGGGCAATTTTGGCAAGCCCGGCCGGATCAACGCGTCGTTCACGATCGCAAGCGACGGCACGGACCTGCGACGGCAGCAGACACACATCGGCGGCCATCCCGAATGGGACTCCGGCATGCGCATGATCGGTTCGATCGCGAACCGTCAGGCCGTCTTCGACGTGGACTCCCAGAAGCTCGTCGAACTCATTGGCGACACGGAGATGTTTCCCGATCCGGAGGGCGATATAGCGCTGTCGCCGAGTCTCGAGTGGCTGGCCAACGGGTACAAGCACGACGGCAAGGTCCACTACGTGATCCACAACCGGCGCACGGGTGCAACCTTCCGCGCCGGCGGTTATGACCTCTTCGGGCGCGTCTCGGGCAACTTGCGCTGCGATCCCGCGCCGCGCTGGAACCGCACAGGCGACGCACTGCTCATTCCGAGCATGATGGAAGACGGCACGCGGCAGATGTTCGTGCTCCGCCTGCCTACGACCTAACGGGCCGCAACCCGGCCGAGCCGTCGGGACCTCACACATCAAAGAGATCTGATCGCCGGGCCCTGAGGGGCGGCACCGCTCGCGGCAAGCCGGCACAGACCGCTGCGGCCCGCTACGGGTAGCGAAATCGCCGCGCTTCGCGCAGGGGGTATTCTCAGTAAGGGAAGACCCGGGCAGTTCCGCCTCCCGCCTAGCATGTCGGATTTCGACAACTGGCCAACCGAAATAAACCTAGCCTTCGTCGAGGGCCTCTACGCCGAGTACCTGCGCGATCCGACTTCCGTATCGGCCCAGTGGCAGGACTATTTCGCATCGATCGCAACCGATGCCGGCCCTGCGGCGCCAGCGCCTTCGTGGGCGTCTCCCACGGTTGAGCCGATTGGAAGCTCGCGGCCCCCCCGTCAAGATCGCGAACGGGAAGCCAGCGGAAACGGTCCCTCGCCTGCGACACTTCAGCACCGCGTCGACAAGATCGTGCGGGCATTTCGGGTGCGCGCACACATGGTCGCTCGCGTCGATCCGCTGGACTTGACGAGGAGGGTCTCGGAGGAACTCGACCCCTCGTACTACGGAATTCACGAGCAGGACATGGACGGGCAGATCTCTCCAGCGACGCTATCAGGCTGCTCGCTGAACACGCCGCGCCAAGTCATCGAACGTCTCAGGGAGACATACACCCGTTCCATCGGAGTGCAGTTCATGCACATCGACGACCTGGGCATCCGCGATTGGCTCCAAAAGAGGATGGAGTCGTCCGGCAACCGCGTGCAGCTGAGCCAGGCGCGTCAGTTCAGGATCCTGGCCAAGCTATCCGACGCCACGATATTCGAGGAGTTCATCCAGAAGAAGTTTGTCGGAGCGAAGTCGTTCTCCCTAGAGGGTTGCGAGACCTTGATTCCCCTACTGGACCTGCTCATCGAACGGGCCGGCGACGATGGTGTCCGGGACGTCGTGGTCGGAATGGCGCACCGCGGGCGCCTGAACGTCCTAGCCAACATAATCGGCAAGAGTGCCCGACAGATATTTCGCGAATTCGCCGATCTGGACCACGAGCACTACGAGGGCCGGGGCGATGTCAAATACCATCTCGGCTACAGGGGGTCGTGGTTCACGTCGCATGGCGAAGAACTACGCATTTCGCTGTGCTTCAACCCGAGCCACCTGGAATTCGTGGGGCCGGTCGCGGTGGGCCGGCTGCGCGCACGGCAGGATCGCAAGGGGGACTCGCGGCGAACCAAGGGCATGTGCATCCTGCTGCACGGCGACGCTGCCTTCGCGGGCGAGGGCATCGTGCAGGAAACGCTCAACATGAGCCAGCTAACCGGCTACAGGGTTGGGGGAACGATACACGTCATCATCAACAACCAGATCGGATTCACGACCAGGCCGACGCAAAGCCGGTCCAGCATCTACGCCTCGGGCGTGGCGAAGATGCTGCAAATCCCGATCTTTCATGTCAACGGAGAGGATCCCGAGGCGGCTGCCCAAGCCGTGCGCCTGGCCGTGGATTTCCGCAGCCAATACCAGCGCGACGTTGTGATCGACATGTACGGCTACCGCCGGAGAGGACACAACGAAACCGACGAGCCGCGGTTCACGCAGCCGCTGCTGTACCGAGTGATCGGGGAGCGCAAGCCCGTCCGGGAAGCCTACCTCGAGCACCTGCTCAAGCAGGGAGGAGTTACGCGACAGGAAGCCGACCGGATCGCGGAGGAAAGGCGCCAGCAGCTCGAGCGCGAGCTGGCGTCATCTCGAAGCGAACACTACATCCATGTCGGCGACCAAGTGACCGGTGACTGGTCGGGCTACAACCGGGGATCGGACTCGCAGGTCGCAGAAGTGGACACGGGCGTTCCAGAGGCCACCTTGGCGTCGATCCTGGAACAGCTGGCCGTAGTCCCGGACGACCTAGGGCTCGACCCCCGTGTCGAACGGCTGCTCAAGCAGCGGGCCGAAATGGCCAAGGGCAAGCCTCCATTGGATTGGGCTGCGGCCGAGGCGGCCGCAATCGGAAGCTTGCTGGTCCAAGGCCACCGAGTCCGCTTCACAGGCCAGGACACGGAGCGAGGAACTTTCTCGCACCGCCACGCGGTGGTATACGACGCCGAGACCGGCTTCCCGCACACGCCACTGCAACACCTGTCCCCGAGGCAGGGAGCCTTCGAGATTCACAACAGCCCGCTGTCAGAAGGCGGGCCGCTGGGATTCGAGTACGGCTACAGCATGGAATGGCCGGACGGCCTGATCCTGTGGGAGGCCCAGTTCGGGGACTTCGCCAACGCGGCTCAGGTGATCGTGGATCAGTTCATCTCCAGCGGCGAGGACAAGTGGCACCTCTGGAGCGGCTTGGTCATGCTCCTGCCCCATGGCTTTGAAGGCCAGGGCCCCGAACATTCCAGCGCGCGCCTAGAGCGCTACCTGCAGTTGGCGGCCGAGGAGAACATCCAGGTTGCCTGCCCCACCACGCCCGCGCAGTACTTCCACCTGTTGAGGCGGCAAGTGCTGCGCTCGTGGCGCAAGCCCTTGGTCGTGATGACGCCCAAGAGCCTGCTGCGGCACGCCAAGGTCGTCTCGAGCATCGACGAACTCGCCTCCGGTCGCTTTCGGCGGATCATCAGCGACCCGGTGGCGGATCCGTCCGCAGTCAGGCGCGCGCTCGCCTGCAGCGGCAAGATCTACTACGAACTTGCGGAAGCCCGCCGAGCGGCCGGATGCGAGGACATCGTGATCATGCGGCTCGAACAGCTCTACCCACTCAGCCGCGAAGCACTCGAAGAGGAGCTAGGGGCGTACCCCGAGGTCGACGTGGTCTGGGTCCAAGAAGAACCGCGCAACATGGGCGCGTGGAGACACCTGCAGATGCGCTTCCGCGGGCTGTTCTCGGACGTGGTCTGCCGTCCCGAATCCGCCAGTCCGGCGACCGGATCGCCTGGCAGCCACAAGCACGAGCAGCAGCAGCTCATAGAGCGCGCTCTGGCTGTCGGCTAAGGTGTAGGGTCAGCCATGGCTGTAGAGCTGCTAATTCCCGAGGCCGGCGAATCGATCACGGAAGTCCGCATCGGGCCTTGGCGCAAACCCGAGGGCTCGCACTTCGCCCTGGACGAGGTCGCCGTCGAAATCGAGACCGACAAGGCCGCCATCGAATTGCCCAGCCCGGTGGCTGGCACGCTTGTCAAGATCCTGAAGCAGGAAGGCGAAGACGCGGTGCCGGGCGACGTGATCGGCTTGATCGAGCCCGGCGAAGCTCCGGCTGGGCAGGAAGAGCCGGCCGCGGCAAGCACTGGCAGCACTGAGACCGAGGCTGCGACACCGGCACCGGCCGCAGCGGCCGAGGCTCCCGCTCGTGTGATGCCCAGTGCCCGACGCGTGCTGGGTGAAGCCGGTCTTCCAATCTCGTCCGCGCAAGCCACGGGGCCGGGGGGCCGGGTGCTCAAGGAGGACGCCACCCGCGCCGTGAAACGGGCCCAGTCCGAATCCCCGCCAGTCGAAGAGCCCGCTCCGCCACCGGCACCCTCGGGCGAAACTGCCGCGGCTTCGGCGCCACCCGAGCCAGCCCAAGGGCCCGGCGAGGAACGCGTGCCCATGTCGCCGCTACGAAAGGTCATCGCGCGCAACCTCGTCGAGGCCCAGAGGCAGGCCGCCCTGCTTACGACCTTCAACGAGGCCGACATGACCGCAGTGATCGAGTTGCGCCGTCGGCACAGCGAGAGCTTCCGGGAGCGGCACGGCGCCAAGCTGGGCTTCATGTCCTTCTTTGTCCGGGCAGTGGTGGACGCGCTGCAGGCTGTTCCGGCCGTCAACGCCCGCATCGAGGGCAGCGAGATCGTCTACCACAAGCATCAGGACATCGGTATCGCCGTCGGGGGCGGACGAGGCCTGGTGGTACCGGTGCTGCGCCGCGCCGAAGCGATGACCTTCGCTGAGATCGAACGCGCCATTCACGACTTCGGCACTCGGGCGCAGCAGAACAGGATCGAGATCTCGGAGCTGCGCGGCGGGACCTTCACCATCTCGAACGGCGGGATCTACGGTTCGATGCTGTCCACGCCGATCGTCAACCCGCCGCAAAGCGGCATCCTCGGCATGCACGCCATCCAAGACCGCCCGGTCGCGTTGGACGGAGAAGTCGTGATCCGGCCCATGATGTATCTGGCGCTCACGTACGATCACAGGATCGTTGACGGGCGCGAGGCGGTGGCATTCCTGAAGCGCATCAAGGATCTCGTGGAGAGCCCCGAGAGGATCTGGCTGCAACTGTAAGCCCGGATCCCGCGGGCCAACCATCCCATCAAGTGGCGGAGCGCTCACGATGCAATCTCACGACCTGATCGTCATAGGGGCCGGTCCGGGCGGCTACACCGCCGCCATACGCGCGGCGCAACTGGGTCTCGACGTGGCCTGCGTAGAAAAGGAAAAGGCGCTGGGCGGCACCTGCCTGAGAATCGGCTGCATTCCGAGCAAGGCATTGCTGGAGTCCTCAGAAATCTACGAACGGGCTTCAGAGGGTTTCGACGAGCACGGGGTGAAGGCCTCGGGCGTGCAGCTCGACCTAGCCCGCATGTTGAAGCGCAAGGATCGGGTGGTGGCATCGCTGACGCGCGGCGTGGCGAGCCTGATCAAGAAGAACAAGATCACCCGCTACACCGGAACCGCGAGATTCGCGTCAGCTTCGAGCCTGGCGATCGACACTCCGGGCGGGACTCAAGAAATCGAGGCCAAGCACATCGTGATCGCGACCGGAAGCAGGTCGTCTTCGCTGCCGGGCATCGAGCTGGACGGTGACCGCGTGGGCACGAGCACGGAAGCGCTTTCGTACAGCGAGGTCCCCGCCCGCCTGGCGGTCATCGGGGCCGGGTACATCGGACTGGAGATGGGCTCTGTCTGGCGCCGCCTCGGTGCGGAGGTCGTCGTCTTTGAGTATCTGGACCGCATCCTGCCGGGCATGGATCTGGAAGTGGCGACCGCCGCCCAGAAGATCCTGGCCAAGCAGGGCATGCAGTTCCGGCTTGGAGCCAAGGTCACCGCGGCCCGCGCCGAGGGCGAAGCCTGCACGGTCGAGTCCGACGGCGCCGAGCCCTTCGCCTGCGACCGCGTGCTGGTCTCGGTGGGACGTTCGGCAAACACCGAGGGACTCGGGCTGGAATCTGTCGGCGTCGAGTTGGACAGCCGCGGACGGATCGAAGTCGGAGATGGATTCCAAACGTCCGTCGCAGGAATCTATGCCATCGGCGACGTGATCCGCGGCCCGATGCTCGCGCACAAGGCCGAGGAGGAAGGGATCGCGTGCGTGGAACGGATCGTGACGGGCTACGGCCACGTCAATTACGACGCGATCCCGGGCGTGGTCTACACACATCCAGAGATCGCTTCGGTTGGGAAGACTGAAGAACAGCTAGCCGCGGCAGGGGCCGGCTTTCGCAAGGGCGTGTTCCCGTTCATGGCCAACGGCAGGGCCAAGGCCATCGCTGACACGGGCGGTTTCGTCAAGGTGCTCGCTGACGAGCGCACTGATCGCGTGCTGGGAGTCCATGTCATCGGCCCCCGTGCCGGCGACCTGATCGCGGAAGCGGCGGTAGCCATCGAGTTCGGTGCCAGCAGCGAGGACATCGCGCGGTCCAGCCACGCGCACCCGACGCTGGCGGAAGCGCTCAAGGAGGCCGCCCTGTCAGTCGATCGCAGGGCAATCCACTTCTAGCGAGTCCTTGATCCGGCTTCAACCGGGCAGCTCTCAGGCAGCTTTAGCAGCGCTAGCCCATGTTTAACATTGGATTTTAGGATGTGATTGATTAACAGGGAGTTAGACCGCTCCAGAAAGCGCGACTTGCACTACAAAGTGCGCGCTAATGAAATTGGGGCCGGATTCAGAGCAGGATCTTGCAGGTCTGG
>JAJDTX010000063.1 GCA_022826925.1 Bryobacterales bacterium
CTAAAACACGTTCCATTCTTCATGTTTTGCCTGAGGGAGTCCCTGTGTCAACTGTGAGCGCCCGAATGTTAGCCACTCATCAATTTGCAAAGCCCCAAAATAGACGCCTCAAACTGCAAATTGAGAATTGCTGCTGCGGCGGTTTCGCAGGCGATATCTCGATGGAAGAGCCCTACGTGTTGACGGCGTCGGCCAGCCAGGCCAGTGCACGCCGAACCTCCTCGGGCCCGTTCACTCGATAGCGCGCCCCGGAGTTCCCCGCTTCCGGTCCCACGTAGACGGTAATGGCCTCATCCGGCAGGGCGGCGAAAGCGGTCTCGTCGGTCGTGTCGTCCCCGAAGTAGATCGGCAGCCCGCCCACCTCGCCCAAGAGTTCCAGAGCGGCTGTCCCTTTGTCGACGCCATCGTTCGGGGTGATGTCGAACACGCGCTTGCCCTGGCTGACGTTGAGGGATCCGATGGCCGCTGCCTGGCGGACCGTGCGCTCCACGCGCTGCCAGTGCCGTGCATCGACGTTGCGAAAGTGCGCCGCCGCCGCCGTTCCCTTGTCCTCGACCTGGAATCCCTCGATGTCGCCCAACTCGTCTGCGAGGCGTTGGCAGCAGGCGCGGACCTGCGACCGGCCGGCAGGGCTGGACTCGACCTCGGCGCTGCCCGGGCGGATGCGCTCCCGGCCATGGCTGCCGAAGTAGTGAACGTCGGCCAACCCCGCCAGCGCCCGCACGTCCTGCGCGCCCCGGCCGCTCACGATCGCCAGAGTGACGCGAGGGCTCGCCTGCAACTTCCGGAGCGTCGGCAGCGCGGCATCGGGAATGCGCGCATCGGAGGGGCGCGGCACGATCGGTGCGAGCGTGCCGTCGAAGTCCAGCATCAGCAACAGCCGCTCGGCTTGGGTCAGGCGACCGGCCACCGCGGTCCAGTGCTCGAGCAGGTGGATCACTGCGCGTCCGGCTGGCCGGGCACGGCTTGGAGAATGCTGCCGATCCAGCCGTAGATGTTGTGGGTGCGAACATGCTCGCGCAGGCGCCGCATGCGCTGTCCGTTGTCAGTGTCCGCTCGGTCGCTGAGCGCGTACAGGCGCTCGGCAAAATCGTCGACTGCGAGGGGATTGAAACAGTCTGCGCCGGGTAGTTCCCAGGCTGCGCCTGTGAACTCGCTCAGCAGCAAGTGCCCGCGCTCGTCGTTGCGGGCTGCCAGAAACTCCTTGGCGACCAGATTCATTCCGTCTTCCAGCGAACTCACCACGCACACGTCAGCGAGGCGGTACAGCGCCAACACGTCGTCATCCGCCAGCTGGCGCTTGAGCGAGATTACCGGGCCGGGCTCCCGGTCGTTGCCGCCTGCGTTGATGCGCTTCTCGATCGCGGCGACCGCCTCGTGCAGGTCGCGGTAGGCCGGTATCTCGGTGCGGCTGGGGGCGCCGGCATGGATGTAGGCCGTCTTCGCGCGCATCTCCGGGTGTTGCGCGAGCATTCGCTCGAGCGCCTGCAGGCGCTCGAGCACGCCCTTGGTGTAGTCGATGCGATCAAGGCCGAGCACCACAAACTTGCCGTCAAGGCGATAGCGCTCGCGAAGCTTGCCGACCGCCTCGTCACACGCCGCGCCGGACGATCTCTGCGAGACGCGGTCAAAGTCGATCGAGATCGGGAAGGCCTGCACTCGCACGGGGCGTCCGTTCCGGAGCAGGGTTTGCGAGTCGGCGATGTCGCAGCCTGCGCGCGTCCGCGCGGCCCGCAGGAAGCGCTCGGCGTACTCCGGCACATGGACGCCGAAGACGTCGTTCCCAAGCACGCCGTCGAGGATCTGCTCGTGCCACGGGCACATTGCGAGCACCTCGGGCAGAGGCCAGGGGATGTGCCAGAAATGCACGCAAACCGCATTCGGACAACGCTGCTTGATGAGCCTGGGGAGCAGTGCGAAGTGATAGTCCTGAATGAAGATGATCGCGTCCTGATCGCCCACCACGCGGGATACCGCAGCTGCAAACTTGGCGTTGACCTTGCGATAGGCCTCCCAGTGGGCATTGCGAAACACGGGCTTGGTGAAGGCCAGGTGGCAGACTGGCCAGATCGCTTGGTTGGCGCAGCCGTTGTAATAGCCGTCGTTCTCTTCGCTGGTCAGCCAAACGCGCTGAAGGTCGTAGGCGGGGTCGTCGGGAGGGACTCGCAGCCTGCCTTCTTCATCAGCGCTCGCGCGATCGGCGTCCCCCGAGCCGTGAGCCACCCAGACGCCCCCGACCGCTTGCATCACCGAGTTCAGCGCGAGCGTCAAGCCCCCCACGGCCGCTTGGGCGCGAACCTGGCCGTCGGGGCCGAAGTTGTGCACGAACGGCTCGCGGTTCGAAACGTTTACGAAGAGGCGGCTGCCGACGCGCTTGCGGATCAGTTCGGCGAGCTCTGACTTTGACCGCGCGAGTCCGGCACCGCTTGCTTGGGATGGATCAGAAGTAGACATGAACGGTGAGCCGGCGTGCGGGCGAGAGCCAGGGGTGCCCTAGCGCAATAGGGATTCCAATTCCACCCGGGCATCCGTGCGCTCGTCGCGGTATTTGACGATGACCGGGGCGTAGAGCGACAGCCCCATGTCGCGTCCCTTGCCCGAGGCGATCGGGCGCGACCCCGGAACGACTACCGCGCCCGGGGGAATCACCAGCGGCTCGTCGCCCGAGGCGCGGTGCACGACGCCGTGCACGATGTCGTACACCGGCGTGGAGCGGGTCAGCACCGTCCCCGCGCCCAAGACGGCGGAGTGCTTGACGATCGTGCCTTCGTAGACTCCGGTGTTGCCTCCCACCAGCACGTTGTCTTCGATGATCACGGGCAGGGCGCCGACCGGCTCGAGGACCCCGCCGATCTGGGCGGCGGCGCTGAGGTGGCAGTCCTTGCCGATCTGGGCGCAGCTGCCGACCAGCGCGTGCGAATCCACCATCGAGCCATCGTCGACGTAGGCCCCCACATTGACGTACATGGGCGGCATGCACGTCACGCGCCGGCCGATATAGCAGCCGTCGCGCAGGCTGGAGCCGCCTGGCACGAGCCGCACGCTGTCCTCGACAGTAAGGTCGCGCGGCGGGTAGGTGGACTTGTCGATGAACTTGAAGCGGCTGCCCGGCTCGGACATGTCGACGCTCTTGCCCATGCGGAATCCCACGAGGATGCCGCGCTTGACCCAAGCGTTCACGCGCCAGCCGTGCGGCGTTGCCGAAGCGTCCGGCTCGGCGGCTCGCACCGAGCCGTCGTTGAGTGCGGCCTTGAACTCGGAGAATATCTCCAGATCTTGATGCGTGTACGATTCGCGATTCTGATCGTACATGGCATCGATTCGGGCTTGCAGCATCCATCCAATCGTACAAGGCTTGCGGCCGGAGCCTTCGATCCAGCCCGCCGAAGCCCACGGGAAGGAAATCCATCCCGGCAGGCTCCGTCCGACCCGGGCGCGAGGCCGTTCCTGAACGATCAGCGCGAGGATTTCGCGTCGTCCGGGGCGATCACGGGCCGAAATGCAGCAGCACTCTCCCCGCGGCGACCGACCTCCGGAACGTCTCGACAGGGTTCTGCGTTGCCATGTTTCTCGACAAGGCCGGACTCGGGTACGATAGCTGCCTTCGGAGCGAAGCGTCCGCAGGATGCGGCCGGGCGATGCGCATGCCTCGGCCGCGCGCCCGATGCCATAGTGATCCGCAATCGAAATAGAAGTGGTCGGCAAGCGACTCTGGCGGTGCGTCTCGTCGCCATCCTTCTCTTGCCCGCGGCTTGCTTGTTGGGACCTGTCTCAAGCGAGGCCCAGTCAGCGGAAGCTGGGTTCCGGTGGCCTGATGGCAAGCGCGCGGCGGTCAGCCTGAGCTTTGACGATTCCCGCCCGTCACAGGTCGACACCGGGCTCGCGGTACTGGCCCGCTTGGACGCCCGGGCGACCTTCTATGTCGTGCCGGTGCGTGTCGAGGCCAAGCTCTCGGGCTGGAAGAGGCTAGCAGCGGCGGGCCATGAGATCGGCAACCACTCCGTGCGGCATCCTTGCACCGGAAACTTCGAGTGGTCGCGGGAAGCCGCCCTGGAGAACTACACTCTCGAGCGCATGCGGCAGGAACTGCTTGAAGCCAATCGGCGCCTCGAACAGCTGCTGGGCGTCACTCCGGCCACGTTCGCTTATCCATGCGGGCAGACCTTCGTGGGACGCGGGCGCGCCGCCCGAAGCTACGTCCCGCTCGTTGCCGAACTCTTCCTCGCCGGCCGCGGCTGGCTTGACGAGACGCCGAACGACCCGATCTTTCACGATCCCGCCCAAGTCAGCGGCATGTCGATGGATGGCAAGGATTTCCCGGATGTCAAGGCCCTCGTCGAGAATGCCCGCGAAGCGGGGCAGTGGCTGGTGCTGGCAGGTCACGAGATCGGCCACTCGGGGCCTCAGACTACCCGGATCGAAATGCTCGAGAAGCTTGTTCCCTTCCTGCAAGATCCGAATAACGGGATTTGGTTCGAGACCGTCGAAGCCGTGGCGCGCTACTTGAAGCAGCATCGGCAGGAATAGCCGTGCGGCGGAGGCCGCTGACTGGCGAAGATTCCGGCAGCGCGATAGCTGGGGCTGATTTCGCGCGGGCGGACGTGGCAGGAACCCGTCATGGCTGGACAATCCTCGCCGCTGCTGTCCGGCTTGACTCTTCGCAATTCCGGCCGAAATAGTTGGCGCGACCCTGCGCGCCAGTGATAGACTTGACGCTCACGGCAAATGGATGGCTTTCGGCCCAATTCGTATTCCGGCAAGCTGATCATTGTCGAGGGCATTGATGGCTCCGGAAAGTCCACCCAACTCTCGCTACTGAGCCAGTGGCTCAGGTCGAAGCGCCTCGTAGTCTCGTTCAGCGAGTGGAACTCGTCTTCGATCGTCCGCGGCACCACACGCCAGGGCAAGCGCAAGCAGATGTTCACGCCCACCACCTTCAGCCTGATCCACGCGACCGACTTCGCAGATCGGCTCGAGCGGCACATTCTGCCGATGCTGGAGGCAGGCGCCGTGGTCTGCGCGGATCGCTACGCCTTCACGGCCTTCGCCCGCGACGTCGCCCGCGGCGTGCGTCCCCAGTGGGTTCGCAACCTTTACCGCATGGCGATCAAGCCAGACTTGGCGTTCTATTTCCGCGTGCCCCTCAATGTCGCGCTCGACCGCATCCTGGGCGGGCGCGCCGCCCTCAAGTACTACGAGGCCGGCATGGATCTCAATCTCAGCTCCGACATCCAGGAGAGCTTCGCGCTCTTCCAGGAGCGCATCCTGCATGAGTACGACTCGATGGCGGAGGAGATGGGCTTTCATGTCATCGACGCGACCGGCACGATCCAAGAGCAGCAGCGCCAAGTGCGAGAGATCGTGATGGACACCATCGGTGATGCCCTAGAAGAGGACATCCTGCGCCAGCCCAAGAGCGAGCGCCGAGCATGACCAACAAGAGCTCCGCGCCGCTTGCCTTCTACGCTGACCCGCTGCCCAACGTCGACTTGACGGAACTGCAGGGCAAGCTCATTGTCATCGAGGGGCCCGACTCCGTGGGCCGCACCACGCAAGTGGAGCGCCTGCGCAACTGGCTCGAGGCCAATGGCCACGCCGTAGTCGACACGGGCATGACCCGCTCCACGCTCACCAAGGAGGGCCTGCAAGAGGCCAAGAACGGCCACACGCTCGGACCCCTCACCATGGGCCTGTTCTATATGGCCGACTTCGCCGATCGCTTGGAGCGCGTCATCGTGCCGGCCCTTCGGGCCGGTTTCGTGGTCCTGACGGACCGCTACTTCTACTCGGTCGTCGCCCGCTCCGTGGCCCGTCACCAGGATTCTGAATGGCTCGAGCGGGTGGCTGGGTGCGCCCTTGTCCCCCATGCTACGTTCTACCTGCGCGCCTCGGTCGACGAAATCGTGGCGCGCACCGCGCGCGGTCGACGGTACTTCGAGTACTGGGAGAGCGGCATGGACGTGCCTTACGGCTCCAATCGATACGAAAGCTTCCGCGGCTATCAAGCCAGGCTGATCGAGGTTCTCGATTCGCTTTCTGACCGGTACGGTTTCACCGTAATCGACGCCAACCGGCCGCCGGACCAGATCTTCGCCGACCTGCGCCAGCGGATTGCGGCCCTGCTAGAAACCTAGCGGGCGGATTCTTTGTGAAGCCAGCATACGAACTGCTCGTCTTCGACTTGGACGGCACGCTGATCGACTCGACGCGGGATCTGGCGCAGTCTGTCAACGCCACCAGGGCCGACGCCGGCCTGCCGGCCCTGCCGACTGCCGCCGTTGCCTCCTACGTCGGCGACGGGGCCGAGATGTTGATCCGCCGGGCGCTCGGGCCCGGCGCTTCGGACGCCCAGGTAGCCCGCGGACTAGCCCACTTCCTGCAGTACTACCGCGAGCACATGCTGGACCACACGGTCCTCTACACAGGCGTGCGGGAAGCTCTCGCTGCGTGGGACGCGGCGGGGCTGACCATGGCCGTGCTGACGAACAAACCCGAGCGCTTCAGCCGCGATCTCGTCGCAGGGCTGGGATTGGGCGAGGTCTTCGCTAGGGTTTACGGCGGCAACAGCTTCCGTACCAAGAAGCCCGATCCGCACGGGCTCCGTCGAATCATGCGCGAACTCGGCTTCAGCCCCGCGAGGACGCTGATGATCGGCGACAGTTCGGTGGACGTCCTGACCGCCCGCAACGCGGGCACGGATTGCGCGGGCGTCCGCTACGGCTTGCGTCCGGAGGATTTCGACCGACACCCGCCGGACATCTTGGTCGACGACATGCGCGAGCTCGCCGCTGTCGTGGGCGCCGGAGAGCGGCCCGCTCCCGTGCCTACGTAAACGCCGGAATCCCGGTCACGTGCGAGCCGAGGATCAGCGTGTGGATATTATGCGTGCCCTCGTAGGTCTTGACGGTCTCGAGGTTGCACATGTGGCGGAAGATCGGGTACTCGTCGGTAATCCCGTTGGCTCCGAGCAGGTCGCGCGCCCGGCGCGCGACATCTAAGGCCATTTCGGCGTTGCTGCGCTTGATCATTGACACGTGGACATGGCTCAGCCGCCCTGCGTCCTTGAGCCGGGTGGCGTGCAGCGTGATGAACTGCGCCTTCGTGATCTCGCTGATCATCCACGCCAGCTCGCTCTGGACGAGCTGGTGCGAGGCGATCGGGCGATCGTCGAACTGCTTGCGCAGGATCGTGTACTGCCGGGCGCAGTCGTAGCACGCCATGGCCGCGCCGATCGCGCCCCAGGCGATTCCCAGGCGGGCGTTGGTGAGGCAGCCGAGGGCAGCCTTGAGCCCCTTGGCCTCCGGCAGGATGTTGGCTGCCGGGATGCGGACGTTGGAAAACCCGACGCTGGAGGTTGTCGAAGCCCGCATGGAGAGCTTGTTGTGCAAGTCGACGGCGCTGAAGCCGGGCCGGTCCGTTTCCACCAGGAAGCCGTGGATCCGGTCCGTATCGTCGACCTTGGCCCAGACCACCGCAATGTCCGCCAGGCTGCCGTTGGTAATCCACGTCTTCTCGCCATTGATCACGTACTCGTCGCCGTCGCGCACGGCGCGCGTGAGCATGCCCGAGGGATTCGAGCCGAAGTTGGGCTCGGTCAGCGCGAAACAGCCCATCGCCTTGCCCTGTTGCATGGCCGGCAGCCAGCGCTGCTTCTGCTCGTCGGTCGCGTATGAGTGGATCGCGTACATCGACAGGCTGCTCTGCACCGAGACAAAGCTGCGCAGCGCAGTGTCGCCGCGCTCGAGTTCTTGCATGACCAGCCCGTACTCGACGTTGCTCAGGCCGGCGCAGCCGTAGCCGTCAAGGTTCGCGCCGAAGAACCCGAGATCGGCGATCGGCGCCGTCAGCTCGTTGGGGAAAGTGCCGTCGCGGAAGTGCTGCGTGATCAACGGTACGAATTGATCCTCAACGAATTGGCGGGCAGTCTGCCGCACCAGCAACTCTTCCTCGCTCAGCAGCGAGTCGAACTCCATGAAGTCGACGCCTCGAAACTCGAACATCAATGCCTCCGAATTGGCCCCATGGTAGCGCGGGCCCTTGGCGCACTCGCGCTGCGTGCTAGGATGCCCGACGTGGACCTGCGCGAGCCCCGGGATTGGATCGCCGCCGCGTCGCGCATCGTGGGCTTCACCGGAGCTGGGATTTCGACCGAGTCGGGCATACCCGACTTCCGCAGCCCGAACGGCGTTTGGGCGCGCAACCGGATTATCGACTTCCAGGAATTCGTGACGAGCGAAGAGGGAAGGATCGAGTACTGGCGGCAGAAAGTGGAAGCGTGGCCCGCCATGCGGCAGGCGCGCCCCAACGCCGGCCATCAAGCGTTCGTCGACCTGCACCGCAGGGGCAAGCTGGCCGCGCTGGTCACGCAGAATATCGAGCGGCTGCACCAGAAGGCGGGCCTGCCGGCCGAGAAGGTGTTGGAGTTGCATGGCACCACGACCGAGGCGGTCTGCCTGTCGTGCGGGGATCGCATCACATCCGACGAGGCCTGCGAGCGGGTCAAGGCCGGCGAGAAGGCGCCGCTGTGCCGGAGCTGCGGCGGATTGCTCAAGCCCGCGACGATCTCATTCGGCCAGTCCATGCCGCTGGATGTCATGCAAGAGGCGCAAGCCGCGGCCGAGAGCTGCGACCTGCTGCTGGCGGTGGGCTCGTCGCTGGTCGTGGAGCCTGCGGCGTCAATCCCGCGCTTGGCCAAGCGCGCCGGCGCGCGGCTGGTGATCGTGAATCGAGACAGGACAGCCTTGGATGACATCGCCGACTTGGTGGTGCATGGCGAGATCGGCAGCGTGCTGCCGGCGATGGTGGGCTCGGGCGACTGATGGCGGGCGGCTCGCGCCTGCCGTGGAACGAGGGATGCCGGAACTTCCAGAAGTCGAGACGGTCAAGCGCTCGCTGGCGCCGCATCTCGAGGGAAGGACGATCGAAAGGGTCGTCTTTTATTGGCCGCGCACGTGCGCGGGGGATCCCGACGAGACGAGCGCGCGACTGGCCGGGCAGCGCATTGACGAAGTTGGCAGACACGGCAAGTACCTGCTGTTCCAGCTGAGCAAGCACGGCCGGGGCTCGTTTCTGTGGATCCACCTGCGCATGACCGGAAATCTCTTGCTGAATGCCCAGCCAGGCCCCTACACCCGCGCAGAAATGTTCCTCTTCGGCGGCACCAACGTTGTTTTCCACGACATCCGCAAGTTTGGCAAGTGGCAGTGGTCACAGGACTTCCCGGAGCGGCTGGCCCGGCTGGGGCCGGAGCCTCTGGAGATTGACTCGCGCGATTTCACCAAACGCCTCTCGGAGCGTTCCACGCGGCTGAAGGCATTGCTGTTGAACCAAGAATTCGTGCGGGGCCTGGGAAACATCTACGCCGACGAGGCCCTGTATCGTGCCAGGCTGCACCCCGAGCGCAGCGCGGCCAGCGTCAGCCCGCGCAAGGCGCGCGCGCTGCACCAAGCGATCCGCGACGTGCTGGAAGAGTCGATCTCGGCGGGCGGGACCAGCATCAACAACTATGTGGACGGCCAGGGAAGCCCGGGCTACTTCCAGCTGCGCACGCAGGTCTACGGCAAGACCGGCCAACCGTGCGCGAGTTGTCGCGCCACGCTGCGGCGCATCATCGTAGCTCAGCGGAGCACGCACTATTGCCCGCGCTGCCAGAGGCGCTAGCCGGGATGCCCATGCGCCTGACTAGGATCGGCCTGCGCAAGATCAGCATGCCCTTGGTGCGCCCGTTCGAGACCAGCTTCGGTCGCACCACCGAACGGCAGATCCTGCTGGTGCAGGTGGAAGACTCCGACGGCGCCATCGGCTGGGGCGAGGTCACCTGCGGCGAGCGTCCGTTCTACAACGAGGAGTGGGTCGACGCGGCCTGGCTCGTGCTGCGCGACTTCGTCGCTCCGCGAGTCCTGGGCAAGGAGCTTGAGTCGGCGGCCGATGTCGGGGGGCTCAGCCTTGCGATCCGCGGGCACCGAATGGCCCGCGGCGGCTTGGAGGCGGCCTGCTGGGAATTGGAGGCGCGCAAGCTGGGACGGCCTCTGTGGCAGCACATTGGCGGTGCGAGGCGCGAGGTCGCGTGTGGCGTCTCGATCGGCATTCAGAACTCCGTGAGCGAGCTGCTGGAGCGGATCGGAGCCGAGGTTGAAGCTGGCTACCAGCGCATCAAGATCAAGATCAAGCCCGGGTGGGACACCGATGTCGTACGGGCGGTGCGGAGGCAGTTTCCCGACATCCGGCTGATGGCGGACGCCAACTCTGCCTACACGCTCGATGATCTCGAGAGCCTGCAGCAGCTGGACGAATTCGGCCTGATGATGCTGGAACAGCCCTTGGCTCACGACGAATTGATCGATCATGCCGAGTTACAGGCCCAGTTGAAAACTCCGATCTGCCTGGACGAGTGCATCCGCACGGCCCATCACGCCCGCCAGGCGATCCGACTCGGTGCGTGCGGCATCATCAATGTCAAGCTCGGTCGCGTCGGCGGGTTCGCCGAAGCGCTGCGCATCCACGATGTCTGCCGCGAGGCGGCCGTGCCGGTGTGGTGCGGGGGGATGTTGGAGGCGGGTATCGGCCGGGCGCACAACATCGCGCTGTCAACCCTGCCGGGATTCGTCCTTCCGGGAGACGTTTCGGCTTCGAAGCGCTACTGGAGCCAAGACGTGATCGACCCGCCGGTGCAGGTCAGCCGACAGGGAACGATCTCCGTCAGCGACGCTCCCGGGCTCGGCTATGGCTTGGACGAAGAGCGCATCGAATCGCTCACAGAACGTCACCAAGACCTGCGCTAAGCCGCCGCAGGCGGGTTATTGTGCGGTGTCTGCGTGGCGCACCAGTACCACTGTGACGTTGTCGGGAGCGCCCAGCCTTAGCGTTGCGTCGATGAGCCACTGCGCTTTGTCTTGCAGCGATCCTTCGCGGTCGAGCGTGCCGGCGATCGCATCGGGCGAGGTGACGCCATGCAAGCCATCGCTGCACAGAAGCAGGATGTCGCCCGCGTGGAAGTCCGACGCCACGATGTCAGCGGCCACCTGGTACTCTGCCCCGACGGCCTTGGTGAGCACGTGGCGCTTCGGATGGTTTTTCAGCTCGGCTTCGCTCAGCCCGGAGGCTTCGGCGATGGCGCTGATCCAGGTGTGGTCCGCTGTCAGCTGCTCTAGCTTCCCGTGCGAGAAGCGATAGGCACGGCTATCGCCGGCGTTGACGATCTCGACTCGGTCGGGCTGCGCGATCGCTGCCGTGACCGTGCAGCCCATGCCCTCTAGGCAGGGATCGTTCTCAGCTTCCCAGCGGACTCGTTTGTTGGCCAGTTCGATCGCCTGCATGACCGTGGCCGCGGTCGGCGCCGCCTGTGCGCTGCGCACCTCTTCGACAAGCGTCTTTACCGTGAGCGCCGAGGCGCGCTCGCCGCCCGCCGCGCCGCCGAGGCCGTCGGCCACGACGAAGAAGCCGCGCTCAGGCACGGAGTCGAAGCGGTCTTCATTGTTGGCCCGGACGTTCCCGGCGTGGGTCGCTCCGCAGGAATCGAACATGAACTGCGACTAGAGCGTATCATGCCTCCGCCGCGACTGGCCCAGAGCTCATTCCGCGCACTCGACGCCGCGCCGGAATCGCTGCCGGTCCGTCGGCAAGCTCTGCCCGGACGGCGTCTCGAAGTCCCGCTCGGCTCAGTTTCGGGAGACGTCGATCACCACCCCTGAGGTCTCGCCGACGCGGATCGCCGTGCCCGCGCCTGCCGCTTCGCGCCGGACGATCGAGAATCCGCGGGCTTTGCCCCCAGGCCCGCATCCCGGTGTCGCCGAAGTCATCTCTCCCAGTGCGCTGCCCTGGTACCGCACCACTGTCTCGCCTGGCACGGCTGCGGAGTCGAGCTCGATACCGACCAGCAGGCGGCGCACTTGGCCCTGCGACCGCACCCGCTCGACGATCTCTTGGCCGGTGTAGCAGCCCTTCGTGAACGAGACGGCGCAGAGCTGCTGGGTCTCGTGGGGGATATTCTTGGGGCCGAAGTCTAGGCCGAAGCGAGGGACGCCCATCAACACGCGGTGTGCCTCGCACTCTTCGGCGGTCGCATGACGCGCCCCTGCCGCCAGAAGCTGGTCCGCCCAGGCTGGGCCCTGCGGTGCCGGGACTTCGATCCAATAGCCGTCTCTGCCCGCGACCAGGCCCTGGCGGACGCAGGTCGTGCCGTTCCATGCGAAGGTCAAGCGCCCTGCGGGCGCCGGCAGGCCCATGGCGGTGACGACGCTGGCCGCGTCCGGTCCGGCGACGCCCAATCGAGCGGTCTCTGCCGAGGCCGCTTCGAGGACGACATCGTCCATGATGATGTAGCTCTCGATGTGCTGCCTCAGCGCGTCAGCGGCTTCCGGCTCGCAGTCGATCACGACATGGTCGCGGTCGACATAGATGTGGCTGTCGGACTGGATTCTGCCTTGCGCGTTCAAGAAGAACGCATAGGCTCCTTGCCCCGGCGCCAAGCCCTCGATGTCATTGCTGCAGATCGCGTGGAGTAGCCGGATCCGATCTTCGCCGGTTGCGCGGAGCCTGCCGCGCGCCGACAGATCGCACCACGCCGCGCGCTGGCGGAACGCTTCGCTGGCCGTCACTAAAAAGTTGATAGCATACCAGCGATGATCCACGAAACCATGCCTGTCGGCATGCTGCAGTGCAACTGTTCGATCATTGGCGACGAGAGCACCCGCGAGGCGGTTGTGATCGACCCGGGCGACGAGATCGGCCGCATTCAATCGGTGTTGCGGAGGCACGGGCTAAAGGTCAAGTGGATCGTCATCACCCACGCGCACATTGATCACATCGGAGCTGCCGGCAAACTCCGGGCTCTGACGGGGGCGCCGATCTACATGAACGAGGCCGACTACGGGCTCGTCCAAGCACTCCCGGACCAGGCCAGCTGGCTGGGCATGCCGGAGCCGGACAAGACTTCTATCGACGTTGCGCTCAATGACGGGGACCTGCTCAAGATGGCCGGGGCGAGCTTCGAAGTGTTCCATACCCCTGGGCACACGCAAGGAAGCGTCTGCCTGCTGATGGCCGCCCAGAACAAGCTGATCGCCGGTGACACGCTGTTCCGAGACTCGATCGGGCGGACCGACCTCCCCGGCGGTGACTACGGCCAGATACTTCGCTCGATCAAGACCAAGCTGCTCCCGCTCGACGACGAAATCAGCGTGGTCTGTGGCCACGGACAGGGCACGACGATCGGGCGCGAGCGATTGCACAACTACTTCCTGAGGAATCTCTAGGACGCCTCTCGGGCGGGCGTGCCGCCGGCCGGTAGAATCGTGGCATATGGCGAAGAGGATCTTGCTCGTCACCGGTGACGCCGGCGAGAGCTACGAGGCGCTGTTTGCGCTGCACCGCTTTCAGGAGGCGGGCTACGAACCAGTCGTGGCCGCACCCTCCGCTCGCCGGCTCCATCTGGTCATGCACGACTTCGAGCCCGGCTGGGACACCTACATCGAGCGGCAAGGCTACGGGCTCGACGCTAACGTCGCGTTTGACGACGTCGACGTGAACGGGTATGCAGCGGTGCTGCTGCTGGGCGGCAGGGCGCCGGAGTTCTTGCGGCATATCCAGCGCGTCGTGGACATCGTGCGGGAGTTTGTCGCGCAGGGCAAGCCGGTGTTCTCGATCTGCCACGGGATCCAGATCTTGGTGGCCGCAGACGTGGTTGATGGCAAGACCGTGACCTGCTACGAGCACGTCCGTTCGGAAGCCGAGCGGGCAGGCGCCTGCTACTCGCAGCAGCAGGCCGTGCGCGACGGCAATCTCGTGAGCGCACAGACCTGGGAGTCACATCCGGAGTTCTACCGGGAGGTCTTCGCCTGCTTGGAGGGCTAACGCTCCCCCGGCGCGAGGCTATGGGCTATCACCGTCGACGATACGGAATTTTTGGAAGATCACTCCTGCCTCGCCCGACGAAGGCGGCAGCATCGCGGCCAAGATGTACTCCCCGGCACGTAGGTCGCCGGTGGCAAGTGCCGCGAGATGGCGCACGCGGTGTGCCTCGGGCTGCGGCACGGTCTGGTAGCTGCTGACCGGCAGTCGCGGCACGCTTTCACGCTCGCGGTACAGCGCCAGCCGCGGCCCGGGGGGATCGTCGTAGCTGGCCGGCCCGAGATGGTAGACGTCGTAGAGCAGGTAGATGGGCGTGCCGCGCCGAAACGCCTTCACTGCCGTTGCGAAAAACCGGCTGCCGTCGACGAGCAAGACATCCTCGGGAGCCTTGCGGGACGGCTTCCTAGCCTTGGCCCGGCTGACGTCGTCGATGCGGCTTGTCAGCAGCAGCGAACTTCCCGTTGTCCCGGCCGACAGTTCCGGAATGCGCAAGCGAGTGTGGTAGCTGCCCAGCGAGCCGGACAGGTCGTCCCGCACGATGACCTTCCAGTCGTACTCCCCCGGGGCGAGCGGCATCTGCGAACCGTAGTGCAGCCAAGACGCCGGATCGCCGCTGAGACGCTCCATTGCCGCCGGGTCCACCGTCATTGCAAAGCGCCGCTCGTCGAGCACGGGCGGCTGGCGCCGGGCACCTTCCGATGCCTGTGCCACGGCTTGCGCGATCACCGTTAGCTTGACTGTCTCGCCCTTCTTTACCGTTTCGGTTGGGATGTCGCGCGCATGGAGCCCGACGCTGTAGATCAGAGTCGGGCCGCCGTTGGAGTCCCGGAAGAACTCGTGGTCGACCAAGATGGGCAGGTCCGTGTACGGGGTGTCGAACGTGAGGGCCTGATGCATGCGCAGGTTTCTCTCAGTGCGCGACATTTGCCCGAACGGGCGCTCCTCGTAGTAGCCTCGCTGGTGGCTGATTCGCAGGCTTGAATCGTTCACGCGGACCCGGAGGCGGCGCAGCCGTCCGCGTTGCTCGCGATCCTCGGGATAGTAGCCGAGCAGGTAGTAGCCGCTGTTCTCTTCCTTGACGACATCGAAGACCTCGCCGAAATCGTTACTGTTCAGAACCGCCTTCCCGCCCGTGCGCTGCGCCAGTTCCCACAAGCCGTCTTGGTTGTCTTGGCGCAGCTCAATCCGTCCTTGCTCGAGCTGGCTGAAGACTTGGGCCAAGCCCACGTCCGCAGGGGCGCTAGGGCCGAGAGATACCTCTGCGTCGCCCCCGGGCGGGGTTGCGGCGAGGCGGCCAACGTCCGAGACGTAGAAGCGAACCCGCGCCTTCATCGCCTCGTCCTCCAAGACCTTGATGATGTCGAGGTTGTCTTCTTCCACGGGCAACCCGGTGGCGAACAGCACTACGAGCTTCTTGCCGGGATAAATGCTCAAGGCCCGAATCAGGTCGATGTACTCGTACATCCGCAGGCGGTTGTAGAAGGCGCTGCGATCCGCGATCTCCTCAAGCGCCTCCTCGAACTCCTCGTTCGTTTCCTCGATCAAGCCCTCGAATGCGTCGCTGTAGGCGATGTCCCGGGAGAGATCGACCGCCAAAGTATCGACCAATCCGTCCACGCCGTTGCCGCCGCCTGTTCGCATAGCTTCAAGTCGTTCGTAGAGCTCGCTGCGGCGCGACGTGAAGGGCGAGCCTTGGATCGACACCAACATGCCGGGCTGCAGGTCGTTGTCCAAGAAGTCCCTGACGGCTTCGAAGATCTGGAGCTGGTCCTGGCGGCGCCCTCGAGTGGCGATGTAGACGAACGTGCTGCGCCGCAGCTCGCTGGCGGCATCTGTGCCCGGTTGACCTAGGCGCCCTGGTGCTATTCCAAGAGAGGCCGTCGCTTCCCCGGCTGCCGGGCCGGGCACGAATTCGAACGTCGCAATGGCTTGCGGTTGGCCGTTCTCCCGCAGCTCGAAATCGTCTTTCGACAGCCCGGCCACGGGTTGGCCGCGCCTGTCCGTCACGCGAACCTCGAATTCGAACAGCGCGGTCTCGGACTGGAAGACCGGAGCGGGCTGCCCCGACAGAGTTGCCGCCGAGCCGATCAGCGTGGCTGCGGAGGCCAAGCCGCGCGCTCCGCGCCAGAGAGCATCGGACATGCGACAGGTCGTGACGGGGGTCGGCTTCACTTTCGATCAGACGAGAACAAACGCGAACTCGTTGCCAACCGCTAGCTTCGCACGGCGGGAGCGGACGGGCGGAGTTGCGATGCGAATATCGAGGGCGTGCTGGCTGCCAACATAATGAGACATAGGCCGCGTTTGGCACTTGTCAGGAGTCGGCTGTCGCCCCAAGATTCTCAAGCGGCACCGAGGAAGCATCCATGCTGATCATGAAATTCGGGGGCACGTCGCTCGCCACCGCCGCGGCGATCGAGCGCGTTTGCGCGATCGTCGAGCGAGCCCGCCAGCGCGATCCGGTGGTGGTGGTCTCGGCCATCGGTGCCACGACTGACCAGCTTGCCGAGGCCGCTGCTTCCGACTTGGAGCGCGGCCGCGCGATTCTCGCGGATCTGCGGAACGCGACCGAAGCAACGGCCCGAGCCTTGGTTTCCCAAGCCGACGCCGCCGAGCTGGCTGCCCGGGTGCGCGCGGTGTTCGACGATGCGGCGGAGCTGCTAGGGAGGATCGGCTCCAGCGGGCGGGAAGAGTCGGCCGAACTTGACGCCCTGCTGGCTTGCGGGGAGCGAATCTCGAGCGAGGTCACGGCCTTCGCCTTGCGCGAGCGGGGCGTGGCGGCCACCCTCTTGGACGCGCGGAAACTGTTCGTTACCGAGTCGAAGCACGGCGGCGCCGACGCTCTCTTCGAGGTCACCGGGCAAAGGCTGAGCGCGGCCGTGCCCCCGGTGCTGGCCGCCGGGGCCGTGCCCGTCATGGGCGGATTCATAGCGAGTGGCGACGATGGCTCGGCGACAACTCTCGGCCGCGGCGGGTCGGACTTCACCGCATCGCTGGCCGGAGCTGCCCTCGGCGCGGAAGAGGTGCAGATCTGGACCGACGTCGACGGCGTGATGACTGCCGATCCGTCACTGATCAGCTCGGCGCAGAGCCTCAGCGTGCTGTCTCTGCTGGAGGCTTCCGAGCTAGCCTACTTCGGCGGTCGCGTGCTGCATCCGGCGACGATGCTGCCGGCGATCGAACACGGCATTCCAGTCCGTGTCCTGAACTCGATGCGTCCCGACGGGCGCGGCACCCTGATCGTCAAGGATCCGCCCGAGTCCGAACAGGTCGTCAAGTCGGTGGTCTACAAGGAGAACATCACCCTTATCGATATCTACTCCACCCGCATGTTGATGGCTCACGGTTTCTTGGCCAAGATCTTCGCCATCTTCGAACGTCACGGGACGTCGGTCGATATGGTCTCGACTTCCGAGGTCAGTGTTTCGCTCACCGTGGACCGCAGCGAAAAGCTGTCCCAGATCCTGTCCGACCTCGGCGAATTCGCCCAGGTCAAGGCGACCCCCGGCAAGGCGATCGTGTGCGTGGTCGGGGAGCGCATCCGCTATACTCTCGGCATCGCGGCCAGGGTCTTCCAGGTTCTCGAGGGCATTCACATCCGCATGATCTCCCTTGGCGCCTCGCGTGTAAATGTCGGATTCGTAGTGGACGAGGATCAGCTCGCGGCGGCTGTGAGCCGAATCCACTCGGCCTTCTTTCCTGAACTGTCTCAGCCGCCGGGAGCGTCGCAGCAGTGAGTTCACCCGCTAACGGGCTGGCACTGGTCGGCTATGGGCGAATGGGCCGGCTCGTCGAGGAGCTGGCCCCGGCACACGGCTTCGAGGTCGTGCTCAAGCTCGACGAGTTCAACAATCAAGAGGCCGCGGGCGTCACCCGCGAGAACTTCGCCGACGCGGACGTGGCCATCGACTTCTCGATGCCCGATGTGGTAGCCGAGAACGCCGTCCGCATCGCTGAGCTGGGTGTGCCCCTCGCGATCGGCACGACGGGCTGGCTGGATCAGCTCGACCGCGTTCGAGCCGCGGTCGAGCGCCATGACGCCGCCTTGGTCTACGGAGCGAACTTTTCGATCGGGGTCAACGCCTTCTACCGCATCGTGGCGGCGGCGGCACGGGCGTTCGCTGCCCAGCCGGACTACGATGCGTTTCTCTACGAGGCGCACCACAAGTACAAGAAGGATGCCCCGTCCGGCACGGCGCTGCGCCTGCTGGATGCGGTGCAGGAGGCCGGCTATGCCGGCCCTGTCGACGTCGCGACGCAGCGCAGCGGGCAGTTCCCCGGGATCCACGAGATAGGGTTCGATTCTGCCGCCGACACCATCCGGGTCAGCCACACGGCCCGCAACCGCGTCGGCTTCGCCAGCGGGGCGCTCAAGGCCGCCCGCTGGATCATGGGCCAGCGGGGCGTCCACGAGTTCTCGCAGGTTTGGGATCGCCTCGACTGAGGCTGCCGCCCGGCGCTAGAAGATCAGCTTCATTCCGAACTGCACCTCGCGCCCGTCGCGGGCCGCGAGCACCCGCCCGAACCCTGGCGTTCCGAAGAAGATGTTCGGATTGAGGAAGTTCGGCGTGTTGAGCATGTTGAACAGCTCGGCGCGCAGCTGCAGCGTCGTTGTCTCGGCGACCTGGATGTCCTTCAGCACCGAGAAGTCCACGTTGGCAAGGCCGGGGCCACCAATGATGTTGCGACCAGCGTTGCCGAAGCTGCCGTACTCCGGCATCGAGAACGCTCCCGGATCGAACCACTGCTGCGGGTCCGGGCTGGCAAGGTTCGGGTTGGAGGTGACGTTCGGGCGGTCGCCCGCACCGAATCCGTAGCTGGAGCGCCCGGTGTTGGAATTGTCGAGTTCGCCGGGCAGCGCCACAGTGTACGGCTGTCCCGACTGGAGGGAGACGATGCCGTTCAACTGCCAGCCGCCCAACAGCCGAGCCGCGGCTCCGGTCCAGCTGCCGCCCAGCGCCTGGCCGGGGCCGATGGGCAGCTGGTAGACGAAGCCGCCCGTGAAGCGGTGCGGCACGTCGAAGCTGGAGCGCGCCCGCTCGGCCGCGATGTTGTTGCTGTCCTGCGGGTAGTTCGCATCTCCGGCCGAGGCGAAGAAATTCGACGCATTGTCCAGCGACTTGGACCACGTGTACGTAAACAAGCCCGTTAGCCCGGTCTGCAGGCGGCATTGGAACTGCGCTTGCAGGCTGTGGTAGACCGAGTCGAACCCGGACGCGATCAGGTTGATGTCGGAGAACGTCGGCAGCGGCCGGTAGTTCGGCTGGGCGGGGGAGGGAGCCGCTTGGTTGATGTCGCGAGCGCCCACCAGCTTCGTGCCGCGCGTGCCGTTGTAGCCGATGCTGAGCACGGTGTCTTCAAATACTTCGGACTGCACGGTGAAGTTCCATTGCTGGGCGTAGCTCGTGCGCATGTTGCGATCGTAGGTCGTCACGCTCGGCGGAAGCGGTGCGGCTTGCCCTTCTGGCCAGGGTTCGGCAATCGTCAGCGGAGTCTGCAAGGACGGGATAAACAGCATGGCGTTGAAGAAGGGCGGGTTGAAGTAAATACCCTGGCCCGCCGCTAGATCCGAGAAATTGTGGTAGACGCCCCAGCCGGCGCGGATCACGAGCCGGTCAGTAGCGGCCGGCCGCAGCGCGAGGCCGATGCGCGGGGCCAGGTTGTTGTTGTCGCGGTAGAAGCCGGAGCGGGGGACCCCGCCCTCGCCGAGTCGCACGACTTGACGGCTCTCGAGATCGAAGACCGACGCCGCGTCCTCGGCATCGAAGGCCGGCTGGTTATTCTCGTAGCGCAGCCCCAGTGTCAGCGTCAGCGCGCGCGACAGGCGCAGTGTGCCGGTTGCAAACGCGCTGGTCGCGCCCGTGCGCGCCGCCTGCAGGCCGTCGGCCCTCGCGCCAAGCGTGTAGCTCGGCAAGCCGAAGAGCAGGTCGGCGAATGCGTTCTGCGTGTACGCAAGGTCCGTAAAGTACACGCTGCCCCTGGCGAGCACGTTGCGGAAGCCGTCCTGGCGGATGCCGCGCTGCTCGAAGCCGAATTGCAGCAGGTGGCCTCCGCGCGAATAGCTCAGCGTGTCGGAGATCTGCCAGGTGTTCACGGTGCTGACCTGGGGATTGTTGAACTCACCGCCTAGCGACGAATAGCCGGTGACTTGGAAGAAGCTCAGCCCCAGGTCGAGTTCGCGCGTGGCTAGGTCGGGCAGGCCGAGCGTGCTGTTCAGGCTGGTCCCGCTGTTCTCGTGCAGCGTCCGGTTTCCGATCCGGTTGTATCCGAAGCGCGCCTCGTTGATCCACTGCGGGCCTAGATTGTCGGTGTACGAGACCATCGCGTTTTGGCCGCGCTGGTCCAGCAAGTTGCCATAGCCCGGCACGGACGAGAATTGCTGGGCGGCGTACGGCTCGTGGACATCGCTGTCGGCAAAGCTGTACCTGCCGGCCAGCTGCCCGCCGTCGCCGACGCGGCGGTCGAGGCGGATGTCGGACTTGTTGGTGCTGTTCTCGCCTTCCGGCGCGGCCACGAAGTTCTGGCCGAGCGTGGACCGGTTGGGCTCGGGGTAGAGCCCGGCCACGGCCTGCCCGATGGGATTTGCATACGGCAGCAGGGCATTCGGAAACGGCTGTTGCGTGAAGAAATTGATGGGCGCGTTGCCTGCGCTGGAGGAAAAGTCCCCATCGCGCTCCGCCCGGGTCGGAACGTTCGTGGTGCGGGTCTGGGCCCGCGTCTCGCGCAAGCCCTCGAAGTTCGCGAAGAAAAAGGTGGAATTGCGGGCGATCGGGCCGCCTAGCGACGCCCCGAACTGGTGCCTGCGGAGCGTGGGCACGGGATCGCTCGGCTGGCTGAAGAAGTTGCGCGCGTCGAAGTGATCGTTGCGAAGGAACTCGTAGGCCGTGCCGTGCAGTTCGTTCGTGCCTTGCTTGATCGCAACCGAGATCTGGCCGCCGCTGTTGCGGCCCAGCCCGGCCTCCGAGTTGGAAGTCTGGATGCGGAACTCACTCACGGCATCGACCGGCGGGGCGAAGCTGAAGCTGTTCAAGATCGGGTCAATCGCGTAGGCGCCGTCATACAGGAACGAGTTGGCCGACTCCCGGGCGCCGTTGGTCTGGAACGCAAAGCGGCCGCGCTCGCTGCCGGGCGAGCCTACAGCCGCCGGCGCCGTTCCGGGAACCAGCAGCGAGAGCTGCAAGAAGTTCCGGCCGTTCAACGGCAGGCTGACGACAAAGCGATTGGGGATCACGTTGCCGATCGCAGCTTGGGTGGAATCGAGGGCCGATAATTCGCCGGACACGGTGATCGCGTCGGTCGCGGGTCCGACCTCCAGGACGAAGCTGGCATCGGCCTCGCCGCCGATCGAGAGCCGGATCGCTTCTCTGGAGACGGGCCGAAACCCCTCCGCCGAGACGCCGACCGAGTAGCTCCCCGGCGGCAGCGCCGGCACGCTGTAGCGCCCGTTGGCGCTGCTGGTCGCGTGTCGGGTGGCGCCGGTCTCGATGCGCCGCACCTCGACTTCCGCGCCGCCGACGACGGCGCCGCTGGAATCGAGAACCAGGCCGTGGATGCGACCCTGAACCTGTTGGGCGGCGACGTTGGCCGTCCCGAATAGCATGGCTAGCGCCGCTAGCGCCGCTCGCTGGTACCTCACAACTGCCATCGTATGACAGTTGTGGCGGACGGCTTCAGCAAGAAGTTAGCGCTGGGCGCCGTTTGATCCGCCCTTGCGCAATATCGAGCATCGGTGCTTGAGTGAATCGTTGCGGCGATTCGTCGCTAGGCAACACGTTGACAGGCCGCGGCAGAATCCTCGCAGATCCGAGGGTGCGTGTTGGTGCACGCCGTCCCTCAGGGGCAGGTTCACCAGAATTCGGAGGTCGAGCGCACAGTCATGGAAGGCGTCGGGGGATGCCGTCGGAGCAGTGCCCCAGAATCACTCTGGGAGGACTCTCCTGCTGCTCCGGTCGCGGCTCATTGCGGTGATGCTTGCGCCAGTAATTGACTCTCGTTCAGATCTCGCGCGATGCACTTCTGGGCCGTGATCTGCCGCGCGGCACAGAAGCCACCCAGTGACCGAACATGGGTGAAGCCATGGAAGTCCTCTAGCTCTGCAATCGTGCGCTCCGTCTCGCCCTTGGTGACAGCGGCGAGCAAATAGGTCACACGACCGCGGACTTCGGAAGGGTGGTATAAAGTATTACCTAGCGATACTTGGAGGGGCAGCAGTGGGTACCCAAGCAGTTTCCGTAGCCGTGAAGATTGAACCGGAAATGCGCGAGCGCATGAAGCGCCTCGCGGAAAGGCGGCAGCGCACCCAGCACTGGCTCATGCGTGACGCGATCCGTCAGTACGTAGAGCGAGAAGAGGCACGTGACGCATTCCTGCAGCAGGCACAGGACGCTTGGCAGGAATATCGACAGACCGGCCTGCACGCTAGCGCCGACGAGGTCCTAGAGTGGCTCGCGACTTGGGGCGGGGAATCCGAGACGGCGGCCCCGGTATGCCACGAGTAAGCTTCGCCCCGGCCGCGGTGCGCGACTTGGAGCGCCTTTACGCGTTCTTGCAGCCCAAGAGTGCGGCTGCGGCCCGCCGCGCAGCAGCTCTCATCACTGAAGCAGTGAGGGGACTCGAGCAGCACCCCGGGCTCGGCAGGCCTGTCGAGGAAATGCCCCAGTACCGGGAGCTGTTGATCGAATTCGGCGACAGCGGCTACGTTGCTCTGTACCGGCACCACGGCGATCAGGTGACCGTGCTCGCCCTGCGGCACCAGCGGGAGGCCGGCTATCGCGCATAGGCCCCCTGTGTCCGCAGTCCGCTTGTTGATTGCGCACACAGGCCTGAGCTCAGGGACTCGTGAGGGTGTCGAATATCAAAAAGTCCTGCGGCGCTCTTACTCAGGCCCATCCCCCTCCCAATGGGCCTAAAATAGGCACTTGTACCGCCTTCTCACGCTGGTGCTATTGCTCGCGGGCGTGCTCCCAGGCCAAGACTTCTTCCCGATCGAGCAGGTGCAGGCCGGCCAGCGGGGCGTTGGCCGCACGGTCTTCTCGGGTACCGAGGTCGAGGAGTTCGACGTCGAGATCCTCGGCGTGCTGAAGAACTTCTCGGGCCCGAAGACATCGGTGATCTTCGCGCGCCTCGACGGCGGCCCGCTTGCCGATACGGGCGTGCTGGCCGGCATGAGCGGCAGTCCGGTTTATATCGACGGGCGCTTGGCGGGTGCGGTGGCCTTCATGTACCCGTTCCAGACCGAGCCCTTGGCCGGAATTCGACCGATCGGCGAGATGGTCCGCGGTGTCCCGTCGCAGAGTCGGGCCGCGGCCACGCCGTTGGAGGCATGGCGCGAAATCGCGGGGCTTCCGAGTCGCCGACCGGAAGAGCCTGGCGAGCGCTCCCGAAGGCTCCAGCCGATTGCCACCCCGGTGGCGCTCGGGGGGTTCGCGGAGCGCACCTTGGATGTGTTTAGGGACGAGTTCCGACGGCTCGGCTTGCAGCCGATGCAGGGTGCGGGGGGAGCTGTGGACGTCGAGGCCGGGCAGCCCTTGGTGCCCGGTTCGATGATCAGCGTCGGGCTCATTCGCGGCGACTTGGATTTCTCGGCTTCCGGGACTGTCACCCATGTACAGGGCGACACCGTGTTCGCCCTCGGCCACCGGTTTCTTTCCGCCGGCACCACCGAGATGCCGCTGATGCGGGCTGCCGTGATGGCGCTGGTGCCGAACCTGAACTCATCGTTCAAGCTCAGCGGCACCGGGCCGCTGATCGGCAAGGTCACGCTGGATCGCGAGGCGGGCATCGCCGGCGAGCTCGGGCCCGGTCCGTCCATGGTGCCTTGCACGATCCGGTTGCGGCAGTCAGGCGGGCAGTCCGCGGACTACTCCATGGAGCTCGTCCGCGACGCTCAGCTCACGCCCTTCCTGTTGCAGCTCGCCCTGTTTTCCTCGATCAGCGCCAGCGAGCGTATGCTCGGGCCTCTGACGGTGCGAGTCCGCGGCGGGGTGGAGTTCAAGCACGGGCTTCCGCGCTTGGTGCTCGACGACATATACACGGGCAGCGGTGGCGTGGGCCAGGTGGCTGCGCTGTCCACGGCCGTTCCCTTGGCGTACCTGATGGAGACGGGTCACGCCGGGCTGGAGATCGACTCGATCGACCTAGAGATCGAGGCCGAGCCTGCCGACCGCTATACCGACTTGGTGCGGGGCTGGCTCTCGCACGAGCAGGTCCGGCCCGGCGAGACGGTAGAGATTCGCATCGCCGCCAAGCAACCCGATGGCAGCGAGCAGACGCACTCTGTCTCGTACGATGTCCCGGCATCGCTGTCAGCCGGCCCGGTCCGGGTCACCATAGGCGATGCGTTCACGGCGAACCTGCAGATGTGGCGCGGGCTGTTCGCGGGCCGCAAGGTGCGCGACGCCGCGTCCACGATTCGATTCCTGAACAGCCTCCGCGGGAGCGACCAGGCCTACCTGCGCGTGTGGCGGCGCAAGCGCTCGTTGTGGCTGCACTCCGACCACTTGAATTCACCCCCGGCTTCGCTGCGCGCCGTCCTGGCGACAACCTCAGGCCGGGCAGCGGGCGCCCTCGATGCACTCTCCACCACCATCGAAGACAGAAAGATCACAGGGTTCGGGGGCGTGGTCCGCGGGCGCCTCAGCCTCCAGTTCGTGGTCACGGGCAGCTGACGGAACTTAGAATGCGCTGGCTCGCCTTTCCGTTGCTGTTCGCACTGCAAGCTGGTGTGTTCTCCGGCGCGGCCCCGCAGAGTTGGGAGCTGTCGACCTACGGTCAGTTCTTGGCGGGCACGTTCACAAACATTGCCTTGGAGCGGGAGGGCGTCGTGCGCGTGGCCCCGTCGCTCGATGTCGTGCATGAGTCCGAACAGGCCGTGGTCTGGTCGATGGCACGCTCGCCGGACGGCAACGTGTACTACGGGACCGGCCACCAGGGCGCGGTATTTCGAGTCGCGCCGGGCGGTTCCGGGCAACTGCTGTGGAAGGCTCCGGAGATCGAGGTGTTTGCCCTCGCGGTCGGAGCGGACGGAGTCCTGTATGTCGGCACCTCTCCCAAAGGCAAGGTGTACAAAGTTACCGCGGACGGGGCCGCCAGCGAGTTCTTCGATCCCGGCGAGGAGTACATTTGGTCGCTTGCGTTTGACGCGCAGGGCCGCCTCCACGTGGGCACGGGCGCGGGCGGCAAGGTCTATCGCGTGACGCAAGACGGCACGGGCCAGGCTTGGTTCGAATCCGGCCAGCGCCACGTGATGAGCCTTGCCGTCGATGCCGCGGGCAACGTGCTCGTCGGTACCGACCCCGACGGAATTCTCTACCGCGTCTCGCCCGAAGGCAAGGCGTTCGCGCTGCACGATTCGGATCTGCCGGAAGTGAAGGCCATCGCGGTCGACGAGGACGGCGCGATCTTCTTTGCCGCGATGGGAGGCGGCATGGATCGCATCTTGCAGGCCATACCCGCCCAGCAGGCCCCTGTAGCGGGTACGGCCACGATCGCGCCGGCAGGTGCCGCGGTTGCCGTCCAGGGGGTTTCGTCGGTCGTCAGCTACGCGCAGCAGCCGCAAGTGGTCTACGCCGGAGAGCGCTCGGCGCTGATGAAGATCGTCGACGGACGGGCCGTGGAAAAGCTGTGGACGTCCAACGAAGAGCAACTCTTGGGCATGTCGCTGGGCGCTTCCAGCGATGCGGGAGTGCTGTTCGCGACCGATCGAGGGGGGCGCATCTACCGCACTGGATCGGACCGGCAGCTGAGCTTGGTTTCACAGACCGGCAAGTCCCAAATGACGGTGCTGATGGGCGGCAGCGACGGAATGCTCGCCGGATCCGCCCATGGCGGCGCGCTTTACCGGCTGAACCCCCAGCCGGCCGCGAGCGGGGTCTACGAGACGGCGCCGCGCGACACCGGCGGGGTCTCGTCTTGGGGCCAGCTCTCCTGGCGCGCCAGCGTCCCGGAAGGCTCGCAGCTGGAGATTCGCACCCGCAGCGGGAACATGCACCGGGCCGGGCCGGGATGGAGCCCGTGGTCCGAGCCGCTGGCCGACAGCGAGGGTTCTGCGGTTTCCTCGCCGCCCGCCAGGTTCTTGCAGTGGCAGGCGACCTTGCGGGGCGAAGCGCGATTGAGATCGGTGCGCGTGCACTACCTGCCGCAGAACTCCGCCCCGGTAGTGCGCTCGGTCAACGTGGTGCCCGAGACCGTCAACGCGGATTCGGCGTCCGAGAGCCAGTCCTCAAATGCCACCAGCAGCTACAGCATCACCGTCTCCGCTTCTGGCGAGTCGTCTCCTACCACGCCTACCCCCCAACAGGCCGGCGCGGGGTCTGTGCGCAAGCTGGCCGTGATCTGGAGCGCCCAAGACCCCGACGGGGACAAGCTCCGTGCCGAGGTGTCGTTCCGCGGCGAGGGGGAGACGGTCTGGAAGACCATCCGCAAGGACCTGCCGGGACCGAAGTTCTCGATTGACAGCGATGCGCTGGCCGACGGCCGCTACGAGTTTCGCGTGCGCGTGGACGATGGCTTGGTCAATCCCGCCGAGCGGTCTCTGAGCGCCGACAGGATCAGCAGCCCGGTGCTGGTGGACCAGACGCCTCCCAGCGTCACGGCGCTGGCTTCCGGCGCGGGCGGCGAGCCGCGCTTTCAGGCCAGCGACGCGGCTTCGGCCATTCGAGTCGCCGAGTACTCGGTGGATGCGGGCGAGTGGAAGCCCGTTCTGTCCGACGACGGGATCCTGGATGCTCGCACCGAGACCTTCACGCTGCGGCTGGGGGACCTGGAGCCGGGCGAGCACCTGGTCGTTCTGCGCGTGCGAGACCGGGCGGGCAACACCGCTCTCGGCAAGGCGCTGCTGCGCTGAGCCCCACGCGCTGGCGCGGTATTGTTACCCAACTATTACAGAAGGCGAATCGGCGCGCTGGTATCTTGGACATTCTTAGGTTGCATCCCGATGCGGCGGCTGCCGCTTCGTCGCGCCTGAAGTTTCCGTCGGCGAGTGTTGGAGGCCAGAGCTACGTGAACGATACCCTGCAGACACCTGCGTTGGAATTCGGCGACCGCTCGAAGCTGAACACTGGCACTACGGTTGCCTTGGGTCTCTTCCACCTTGGCGCGCTGGCTGCGCCGTTCTTCTTTACTTGGACGAACTTGGCCGTGGCGGTTGCCTTGTATTGGGTGTCGATGAGCTGGGGTATCGGGATGGGCTACCACCGCCTGCACACGCACCGCGGCTACAAGGTTCCCAAGCCATTGGAGTACTTCCTAGCGATCTGCGCCACGCTGGCGCTGGAGGGCGGTCCGATCTACTGGGTCGCCGCGCACCGCTGCCACCACCAGCACTCGGACACGGATCACGACCCCCACACTCCGCGGCACGGCGGATTCTGGGCGCACATGGGCTGGATCCTGTTCGGCGAGACGATGCATTCCAGCACGGCCCTGGCGGACAAGTATGCGCCTGATTTGGGCAAGGACCGGTTCTACCGGGTCCTCAGCGCCTGGCACTGGGTTCCGCTGACGGTTCTCGGAGTTGTGATCTTGCTGGTCGGCGGCGTCGGGATGATGCTGTGGGCGATTCCGCTGCGGGTGGTCGCTGGCTTGCACGCGACCTGGCTGGTCAACTCGGCCACGCACATGTGGGGCAGGCGGCGGTTCCGCACCACCGACGATTCGCGCAACCTATGGTGGGTCGCGTTGATCTCGTTCGGCGAGGGCTGGCACAACAACCACCATGCCAACCCGGTCTCGGCGCGGCACGGAGTGGCTTGGTACGAGTTGGATCTGACCTACTGGCAGATCCGCCTGCTCGAAAAGCTTCGCATCGCCAGGGCGGTGTACGCGCCCGGCTTGGCCGAATTGGAGGGCCAGCAGGAAAAAGACGTGGCCTCCGGCCTGAAGGCCGCCGCGTAAGCGCCCGTGCGCCCAACTGCGCACGGCATGTTCGGCTCGTAGCCGTAAGGCGCTTGTAGGGATACCGAGAGACTGTAAGCGCCGTCAATTGTCTCCCGGACCGGTTGCTGCGCTCCCTCTGCAGGAGCGTCCCGAGCCCGCGGGGAATTCCTCTGCAGGCCCGGCTACTCCAAGGTCGTGAAGAAGATCGCAGCGAGAAAACCCATCAGCGTCGAAATGCCGATCACCGGGCCCGCCTTGAGATAGGCGTCGGGCACCATCGTCTGCGCAATCATGGTCAACATCGCTCCGGCTGCGATTCCTTGCACTAGGCCGAAGGCGTGCGGATCGGCCCCGACGAAGAATATGCTGCCGAGTGCCGCCCCGATGCCGGTCAGCACCATGAGCGAGGTCCACATGAACAGGACCCTCGCAAAGCTCATCCCTTGCTGCTGCATGCCGACCGAACTTGACAACGCCTCGGGGTAATTGGATAGGAACAGACCGGCAATCAGGGAAGCACTGACCGGACCGTGAATGAGCGAACTGCCGATGACCGCGGATTCGGGAATGCCGTCCAGCAGGATGCCCAGCCAGATGGCGAGGGGCGCGCCCTTGTGGAGATTGCCATGTACGGCCATGTCCGAGGCCGACGGCATGAGACGACCGCTGTCCACGCTGCGCGTGGCGCGACTGATCCAACGCTGCACTTCCCGCGCGGCGAACCCCTGCACGTCCGTCAAGTAGTCCTTGTTCTCCACCCCCGACAGGTAGTCCCTGACCTTCTCGTGGATGGCCGGATAGCTCTGCATCAATGCGTCGAAGTCGGATTTGCGGAGCACCCAAAGCTCCGTGGGATCGATCGCGATGGAACTGTAGAAGCGGCGGGCATTGGTGATGAACGATTTGCCGCCGAGCGCTTCGCCCGGTTCTGCGGTCAGGCGCTGGAGAGCCCGGCCCGCAGGGGGAATCAACGCCACCTGCCCGCGCGCCACGATGTAGAGGCGGTCCGCTAGCTCGCCGTGGCGGTAGATCGTCTCGCCCCGTTCATAGCGGACGCAGAACAGCCGGTTGGCGATGGCGCTCAGGTCCGCCGGCGACAGCCCGCGGAAGATCGGAAGACTGCGGAGCCCGGGGGACGTTCGGACGAGCTCGTCGCGATCGCGCTCGATGGTGACGGCATTCGGCAGCACGCCCCCAGTGATGCCGGCCAGAGCGCTCTCGCGCCAGCGAGTGACTTGCTCGGCAGTGAGCCTCTGGCGCTCCTTCAAATAGCGGGTGACGGAATCGTCGGAAACGAGCTTCATGGCGGCGGCGGCGAGGGGTGCCGAGATCGCCAAGGCCCGCTGAAACTCCTCGCGCGGCAGCATCCAGATCTGCGAGTCCCGGGTCGCGACCGCATGCCTGGTGTGAGGAGACCCGGTGATGAAGGCATGCTGCCCGGGAGTCCCTCCAGCGCGGTGCACCGAAGGCGGATCGCTTGGGAGCGCCGGGTCCGTGGTCGACACCTCCCCTTCCGCGACCACATAGAGGAAGTCGGAGGGATCGCCAACGCTGAAGACTGTCGCGTCGGCCTCGAATTCGGCGTAGACGGCTGCGGACGCCACTTCCTCGAGGTCATGTCGCTTCAGGCCGCGAAATGTGCCGATCCGCTCCAGTTCGGCGAGTACCTTCCGGAAGCGCTTGCGGCTCCTGCGCCGGAGGTAGTTCACCACGGTCGAAGACTTGCGCAGGAATCCCCCGTGGTTGTTGATGACGTTGTTGAGTCCGACAAACATCCCGCCGCCGAGCACGCACCCGGCCGCCAGCCAGGGGAAGTGCCCCTGTGCGAGCGCAGAGGCGACCAGATCGAGCGTCAGCGCTGCGAGGAGCGCGCCGCCGCCGAAGGCCATGAGGATCCCGACGGAGCGATCATCGGGCCGCCAGAACAGGGTCGTGAGCGTTCCAAGTGGCAGCGAGCATGCGCTCAGAATTCCCATCGAAAGCGCAAGAAGGGTCAGTGGCTCCAACACCGCAAATGCCTCACAACTGCTCAACCAGAACCGACTTAGCGTTCAGCTCTTCGCAAGGACTCTCCGTCGGAACAATCGGACCGATTGGTTCGCTCGTCGCAGCCTTCAGAGCCGCCCCGAGCTCATCCGATCAACTCTCCATTCCCCGCTGTGCGGCACCTTCTGACGGAACAGAGCAGCCGTCCACCAATCCGGATACCAGCACGAGTCCCGCGACCCCTCCAAGAGCAATGACCGAGCCGCGCATCCAATCCAGCCTACCAACGCTCATCCTCTGGCCCGGAAGCAGCAGATCAAGCACCTGTCACCTCCAGACTCTTCGCCACCGTCGGTCTGCTTCAAGGCCCTGTCGGCCGAGCACTCTCGATGCGACTGGCCGATGCGGGGAGCTGACGGGCGCCGTCGCTCAAGGCGCTAGGCATCAGTGCACTATCAGGCAAGGGTCGTTGAGTGCCCGGCCTCCGAAGAAGGCTATCCTAACCGCATGCGACTGATCTTGGCTGTCCTAGTTGCCTCGTCCGGAATGCTGGCGGGTACTGCTGATACGCTCGCCGGCACGGGCATCTCCGGCGCGACGGGGGACGGCGGTCCGGCGACCGCCGCGCGGGTCGGAAATCCCTATGGCCTCACTCTGGGTCCGGACGGCGCGCTGTACGTTTGCGAGATCGACACTGACCGGATCCGTCGCGTCGACATGGGCGACGGCACGATTTCGACGGTTGTGGGGACGGGCGAGACCGGCTACTCCGGCGACGGCGGACCCGCCGTCGAGGCCGAGCTCAATGACCCGTATGAAGTTCGCTTCGATGACGACGGCAACATGTACTTCGTCGAGATGCTCAGCGCGGTGGTCCGACGGGTCGATGCCGGTGACGGCACGATCACGACGATCGCCGGCACTGGCGAGCGCGGGTTCTCCGGCGACGGCGGCCCGGCGGTGGAGGCGACGTTCAACCGCCCGCACTCGATCGCTTTGGACGGAAAGGGCTCCTTGTATGTCGCGGACATCGGCAATCACAGGATCCGGCGGGTCGACCTTGCCACCGGAACCGTGACCACGTTTGCCGGCACTGGCGAGCGCGAGCCTACGCCGGACGGCGCTCCGCTAGCCGGAACGCCTCTTAACGGTCCGCGCGCGTTAGCGTTCGCTCCCGACGGAGACATGTACATCGCCTTGCGCGAGGGCAACGCGGTGTATCGGCTGGACATCGAGGCAAAGCGCCTCTACCACGTCGCCGGAACCGGTGCCAAGGGCTACACCGGTGATGGGGGGCCTGCAACCGAGGCCACCCTGGCGGGCCCGAAGGGCATCGAGGTCGGCCCCGACCGGGCGGTGTATCTTGCCGATACCGAGAATCACGCGATTCGCCGGATCGATGGCGCAAGCGGCGCTATCTCCACGGTGGCGGGCGACGGCACGGTCCACGACGGCCCGGACGGCGATCCGCTGCAATGCGGCCTGGCGCGGCCCCACGGTGTCTACGTGGACCGAGCTGGCAACGTCTACATCGGGGACAGCGAGAACCATAGGGTCCGGATCGTGCGCCCCTAGTTCCGGCGCAGCGCGTGTGCCATCATGGCGACGGGGCACGCCCATTCACGGCTGTCCGCAGGAGGGAAGAAATGCGCGCAATTGCAATCATCTGTCTGGCCGCCTGTATGGCGCTGCCGGCAGTTGCCGAGCGGGTTTTCGACATCGATGGCCCGATGGAATTGCACATCTGGATGACGGCCAAGAGCGGTCAGGCCGAACAACTCGAGAAGACGTTCGTCGAGGTGTTCTACCCGGCCGTGAGCAGCATGCCCGGCTTCCGGAGCGCGCTGTTGATGCGCAAGCCCGCAACCTCCGAGTTCACAGTGCGTCTCAGCTTTGACACCGAGGAGCAGCGGGTGGAGTGGGTTGCCTCGGACAAGCACCAGCGGGCTTGGCCCGCGCTATCGTCGCACGCGCAGGAGACGCGCTACGACGGCTTTGCGGTCGTGCATCCGAAGTAGTCCCGCGCCGCGTTGCGAGCGTCAGAGTTTCTTCTGCTCGCTGGGCGGACGCGACTTGGCCTTGTCAGGATCGGATGCTTCGACGAACCCGTTCAGGATGCCGTTCATGAACCGCGTCGAAGCGTCGCCGTCGTAGCGCTTGCCGATCTCGAGGGTCTCGTTGATGACAATCGCGGGGTGCGTGTCGCCGCCGCGCAGTTCTGCCAGAGCCAGTCTCAGCAGGTGTCGCACCACCGGTTCAATGCGACTCGGCTGCCAGCGGTCGGCGCTGTGGCGCGCGATGATCGCATCCAGCTCCGCAACGTTTTCGGCGGCCTCGCGAAACAGCCGCTCGGCAAAGGCGTCCACCGGCTGGGGATCATCGGACGCCAGGCGGCCGAAGAAGTCCGCAACGACCTGGTCCGGGTCCGCTCCCCCAGCGTCCCACTGATAGATCATTTTCAGGGCGCACTCGCGGGATCGGCGACGGGAGAGCATGGCGTAACGCTGTGGCCGCTGCGGTCAGATGGCGCGGATCGCGCTCAGCAAGTGGGCCATTTCGATGGCTGAGGCGGCGGCTTCGGCCCCGGCGTTGCGGCTCTTGGCTCCGGAGCGATCCATCGCCTGCTCGACGGTATCGCAGGTCAGCACGCCGAAGATGGTCGGCACGCCGGTCTCGGGTCCGACGCGCGCGATCTGGCTCACCGCCCCCGATGCCACGTGCTCGTAGTGCGAAGTCTCCCCGCGAATCACGGCTCCCAGGCAGATCAAGGCATCGAAATTGCCGCTCTGTGCCAAGGCCCGGGCGGCGGTTGCCAACTCTAGCGAACCGGGCACGCGGGCCACGAACACCTGGTCCGCGTCGCCGCCGTGACGGCGGATCGCGTCCAGCGCCCCTGCGAGCAGCCGGTCCGTGATGAAACTGTTGAAGCGCGACACGACGCAGCCCAAGCGCAGCTCCGCTGCCTCGAGCCCGCCTTCCAGTTCCGTGAATCCTTCGCGCGACATTGCAGGCGCAACTTCATCCTAGCCAATGGGGCCGCGTCGAGTTCCGACGCGACCGGCTCAGCGGCGCAGGGCTTCCGGCACCCGTGTGCGATCGTGCCGCTCGAATTGGATCGTCCATTCCAGGGGCACGGTCGTCGGCAGGTAGCAGACCTTGTCGTCGCACGCTTGGTAGCGCAGGCTGCCGCTGATCTTCAGCGCGCCGTCTTCGAGCAGATCGCCGAGTTCGTTCGCCTGGCCGATCATGATGTCGCGCACTAGGCGGAACTTGCCCTCGTAGACGGGCACGCGCTCGTCGATCGCTGGAAGGTGCAGGGTTTGGGCGTCAGGAAACTCCGTGTCGTAGAGGGTCACGCCGGAGCCTTCGTCCATGTTCCAAGCGATGGGGATGTAGCCCTCGACCTCCGGCGCGTAGACATGCATCTTGTCGTTGAGGTCGATGTCGAGCACCAGGGCGAATCGATTGCCCCCGCGCACGGTCTCGTCGCTTGCCCAGCTGGTCAGCTTCAGGTGCGATGTCCGCTGCTGTGTCCGCGCGCCTCCCGCGTCGGAACCCAGTTGGCGGACCAAGATGCGGCCGGCTGTGAAGCGATCCCTGTAATTTTCCTCGTGAAACTTCTCCGCCACGGTCCGGTCGGGATTCAGCAGGAGTTCGACCGGATGCGGGATGCCGTAGAACTGGTGCGTTTCCGGAACGTCCTCGTTGAGCACTCCGAAGGCGCGGATGATCTCGGAGTCGGGGTCGGAAAGCAGCGGGAATCCGATTCCGGCCCGCTCGGCAAAATTGCTCAGGGCCTCCTGCTTGTCGTAGCTAATTGCGCCGATGTTGACGCCACTGGCCTCCAGGGCTTGGCGCTTGCGTTCCAGCTGCACGAGCTGGCCCTTGCAGAACGGTCACCAGTCCGCCGAGCGGAAAAACAGCAGCAGCAGCCCCTGCTCTCCCGTCAGGCTGGCGAAGTCGCGGGCGGTGCCTGACTGATCGATGGCCTCGAAAGCCGGGATGCTCTCCCCGACTTCCGGGCCGGCTGCGATACCTGGGGCCGGTGCGGACATAAGGAACAATGACGCCGCGAGGCCAAAGGCCCAGTCGCTTCGGCGTAACCGGGGTCGGAACATTCGTTCAGTGTATGCCAGAAGGCCAACCAAGTCCCGGTACGTCTTTACTGTTGACGATTTCTCCCGGATCGCGACTGCTGCATGTCGAGGGGGAGGTCCGAATCGGGAGCAGACTGCTCTCGTGCAAGTGCTGGGTCATGAGTCGCTCTGTTAGCTGGCCGAGGCGGTGAGCCGAACTTCGAAGACGCCTGTCTCGCGGCGCTTGGACCGGCGGCAAGCCGGGCACCCTTATACTCAAAGTTCGAAGCGGGCGTCGCCGCCAGATCTTCACTTCCAGCCTTGGATTCCCGGCCGTTGCAGGTAACGGGCAGGGCGGAAGGGCGGCGCGCGCCTCTCTGGCATCTGGCCAGACGAGCGGGTCCACGCCAATGGCAACCCAATTAGCAGACATCGCCGAAAGTGTCGTTCCCAGCGAGGTGCTCCGGGAGCTGTACGAGAAAATGCTCCAGTGCTACTACGTCGAGGAGCGCGCCAAGGTCTTTCTCAAGCAGGGCAGGCTGGCCTTCTATGCCTCGACTCGCGGGCACGAGCAGGTGCAGGTCGGCGTGCCGATGCTGATGCGCCCAGGCCACGACTGGTTCTACACCTACTACCGCGAGAAGAGCGTGGCCGTCACGCTCGGAATGCCCTACAAGGACATCTTCTTGGGCCTGCTCAGCCGCGACGGGGACCCCAATTCCGGAGGCGTCAACATGCCCGAGCAGTGGTCTTCCCGCGATCTCAGGCTCGTGGCGCAGAGCGCCGCCACCGGCACCCAGTACCTGCCGGCCCTCGGCGCTGCCCGCGCCATGCGCTACGACGGCTCCGACGCGATCGTCTATGCGTCTTCCGGCGAGGGTGCCACCAGCGAGGGAGAGTTCTTCGAAGCGCTCAACTGGGCCGCGCGCGAACGCCTGCCGGTACTGTTCGTCGTGCAGAACAACGGCTACGCCATCAGCGTGCCGCAGAAGTACCAGACGGCTTCCAAGATCCACAGGATCGCCGAGGGCTTCGGCCTGCCCGCCTACGAACTCGACGGCACGGGAACCTTCGACGAGATCTACCGGCTCGTGCCCGGCCTGATCCGCGACATCCGGGCCGGCAAGGGGCCGGCGCTGGTCGAGTTCAACGTGGTCCGCTTGGACAATCACTCCTCGTCCGACGACCAGCGCAGGTACCGCAGCGAGTCCGAGATCGAGTCGGCCGCCTCGCGCGATCCGGTGCTGCAGGCCGAACGCCAGGTGCTGGACGCCGGCATCATGACCCCGGCCGAGATCACGGACTTGCGCGCCCGCATCAAGGCGGAGGTCGACCAGGCTGCGGAGGAGGCAAGCGGCCATCCGCATCCGCAGCACTACGACGTCACGCGGCACGTGTTCTCGGACCAGTTGCCTGTGACCGAGGAATCGCAGCCGAACTTCACAGGGTCCAAGGTGTCGATGGTCCAAGCCATCAATTCCGCGTTGCGCGAGGAGATGTCGCGCAACCCCAAGATCGTCATGTGGGGCGAGGATATCGAAGACCCGAAGGGCGGGGTGTTCGGCGTGACCAAGGGCCTGGCCGACGAATTCGGCCAGGACCGCTGCGTGAACGCTGCCCTGGCCGAGGCTTCGATCTTGGGCATCGCCGGCGGCATGGGCACGGCAGGCTACATGCCGATCGTGGAGATCCAGTTCGGAGACTACATCTGGCCGGCCTTCATGCAGATGCGCGACGAGATCGCGCCGATGCGCTGGCGCAGCGCCGGTGCCTGGGGCTGCCCGATGGTCTGCCGTGTCGCCGTGGGCGGTCACATCAAGGGCGGCCCGTGGCACTCGGCCAACATCGAGGGCTTCTTTGCCAACATTCCGGGCTGGTACATCGCCTACCCTTGCTGCGCCCAGGATGCCAAGGGCCTGCTCAAGACGGCGGCGCGGATGCAGGACCCGGTCCTGTTCCTCGAGCACAAGGGCCTCTACCGGGCCATGCCGGCGCGGACTCCGGAGCCGGACGAGAACTATCTGATCCCGTTCGGCAAGGCTTCGACGCGGCGCTCCGGCACCGACCTTACGGTCGTCACCTGGGGCTACACGGTGCACCAGGCCGAGGTGGCCGCCAATGCCTTGGCCGAAGAGGGCGCTGGCTCGGTCGAAGTGATCGACCTGCGCACCATCGTCCCGTGGGACAAGCAGGCCGTGTTCGACAGCGTCCGGCGCACCAACCGCGTCTTGGTGGCCCACGAGGACAGCCTCACCATGGGATTCGGGGCAGAGGTTGCCGCCGAGATCTCGCAGCATTGCTTCGACCGCCTCGACGCTCCTGTCGCCCGCATCGGGGCGCAGGATTGCTTCGTCCCGTCGGCGGTCAATCTCGAGCGCGAGACCCTGCCCTCGCAGGAATCCGTCAAGCTCGCGATGGAGCGGCTGCTAAAGTACTAGGCCCGCATGCTACTGCGCGGACAGCGCGCTGCGCCTCGCCTCGGCGTCTCGGGCTTGGCGCCGCTGGCGATTCTTGCCCTGGCCCTGTGGGCCGCTTGCGGCGGCCCGCCGCAAGCGGCCCCGAGCGGCTCGCAGCCGGCGCAGCTCCCGACCACGCAGGTCACTCTGCCTGACGGGGCGCTGATCGAAGCCGAGTTGGCGATCTCGTCTGAAGAGCAGGCCCGCGGGCTGATGTTCCGCGCCGAGCTGCCTCCGGATCGCGGCATGCTGTTCGTCGGCAGCCGCTCGACCCAGCGCTCGTTCTGGATGTACCAGTGCCTGATCCCGCTGGACATCATCTGGATGGACGGCGCGCACCGCATTGTCGAGATTGTCCGCTCGGCGCCGCCTTGCGCCTCGACGAGTCCGGGCGGTTGCCCGAGTTACGGAGGCAACGCCAACTCGGTCTACGTCCTGGAACTGGCTGCTGGCCAGTCCGACGCTCACGGGCTGAGTATTGGCGATCGGCTAGACTTCTAGACGTAACCCTACTGGCAGGGATTCCGCCATCCTCTGTCAGGGGTTGGTGCGTCCGCTCGCCCCCGCAGACTATGTCCAAGAAGCGCCTCATCGCCATCGTGTTCGGCATCGCGATCGTCTACCTGGTGGGCAGCAGGGTGTACGAGGCCAACCAGCTGGCGAACGCTCCGGCCAAGAAGAAGGCCGGAGGCCGCGTGGTCAACGTCGACGTGACCGAGGCCCGCATCGGCTCCATCCGCGAGGAGCTGCTGCTGACTGGCTCGCTGAAGCCGAAAGAGACCGTCGATATCAACCCGAAGATTACCGGGCGCATCGAGAAGATCAACTTCTTGGTCGGCGACTGGATGGAGCAGGGCGCGGTTGTTGCAGAAATCGAAGTCGACGAGCTGGCGCAGCAGGTCAGGCGATCGGAAGCGTCCTATTCGGTGAGCGAGGCCAACATTTCCGCCCGCAAGGCCGAGCTGGCCCGTGCCAAGGCGGACCTTGACCGCGCCAAGCTGCTGTTCGACGAAGATCTGCTCTCGCCCCAGGAATTCCAGCAGTCCCAGACTTCTCTGGAGGTGCTGGAGGCCCAGGTCCAACTCGCAGAGGCCCAGCTCGAACAATCCACCGCGGAACTGACCGAGCTGCGCATCCGACTTGAGCAGGCCAAGATCTACGCGCCGATGAGCGGCTTGGTCTCGGCCCGCTACGTAGACCCGGGCGCGCTCGTGACCCCGGGCAGCCCGATCATCCAGATCGTGAACCTTTCGACGATGGTCACGCGCGGCAACGTGCCCGAGCGGAACATCGACAAGCTGGCCGTCGGCAAAACGGCGGCCGTGCACGTAGACGCTATCCCCGGGCAGCAGTTCGAGGGACGCATCGCGCGCATCGCGCCGGTGCTCGACGCAGCGACCCGCAGCGCGATCATAGAAATCGACATCCGCAACCCGGACGCGGTGCTCAAGGCCGAGATGTTCGCGCGCATCACGCTGGACTTGGGCTCGACCCGCGAGGCCACCCTGATCCCGCGCGACGGCTTGGTCTATCGCGGCCAGCAGCCCGGCGTCTACATTGTCCCGGACGAGCAGGACCGGCCGGTCTTTCGCGTGATTGAGACCGGGCTCACGCGCGAGGGGCAGATCGAGGTCCTGGCAAACCTGGACGCCGGCACGCGCATCGTCGGCCGCGGGGCGACCATGCTGCGGGACGGCGACCGCATTAGCACCGGCGCAGGCGGTGGCCGCGGCGGTGCTGGCGCAGGCGGCGGCGGAGGCGCAGGCGGGGGCGGCGGCAGCCCCGGCGGCGGCGCGGCCCAGAAAGCCGCCACCAAGAGCGCCAGCTAGGCGTTTTCCCGGCCAGCCGGGCGATTTTTCTCGGCGCAATCCCCGGTTGCGGCGGGACTTGCTCGGGCTCGCGAGCCTTGAGCGAGCTAAGATTGGGCAGGGTGAGTTGTGAACTTTAGTCTCTCGACCGCATCCATCCACCGCCCCGTAACCGTCTTGATGGCGTGCTTGGTCGCCATCCTGCTGGGGGCGGTCGCGTTCGTCAACATCCCCGTCGACTTGATGCCGGAGATCGTCTACCCGACGATCAGCGTCAGGGCCGAGTACGCCGGCGTGGCCCCCGAAGAGATGGAGACGCTGGTGGTGCGCCCGCTGGAGGAAGCCTTCTCTTCGGCCCCGCACGTGGAGCGCATTTCCAGTTCCGTGTACGAGGGGCTGTGCTACGTTCGCGTCGGTTTCGACTACGGCGTCGACATCGACGAAGCGGCCAACGAGCTGCGCACCCGCCTGGACCGCAGGCGCCGCTACTTGCCGGAGGACATGGATCCGCCGAGCATGTACAAGTACGATTCCTCCCAGTATCCCATCATGTACTTGGCGGTTTCGGCCCGCGAGATGGGGCCGAAGGACCTGCGGCACTACGTCGAAAAACAGATCCAGCCGCGCCTCGAGCGAGTTCCCGGGATCGCCGCGTTTACGGTGCGCGGAGGGCTGCGCCGCGAGATCCACGTCGACCTGGACCTGAAGAAGCTCCGGGCGCTCGACCTGTCGATCCCGCACGTGGTCCAGATCTTGCGGCAGGAGAACATGAACCGCCCGGTCGGCCCGGTCGACGAGGGCCGCTTCGAAGTGCTGCTCCGCACGCGCGGCGAATTCCAGAGCTTGGAGGAGATCCGCGACGTCGTGCTGACCACGCGCAATAACGTGCCCGTGCACGTGCGGGACATCGCCACGGTTCACGACAGTCACGAGGACATCGACTATCTGGTGAGCGTGGACGGCGAGCCCGGCGTGCGCATGTACGTCTACAAGCAGGCCGGGGCGAACACGGTCGAGGTCTCGGACGCCTTGTGGGTCGAGGTGGATCGCATCCACGAGGCCTTCCCCAATATCCGCATCGAGAAGACCCGCGACAGCGCCGACTTCATTCGCGCCTCGATCGCCAACGTGCGGGGCGCCATGCTGCAGGGCGCCGGTCTCGCGGTCGTGGTGCTGCTGTTCTTTCTGCGCAGCGTGTCGAGCACCCTGATCATCGGCATCGCGATCCCGATTTCAGTCATCGCCACGTTCGCGCTGATGTTCTTCAACGGGTTCACGCTCAACACCGTCTCGTTCGGCGGGCTGGCGCTGGGCGTCGGCATGCTGGTCGACAACGCGATCGTGGTGCTGGAAAACGTCTACCGCCACCGCGAGGGAGGCAAGGCTCCGCTGGACGCGGCGGTCGAAGGCAGCCGCGAGGTCTCGATGGCGATTTCCGCCTCCACGCTGACGACGGTGGCGGTCTTCGTGCCGGTGCTGTTCGTCGGGGGGATCGCCGCCCAGACCTTCAAGCAGCTCGCGTACGTGGTCAGCTTCGCGCTGCTGTGCTCGCTGGCGGTTGCGCTGTTGGTGGTGCCAGGCTTGTGCGCGAAGCTGGCCAGCAGCCGCGGGCCGGGCGCGCAGATCACGCAGATCAGCGACATGGCGCGCACCTGGCAGCGCAACATGGCCGCCGCATACGGCGGCTCGCTGCAGTGGTCGCTCAACCACAAGACCCCGGTGGTTGTGGTGGCGGCGCTGCTGTTCGCCGTGGCGGTCTACTTGATGCCGTATCTCGGTGTCGAATTGCAGCCGGAAGTCGATGAGGGCGAAGTCCGTGTCAGCGTCGAGCTCGAGCCAGGCACGCGGGTCGAGGTCACCGACAGCGTGATGCAGCACCTGCGCGCGGTCGCGATGGAGACCGCGCCGGAGATCACCACGGCCATGGTGACGGCCGGCGGGAGCTCCCGCAGCAGCGGATCGGGCGCCCATCTCGGCGAATTGCGCCTCAACCTCGTTCCAAAGACCGAGCGCAGCCGGTCGGCCCGCGATGTGGCCAACGAGCTGCGAGGGGCCTTGCAGATCCAGCCGGGCATGATGGTCAGGACGCGCGTCTCGGGCGGCATGTTCAGGAGCCGGGGCAGCGATTCCGATGACGACCGCCTCTCGGTGGAGATCCGCGGGCACAACATGGACACGGCGGCCCAGCTGGCCGAGACGATCCGCCAGACCATGGAGCGCACTCCGGGAATCGCCGAGCCTACGATCAGCCAGCGCCCCGGCATGCCGGAAATGCTGGTCGAGGTCGACCGCATGCGCGCTTCCAACATGGGCCTCAACGTGTCCGAGATCGCCCTCACGCTGGAAACGGCGATCGGCGGCGCCCGCAGCTCGATGTACCGCAAGGAGGGCGACGAGTACAACATCCTCGTGCGCCTGCGGCAGGAGGATCGCCTGGATCTTGACAACGTGGGGCGCATCCCCCTGACCACCCCGCTCGGCACGACCATCACGGCCGGAAGCGTGATCGAACTCCGGCGGCAGGAGGGCCCGACCTACATCAGCAGGGTGAACCAAGAGCGGCGGATGTTCGTCTCCGGAGCGCTGGCGGACCGGGACTTGGGCAGCATCGTCGGCGATCTGGCGGCCGAGTTCCGGGGGATGGCAATGCCCGAAGGGTTCTCGATCGAGTACGGCGGCGAGTACGAGGAGCAGCAGGAGACCTTCCGCAACCTGTTCTTCGCGTCCATCCTGGCCCTGATCTTGGTGTACATGGTGATGGCGGCGCAGTTCGAATCGCTCAAGGACCCCTTCCTGATCCTGTTTTCCGTGCCGCTGGCGGCCATCGGTGTCGTGCTGGTGCTCCTGCTCACCGAAACAACCTTCAACCAGCAGGCGTTCCTGGGCTTGATCGTGCTGCTCGGCATCGTGGTCAACAACGCCATCGTGCTGGTGGACTACACCAACTTGCTGCGCCGCGAGCACGGCTTGGGCCTGTACCGGGCCGCGGTCACCGCCGGCATGCGGCGGATGCGGCCGATCCTGATGACGACCATCACCACCGTGCTGGGCCTGGCGCCGATGGCGCTGGGGCTGGGCGAGGGTTCGGAATTGCAAGCTCCGATGGCGCGCGTGGTGATCGGCGGGCTGGCGACGTCCACGGTGATCACGCTGGTATTCATTCCGGTGATGTATGTCGCCTTCGAGGAACTGTTCTACCGGCGGCGGGTCGCTCAGCCGACCATGCGCGCGGCCGAGTCCGTTGCGGGCGACTGATTCGTTCGCCCGTAACCCGATGCCACCAAAGCCGCGCCATATACATAGTTGGAGACACCGGCTGTCCCGTAGCGCGCCCCGGGGGTGCGGGTTGCGGCTGGCCTTGCGAGGTGTGACGAATGAGCCTTCCTGAGTTTTCGATCAAGCGACCGGTCACGGTGCTGATGGCGGTGATGGTCTGCCTCCTGCTCGGCTTCATCGCATTCACCGAGATCCCGGTGGATCTGATGCCGGAGGTCAACTATCCGACCCTTAGCGTCACCACCGACTACGAGGGCGTGGGGCCCGAGGAGATCGAGACGCTCATCAGCCGCCCCCTCGAGCAGATTGTCTCAGCGGCCCCTGGCGTCGAGCGCGTCACATCGACTTCCAGCGAGGGCCGCTCCTCGGTGCGCATCGAGTTCGTCTTCGGCACGGACATCGAAGTTGCGGCTGACGAGGTTCGCTCGCGGTTGGACCGGGGGCGCCGCACGCTGCCGGACGACATCGAGCCGCCGACGATCTTCAAGTTCGACGTGACCCAGTTCCCGATCATGTTTCTCACGGTGGCCACCGACGAGATGGACCCGCGCGAACTGCGGATGTTCACCGAGAAGAACATCCTGTATCGCTTCGAGCGCATCAAGGGCGTCGGCCAGGTGCGCGTCGGCGGCGGCCTGCGCCGCGAGATCCACATCGACCTGAACCTGGAAAAGCTGCGCGCCCTCGATCTGTCGGTGGCGCAGGTGGTCAACACCGTGCGGGACGAGAACCTCAACCGTCCGGTGGGTCCGGTCAAGGAGGGCCGCTTCGACGTCCTGCTGCGCACCAGCGGCGAATTCAACAACGTCAACCAGCTGCTCGATGTGGCCCTGGCCTCCCGCGACGGTGTCCCCGTGTATGTTCGCGACATCGCGGAGGTCGATGATTCGCATCCGGACATCCGCCACTACGTGGGCGTGAACGGCGCACAGGCGCTCCGCCTGATCATGTTCAAGCAGTCGGGGTCCAACACGGTCAAGGTCTCGGATGCGATCTGGGAAGAAATCGCCGAGATTCATCGCGACTATCCGCACATCAGGATCGACAAGACCATGGACACCGCGGACTTCATCAACGCCGCGATCCGCAATGTCGAGGCCGCCGCCGGCGTGGGCGCGGTGCTCGCGGTGTTCGTGCTGCTGCTGTTCCTGCGCAGCGTGTCCAGCACCTTGATCATCGGTGCGGCGATACCGATTTCGGTTGTCTCGACCTTCGCCCTGATGTACTTCAACGGCTTCACGCTCAACATCGTCTCCTTCGGCGGGCTGGCCCTCGGCGTGGGCATGCTCGTCGACAACGCGATCGTGGTGCTGGAGAACATCTACCGCCATCGCGAGGAAGGCACCGAGTCGCGGCAGGCCGCGCTCGTCGGCAGCCGCGAGGTGGGCATGGCGATCACGGCGTCTACTCTGACCACGATCGCCGTCTTCGTGCCGGTGATGTTCATCGGCGGCTACGCGGCGCAGACGTTCCAGCAACTGGCGTACGTGGTCAGCTTTTCTCTGCTGTGCTCGCTGGTCGTGGCGCTGACGGTCGTGCCCGCCCTGTGCTCGCGGCGCAAGGGCACCGCTAGCGGCGGCGGGATCCGCATCCTGCGCTACGCCGAGCAGGCCATGACCGGGCTGTCTCGGAACTATTCCGAGATCATCCGCTGGTCGCTGGCAAACCGCCTGGTGGTGACGGGACTGGCCGCTGGGCTGTTCGTCTGCGCGCTCTGGCTGACCGGCTATGTCGGCGTCGAACTGGAACCGCAGGTCGACGAGGGCCAGATCCGCATCAATCTGGAATCCGAGCCCGGAACGCGGGCGGAGGTGACGAAGGAGATCGTCGATCAAATGGAGGCGATCATCATGCGCGACGTCCCCGAGATCGAATACATCATGACCGAGGCCGGCAGCGACAGCCCCTTCCGCTCGATCGCCACCCACATCGGCGAACTGCGCATAACCTTGGTCGACCAGAACCAGCGCGACCGCACGGCCCGCGAGATCACCAACATGCTCAGGCCCAAGCTGATGGCGGTGGCGCCCGGAGTGCAGCTGCGCACGCGCATTTCCAGCGGCAACTTCGGACGGCGGCGCGGCGGCGGCGATGGCGCCGACGACCGCTTGCAGGTCACGATCCGCGGCTACGACCCGGACACTACCGCTAACCTCGCCCTGCAGGTGCGCGACGCCATGCTGTCGGTCGACGGCGTGGCCGAGGCACAGATCAGCCGCCGGCCCGGCACGCCCGAGATGCTGGTCCGCGTCGACAGGCTCAAGGCTGCCAGCGTGGGCATGTCGGTCGCGGAGGTGGCGGCCACTCTCGAGACCGCCGTGGGCGGGCGCCGCTCGACCTTCTATCGCGAGCAGGGCGACGAGTACGACATCGTGGTGCGCCTGCGCGAGGAGGACCGCCTGCAACTCGACCAGGTCGGGCGCATTCCTCTGCGCACGCCGCAAGGGAATCTCATCTACGCCAACGACGTCGTTCGCCTGAATCGCCAGGAGGGCCCGGTCGAGATCAACCGCGTCGACCAAGAGCGCATCGTCTATGTGTCGGGCACGATCGGCGATCGCAACCTGGGCGCCATCATTGCGGACTTGCGCGGCGAGGTCGCCCAGATCAACCGGCCTGACGGCTACGAGATCCGCTTCGGCGGGGAGTGGGAGGACCAGCAGGAGTCCTTCCGGCAGCTGACGTTCGCTGGCATTCTAGCGCTGCTGCTGGTCTACATGGTCATGGCGGCGCAGTTCGAGTCGCTGCGCGACCCGTTCATCATCTTGTTCTCGATCCCGCTGGCGGCCATTGGCGTTGTCACCATGCTCGTGATCACGGAGACCACCTTCAACATGCAGGGGTTCCTCGGCGTGATTGTGCTGGTGGGCATTGTCGTCAACAACGCGATCGTGCTCATCGACTACACGAACCAGCTGCGCCGCGACCACGGGTACGGCATCATGGATTCCGTCATCACGGCCGGCGGCCGCCGGCTGCGGCCGATCATGATGACCACGATCACGACCATCCTGGGCCTCACGCCGATGGCGCTCGGCCTGGGCGAGGGGTCGGAGCTGCAAGTGCCGATGGCGCGCGTGGTGATCGGCGGGCTGCTGACCTCCACGCTGATCACCCTCGTGTTCATCCCGGTGGTGTACGCAACGTTGGAGGAGCTTGCCGAGAAGCTGGCGGGGCGTCGCCGGCGGGGCGTAGTCTCCGAGCCTTTGCAGCCTGCCGAGGGCGATTAATTTGCGGTCCGGGTAGTTTCTTGCAATTCCGGGTCGCGATCTGATCGCTGTATTGTGTAGAATCAATTGTGCCCGACCAGCCTCGGGCGTGAAGATTCACTGAAGGAGTACCAATCATGAGAACCATCCGTTTGGCCAGCCTAGCCGTTCTCTGCCTCGCTTTGACGGCGGGCGCGCTTTCCGCCGCCACGCTGTCCGGCCCCGAGATTCGCGGTAGCTACATCGAATCGCGCAACGCCGAGATCTACGCCTCGCACTGCTTCGCCAACAGCGAAGTCGGCATCACTGGCGATCTCGCCGTGATGGCGTGGGACATCGAGCAGGGCAGCTTCAAGGGCGTCTCCCTGGCGAATACTAGGGTCGTGGCCGTGGTCAACGCGACGTCCACTATCGGCAATCCGTTCGGCGACCCGCTGCCGGCGAAATCGATGCTGATCTTCGACGAGGCCACTTCCGTGCTGCAGCGCGGAGCATTGGCGGCGTTCGTCAAGGCTCAGGCCGGCCCGCTCGTTCACAACGTGGTCCACACCGACACGGCCCCGATCGAGATCGACTTCCACGGCAGCCTGCACGACCGCGTGGCGACGCTGCGCGCCGGCGAGATTGTCTCGCTGGAGACGCGGGAGATCCGCGGCAGCGATTCGCTGTGCCACCTTGACGACATCTACTACGAGCCTTTGGTCGCGCTGGACCACGCCATGCCGGCGTTTGCCATCGAGCAGTCCTTCCGCGGCGACGGCCTTGGTCACCAGATGCGCGAGTACCGGCGCTCGAGTGCCTATCTGGGCACCTTCGCTGTCAGCGGAAGCTAGGCCTCCCGCTACCCAGGCTGGATAGATTCCGTGCCGGGGCCGCCGCAGTCGGCGGCTCCGGCTTGTCCCATTTGTTAAGTGTCGGCCGGATCGGCCGGCGGAGTTCGCGAGGAGAATTGGATGCGACGCTCGTGCCGCTTTGCGATGGTTCTTGGGGCGCTCGCCCTGCTGCCAGCCGGGCTGGCCCAGAAGTACACGGCCGAGAGTGGCGCGCCGCTGCCTGACAGCGTGCCGGAAGCGACGCGCGAGCTGGTCGCTGCCGAGGGTGTCGCCGTCAAGTCTGGCGACGAGGTGGTGATGCGCTTCTGGATGCGCACGGCCCCGTTCGAGGGCGATGCCGCCAGCGGTTTCGGAGTGCGCTTCGACAACGTCCCCGAGGGCGCGTTCCTGGGCGTGCTCGAGTTCGTGGGGCGGGGCTCGGATTTCCGCGAGCAGTCCGTGCCCGCGGGCGTGTACACCTTGCGCTTCGGCCTGCACCCCGAGGACGGCAATCACATGGGCGTTGCCGCCAGCCGCGACTTCGGCTTGCTGGCCCCCGTGGAAAAGGATTTGGAGATCACCCGCAACTTCGACTTTGACGGCATCGTGGAATTGAGCGCCGATGTCGGCAACCCCCACCCCACCGTCGCGCGCCTCGAGCTGCCGGAGGGCGATCAGGGGCCGCACCTTTGGGAGAACGACTACGAGCACTGGGTGCTCGACGTGGCGGTGGCCGACACCGTGGTCGGGATCGTGGTGGACGGCCATGCCGAGGAATAGGCTGCCGCGGGGAGTGGTCTGACGCGAGAGCGGTTTCGCGAGTCCTGCCGGCTGCCATGTGCTAGGCTGGGAAGACCGCGTCGCGAGTGGACCCCGCTCGCCGGAAAGCGCCCTTCGGAGCGCTTGCACCATCGCGCGCGCGATGTTGTATGATGGATTGAGGAAGTGATTAGGGCGCGTTCGCGGGGTTCCGATCCCGAATCGGAGCCGCGGGGGCGTGTCAGCGCTTGTAGCGTACCGGCCGATCCTGCGGGGCAAGCCCCTTAGGAGCTTGGGCCGGGGGTTGGACGGGGCCCGCCACTGGGTCTCGGGGGGTGCCGCCCCGCGCGAGCCGATGCCGAGAAGGTCCCAGCCGGGACTCGTTATGGCAGGGCGAGCAGGGGCTCAACTTAGCTTTGCGAATGCGCGGGCAGCGCGTGCGCCATGCACGCGCTCCGGTGCGGACGCAGCGGGCGGTATCGCGGAGAGGTAGCCAGGATCGTGCCGACATTCAGCCAATTGGTCCGCAAGGGCCGCAAGGCGCCGAAGTACAAGACGTCTTCGCCGGCCCTGCAGAAGTGCCCCCAGAAGCGCGGCGTCTGCACGCGCGTGTATACCGTCACCCCCAAGAAGCCGAATTCCGCGCTGCGCAAGGTCGCCCGCGTGCGGCTGACCAACAGCATCGAAGTCACCACCTACATCCCGGGCGTCGGTCACAACCTGCAGGAGCACTCGATCGTGCTCATTCGCGGCGGCCGCGTCAAGGACCTGCCCGGCGTCCGCTATCACGTGGTGCGCGGGACGCTGGACGCCTCCGGCGTCGAGGACCGGCGCCAGGCGCGCAGCAAGTACGGCGCCAAGCGCCCGAAGAAGTGAGTTAGGGAGGGACAGCAGCCATGCCGCGCAGGCGAGAAGTTCCCGTTCGGGTCCCGGCTCCGGACCCGGTCTTCAACTCGACCTTGGTGTCGAAGTTCATCAACTGCATGATGTGGGACGGCAAGAAGTCCGTCTCCGAGCGCATCTTCTACGAGGCGATGGAGAGGATTCGCAGCAGCACCGGCGAGGACCCGCTGCCGATCTTCAAGAAAGCGGTGGAGAATTCCAAGCCTGTCGTCGAGGTGAAGTCCCGCCGCGTCGGCGGCGCGAATTACCAGGTGCCGATCGAGGTCCGGCCGAACCGCCGCCAGTCGCTGGCGCTGCGCTGGCTGATCGGAAACGCCCGCAATCGCAGCGAGAACCGCATGGCCGACCGCCTCGGCTACGAGCTGCTGGAAGCCGCGCAGGGACGCGGAAGCACCATCAAGAAGAAGGACGACGTCCACCGCATGGCCGAGGCCAACAAGGCCTTCGCGCACTTCCGCTGGTAGTCCCGAGCCACGAGTTCAGAGCAAGTTCCGATGCCCCGCACCGTCCCAGTCGAGCGCTACCGCAACATCGGCATCGCCGCGCACATCGATGCCGGCAAGACCACCACGACGGAGCGCATCCTGTACTACACCGGGCGCCTGCACCGCATGGGCGAGGTGCATGACGGCACCGCGACCATGGACTACATGGAGCAGGAGCAGGAGCGCGGAATCACGATCACCTCGGCCGCCACGACCTGCTTCTGGCGCGACCATCAGGTCAACATCATCGACACGCCCGGCCATGTCGACTTCACCGCCGAGGTCGAGCGCTCGCTGCGCGTGCTCGACGGCGCCATCGCGCTGTTCGACGCCGTCGCCGGCGTGCAGCCACAGTCGGAGACGGTCTGGCGCCAGGCCGACAAGTACCAGGTGCCGCGCCTCGCGTTCATCAACAAGATGGACCGGGTCGGCTCCAATTTCGATTACGCCGTGCAGACGATGGTGGACCGCCTCAAGGCCAACCCGGTCGCCATCCAGCTTCCGATCGGTTCCGAGGATCGGCTGCGTGGCGTGGTGGACCTCGTCGAGATGCGCGGCATCTTCTGGAAGGACGAGACGCTCGGCGCGGAGTACGAGGTCGGCGAGATTCCCGAGGACCTGGCCGCCGAGGCGGCGGACCGTCGCAAGAAGATGATCGAGAAGGTCGCCGAGGACGACGAGCGGCTGTTCGATCTTTACGTCGAAGAAGGAGGCCAGGTCGACGTCGGCGAGCTCAAGGCGGCGATCCGGCGCGCGACTATTGCGATGCGCATCACGCCCGTGCTGTGCGGCTCGGCCTTCAAGTACAAGGGCGTGCAGCGGCTGCTCGACGCGGTCGTGGACTATCTGCCGTCCCCGACCGATGTCCCGCCGGTGCAGGGCAGCAGCTTGGACGGACACGAGGCGGTCAGCCGCGAAGCCAGCGACGATGCGCCGTTCTCGGCCCTGGTCTTCAAGATCCTCACGGATCCGTTCGTCGGCCAGCTCGCGTTCCTGCGGGTCTATTCCGGGGAGTTCCGCGCCGGGGGCACCGTCTACAACGTGTCCAAGGGGCGCAAGGAGCGCGTGGGCCGGCTGTTGCGCATGCACGCCAACAAGCGCGAGGACGTGACCGAGGCCCAGTCCGGCGAGATCCTCGCTGTGGTCGGCCTCAAGACTGTCCAGACCGGCGACACCATCTGTGACGCGGATCAGCCGGTCGTGCTCGAGCAGATCGAGTTCCCCAACCCGGTCCTTTCGCTGGCGGTCGAGCCGAAGACGAAGGCCGACCAGCAGAAGATCGGCATGGCGCTCACCAAGCTGTCGCAAGAGGACCCCACCTTCCGCGTTCGCTCCGACGCCGAGACGGGCCAGACGATCCTGTCGGGCATGGGCGAGCTGCACCTGGAGATCCTGGTCGACCGCCTCTTGCGCGAATTCCGCGTCGCCGCCGACATCGGGCGGCCGCAGGTCGCCTACCGCGAGACCATCCGCAAGGCGTCCCAAGGAGAGGGCCGCTTCGTGCGCCAGACCGGCGGGCGCGGCCAGTACGGCCATTGCAAGATCCGGATCGAGCCCATCGAGGGCGGCGACGTCGAGTTCGAGAGCGAGATCTTCGGGGGCGTCATTCCGAAAGAGTTCGTGGCCGCCGTGGAAAAGGGCGTCCGCGAGGCGCTCGGCAACGGGCTGCTGGCGGGCTACGAGACGGTCGGCGTGCGGATCTGCCTCTATGACGGCTCCACGCACGACGTGGACAGTTCGGAGGTGGCCTTCAAGGTCGCCGGCTCGATGGCTTGGAAGGACGCGGCCCAGCGGGCCAAGCCGACCCTGCTCGAGCCTGTCATGGCCATCGAGGTCGTCGTCCCGGAAGAGTACGTCGGCGACGTGATGGCCGACATCAACTCGCGGCGCGGCCGGATCGAGGGCATGGACCTGCGCGGTTCCACCCAGGTCATACGCGGCTTCGTGCCGCTGGCAGAGATGTTCGGCTACGCCACGGACCTGCGCTCGAAGACGCAAGGCCGGGGCAGCTACACCATGCACCTGCACACCTACGAGCTAGCGCCGTCGGCCGTGCAGGACGAGATTGTCAGCCGCATGCGCGGCAGTGTCATCAACTAAGCCTACGAGCACATCGAAGAAGAGAGGGAAACCATGGCAAAGGAAAAGTTTGATCGCTCGAAGCCGCACGTGAACGTGGGCACGATCGGGCACATCGACCACGGCAAGACGACATTGACGGCGGCCATCACGCGGGTGCTGTCCAAGCACGACCCGTCCAACCAGGTGCGCTC
>JAJDTX010000003.1 GCA_022826925.1 Bryobacterales bacterium
GCCGGCGGGGACGGAGATGGTGATGCCGGGGGACAACGTGGAGCTGGAGGTGGATCTGATCGTGCCGATCGCGATGGAGCAGGGGCTGCGCTTCGCGATCCGCGAGGGCGGCCGCACCATCGGCGCCGGCACTGTCGCCTCCATCGTCGAGTAGGGCCAGCGCCGCGGTCGAGAGGGCTGGAAGGACAGCGAAAGCGATGCCGAAGGAAAGAATCCGGATCCGCCTCAAGGCGTACGACTCCCGCGTCCTCGACCAGTCCACTGGCGAGATTGTCAACACCGCGCGGCGCACCGGGGCCCAGATCGTCGGGCCGATCCCGCTGCCGACCGTGAAGAACAAGTACACCGTGCTGCGCTCCGTGCACACGGACAAGCGGTCCCGCGAGCAGTTCGAGATCCGCACACACAAGCGGCTGCTCGACATTCTCGAGCCGACGCAGGACACGGTCGACGCGCTGATGCGTCTCGACCTGCCCGCCGGCGTTGACGTGGAGATCAAGGCCTTCGGCGGGTGAGAGCGGCCCTGACGCAGGAGAGGATGGAGCGATGGCACCCGGGATCCTAGGAAAGAAGATCGGGATGACGCAGTTCTTCGACGACGAGGGCCGCGTCGTGCCGGTCACGGTGCTCCAAGCCGGCCCTTGCGTGGTCGTGCAGCGCAAGAACGCCGACCGCGACGGCTACGAGGCGATCCAGGTCGGCTTGGTCGATTTCATGCGCGAGAAGCTGGTCAAGAAGCCGCAGCGGGGGCATTTCGACAAGGCCGGCGTGGCGCCGATGCGCTTCCTGCGCGAGTTCCGCCTGGAAGACGGGGCCGAGGGCTTCGAGCCGGGCGACCGCATCCTGGCGGAACACTTCAAGCCCAGAGAGAAGGTCAGCATCACCGGGACGAGCAAGGGCAAGGGCTTCCAGGGCGTCGTCAAGCGGCACGGCTTCCGCGGCGGGCGCAAGACGCACGGCTCGATGTTCCATCGGGCGCCGGGGTCCATCGGCCAGAGCGCCTGGCCGTCGCGGGTCTTCAAGGGCGTGCGCCTGCCCGGCCGCATGGGCGGGGACCGCGTCACGGTCAGCGGCCTCGAGATCGTCGAGGTCCACCCTGACGACAACGTCATCCTGGTGCGCGGCGCCGTGCCGGGCCCCAATGGCGGATTCGTGTCGATCCGGAGAGCGAGGTAGACGGCGATGCCGACGGTAGACGTAGTCGATCTGAACAACGAGAAGGTAGACACGCTCGAGCTGTCCGACGCCGTGTTCGCGGCCGAGGCCAACGAGGGGTTGGTGCACCAGGTGATCGTTGCTCACCAAGCCAACCAGCGCGCCGGCACCCACAAGGTCAAGACGCGCGGCGAGGTGGCCGGCTCGGGGCGCAAGCTGTGGCGCCAGAAGGGCACCGGGCGCGCCCGCATCGGCTCGCGCCGCTCGCCGATCTGGCGCGGCGGCGGAACCGTGCACGGGCCGCGCCCGCGCAGCTACCAGCAGAAGGTGCCGCGCAAGATGCAGGTCGCGGCGCTGCGCTCGACGCTGTCGGCGCGCCTGCGCGAGAACTGCATCACGGTCGTCCAAGACTTCGAACTGCCCAGCCACCGGACCAAGGAGTTCCGGGTCGTGCTGGAGACGCTCGGCCTCGGGGGCAACGTGCTGGTGGTGGAAAACCAGCCCAGCCAGAACTTGGAGCTGTCGAGTCGCAACCTGCCCGAGGTGAAGCTGCTGCCGAGCTCGCGGCTCAATCCCTACGTCGTGCTCAAGTACAGGCGCATCCTGATGTCCGCCAGCGCCGCCCGCACGTGCAGCGAGGTGCTCGCATGAGCCCGTTCGAAGTCATTATCAGCCCGCACATCACGGAGAAGGCCGAGATGGCTCGCGTCCAAGACGAGACGCTCTGCTTCCGCGTGAATCCGAAGGCCACCAAGACGGACGTCAAGCACGCGGTGCGTGCGATCTTCAAGGTCGAGGTCGATTCCGTCCGCACGGCGAGATATATGGGCAAGATGCGCCGGCAGGGGCGCTTCCAGGGGCGCCGCCCGGCTTGGAAGAAGGCATACGTGAAGCTGAAGCCGGGCCAGAAGCCGGTGGAGTACACGCAGGTGTAGGGGGCTGGAGTCGATGCCGATCAAGACGTACAGGCCGAGGACGCCCACGCGGCGTTTCCAGACCACCACGACGCGCGAAGAGCTCACCCGCGACCGGCCCGAGAAGTCCCTGACCAAGGGCAAGGTCAAGCACGGCGGCCGCAACAACCGCGGGCGCATCTGCATCCGCTTCCGCGGTGGCGGCAACAAGCGCCGCTATCGCGAGATCGACTTCAAGCGCCAGAAGCACGGCATTCCGGCCAAGGTTGCCGAGATCGAGTACGATCCGAACCGGTCGGCCAACATCGCCCTGCTGCACTACGTGGACGGCGAGAAGCGCTACATCCTGCAGCCGGTCGGGCTCAAGCCGGGCATGCTGGTCGAATCCGGCGAGAACGCCGACATCTTGGTCGGCAACGCGCTGCCGCTGCGGCGCATCCCGCCCGGCACGCTCGTGCACAACGTCGAGCTGAAGCCGGGCAAGGGCGGGCAGATGGCCCGTGCCGCCGGGTCCGAGATCCGCCTGATCTCGCGCGAGTCGGGCCACGCCCTGCTGCGCCTGCCGTCCGGAGAGGTGCGCCGCGTGCTCGAGGACTGCATGGCGACGATCGGCCGGGTCGGCAACGTCGATCACGGCAACGTCTCGCTGGGCAAGGCGGGCCGCAAGCGCTGGCTCGGCAGGCGCCCGCACAATCGCGGCGTGACGATGAACCCGGTCGACCACCCGCACGGCGGCGGCGAGGGGCGCACTTCCGGCGGACGCCACCCGGTCACGCCGTGGGGCAAGCCGACGCGCGGCTACAAGACGCGCAGCAATCCGCGCACCGACCGCTACATCGTGTCCCGGCGCGGGAGCAAGAAGAAGGGCTAGGGGGCATCCAGATGGGTCGTTCATTGAAAAAGGGGCCGTTCTACGACGAGCACCTTCACAAGAAGGTCGAGGCCCTGAACAACTCTGGCGAGAAGCGCGTCATCAAGACTTGGTCGCGCCGCTCCACGGTGCTGCCCGAGTGGGTCAGCCACACCATCGCCGTGCACAACGGGCGCAAGTTCATCCCGGTGTTCATCACCGAGAACATGGTCGGGCACAAGCTGGGCGAGTTTGCCATGACGCGCACGTTCCGCGGGCATGCCGGCAGCGCGAAGTCCGGGCGCGGAGGGTAGCCGGATGGACGCTGTCGCGAAATGGAACTATGTCCGGGTCTCGCCTCAGAAGGCGCGATTGGTGGCCGACCTGGTGCGCGGTTTGGATGCCGAGGAGGCGGTGGACGTGCTGCACCGCACCAACAAGCGCGCGGCCGGGCAGATTCTCAAGGTGCTGCAGTCGGCGGTCGCCAACGCCGAGGACCTCGGCGGCGAGGTCGAGGAACTGCGGATCAAGTCGATCGTGGTCAACGAGGGGCCGCGCATGAAGCGCATGCGCGCCTCCGCCCGCGGCCGCCCGGCGCCGTACGTGCACCGGCTGGCGCACATCGTGGTGACGGTCACCGATGATGGCGCCGGAGAGCAAGAGGAGTCCGAGGCAGCCTAGGCTGCGGGAGATTGCCGCGAAGGAGACGTGATGGGCCAGAAAGTTCACCCCTACGGATTCCGCCTGGGCTACACCAAGGTCTGGCGGTCGCGCTGGTACGCCCAGAAGGGCTATGCCGACTTGGTCAACGAGGACATCGAGCTCAAGGCCATGCTGCGCAAGCGCCTCAAGGCCGCCGGCATCAGCTCAATCGAGCTGGATCGCCCGGGCAATCGGCTGCGCATCGCCATCCGGGCGGCGCGCCCGGGCATCATCATCGGCAAGAAGGGCTCCGAGATCGAGAAGCTCAAGGCCGAGCTGCAGCAGAAGACCAAGCGGGACATCTACATCGACATCCAGGAGGTCCACCGGCCCGAGCTGGACGCGCAGCTGGTGGCCGAGTCGGTGGCCGTGCAGATCGAGAAGCGCGTCAGCTTCCGGCGCGCCATGCGCAAGTCGGTCGAGTTCGCCCAGCGCTTCGGCTGCAAGGGCATCAAGATCTGGGTGGCGGGCAGGCTGAACGGCAAGATGATCGCCCGCAGCGAGTGGCACTTGCACGGGCGGCTCCCGCTGCAGACTCTGCGGGCCGACATCGACTACGGCTTCAGCGAGGCCAATACCACCTACGGCGTGCTGGGCGTGAAGTGCTGGATCTACAAGGGCGAGATCATCGACCCGCGCGGGGCGGCCGTGCGCAAGACCGGCCGCGAGGATCCGGAGCCGGCCCGGCGGCGCGAGGCGCGCAGCCAGGCCGAGCAGGAGCGCGAGCGGCTGCGCCGCCCGACGGTCGCGGCTGCGGAGGAAGCCGTCGAGACCGCCGCACCGGTCGAGGCGCCGCCGGAAGCGCCGGTTTCGCCGCCCGCCGAGTCTGCCTTCCAGCCGCCGATGGCGGACACTGCCGGCGCCGACGCCAGCGAAGAGGAGGAATAGCGCCGTGTTGATGCCCAAGAAGACGCGCTATCGCAAGATGCACCGCGGCAATCGCCGCGGCAAGGCGTGGCGCGGTTCCGGCCTGGACTTTGGCGACTACGGGCTCAAGGCGCTCGAGGCGGCTTGGATCACCGACCGCCAGATCGAGGCCGCCCGCATCGCCATCAGCCGCCGCGTCAAGCGCGGCGGCAAGCTGTGGATTCGGATTTTCCCCGACAAGTCGATCACCAAGAAGCCCGCCGAGACCCGCATGGGCAAGGGCAAGGGGGCTCCCGAGCAGTGGGTCGCGGTGGTCAAGCCCGGGCGCATGATGTTCGAGATCGAGGGCGTCGAGGAAAGCGTGGCGCGCCGCGCCATGCAGCTGGCCGCGCAAAAGCTGCCGATCCCGGTCAAGTTTGTCAGCCGATTCAGCGGAGAGTTGCTATGAGGGCCAGCGAATATCGCGATCTGACTCTCGCCGAACTCCAGCAAAGGGAGTCCGAGGCGCGGGAGCAGCTGTTCAGGCTGCGCTTCCAAATTTCGATGGGCCAGGCCGAGGGCGTGCGCAAGTACCGCGCAACCCGCAAGGACCTCGCTCGCATCCTCACGGTGGCGGGCGAGAAGCGGCGGGCCGCGGCGGCAGCGGAGGACACCGATGCCTGAGCAGGGCTACAAGAACCGCAAGGTCGGCGTGGTGGTCTCCACCAAGGCCGCGAAGACCATCGTCGTGGAGGTCAGCCGGCGCGTGCAGCACTCGCTGTACCGCCGCTACATCACGCGCAAGAAGAAGTTCATGGCGCACGACGAGCACGAGACGGCCAAGATGGGCGACCGGGTCTGCATTGTCGAGTGCCGCCCGCTGTCGAAGCGCAAGCGCTGGCGGCTCGAGGAAGTCGTGCTGAAGGCGCCCCAGGTTGACATCAAGGTCCGTCGCCCGCAGCGGGAGGCGGCAGCCCGCTAGGCCGGGGCCGACAGGAGGCAGACAGCATGATCGGAATGCAGACTAGGCTGGTGGTGGCCGACAATTCGGGCGCCCGGCGCCTGATGTGCATCCTGCCCCGCGGCGGGTCGACCGGCCGCCAGGCCGGGCTGGGCGATGTTGTCATGGCGTCCGTGAAGGAGGCCGTGCCGGACTCGAACGTCAAGAAGGGCACGGTCGTGCGGGCGGTCGTGGTGCGCATGCGCAAGGAGACGCGCCGCAAGGACGGCACGTACATCCGCTTCGACGAGAACGCGGCCGTGCTGGTCAACGAGGTGGGCGAGCCGGTGGGCACGCGCGTGTTCGGGCCGGTGGCGCGCGAATTGCGCGACAAGCGCTTCATGAAGATCGTCTCGCTCGCGCCGGAGGTGCTCTGATGCCGAAGATGCGCCGGCACCGCAAGCCCATGGTCATGCACAAGACCAAGGTCAAGAGGAACGACACCGTCGAGGTGCTGACGGGCCGCAGCAAGGGCTTGCGCGGCCGCGTGCTGCAAGTGGACCGCAAGCGGGGCCAGTTGTTGGTGGAAGGGGCCAACATGGTCAAGAAGCACGTCCGCCCCAATCCGCAGAAGCAGGTCAAGGGCGGCATTGCGGAGCGCGAATCGATGATGGACCTGTCGAACGTAAGGGTGGTGACCGAGTGATGGCCGGGCCGCGACTGAAAGACAAGTATTCCGAATCGGTGGCGCCGGCGCTGCGCGAGGAGTTCGGCTACAGCTCGCCGATGGCGATTCCCAGGCTGGTGGCCATCAAGCTCAACGTCGGCATCGGCAAGATCATCTTGCAGAAGCAGGACAGCGGCCAGAAGAAAAAGGCTGCCAAGGCCGCGGACGCCCAGTCCGGCCGGCGCGTGCCGGTCAACCAGCGCGTGGTCGACAGCACGGTCAAGGAGCTGGCGGCGATCTCGGGCCAGAAGCCGGTCGTGACGCTGGCCAAGCGCCCGATCGCGGGCTTCAACCTGCGCGCGGGGGTGCCGGTGGGCTGCACCGTGACCTTGCGCGGGACGCGGATGTGGGAATTCTTGGACCGCTTGATCGCGGTCTCGCTGCCGCGCGTGCGCGACTTCCAAGGCGTCTCGCCGAAGCTCGACGGACGCGGCAACTACACCCTGGGGATTCAGGAGCACACGATCTTCCCGGAGATCGACTACACCAAGGTCGAAGTGATGAAGGGCATGAACGTAACCATGATTACGACTGCTCGCACCGACCGCGAGGGCCACACGCTGCTCAGGCTGCTGGGCATGCCGTTCCGCGCCGAGTAGGGCGGCGAGGAACGCGAGGAGGATCATGGCAACGAAGGCGAAAATAGCGCGCGAGCGCAAGAACCTGAAGTTCAAGGTGCGCTACCGCAACCGCTGCCGGCGCTGCGGGCGCCCGCGCGGCTACATGCGCAAGTTCGAGCTGTGCCGCATCTGTTTCCGCGAACTGGCGCTGAGCGGCGAACTGCCGGGCGTGGTCAAGAGCAGCTGGTAGGAGGCGAGATGCACAGCGATCCGATCGCCGACATGCTGACGCGCATCCGCAACGGCATGGCGGCCAAGCACCACAAGGTGGAGATCCCGGGCTCGAAGGTCAAGATCGAGCTGGCCCGGATTCTGAAGGAAGAGGGCTATGTCGCCAACTACCGCGTGGCGACCGACAACAACAAGAAGACCCTGAAGGTGTATCTCAAGTACCGCCCGGACAATCAGCCGGTGATCACGCGCCTGACGCGCATCTCGAAGCCGAGCCGCCGGGTGTACGTCGACGCCCAGCATATCCCGCGGGTGATCGGCGGCATGGGCGTCAGCGTGCTGACGACGTCCAAGGGCGTGATGACGGGCCGGCAGGCCAAGGGCCTGGGCATCGGCGGCGAGGTGCTGTGCACGGTCTACTGAGAATCGTGGCCGGTGTGGGAGAGAGACGATGTCGAGAATTGGGAAGTTGCCGATCGCGGTGCCGGACGGCGTCAAGATCGGAATCGAGCCGGGTCGCTTGAACGTGACGGGCCCCAAGGGCGAGCTTAGCGTTCCCGTTCCTGACGGCGTGGCCGCGGAGCTCGAAGAGAGCACCCTGCGCATCACCTGCGCGGATGCTTCGAACGGGGCCATGCAGGGGCTGACCCGTGCGCTGGCGAGCAACTCCGTCCAAGGCGTGACCCAGGGCTTCAAGAAGCGCCTGGAGATTGTCGGCGTCGGCTACCGGGCCCAGAAGCTGGGGCGGGTGCTGAGCTTGCAGCTGGGCTACTCGCACCCGATCGAGGTGCTGCTGCCCGATGGCGTGGAGGCCAGCATCGAGGGCAACACGAAGATCGAGCTGTCCGGGATCGACAAGCAGGTGGTGGGCCAGGTGGCGGCCGCGATCCGCTCGCTGCGCAAGCCCGACCCGTACAAGCAGAAGGGCGTGCGGTACGAGGGCGAGCGCCTGCGCAGCAAGGAAGGCAAGAGCGGCGCCGCATAGGCGGCCGATTGACGGAGCGAAGCAGAGATGGTTTCCCAGGTTAACCGGAGTGCTCGGCGGCGGCGGGTGCATGCCCGCATCCGCAAGCGGTTGCGCGGCACCGCCGCGCGCCCGCGGCTGGCCGTGTTCCGCTCGCTGCGGCACATCTACGCGCAGGTCATCGACGACGACGCCCAGCACACCCTGGCGACGGCGTCCACGGTCGGCGCCGATTTCAGCGATTACGGCGGAAACGTGGCCGCCGCCACCAAGGTCGGCGAGATGATCGCCGAACGCTCGCGCGAGGCCGGGATCGAGCAGCTGGTGTTCGATCGCGGCGGGCACAATTTTAAGGGCCGCGTCCGGGCCGTGGCCGAGGCCGTGCAGCGGGCCGGCCTGCTGCCGCCCACGCGCGAGCGCCGGGCGGGCGATGAGCCCGCCGCGGCGGGCCAGGGCGGCAAGTCCGGCAAGGGTCGCAAGGCCAAGTAGGCCGGACCGGGAGAGGGCAGGGATCAATGGAACCGAAACAGAACATTGAGCACGCCGAGCTTCAGCTCACCGACGAGGTGGTGGAGATCAATCGCGTCACCAAGGTCGTCAAGGGCGGCAAGAACCTGAGCTTTTCCGCGCTCGTGGTGGTGGGCGACCCCGAGAAGCATGTCGTGGGCTTTGCCAAGGGCAAGGCCAAGGAGGTGCCTTCGGCGATCCGCAAGGCGATCGAGAAGGCGAAGAAGAATCTGATCCAGGTGAACGTGCAGGGCCCCACGATCCCGCACGAGGTGCTGGGAGTGTACGGAGCGGGCCGGGTCCTGCTCAAGCCGGCCCGCGAGGGCAAGGGCAAGATCGCCGGCGGCGCGGTGCGCAAGGTGGTCGAGGCCGCGGGCATCCAGAACGTGCTGACCAAGTGCATCGGCTCGCGCAACCCGCACAACGTGATCAAGGCGACGTTCGACGGCTTGCAGCAGCTGCGCCACCACGAAGAGATCGCGCGGCTGCGCGGCAAGAGCGTCAGCGAGATCCGGGGCGGTGTGTGATGCCTGACATGATCAAGATCCGGCTCAAGCGGAGCACGATCGGCGTTCCGGGCAAGCTCAAGCGGGTGGTTCGCGGCCTCGGGCTGCGCAAGATCGGCCAGGTGGTGGAGCGGCCCGAGGGCCCGGCCACGCGCGGCATGGTCGCGAAGGTTCCGCACTTGGTGGAAGTCATCGACTAGGCGGTAACAGCGATGAAACTCAGCGAACTTCGTCCAGCCCCGGGATCGCGCCGGCCGCGCAAGCGCCGCGGCCGGGGTCCGGGATCGGGCCTGGGAGTGACGGCGGGGCGCGGCCAGAAGGGCCAGCGCTCCCGCTCGGGCTACAGCGGAAAGCGCGGCTTCGAGGGCGGCCAGATGCCGCTCGTGCGGCGCGTGCCCAAGCGTGGCTTCAAGAATCCGAACCGCAAGGTATACGCCGTGCTGAACGTACAGCGTTTCGAGGAATTGGCCGGGGACGAGTTTACGCCGGACAGCTTGCTCGCCGCCGGCACGGTCAGCAGGCTGCGTGACGGCCTCAAGATCCTGGGCAACGGGGAGATCAGCCGGCCGATCACGGTGACGGCGCACAAGTTCTCGGCCGTGGCGCGCGAGAAGATCGAGAAGGCGGGCGGAACGGCTCTGCTGGTCGGAGCGGAGGCGCAAGCGCAATCATGAAGTGGCTAGAAGCCTGCGTGAACGTGTTCCGCGTCCCGGACCTGCGCACTCGGCTCCTGTTCACGCTGTCGATGCTGGCGGTCTACCGCGTGGGCGGGCACATCCCCACGCCCGGCGTGAATACCGAGGAGCTGCAGCGCATCTTCGAGGCCGCGCGCGGCACGGCCCTGGGCTTCCTGGACCTGTTCTCCGGAGGGCAGCTCAGCCAGCTGACCATCTTCGCCCTGGGCATCATGCCGTACATCACGGCATCGATCATCTTGCAGCTGCTGACCGTGGCGGTGCCCACGCTGGAGCGGCTGCAAAAGGAGGGCGAGCTGGGCCGGCGCAAGATCACGCAGTGGACGCGCTATCTGACGATCGGCATCGCCATCGTGCAGTCGTTCGCGTACGCGCAGCTCGTGGTGCAGCAGGGCCTTGCCTACAACCCCGGCTGGGGCTTCCGCCTGATGACGATCTTGACGCTCACAACCGGAACGGCATTCATCATGTGGCTGGGCGAGCAGATCACCGAGCGAGGCATTGGCAACGGCATGTCGCTGATCATCTTTGCCGGCATCGTGGTCGGCCTGCCCGGAGCGACCCAGAACATCTACGAGAACGTCTTCGTGACGGGGCAGTGGAACGTGCTGGCCGCGGTGGTGATCGTGGTCGCGATGGTGCTCGTGGTCGGCTTCATCGTGTTCGTCGAGCGCGGCGAGCGCAGGATCCCGGTGCAGTACGCGCGGCGCGTCGTGGGCAGGCGCATGATGGGCGGGCAGTCCACGCACCTGCCGCTGAAGGTCAACGCCGGGGGCGTGATCCCGGTGATTTTCGCCTCGTCGATCCTGTCGCTGCCGCAGACGCTGACCTTGATGTTCACCGAGAGCCCGTTCCTGTCGCGCCTGCTGGAATCGGTGCGGCCGGGCGAGCCGCTGTACGAGCTGATCTACGTGGTCGGCATCGTCTTCTTCTGCTTCTTCTATGTTTCGATCATCTTCAATCCCAACGAGGTGGCCGACAACATGCGCAAGTACGGCGGGTTCATTCCGGGCATCCGCTCCGGCAAGCCCAGCGCCGAGCACATCAACGACATCCTGACCAAGCTGACCTTGGTCGGCGGGCTGTACCTGGCCACGATCTCGCTGATACCGGACCTGATGCTCCACGGGGCGAAGATCCACCACTTGCCTCTGATCGGCAACTGGGCCGACGCGAACATGCCGCGCTGGCTGCTGGACGGGCTGAATGTCAACTTCTACTTCGGCGGCACTTCGTTGCTGATCGTCGTCGGCGTGGCGATGGACACGGTCAATCAGATCGAGTCGCAACTGCTGATGCGTCACTACGAAGGCTTCACGCCGCGCGCGGGCAGGATCCGGGGGCGCCATTCGCTTGCCTAGCGGCGGTGCGCCTGCGGGCGCGACGCGGAGAACTTGGCCATGATCGTGCGCAAGAGTCCCATGGAGATCGAGCGGATGTACGCCAGCGGGCAACTCGTCGGCCGCGTGCTGGCCGCGCTGCGCGCCATGGTGCGTCCAGGCGTGACGACCATGGACTTGGAGGACAAAGCGGTCGCGATGATTCGCGAGGCCGGCGCGACGGCGGCATTCAAGGGCTACTACGTGCCGGCGGCGCGCAAGAAGTTCCCGGCGGCCTTGTGCACGTCGGTGAATGACGAGGTCGTGCACGGCATCCCGTCGCGCAAGCGGGTGCTGCGCGAGGGCGATATCGTCAAGGTTGACTGCGGCGTGCTGCTGGACGGCTACTACGGCGACTCGGCCACGACCATACCGGTCGGCGCTGTCTCGCCCGAGACGCAGCTCTTGATGCGGGTCACGGGCGAGGCCCTGGACCTGGCGATCGAGCAAATGGTCGAGGGGCGCCGCCTGCACGATCTCAGCCGCGCCGTGCAGGGACATGTCGAGAGCGCGGGGTTCTCGATCGTGAAGGAGTTCGTGGGCCACGGCATCGGGCGTCAGTTGCACGAAGACCCGCAGGTGCCCAACCACGTAGACCCGAAGGTGCCGAACCCGCGCCTGCGAGAGGGCATGGTGCTGGCGATCGAGCCGATGGTTGCCGCAGGCGACGCGCGCACCCGAATCTTGCGGGATCGCTTCACGGCGGTCACCCGGGACGGTTCCAACGCCGCCCATTTCGAGCACTGCGTGGCCGTCACGGAGAACGGCCCGCGGCTGCTGACAGCGGTTTGAAGGATGGAACGCGGGCGAGCATGGGCGCGGAGCGCGGAGCGAAGCGGGGCGGCAGCGAGGCCGCGGAAGTTTCGGGCACGGTCTTGGAAGAGCTGCCGAGCCTGCTGTACCGCGTGCGGCTTGACGGCGGCCACGTCGTGGCCGCGGCGGCGACGGGACGGCATCGGATGGATTTCCTCCGGCTGCTGCCGGGAAGTCGAGTGCGGCTGCGCTTGTCGCCGCAGGACTCGACCAGGGCGAGGATTGTAGGACGGTTGGAGCAATGAAGGTACGGGCATCGGTGAAGAGGCTTTGCAAGAATTGCAAGATCATCCGGCGGGAGGGAATCCTGCGGGTGATCTGCATCAACCCCAGGCACAAGCAGCGCCAGGGGTGAGCGGGCGAGGAGAGCGAACATGGCGAGACTGGAAGGCGTCGACATTCCCGACAACAAGCGGGCTGAAGTGTCGCTGACATATCTGTACGGCATCGGGTTCACGCGGGCGCGCTCGCTGCTGCACCGTGCCGGCATCGATTTCGGCAAGCGCATGGGGGACTTGGACGACCGCGAGATCACCGCCCTGCGCAAGCTGCTGGAAGATGAGCAAGCGGTCGAGGGCGATCTGCGCAAGGAAGTGCAGCTCAACATCCGGCGCTTGATGGAGATCGGCTGCTACCGCGGCCTGCGCCATCGGCGCGGCCTGCCCGTCCGAGGCCAGCGGACGCACACCAACGCGCGCAGTCGCAAGGGTGCGCGGCGGGGACAGATCGCTAACAAGAAGAAGGCGACCAAGTAGGCGCTAGGAGAGTGGACTGATGGCAAATCCGAAGGGCAAGGGCAAGAAGCGCTTCAAGAGCCGCCAGAAGAAGAACGTGCCGGTCGCGATCGTGCACGTCCAGGCGACCTTCAACAACACGATCGTCACCTTCACCGATCTCGAAGGGCGCACGATCTCGTGGTCGAGCGCCGGCTCGCTGGGCTTTCGCGGGTCCCAGAAGGGCACGCCGTTCGCGGCGCAGCAGGCCAGCCTGACGGCCGCCAACGCGGCCAAGGAACACGGCGTGGGACGCGTCGCGGTGCGCGTGAAGGGACCCGGCGGCGGGCGCGAATCGGCGATCCGCGCGCTGGCGACCGCGGGCATCCAGGTCACGCACATCAAGGACGTGACACCGATCCCGCACAACGGTTGCCGGCCGCCGAAGAAGCGCCGGGTCTGACGGCAGGGAGAATCGCATGGCACGAAACCGAGGGCCGGTCGTGCGCCGTTCGCGGCGACTGGGCATGGCATTGGATCCGAAGTCGGAACGCTTGCTCGACAAGCGCCCGTATGCGCCGGGCCAGCACGGCAAGACGCAACGCCCGCGCAAGATGCTCGGCTACGCCCTGCAGATGCAGGAGAAGCAGCGCGCGCGCTTCATGTATGATGTACTTGAGCGCCAGTTCCGCGGGTACTACGAGCGCGCCGCCCGGCAGCCGGGCGTCGTGGGCGACAACCTGCTGACGATGCTGGAGCGGCGCTTGGATAACGTGGTCTTCCGCATGGGCTTCGCCGTTTCGCGGCGTCAGGCCCGGCAGATCGTCAACCACGGTCACGTGCAGGTCAATGGCGGCAAGGTCGACATCCCCTCGTATCAGGTGGCGGACGGCGATGTTGTCGAGATTCGCGAGCGGAGCCGGGAGCACGGCGGCGTACGGCTAGCCTTGGAGGCGCCGGTTTCGGCGTCCCTGCCAGCGTGGCTGGAGCGGGCGTCGGACGAGCTCCGCGGGCGGGTGCTCGCAGCGCCGTCCAAAGAGGACCTCGAGAACACGCAGATCAACGCGCAATTGATCGTCGAGTTGTACTCGCGGTAGCGCCTGGGCAGTCCAGGTCGCCAGCGCAGAGGAAGGGAGAGGCAGACATCAGATGTTGTGGAAAGGATTCCAGAAGCCGAAACGCCTAGCGGTCAACTCGGACTCCCTCAACGAGAAGTACGGCAGCTTCAGCGCCCAGCCGTTCGAGCGGGGCTTTGGGACGACCATCGGCAATTCGCTGCGGCGGGCGCTGTTGAGCTCGATCGAGGGCGCGGCGATCACGGCGGTCCGCATCGAGGGCGTTTCCCACGAGTTCAGCTCGATCCCGGGTGTTGTCGAGGATGCGTCGGATATCATCCTGAACCTGAAGCAGATCCCTTTGCAACTTCACGGCGAGGGCGCGCGCACGATCCGGCTGCGCGTCACCGAGCCGGGCGACGTGACCAGCGGGGCGATCGAGGCGGACTCGGGCGTGGTGATCCTGGACCCGAACGTCCATATCGCCACGATCAACGACGAGGCCGTCCTGGATATCGAGATGCGCGTCCGGATGGGGCGCGGGTACGTCTCGGCCGAGAAGAACTACGAAGAGGATCTGGCGGTGGACTTCATTCCGATCGATTCCGTCCATTCGCCGGTTCATCGGGTCAAGTACGGAGTCGAGCAGGCGCGCCTCGGCCAGACGACTGACTTCGAGAAGCTGAACCTCGAGTTGTGGACCAACGGCGCGGTGACGCCGCAGGACGCGATCGGCCTGGCCGCGAAGCTGCTGAAAGACCACATGCAGATCTTCATCAACTTCGAGGAGGATGGCGCGATCGAAGACGTGCTGCCGGAGGCCGAGGGCGATCTCACGGCTGAGCACTTCAACAAGTCGATCGAGGATCTCGAACTGTCGGTGCGTTCGTTCAACTGCCTGAAGAACGCCAACATCCAGACGATCGGGGATCTGGTGGTGCGCACCGAGAGCGACATGATGCGCGTGAAGAATTTCGGCCGCAAGTCGCTGTTGGAGATCAGCGACATCTTGCATTCGATGGGCTTGGAGTTCGGCATGTTGCAGGACGAGCGCGGACGGCTGGTTCCGCGGCAGTCCAGCGAAGGGTAGAGATCGGGGAGCCACGGCGATGAGGCACAGGAAGGGCGGCTTCAAGCTGCAGCGCAACCCGTCGGCGCGACGGGCATTGCTGCGCGGCTTGACCACGAGCTTGATCTTGCACGAGCGGATCGAGACGACGGTCACGAAAGCGAAGGCCGTGCGGCCCAGGGTGGAGCAGGTGATCACGCTGGCCAAGCGCGACACCCTGCACGCCCGCCGCCAGGCGGCTGCATATCTGTTCGAGCCGAAGGCGGTGAAGAAGCTGTTCGACACGATCGGCCCGCGTTTCGCGGACCGCCAGGGCGGCTATACGCGCATCATGCGCTTGGGCACCAGATCCGGCGACGGCGCCGAGACGGCCATTTTGGAACTGCTCGGAGCCCAGTTGGAGAAGAAGGCCGAGACCAAGCGGAAGCGGCGGGAGTCGCGCATGCAGCAGGAATCGGAGGCTGCGGCCGAGACCGCGGCGGAGCCCGTCGAAGCGGCCGAGGCTGCGCCGGACCCCGGAGCGCCCGACTCCGAAGACAAGCCCAAGGATTGACGCCGTTGGCGCTATCGGGGACCCTCTCCTGCCGGCTGCCGAGGGCAGCTGCAGCTCCCGCTGCGCTCGTGTGCCTGCTGGCGTGGCCGGCCTGCCAACAGCCTGGCGGGGAGGAGCTCGTGGCCGAGGTCAATGGCGAGCGGATCACGTCCGCCGACCTGGACCGCTACCGCTGGTCGAAGTTGCCGGACAGCCAAGAGCTGGCCGAGCCGGCCGATGCCGGCCAGGAGACCTCGCAACGCTTCGCGCTATTGCGCGAATTGATCGACCAACGGATGCTCGTGCAGCGCGCGGCCGACCTGGGCTTGGTCGCGACAGACGCGGAGGTTGACGCGGTCGTAGAACGCCACGTGGTCGAATACGGCACGCAAGCGGCCCTAGAGGGGTTTCTCGACGACAAGGGGCTGTCTCTTGGTGACTTCCGGACGGAACTGCGCCACAGGCTGACCATCGAGCGGCTGATCCAAGCCGAGATTTCCTCTCGCGTGCAGGTCGGCGCGGACGAGATGCGGGAGTACTACGAGAGCCACGAGAGCGCCTTCTCCGTGTACGAGGAGCAGATGCACTTGGCTCAGATCCTTGTCTCCGCCTCGCCGGTGTCGCCGATCCCGAACCTGCGCAACGATGACGCCACGGGACCTGACGCGGCGCGCGAGAAGATCGAGTGGATTCGCGAAGAGCTTGCGAGCGGGGCTGACTTTGAAACGATGGCGCGGGAATACTCCGAAGACCCGATCTATACCGCCACTGGGGGCGACATGGGCTTCATTCCGCAGTCGGCCCTGGAATCGACCGACATCCGCCTGAGACGCGCGATGGTCGCGTTGAAGCCGGGCGAGTATTCGAAGATCGTGGAGACAGACGGCGAGTTCCGTATCCTGCACCTGATCTCGATCGAGCCGGCCGGGCAGCGCCCGTTCGAAGACGAAGACGTGCAGCGCTCGATCCGGTCCGTGCTGATGAATCGCAAGGAGCAGGTGCTGCGGGCGGCATTCTACGAGGTCGAGCGCAATCGAGCCACGATTCGAAACTATCTCGCCGAACGAATCACGGCCGAGTACGGCGTGGCGAACTGAGCTTCCGCGGCTGTCGCCGGAGCGTGATATACTCCCATCTCCGGTGCATGTCGCAGACGGCATTCTACCAGTCGCCGGCTGCGTCGCCGCGCATGTGGCGAGTGGCGCCTGGCTGGGCCTAAGTTGCCGCAAGGTCGAGGTCGCGGAGGCTTCCAAGATGGGGCTCGGCGCCGCGGCGGCCTTTGTTGTGTCACTGATTCAGTTCCCGGTTCTGGGCGTTCCGATGCATCTAGGCCTATATGGGCTGCTGGGCATCGTGCTGGGGCGAAGGGCGTTTCCGGTGCTGTATGCCAGCCTGTTGTTCCAGGCCCTTCTGCTTCAGCACGGCGGGCTGCTGTCGCTCGGCGTAAATGCCGTGAACATGGGCTCGGGCACCCTGATCGGCTGGGGGGCGTGGCGGCTTTCGCGGGTGCCGTCGGCCGCTCGCGCCGCCGCGGGGGGCTTCCTCGGAGCCATGGTCCCCGTGCTGCTGCTGGCGTGGGAGTTCAAGCTGGCTGACTACGGGCGCGGCTTGTTCGCTGTGGCGGCGGTCCTGGCTGCCGTGGCCGTGCTGGAAGCGGCCGTGACACTCTTGGCGGTAGGGTTTTTCGAGCGCGTGAAGCCCGAGATCTTGCTGCCCCAGCAACCATGAGCGGCCGGACTGCCCTGATCGCGGCCTTGGGCCTCTTGCTGCCGGCAGGGGCGGGCGCCCATGGCTTGACGGCTGAACTGATTCCCTCGCAGCGGGCCGTGACTGTGAAATGCTCCTACACCAACGGTGATCCGGCCGAGGCGGAGGTCTTGGTCAAGTCCCCGTCTGACGCCACCAGCTACTTCGCGATCATTCGCACCGATCCGTCAGGGGTGGCGCACTTCGAGCCCGACGTTGCCGGGAGGTGGATCTTGACCGCGGACGATGGCTTGGGCCATCGGGCCAGCTTGGAGTTCAGCGTGGACGGCGACGGTGTCGTCCGGAGCGTGGAGGGCGGAGCCGGTCCGCTCGTCCGCTACGCGCTGCTGGCGCTAGCCTGCACGGGGCTATTGGCCTGGTGGCTGCTGCTCAAGCGCAGGGTGAGCGCATGAGGCCGTTCGACGCCGCCCTTGCGGCACCCGCCTCTCCGCTCGCGGCGGCGGACCCGCTCGTCAAGCTGAGCGCGGCGCTGTGCGCGGTGCTGGTGATTTCGACCTTCCGGCCCGGCGTTGACTGGCGCTGCCTCGCGGCCATCGGGATTCTGGCCGCGTTGTGGCTGGCGGCGCGCGTGCCGGCGCTGTACGTGGTCCGGCGGCTCCTCGTGGCGACGCCGTTCATCGCGATGGCTGCGGCCCTGCCCCTCGCTGCCAGCCTGCCGCAGGGCGGGGCGGTATCCTTCGCGGTCGTGTGGAAGGCCTATTCCGCCATTCTGCTGCTGTCGTTACTGGCGGCAACCACACCCGTCGAGGACGTTGTCGACTCCTTGCGCAGGCTGGGAGTGCCTAGGGGCTTCGCCTTGACAGTGGTGCTGATGCACCGCTATCTGTTCGTGCTGCTCGAGGAGTGGCGGGGAATCGCCCGGGCGCGCGAATGCCGGACTGGCGGCACCGTTAGGGTCGGTCGCGTTCGCATGCTTGCCAATCAGGTCGCGATGGTGTTCGTGAGGGGCTGGGACCGCTCCCAGCGAGTGGCGCAAGCCTTGGTGACGCGGGGCTTTCAGGGAGATTTCCCGCGCCCCGGACGGCCGCGGCCATCCCTGAGCCAGATCGGTTGCGGCGTGGCGCTGCCGCTCGCGATCGGGCTGTTACGGATTGCGTAGGTCCAGGCGGCGCGCCCAGATGTTGCGGTAGCGCACTGGGTTGCCGTGTGCCTGCAGCAGCAAGCCCAGCTCTGCTTCGTGCGGAGTGTACTCGCTAATCCTGCGGGGCCGCATGGGCCCCATCAGTTTCTTGCGGTGGTGCAGCAGCACGCCGTTGTGGAACACGGTGACGAACGCCGGCTTCTCCAACTTGTCGCCATCGAAACGCGGCGCCTCGAAGATGATGTCGTATGTCTGCCACTCGCCCGGCTTGCGCGACGCGTTGACCATTGGCGGGTATTGCCCGTAGATCGCTCCCGCCTGGCCGTCGGCATAGCTGATGTTGTCGTACGAATCCAAGACCTGGATCTCGTAGAGTCCCATGATCAAAATGCCGCTGTTTCCGCGCTGTTGGCTGTTTCCGCGCGGCTCGGCTGGAGTGGCCCACTCGATATGCAGCTGCACGTCGCCGAACTTCTGCTTGGTGAGGTGGCTGCCGGTGCCGGGCACGACCTCCATGTATCCGTTCTCGACCTTCCAAGTCGGCGCCGAAGTCTCGCCGCGCTTGCGCTCGAGCCAGTTCGACAAGTCGCGGCCATCGAAGAGCACGATCGCGTCCGATGGCGGCAGGCCCGGCTTGGACTGCGTGCTGGCCGTGCCGGGCTCGACTACGCGAGGCCGTGGCCTGGCGTCGTCGTGCACGCGCCAGCGATCGCCGGGCAAGAACGGCGTGTCGGTGTAGCCGGTCGGGGCCGGGCGACCGTCGTTGTCGGCCGCTGTGGCCACGGCCAGCATGCTGAACAGTGCAATGGCGATGCTTCTCTTCATGGGAGTCTCTCAGAGACTACAGTATTCCACAAGACAGCCTTCCACAAGACCGGGCCGGAGCATACCCGGTCTGATAGACTGCCTGAGTCGTATGCAACCGCCACGCACTGAAGACAGCTTGGTGACCGTGTTCTCTTCAAGGAGCCATTTGGCCAATGTCGAGGCAGAAGTCATTCAGTCGCTGCTCGAATCAGCCGGAATCAAGTGCTGGCTGGCACGGGAGAACGTAATCCAGCAACCGGTAGGCAACGTGTTGGTGAAAGTGCTGGAGTCCAACGCCGACGATGCGAAGGCCCTGCTGCGCGACGCCGTGGCGGCGTCCGAGGCCGACGAGCCATGAACCGTACCGCGCAATGGCTGGCTTGGGTGTGCGCGCTGGCAGCGGTGGCGCTGGCGGTGGCTTTGACCCGACCAAGCCGTGAGCTTCCGCCACGGCTGGTAGTGCTGCTTGCGATCGACCAGCTGCGCGCCGACTACATCACTCGATTCGAGTCGCACTACAGCGGGGGACTGGGCTGGCTGCTGGAGCACGGGGCCTACTTCACCGACTCCTGGTATCGGCACTCCGGCACGGTGACCGGCGCTGGGCACGCGACGGTTGCGACGGGCATGCATCCGTCCACCCACGGAATCGTGGGCAACTCTTGGCGGGAAGCGGGCAAGGGCTCGATCTATTGCGTGAGTGATGACCGGCATGCCGCGGTGGGCGGCCCCGGCGACGGCGGCCTCGCCGCACGCGTTGTTGGCGGACACGCTGGGCGACAGGCTCAAGGCGAGCAGCCCGGAATCCGTAGTCTACTCACTGTCGACCAAGGATCGCTCGGCCGTGCTGCTGGGAGGGCGGCGCGCCGACGGCGCCTTCTGGTATAGCCGAGATTGCGGCTGCCTCGTCTCGTCGACGTACTACGGTGGCGCGCTTCCGGACTGGCTGCGGGAATTCAACGACACTGGGCCGGCCTCGTCCTATGCGGGGCGTGACTGGACCAGGCTCGGGGATGATATCGCACTCTACGAACGGTTGGCGCGCGCGGATTCCTTCCCGACCGAAGGCGGAGGCACAGACAGCGTGTTTCCGCACAGCCTCGGCGACACGGGCTTTGAATCCGCGCTGATCAGGACCCCGTTCTCGGATGAAATCGTCTTGGATGCGGCGCTGGCAGCCGTCCGCTCGGGTGAGCTCGGCGCTGATGCAGCTCCCGACCTGCTCGCGATCGGTCTCTCGGCGACAGACGCGATCGGGCACAGGTACGGCCCGTTCAGTCAGGAGGCGATGGACAACCACTTGCGCCTGGACCGTCGATTAGGGCAGTTTCTGTCTGTCTTGGATGAGGAGGTGGGCTTGGAGCGGGTCGCGATCGGTTTGACCGCGGACCACGGCGCGCTCCCGCTGGTGGAACAGCTGGCTGCCGAAGGGGTTGACGCCCTGCGGCTGTCCACCGAGGAATTCTGGAACGCGGCCCGGCCCGGGATCGAATCGTGCGGGTCCGGCGGCACGGCGGAGATCGTCGACAGTGCCGCGGGCCGCAATCTCTATTGGAACGAAGCCGGATTGTCGGCGCGGGGCGTGTCGCGGCGCGATGCCAGCCGGTGCGTGGCCGAGCTGCTGCGGGCGCAGCCCGTCGTCGAGGAAGTTTGGACTGCCGAGCAGCTCGCCGCCGGCGGCGGCCGCGGCGTTGCGCTGCTGTTTGAGAATTCTTACTTCGCATCGCGCTCTCCGCATTTGCAGGTGCAGTTTCGCCCCCACGTCTATCCGGGCGGGTCCACCGGCACCGGCCACGGAACAGCGCACGACTACGATCGCCGCGTGCCCGTGCTGCTCGCGGGATCCGGCATCGTGCCGGGACGCTATCGCGATGTGGCAGGGCCGGAAGACGTGGCTCCCACGCTGGGGGTCGTTCTGGGACTGGACATGAGCGTAGAGCGCGACACCCGCGTGTTGCGGGAGGCGCTGCTCCGCCGCAGCGAATGATGCCGGTCCGATGGCGCAAGGGTGCCTGCGGTCCGTCAGAGCACGCGACGTTCCGCGATTCCGAGACCGGAGTTCGCGTGCATCGCCTGACCGATCACGCCTCGATCAGCCATCCCACGTACTTCTTGCAGTGCTCGTTCACTCCGGACCAGTCCTGTGTGCTGTTCACCGGCTATCGCAGCGGTACGGCGCAGCTGTTCACGGCGGGGTTTCCGGACGGGGAAATCCGCCAGTTGACGGAGGGTGCGGCGATTCATCCGTTCTCGGCACTGATCGCGCCCGACGGCGCGATCCTTTTCGTGAGGGCCGGCTCGATTTGGCGTCTCGAGCCCGACAGCTTGGAGGAGAGTTTGATCCTCGACAGCGGCGGGCAGCTTGGCGAGTGTTCCCTGAGCGCCGACGGAGATTGGTATGTGGCCGCCTGCAAGCGCCCGGACGGCTGGGGCCTGGTCGTTGGCACGCTGGACGGCAGGGCGAGCGGATTCATCGAATTCCCGCGCACCGTCATCCACCCGCAGTTCAATCCCGTGAACCCCGAGTGGATCGAATTCGCCGGCGATCCGGCGCCGCGCATGCACCGCGTGCGCCGCGACGGAACGGGCATGGAGTGCCTCCACGACCACGGCAATGACGAGTTCATCGTGCACGAGACGTTCTTGGGCCAGCGCGAGGACTTGGTGTTCTGCGTCTGGCCGTTCGCGCTCCGGCGCTTGGATTGGCACAGCGGCGAAATATCGACCGTTAGCGAGTTCAACTCTTGGCACATCACCCCGAATCGGGCCGGTACGCAGATCCTGTGCGACACGGCGCATCCCGACATGGGGCTGCAGCTGGTTGACGTGGCCAGCGGGTCGCGCAGGCAGCTGTGCCGGTCCGGGGCGAGTTCGCAAGGCACGCAGTGGCGCCTGTCGCGCTATGCGCTGGCTGAAGACTGGGAGCGGGCGCGGGCAGCTGCCGACAAGCGGCAGTCGCTGAGTTGGATGGAGATGGCCGCCGATAGCGTGTACGGGCCGCAGTGGACACATCCCCATCCGTCGTTCTCCCACGACGAGACGATGGTCGTCTTCGCAAGCGACATGTCCGGCTGCACGCAGGTCTACGTGGCAGAAATCGCGGAGCCAGCTTCGCCCTCAGTTGGCGAGGTTGAATAGGCCGCGGAAGTTCGCGGTGGTTTGCTGCGCCACCTCTTCGAGCGCGACTCCCCTTACGCTTGCCAGCACGCGCGCAGTCTCCACGACGAAGCGCGGCTCGTTGCGGCGGACCTTGCGGTGCGGTGCCGGCGTGAGGTAAGGCGAGTCCGTTTCGACCAAGACTCGGTCCATGGGCGTCCAACGGGCCGTCGCGCGCAAGTCCTCGGACCGAGCGAAGGTCAGCACACCCGAAAAAGACAGCAGAAAGCCCATCTCCAAGCACCGCAGGGCCTGAGCGGAGTCGCCGGTAAAGCAGTGCATGATGCCGCCGATGCCGTTGCCGGCCCAGTGCGAGCCGAGCAGGTCGAGGGTGTCGTCCCAAGCGTCCCGCGTGTGGATCGAGATCGGCTTGCGCCGGCTGGCGGCGATCTCCATCTGCCGGATAAAGACCCGCCGCTGGATCTCGCGCGGCGAATTGTCGTAGTGATAGTCGAGTCCGATCTCTCCGACCGCCAGCACTTTAGGGTGGTCGCATAGGGCCTCGATACGGGCGGCGACCGCCTCGTCGAATTTGGCCGCGTCGTGGGGGTGCACTCCCACCGTGGCTGCGATATCCGCGTGCCGGTCGGCGATGCGGACGGCCGCTTCCAAGTCTGGCGGGCCGTCCCCTGTTCCGATGGCGAGCATGTAGGAGACACCCGCCTGCCGCGCTTGGGCGATCACTTCCTCCCGGTCGGCATCGAACACGGCGCCGTCGAGATGGCAATGGGAATCGATCAGCATGTGCAGCCAGCAGGAGCGAGAGCTAGCCGAGGCGAGCCCCGATCGGGGCCTCGGCCGGAAAGTCCGCCAAGTGCGGTTCGCCGTCCTCCAGTGTCGCGGCGATCAACATGCCCTGCGACAGCTGCCCCATCATCTTGCGCGGCTTGAGGTTGGCGACCACCGCGATGCGTCTTCCCACCATCTCGTCCGGCCCGTACTTCTCGCCGATCCCTGAGAGGATGGTGCGCGGCTCGGCCTCGCCAATGTCGACCGACAGTTGCAGGAGCTTGCGCGACTTCTTGACCCGGTCGGCCGCCCGCACCACGCCCACCCGCAGGTCGACCTTGGCGAAGTCGCCGATCTCGATCTCGGGAGTGTCGATCTCGAGCGCCTGCGGCGCGGACGCCCCCATCAACCGGGCCTGCTCCTCCAATGCCTCGGCTTCGAGATCCTCCATGCTCTCCACGGATTTCGCGACATCGAGCCGGGGATAGACCGCGGCTTGCGCGCCAACCGCTGTTCCCGGGGCCAGCCCGCCCCACTGCAGCCGGTCCAGTCGTTGCTCGGCGACGGCCCCGGGTTGTCCGAGCAGTTCCCAGATCCTCTGCGCTCCCGCCGGGATGACCGGCGCCAGCAGCACGCAGGCGATTCGCAGCGCCTCGGCAGTGTTGTAGAGGGTGGCCTCGAGCTGGAACCTGGAATCCGAGTCGTCTGCTCGTGCCAGCTCCCACGGTTTGTGCTCGACGATGTACTTGTCGGTCCGTGCGAGTAGCGACCAGATCTTCTCTAGCGCCTTGGAAAACGCGAACTTGCGATAGAGTTCGATGGCCTCGCCAATGCAGAGTGTCGCCAGTGGAGGAAGGCCGCCGCTGTCAGTACCTCTGACCGCCTCCGGAACCTTGCCGCCGCAGTAGCGGGCCAGCATAGACGATGTGCGGCTGGCCAGGTTGCCGATACCGTTTGCCAGATCGGCGTTGTACCGCACCGTCAGTGCCTCGTGAGAGAAGTTCCCGTCTTGGCCGAAAACGATTTCGCGCAGCAGGTAGTAGCGCAGTCCATCGACGCCCACGACCCGCTTGATGGGCAGCGCTCGCACGATGTTGCCCTTGGTCTTGGACATCTTGCCGCCTTGGAAGATGAGCCAGCCGTGGGCCCACACCTGCTTGGGCAGGGGCAGGCCGGCCGCCATCAGGAACGCGGGCCAGTAGACGGCGTGAAAGCGGACGATCTCCTTGCCGACCAAGTGGACGTCAATCGGCCACAGGCGCTCGTAGTCCGACCCCGGCCCGTCGTGCTCTCCATAGCCGATCGCGCTCATGTAGGTCGTGAGCGCGTCGAACCAGACGTAGAACACGTGCTCGGGATCGTTGGGCAGGGGGATTCCCCAGCGCAGCGTGGAACGGCTAATCGACAGGTCGTTCAGGCCCGCCCGCACGAAAGCCATGACCTCGTTGCGCCGGGCATCGGGCTGGACGAACTCAGGCTGGGATTCGTACAGCTCCAGCAGTTTCTCCTGGAAGGCGGAGAGGCGGAAGAAGTAGTTCTCCTCGGTGACCGTCGTGATCATCTCCAGATCAGCGGACGCGGCTTCCTCATCGGTGACAAAGGCTTCGTCGCCGAGGTGATACTTGCCGGTGTAGGTGCCCTTGTAGACCGCACCGTTGGCCAGGCAGCGCTCGAAGATCTTGCGCACGGCTAGGGCGTGGCGCGGGTCGCTGGTGCGCCGGAAGAAGTCGCATTCCAGGCCCAGTTCGTCCCACTCCGCGCGAAATGCCTCCGAGACGCGATCGGTGAACTGCTGCGGCTCCAGGCCCGCCGCCGCCGCTGACCGCTCGACCTTCTGCCCGTGCTCGTCGCTGCCCGTCGTCAGGTAGGCATCGTCGCCCAGCATGCGCCGGATCCGCTTGATCGTATCGGCCACGATCGTCGTGTAGGCATGGCCGATGTGGGGCGCGGCGTTGACGTAGTAGATGGGCGTCGAGATGTAGAAATTCGGCATAGTGGGACGCTAGTTCTAGTCTTGCACGGCGGCCGGCCCCGAGATCGCGCCGCTAGGCGTCCCGGCTCTGCAGGTAAGCTCGGTGCGCCTGTTCCCAGACCCGCTTGAATGGAACGCCGTGTTCGCGCGCCAGCTTGCGGCAGTCCTCGTACTCGGGAGCAAACGTTGCTCCCGGCCCGCCGGACGGCCCGGACATCTTCACCCGCACCGGGCCGTAGCTGGTGCTGACCTCGGTCCACGCGCGCGGCAGCGCCCTGCGCCTGGCCGAGACTTCGCGGATCCCGAGCGTAGAGGTCTCCGCCAGGATCATCGCTCCGAGTCGTTCTCGGTCGTGGGGGCCCGCCAGCACGGTCAGGGTGAAGCCGGGGCGGTTCTTCTTCATTTGCACCGGCGTGAGTGTCACGTCGAGGGCTCCGGATTCGAGCAGGCGCTCCATGGCGAAGCCCGCCATCTCGGGAGTCATGTCGTCGATGTTCGCTTCGAGGATCCAGACTTGTTCGGGCGGCGTGTCGGCCTGCTCGGCCTCGCCGATCAACACGCGGACCAAGTTGGCCCGCTCCGCGAAGTCGCGCGATCCGGCGCCGTAGCCGCTCTGCGAGATGCGCATCGCCGGGGGCGGGCCAAAGCCTTCGCTGAGCGTCACGGCGAGGGCCGCGCCCGTCGGCGTGGTGAGTTCTACGCTCGGGCCGTCGGAGTAGGTCGGCACCCCTTCCACCAAGCGCGCCGTGGCCGGCGCCGGCACCGGCATCGTGCCGTGCGCCGCCTGCACGGTCCCGCTGCCCAGGTTGATCGGAGAACACCAAACCTTGTCGATCCCCAGGGCGCGCAGGCCGGCGCAAGCGCCGACGATGTCCGCGATCGAGTCGTACGCTCCGACTTCGTGGAAATGCACCTTCTCGACCGGAATGGCGTGGGCGCGGGCCTCGACCTCGCCGAGGCGCCGAAACACGCCGGTGCTGTCCCGCTTGACGCGTTCGTCCAAGGTTGACTCGCCGATCATGCGCTCGATGGTGGCGAGCGAGCGGTGGCTGTGGTCGTGCCTGGCCTCGACACTCACCTTGGTGCCCGCAAGGCCGCCCCGCTTGACTGGTTCGGCGCGCAGTGTCAGGCCGTCCACGCCCAGTTTGGCAATCTCGGCCTGGAGAACGGCTACATCTAGGCCCGCGTCCACCAAAGCCCCCAGGAGCATGTCGCCGGCGATGCCGGAAAAGCAGTCGAGGTAGCAGAGTGTCACGGGAACGGGAACGGCAGCGCCGGTCTGCGGGAATGCGCCCAGACTAGCACGCGTGCTCCCGCCGGCACCTGCTCACGCCTCTGGAATCGGCGCCCCGACCAGTTCCAAGAATGCCCGCGACGCCTGCGAGAGATACCGGCCTAGCGGATAGACGAGGTGGATCTGGCGTTCCATTTGGAGTTCGCGCACGGAGACCTCGCACAGCAAGCTGCTCTCGATTTGGCGCTCCACGCACATCTTCGGCAGGAATGCAACGCCGAGATTTCTCTGGACCAAACGCCGGATCGTCTCGATCGTCGGCATCTCGATCTCCATGTTGAGCGGCACCGCGTGCAGTCGGAACGTTTCGATCACGCGCGCCCTGTACGGCGAGACCACGTTGTGGGCGATAAACGTCTCCGAGCCGAGTTCGGCGATGCTGACGCTCCTGCGGCCGGCCAGGCGGTGATCGGGCGAGACGACGAAGGTCAGGCGGTCGTCGTAGAGCCGGAACAGGCTCAGGTTGGGGTCGGCCGGGTCGTAGCTGATGGCCCCCAGCTCGAGCGAACCGTCACGCACCGCTTGAGGGATCTGGCTGGAAAGGCTGCGCCGCAGCTCGACTTGGATGCCGGGATGCTTCTGGCGGAACCGCTCCACGTGCCCGAGCAGGTAGAGCGCCGTCGATTCATTGGCACCAATAGTGAGCTTGCCGGCCGAACGGTTGCGCAAGTCCGACAGGGCCACGCGCATCTCGCTCTCCAGCGTGAAGAACTCCTTGGCGTAGGCGCTGACCTTGCGCCCCGCATCAGTCAGTTGCAGGGATCGCGTGGACCGGTCGATCAGGATCACGCCCAGATCGTCTTCCAGGCGCTTGAGCGCCAGCGAGATGGCCGGCTGCGAGCGGAAGAGCCTCTGCCCGGCCCTTGAGAAGCTGCCCTCCTCGGCCACTGTTTCGAAGAGCTTCAGGAGCGCTAGGTCCATAATTGAAATTAATTATATTTCAAAATAATTCAAATTTGCTTTATCACTGTCGGAGCGAGTACGTTGAATCGAAGGAACGCAGTTCGATGTCCGATCAGGTACATATTTTCGACACCACTTTACGCGATGGCGAGCAGTCTCCCGGCTGCAGCATGACCACCCCTGAGAAGCTGCGAGTGGCCAGGCATCTGGTCGAGATGGGCGTGGATATCATCGAGGCCGGCTTTCCGATCGCCTCCGAGGGAGATTTCGAGGCCGTGCGAGCGGTCTGCCGCGAGCATCCGGGTGCGTACTTGGCGGCGTTGGCGCGGGCGGTGCCGATCGACATCGAGCGGGCCGCCCAGTCATTGGACGGCCATGCCAGGCCGCGCATCCACTGCTTCATCGCCACTAGCGAGATCCATCTCCGGTACAAGTTCAACAAGTCGCAGGAACAGGTGCTGGAAGAGGCCGTGGAGGGCGTGGAGTTGGCCAGGCGCTACGTCGACGACGTGGAGTTTTCCGCCGAGGATGCGACGCGGACGGAAATCGGCTACCTGTGCCGCGTGTGCGAGGCGGCGGTGGATGCCGGCGCCAGCGTGGTCAATATTCCTGACACGGTGGGCTTCATGACCCCCGACGACTACGCCGAGAAGATCGTCCGCGTGGTCGAGGCGGTGGGCGACAGGGCGGAAATCAGCGTCCATACCCACGACGATCTCGGATTGGCGGTCGCCAACTCGATCGCGGCCTTGCACGCCGGCGCGCGCCAGATCGAGTGCGCGCTCAACGGCATCGGCGAGCGGGCCGGCAACTGCTCGTTGGAAGAGGTGGTCGCGATCATGATGGTGCGTCGAGACCGCGTGCCGTACCACTGCGCCATCGATGCCACCAAGCTGTACGCCGCCAGCCAGGCCCTGAGCGAGTGCATCACCTTCGGCCCGCAGCCGAACAAGGCCATCGTGGGGCGCAATGCGTTCGCCCACGAAGCCGGGATTCACCAAGACGGCTACCTCAAGCACCGCACGACGTACGAGATCATGACGCCGGAGTCTGTTGGCGTGCCGGGCTCGCAGTTGATCTTGGGCAAGCACAGCGGCCGGCACGCGCTGCACCAGCGCGTCGAGCAACTCGGCTACGGAGACTTGGGGCGCGACGACCTGCGCACGGTGTACGAGGCCTTCACGCGGCAGGCTGACACGCGCAAGGGCCTGACCGACGACGACATTGTCGTGTTGCTCGACAGTCTCGGTTTCGAGCCCGTGGGCGAGGCCGTGGCAAGCACCGCATAGGGTTTTCCGGGGCCGGTCCGGCTGTAACCCCCGCACCCGCCTTACCGTCTCTATGTTTTCAGCACCGAACGGCCGATTCGGCTAGTCGAACGCTGTGCAAACCTAGGCCGCGCGTTCACTGCGCGGCACCGCTGGCCCGGAGGCTTCATGGTTCACCTTTCTCTCCAAGCTCTAGCCGTTGCGCTTTGTGCGCTGCTAGTGATCCCGCCGCCTGGGCTCGCGCAAGACGCTGCGATTCAGATTCGCGTGCTTTCCGGCGAGGGCGGGATCAACAACATCAACCAGAACGTCGCCGCCGAGCCAATCATCGAGGTGGTGGACTCGACGGGCAAGCCCGTGGCGAAGGCTGCGGTCACGTTGCGGTCTCCCGCCTCCGGTCCGAGCGTCACCTTCTTCGGCGCGTCTCGCGTCGCCACCATGACGACGGACGACCAGGGCCGCGTGCGCGTGTCGGGAATGCTTCCCAACACCATCGAGGGCGCGTTCCAGATCGACGTGGAGGCGGAATACAACAACAGCACCGCGACTGCGGCCATCACGCAATCGAACGCGGTCGCCCCCGGTGATGTCCGGCCGAAGCGCCAGGGCATCGGCTGGCGCGTGATCGCGGCGATCAGCGCGGGGGCGGCGGTGGGAATCGTGGCCGCGGCGCTGCGCGGCGGGACGGATTCGCAGCCGACACCGACGGCGATTTCGATCGGCTCGGTGTCAGTGACCGGGCCTCGCTAGGGTGCGGCCATGGATGACACCGCCAGACTAGGACGAGCCACCAGAGAAAGAAGCATGAAGACGTTCTTGACCGCGATCCCCACCCTGCTCTTGGCAGCCGCGTTGACGGCGCCCTTGGGTGCGCAGTTGACAGTCACGCAGGAGGGTGTCAGCGACCCCTCCACGCTGGGCGAGACGGTAACCCTCGATTCGACGGGAATCGGCCAGCGCGTGACCAGCCGGCTGTACTTGCAGTTCGACCCCGGCCTTGCCTCGTCTCTGACCCTGCGAAATGTGCGCGTGATCGGTTCGCCGGAATTCAGCTACGAGCTCAAGGACATCACGGAGCTGCCGGTTGCGATCCGGAATGAACTCCGGCTGGACTTGTTCGTGTTCTACCTGCCGACCAGCCCCGGCCCCGCCCAGGCAACCTTGGAGCTGACGCTGCGCACAGACGGGTCTAGCTTGGTGCCGTCGGACACGGTCTACGCGGTAAATTTGGTCGGCAGGGTGCCGGCCTATTCCCTGTCGTATGTCTTGCCCGGCGCGGGTAGGGTCGGCGTGCCGCCGGCCGGCACTATTCGATTCGGGCACAAGCCCACCGGCGTGTCCTCGGAAGCCAGCCTGACCTTGACCAATATCGGAAGCGCCACCGGTGTCGTGGAGAGTTTCCAGATTTCGGGCACCAGTGCTTTCGCGCCTGTTGCTCCTCCGTCGTTTCCCGCGCGGCTGGAGCCGGGCGGCAGCTTGAACGTCCAACTCGGCTTCCGGCCGGCATCGACATTCTTGTACAGCGGAGAGCTGGCTGTCGGGCTGGCTCACAGTCCGGCACTGCGCTACATGCTGAGCGGGCAGGGCGGCGACTTGTTTAGTTTTCGCGTCGTCTCGTATGCCTCCGGCTCGAATGCCGGCAGGTCTGAGCGGGTCCAGTCCGGCACTCCCATCGTGTTCGGACAGGACGCGAACTCGGTGCAGGTAGTTGCGGAGAACATCCGGCGGAACGCTCTTCTGGTAGATGCCGGCGAGATCAGCATTTCCGGCCCGTTCGTTATGGCCGACGGCCCCCAGCTTCCCAAGACCGTCGCGCCCGGCGGGAGCATTTCGGTCACTATCGAGCCGAATCCAGCTGCGGGCGGCGACGTGACGGGCGAGTTGGTCATTGGCGGCGCCGTGTTCCCGCTGTCGATCAACGCACCGACCTTACCGTCTGTCCGCTACACCTCCACTGGCGGGGCTTTGCGCCCGGGCGAGCAGACTTCGCTGGGTCTCAGCCTGGCGAGTCCCTACCCGGTAGACATCAGCGGCACGTTGCATCTGACCTCAGAGTCCCTGGAAGCGTCTCGCGATGCGTCGCTGCAGTGGTCCAGCGGCGGGACGGTGGTTGATTTCGAAATCCCCGCCGGACAGACCGCCGCGGCGTTCGCAGGGGGCGCGTCGGCGATCCAGTTCCAAGCCGGCCTGGTTGCGGGCGAGATCGTGGTATCGGCGCGCTTCGCGGCCGACCCGTGGGGTATCGACATCACTCCCGTGCTCGCGCCCGAGGTGCGCTACAGCGTCGATATCGCGAACCTGCCCGAGGTGACGTTCTCCGAAGCGGGAGGTGCGGTCGATGCGGGCAAGGACATCGCACTGGGCTTGAGCTTGGCCGCGCCGTACTCGGAAGATATCGCCGGAGTGCTCCAGATGTCCTTCATGGCGTCGGATCTTGCCGGGGCCGGGGGGGCTTGGGCTGGCGGGCGCCAGATCGCGTTCCAGATTCCCGCGGGCGGGACGGCGGCCATGTTTGGCGACAATCTCGCCACCGAGTTCTCCGCACCGACGGCTGAGGGCGAACTGACCGTCATGGCGCGGTTCGCGACCGCGGATGCCGGGGCGGACCTTACGCCGGATCCAGCGCCGGAGCTGGTGTACAGCGTACAAGTCATTCCGCTGCCGGACGTGAGCTTCTCTCGATCGGGCGGCACCATAGCGGCGGCAGAACAGGTTCCAATGCAGGTCAGCATTGCCCGAACCTATCCGAACGATGTAGTGGGCATCTTGAACCTCGCCTTTGAGGCGCGCCGCTTCGCCAGCGACCCCTCGGTCCAGTGGGCCAGCGGCGGGCGCCAAGCGTTCTTCGTCATCTTGGCCGGGACGACCGAGGCGATCTTCGCGGGACAGACAACCTCCAACGCCTTCCAGACCGGAACGGTCGCCGGCGAGATCGTGATGACCTCCCAGTTCTTCTCAGTCCCGAACGGCTACCTGAACACTTCCATCGAGCGGGCGGCGGCGGCCTCGGCAGACATCACCCCTGACACGAGGCCCGAGCTTCGGTTCAACGTGCTGGAAGCGGCACCCGTACTGCAGCGAGTAGCCCTGGGCGGAACTGGCCAAGGCGGATTCAGCCTGCAGGTGACGGGTTTCACCACGACGAGGAGCGTTGATTCGCTGTCGTTCTCGTTCACGGCTGCCAGCGGCTCGGTTCTGGAGACCGATTCCCTCGACGTGGATGTGTCTGGCTCCTTCGGGACCTACTTCAGCAGCAACCAATCGGCCGCTACTGGCGGCAACTTCACTGCCACGGTAGGTTTCAACGTTGACGAGGGTGCCTTCGAGGACATCCAGGCCGTGTCGGTCACAGCGACCAATTTCTTGGGCACGTCTAACTCGGTCTCGCTCAATCTGAACTGATTTCCAATGGGCGGGCACCCCGTGCCCGCCCCGCTTCACACGGCCAAGGCGGGTTGAGGTGGCCGCCCCGGATCGCAAGCTTCGGACACGATTCGCGCCCAGTCCCACGGGTCACTTGCACTTGGGCCACGTGGCCCACATGTTGTACGTGTGGGGCATGGCGGGGATTCTGGGCGGCGAGGTGTTGCTCAGGATCGAAGATCACGACCGCCAGCGATGTCAGCGTCGCTACGAGCGGGAGCTGCTGCGGGATCTGGAGTGGCTCGGATTCGAGGCGGTGAATCGGATCGGTGCCCAGTCGAGCCGCTATCGCCAGAGCGATTGTGACGAAGCCTTCGCGCATGCCCTGCGGCGATTGAAGCGCAGCTACCCGGTCTATCGCTGCGTCTGCACCCGTAAGCAGCTCTTGCAGGCTGCAGGTCCAGAAGCGTTCGGCGAGCGACCGTATCCGGGGAGGTGCAGGAACGCTGCCCATCCAGCCTCGGAGCCTCACGGCTTGCGGTTGGCATGGGAGCCGGATGCCGCGGCCGAGGTGTTCACCGACGGGCTGCTGGGCCCGCAGCGGCAAGAGCCGCGCGAGCAGTGCGGCGACCTGCTGCTGCGCGATCGTCACGGGAACTGGAGCTATCAGTTCTCAGTCACAGTCGATGACCTGCGCCACGGCGTGGATTTTGTCGTTCGAGGGGAAGATCTGCTGCAGTCGACCGGCCGTCAGCTGAGACTGGCCCGGATGCTCGGCGCGGTCCAGCAGCCGGTCTTCTACCACCACCCCTTGGTCCGCGATGCACAGGGAGCGAAGCTGGGCAAGCGGCAGGGCTCTCCGGCTGTTTGCGAACTGCGCCAGCAGGGAATTCGCGCGACCACGGTGCTTGGCGAGGCGGCGTTCGGCGCCGGCCTGCTTGCCGACCCTACACCGATCCCTGCGAGCGAGGCTGCCGAACTGATAGCGGCACGCCATCGCGGGCGCTGGCGCCGAGACGATCTTGGCCGAGCGTGAACGGGGCTGATACTCACCGGCGGCTGCGGGCCGCGATCGGGACGGATCGTTCAGCGGCTGGCACAGCGACTGGCACCGTGACACAGATGGATTCGAGCATCTCGGCACACTGGCGGCCAATGCGCTGGGCGAGCGTGTCTTGGGACCGTGCGGAGGCGTACATCGCCTGCGTGCCGAGATGAGCCTCCGTTGCCATCGTTGCGAGCGGCAGTCCCGTAGTGGCCAACAGTCCCAGCTTGGTGTGGTAGCGATGCTTGACGATCGAGTAGATCGTGTCTTGGGCCCAATCGGTCGGCCTGCGCTCGCCAAGCGATTCGATCAGCAGCACGTCTACAGAGTTGATCTTGCCTGCCAGTTCGTCGCGCTCGTCGTCAGCAGTGCCAGGTCGGCTTTGAAGGGCCTGCAACAAGTCCTGGTATTCGAAGAAGAGGCAGCTGAGGCCTTTGTCAGCCAGCCGCTTCAGCGTCGCCACGGCCAGGTGCGTCTGCCGCTCCATGGTGCCGCCGTGAAATAGCAGCCCCTTGGATGGCTCGATCGGGAAACCATCAGCGAACAGCATGCCCTTGGCCATCGCCGCGGTCAGGATTTGGTGCTTCTGGGGCTCCTTGGCATAGACCCCAGCGCTGAAGTTGTCGAATGTGGCGTCGGCAAAGCGAGGCGGCAAGCGCAGCGCGCCATACTGCGAAGCGGCTTCGCCGCCCTCGCGGCAGTGGCACCGCTTGGACGCAGTGAAGCCTCCCGGCAGCCGCTCTTGCAACCAGCCCGTGTCTCGGCATTCGCTGCACATCGTAGTTGCCGGGAATCCGGACGAAGCCCGTATCTCTATCCTATTCAACCACCACCAAGGTGTCCCCTGACGAGACCGAATCGCCTGCGCTGACGTTGACGGCCGTGACCCTTCCGGCGCAGGGGGCGCGCAGTTCATTCTGCATCTTCATCGCTTCCACCACCAACAGGCCCTGCTCGCTGCGAACTTCGTCGCCGACCCGCACTCGCACGGACAGCACCTTGCCGGGCATCGGCGTGCGCACTGCCTGCGAGCCGCCGGCCGCCGGTCCATCCATGTGGCCTGACAGGCGCCGCGGGTCGCGAATCTCGATGGCAAGCGCCGTTCCGGATACATGGGCCTCATAGGAGCCCTGGGCGGACCGATTGACAACGACGGTGTGCTGGTTCCCGTCCACGATCACCGAGTAGCTGCCCGGGCCTGTGCAGCGAATGTCCGTCGTCGAACGACGCCCGTCCATCTCGCACGAATCCGCGCCGACGCACAGCCTGCACGGGGTGCCGTCTACGACGAGGTCGAACTTCTTCATCGATCCGTGTCCCGGGCCGCGATGTTCTCGATTCGCCCGCTGCGCTTCCACGCCGAGCTTGGCGGCAGGGCCGTCGAAGGTTGATCGGCCGCGCGGCCCTGTTCGGCTTCGATGACCGCGAGGATGGCTGCCAGGCGCGCCTCGGATGAAGGGGTCGATGCCGCGCTCGCAGCTGGGTCGAGGCCGCGCGCCAGGAACCCGGTGTCGATGTCGCCGGCTTGGAACTGCGGATCCTCCATCAAGTCGCGAAAGAAGCTCAGGGTCGTGGCGATGCCGCTGATGGTGGCTTCGCTCAGCGCGCCGCGCAGCTTGTCGATGGCTTCCGGCCTGGTGGGCGCCCAAGCGCAGAGCTTGGCGATCAACGGGTCGTAGTGGATCGGGACGGTCCAGCCTTCGTCTGCGCCGGAATCGATCCGGATGCCCGGGCCGTCGGGCATTGCCATGTGCCGGATCAGGCCGGGAGAAGGCATGAAGTTGGCGCTGGGGTCTTCCGCATACACGCGGCATTCCAGTGCGTGGCCGCGAAACCGGACCGCCTCTTGGGAGAAGCCCAGCCTATCGCCGGCAGCTACGCGGATCTGCTGCTTGACGAGATCCATTCCTGTCACCAGCTCGGTGACAGGATGCTCGACCTGCAGGCGGGTGTTCATTTCCAGGAAATAGAAGCGGGCGTCGGCGTCCATGAGGAACTCGATCGTGCCCGCGTTGGCGTAGCCGATGGCGCTGGCTGCTGCAATGGCGGCCGAATAGAGCTGTTCGCGGACACCAGGGTTGGCCTCTACTAGCGGCGAGGGACTCTCTTCGAGCACCTTCTGGTGCCGCCGCTGCAGGCTGCATTCGCGCTCGCCCAGATGGACCACTGTCCCGTGCTCGTCGGCTAGAATCTGGACCTCGACGTGGTGCGGGCGAAGGATCGCCTTCTCCACGTACACTGCAGCGTCGCCGAACGCTTCGAGGGCTTCGCCCCGCGCTTGTTCCCAGGCGCTCTCGAGCTGAGCGGCTGACTCTACAAGGCGCATTCCCTTGCCGCCGCCGCCGGCGGACGCCTTGAGCATGACCGGGTAGCCGACCCGGCTGGCAAAGGCCGCAGCTTGGCGGGCGTCCGTTGCTTCTGGCGTGCCGGGAACGACTGGGACTCCGGCCTGCGACATTAGCTCGCGGGCGCGAGTCTTGATTCCCATGGAGCGAATCGCCGCTGCGGACGGCCCGATGAACTTGATCCCCTTGCGCTCGCAGGCCTGGGCGAACTCCGCGTTCTCGCTGAGGAAGCCATAGCCTGGGTGGATGGCATCCGCTCCCGCTGAGCTGGCCGCGTCCAAGACGCGGCCGATGTTGAGGTAGCTCTCGGCCGGAGGCGCCGCGCCGACAGCGCAGGCCTCATCGGCCAATCGGACATGCTTCGCCTCGCGGTCGACGTCCGAATAGATCGCGACGGTTGCGATGCCCATCTCGCGGCAGGTGCGGATGATCCGCACTGCGATCTCGCCGCGGTTGGCTACCAAGATCTTGCGGAACACGGGCAGATGCGGCCTGGAACTGGATATACCGTGCGCCCGGATCAGTTCAGGTACAGGAACGAATTGAGGTTGAACATGGCCAGGGCGAATTCGCGCAGCGAATTGTCGGCCAGGAAGTTGCGCGCGATCAGAGCCTCATCTTCGGTCGGAGGCCTGCCGGCGGCAAGCAGGTAAGCTTGGCCAATGATACTGTCCAGGTCGCGACCGGCTTCCCGGTCGAGCCGGGCGGCAAACCGCGCGGCAAGCTCGTTCGAGATCGGGCCGTTGAGCAGTTCCAGAGATTGCGGCGCGTGGGTGCTCGACTCCCGGCGGGCGCAGCTTGTGAGCAGTGCCGGCTGGTCGAACACTTCCATGAACGGCAGGCGCAGGTTGCGTTTCGCGAGCAGGTAGATCGATCGGCGGCGGTGCTGGGCCTGGTCCGCGGGCACGCGCCACTGGGTCGGGTCGTACAACAGGTCCACCAAGGCGTCTTCGACGGGCAGCATGACGCTCTTGCCGCCGTACGCGAGATTAAGTTCGCCAGCGGCCGCAAGCATTGCGTCGCGCACTTCCTCGGCACCGAGGCGACGGCGCGGACCGCGCCACAGGAGTCGATTGGACGCGTCCTGCTGCATTCCGCGCTGTTCCTGGGCCGGGTTGTGAGATGCCTGCCGATACGCGCTGCTGGTCAGAATCAGCCGATGCACGTGCTTCGCGCTCCAACCGGACTCGACGAGTTCGTTGGCGAGAAAGTCGAGCAAAGCCGGATGGCTCGGGCGTCCGCCCATGGCGCCGAAATCGTTCGGGGTGTCGACGATGCCCTGGCCGAAGTAGCCTTGCCAGATCCGGTTGACCGCCACGCGCGCGGTCAGGGGGTGCTCGGGAGACGTGATCCACCCGGCCAGTCGCGAGCGCGGGTCCTCTGCATCCGGCGGGAGCGTCGGGGCGTCCTCGGGAAGCAGCACTCCCAGGGGGCGGGGATCGACCGGCCGGAGAGGCTTGGTATGGTCGCCCCGGGCGAGCAGGTGAACCTGATTGGGGTTCTCGGGATCGTTCTGCACCGTGGCCAGCGTCGGCGGCGGTGCCGGCAGTTGCGACTCGAGGGCGTCATGCTCGGCTTGCAGGCGCAGCCGCTCCTCGCCCTCGGCCAGCTTGATCTCCCCGCGCAAGGACTTCATCTTCGTGGCGATTTCCTTGGTTGCCTTCTGCCAGTCTTCTATGGTGGAGTCCGAATCGAACACCAGATTCGCTTCGCGCGACGCGCCGAAGTACGCTTGCAACCGGTAGTAGTCGACCTGGCGGATGGGGTCGAACATGTGGTCGTGACAGCGCGCGCAGCCGACGGTCATGCCGAGCAGCGCCGTCCCGACGATATCGGTCCGCTCGGTAAGGACTTCGTTGCGGCTCGAGGCCACCTCTTGGTTGCCGGCATTGCGGCGGACTGGCCCGAGGCGGTGGAATCCTGCCGCGGCCAGCAGCTCCCGGTCCGCGTCCGACTGCGGCGCGTCCGCGGCCATCTCATCGCCGGCGAGCTGTTCCGCGATGAAGCGGTCCAGCGGCTTGTCCCGGTTGAACGACTCGATCACGTAGTCGCGGTAGCGCCACAGTCCGGGCAGGTAGCGGTCGTATTCGAACCCTTCGGTCTCCGCGAATCGCACCACGTCCAGCCAGCGCTGGGCGGCGCGCTCGCCCCAGCGCGGGCTGGACATCAGCCGGTCCACCAGCCGCTCCCAAGCGCCGGGCGACCGGTCGTTGACGAATGCCTCCAGCTCTGCCGGAGTTGGCGGCAAGCCGGTGGTGTCAAAGTACACTCGACGAGCGAGCTCGGGGGGCTGGGCCTCGGGCGCCGGCCGCAGCCCCGCAGCCGCAAGCCGGCTCCAGACGAAGGCATCGACAGGGCTTGAAGCCCAATCGGAGTCAACGGTCGGCCCGGCGGCAGCTTGGCGCGGCTGGAACGACCAGAAGCTGCGCTCGCTGTCGCTGTACTCGGCCGCCGCCAACGTCAACGGAATCGCTAGCAGCAAAGTCGCGGCTACAAGTCTCATCGGCGGGAGCCCGCAACAATTGTACCCGACAGCGGCCGCGATCAGGTCTTGCCCGAATCGATCAGGGTGGCGATCCAGCGAGCGTCCGGGTAGCCCTCCAGCGCGAGCTTCACGCTGATGGTCAGCGGCGTGGATAGCAGCATGCCGACCGGGCCGAGCAAGAAGCCCCAGAAGACCAATGACATGAACACCACCAGCGGCGACAAGCCGACACCGTCCCCCATGAATTGCGGCTCGATCAGGCCGCCGATGACGATGTTGATCCCAACATACCCCAGGGCAACGACGAGTGCGGTGCCCCCCCCATACTGCACGGCGGCCATCAATACGGCCGGAATCGCGGCGATGAAGGAGCCAATGTTGGGGATGAAATTGAGCAAGAAACCGAGCAGGCCCCAGAAGATCGCGTAGTCCACGCCCAGCACCCAGACCCAGAGCGTGATCGCGACCCCAGTCGCGAGGCTGGTCAGTGTCTTGATGGCGAGGTACTTCTGCACCGATCTCGCAAACGCTTCAAAGTGCTCCCACTTCCGACCGGACTGGTCCAGCAGCGGCTCGAGCTTCTTGGGGAGCCGGAACGCCTCCAACAGCATGAACGTTACGGTCAGCACGGCCATCAACGACTTGGTGACGATGTTCCCGAACTGCAACAGAGTCGCTCCGGCGAACTGGGCCGTCGTGCCGAAGATCCGGCTCAGATCCGATTGATCCCAAACACTGTCGGAAATCTCCTGGATGCCAAGCCTCGTAAGCAAGTCTTCCAAGCTCACCAGCGTCTGTTCCCACTGGCTCAGCAGGCGCGCTTGGTAGCCCGGCAGGCTGTTCGCGAAATCGCTGAGAGAGGCTGCCGCGAGCACGCCGACCAAACCCACGAAGCCGCCGATGCTGAGAATCACCGTCAGGATCGCAAGCCAGCGTGGAACGCGGTTGCGGTGCAGCCAGAACACCGGCGGCCCTGCCAATATGGCGAGAAAGACCGAGAGCAGGAACGGGACCACGATTACGGCTGCGAGCTTGACGCCCGCGGCCACGACGACGAATGCCGCCATGGCTAGCAGCGCGTTCGAAATACTGGGGCCCCGTTCTTGCACGGTCGATCTTGCGGTAGCGCATGACCCCCGGCACAACGGCAGGCAGCGGCCACAATTTCAGCATAACCCTAGCGCAAGGAGCGAATCGCTACTGCGGCTGGCCGTATCGGATACACTGGCTAGTTCGCCCCGGAGGCGAGAACTTCATGGAATCCTCCAGCAAGAAATTTTTTGGCCCGTGGATCATCGCCAGCTGCTTCGTTACGTTCGGCCTGTCCACGGGATTTCCCTACTACAACATCGCCTTCTTCTTTGACTACTTCCGCGACGGCCACTCGTGGCCGGTCGAGCTGGTGACGCTGGGCGCCCCGATCGCCGTGCTGCTGACGATCTGGATCGGACCCGTGATCGTGCCCAAGACCTCGCCGCGCAAGCTGATCCTGATCGGCACGTTCCTAACGTTCGTCTCGTTCCAATGGTTCGGTCGGCTGAGCGGCAACCAGTACGAGTACTACGGCGCGTGGTGCGTTTACATGGCCGGGTACTTCTTGTCAGGGCCGATCCCGCACCAGATCATCATTTCGAACTGGTACAAGCGCCGTCGAGGTACGGCCATGGGGATCGCGTACGTGGGCGTGGCCGTGATCGGTGCGCTATGTAACCTGCTTACGCCTTACCTTGCCAGAACCCTGGACCACTACACCGATGCCCTCCAGGCGTTGAGTTTCCTGATGATGATCGCCTGGCCGCTGGCGTTCTTCGTGATCCGGGACAAGCCCGAAGACATGGGCCAGTTACCCGATGGCGCAGAGAGCGCGGGTGATGTCGAGGTAGCGGAGGCTGTCAAGGAGCCGGCCCAGGCAGAGTCCGAGAAGACCTTCGGTCAGCTTTCCGGCAGTCCCGCGTTCTGGTTGCTGTTGGTAGGCAGCGCCGCCTCGATCGGGTCGATCGCCGCGGTCAACTTTCTGATGAAGTTCGTATATGAAGAACAGGGGTTCACCGACCAGGTCATGCGGGACAACGTTTGGGCAAGGGCTTCGTTCACCTATCTGTTGTCCAGTATCTCGGGCCGGCTGCTTGCCGGCTGGCTCGCCGACAAGCTGCCGCGAAAATACGTCATGCTTGCCACGTATATCATCGTGGCGCTCGCGATTCCGTTGCTGTTCCTGGTGACGCCGGAGCAGCCAAACATGGTTTTCCTGTTTGCGATTGTATTCGGCCTCGCGATGGGTGCCGACTACATGCTGATCCCGCTGATGGCTGCGGACCAGTTCGGCCTGCGCTCGCTGGGCAAGGCCATGTCCGCGATCCTGCCGAGCGACACGATCCTGCAGTTCTGGACGCCGCGCTTCATTGCCGTGCTAGCGGGTCGCTTGGCGGGCTACTCGCAGGCGCTGTGGGCTGTGTTCGGACTGGCGGCGCTAGGGGCCGTGGCGATCGGGCTGCTGCCTCGCAGGAGGCGCGATTGACCGCTCGAAGACGACTCGGACCGGAGCGGCGGACAAGCGTTGCAGCGGGCGCTCGCAGCGCCGGGGGATGGCCCCGACAGATCGGCCTAGCGGGCGGCGCGGCGTCGGGGGGCGGGGCCACGCGACGGAATTCCGGCAGCCCGCAGATGCGCCGGTCGGAACGGCCCTAGGCTCAAAGCTTGAGCGGCTAGCCGGTGCGCTGCGCGGACTTGATGACCACCGGCGTCAGCGGGACGTCTTGGTGTCCCATCTTGCTTCCAGTCGCCACCTCCGCGATGGCTTCTATCACGTCCGTGCCGTCGACCACCTTGCCGAACACGCAATAGCCCCAGCCATCGCGCGCGTGCTCCTTGTCGAGGAATTGATTGGTCTGGTGGTTGATGAAGAACTGGGCCGATGCGCTGTGCGGATTGGCGGTCCTCGCCATGGCGATCGTGTACTTCGTATTCGCCATCGAGCCGGATTCGTTCTTGATCGGCGGCCGCGTCGACTTTTCCTGCATTCCCGCAACGAACCCCCCGCCTTGGATCATGAAGTTGGGAATCACGCGGTGAAAGATGGTGCCGTCATAGAACCCGTCGTCGACGTACTGCAGGAAGTTGGCGACTGTTTCCGGCGCGCGATCGGGATAAAGCTCCAAGACCAGCGTGCCCTTGTCGGTTTCCACGCGAACGCGCGGGGGCCCGGCGGGCTCTTCCGGCGGCGCCGGCTCGGCCTTCGCCTCCGGCTCAGGTTCTGGTTCGGGCTCCGGCGCCGACGGGGCCTGTTGGGCCTCGGCGGGCTCCTCCGGTGGCGGCGATTCGGGCGGTGCGTCGCCGCCGCCACAACCGGACAACAGCAACGTCACTGCGGCCACGATCAGGATAAGGGCTAGCTTGATGAGCATGTCAGTGTTCCTTCGGTGCGACCGGCAACCGGCGCCAGACACCCCAGTGTACATCAGGGCCTGCCCGTGCCGGAGGCTCGAGCTGTTCCGGCCTGCTCAGGAGATCCGGCCTCCGCAGCTCGAGCCCGAGCCGGCCGTGCAGCCGTAGCAGTGCTGCCCGCTGACGATTCGCCTGGCCGCGAGCCGCTCCGGGTCGAAATCGCGAATATGCCGCGGCGCTCCGAAGCCCAGCTCCAGTTCCAGCATCTGGTTGAAATCGCAGTCGTAGAGACGCCCGTCCCAGCCCACCGAGATCATCGATCGACACATCACGCCCGTCGCGGCGGCCGGATTGAACGCGTTGACCAGCTGCTCCATGTAGCGCCTGTGGTTGCCGCTGCGGACCAGATAGTCGCGATAGCGGCCAATGGGCATGTTCGTGATCGTGTACAGCGAATTGAACTCTATGTGATAGCGGGTGCTGAGTTCCCGCCGGAAGTCGGCCTCGATGGCGTCTTGGTCCGGCGGCAAGAAGGCCCCGGTAGGGTTGTAGACCAGGTTCAGCTCCAATCCGCTGCCAGGCCTGCCGTAGCCCAGCTCGTTGAGCTTGCGAAGGCCCAGGATGGACTTGTCGAACACGCCGTCGCCGCGCTGGGCGTCGGTCCGGCTGCCGAGAAAGTATGGCAGGCTGGCAACGATCTGGACGCGGTGCAGGGCTAGGAAGGGGGCCAGCCCGGCCTGTGAACGCATGACCAGCACGGTCAGATTGCAGCGGTCGATCACCTTGCAGCCCAGCCCGCGAACTTGCTCGACGAACCAGCGGAAGCTCGGGTTGAGTTCGGGCGCTCCCCCCGTTAGATCCACATCGGGCCGGCCGATTCGCTTGATCGCGTCGAGGCACAGCTCGAACGTCTCCCGCGACATGTTTTCCTGCGTGCGATCCGGGCCCGCGTCGACATGGCAGTGCTTGCAGGTTTGGTTGCAAAACTTGCCGACATTGATCTGGACGACGTCTATGCCTCCGGCGACCAGCGGTCCGACGCCCGCCTGGGCCAAGCGCGAGTCGAAGGGCTGGAATGCCGCTTCGCCGTCCAGTTGGAGGATGCGGAATTGCTGGTCGGCGTCTGGAGGGAGGCGACGCTCTGCTGGAAGGGAATTTCCCATTGATCGCTACATGCTGATCTTGGAGGCGACGTTGCGCATTTGCAAGCCGTGCACCAGCGCGGATCCTCCCTTGATCGCCGAAGCCACATGAACGGCCTCGGTCATCTGTTCCAGATTGGAGCCCTGTTCAAGGCAGCCCTGCGTGTACGCGTCGATGCAGTATGGACACTGTACGGCGTGGGCCACCGCCAAGGCGATCAGGTTCTTCTCGCGCTCGCTCAGCGCGCCCGGCTGGAAGACAGCCCCGTACCAAGAATTGAACTTGTCCCACAGTTCCGGCGCGTCATCGCCCATCTCGGCAAAGCGGGGCAGGTCTTCGGGATCATAGTATCCGTCCATTGCTCGCGGTCCCCTCTTTCGGCACTCGGCCGAGTTAATCAAGTATAGGGGCTGTGCTTGCTGCCATCCTTCTCGGGGACGGGCGAGCGGGTCCGGGAAGCCACCCGGGAAAATGCTACGCTGGCCGGGAATATGACTGGATGGATGTTTCGCGGACGCTTGCTCCTGGCCTTGCTGCCGCTGTCGCTCGGCGCGGAGGTGCCAGAAGGATTCCGGCCGCTCTTCAACGGCCAGAACCTTGCCGGCTGGCACATGAGCCTGACCAACCATCATGGCGACACGAAGGAGTGGCGCGTGTTTGAAGGCGCATTGGTCGGCATGCAGGATCGGGAAGGGAACGGCGGCATCTTGCTGACGGACGAGAAGTTCGGCGACTTCGAAGTCTACTTGGAGATCAAGCCCGATTTCGGCTGCGATGGCGGCGTCTTCCTGCGCTCTACTGGCAGCGGGCAGGCCTACCAAGTCATGCTCGACTACCTCGCCGGCGGGAACCTGGGGGGCGTCTTCGGGGAGCAATTGCAAAGCCCCGGCGAGCACCGGTCGGATGGCTGGGAGAGGGTGTGGAAGAAGGATGATTGGAATTCCCTGCGCGCCCGCATCCAAGGCGAGGCGCCCCGCATCGAAGTGTGGCTCAACGGCTCCAAGATCACGGACTTCAAGGACACCGAGAACCACCTTCCGCGGGGTGCCACCGAGGGAGCTATCGCCGTGCAGGTTCACGGCGGCGACCGCTGCAGCCCGGGCTTGGAGCACCGCTTCCGCAACATCGCGGTCCGCGAGCTCTAGGCTTGATCGGGCTGGACTGCTCGGGGCATCAGCAGCCCGATCGCCAGCCAGGCCAATTCCATGGTCACGACCCACAAGCGCATTGCGACGGCCAGAGTCATCGCCGTGCCTGCGGCGATCGCTTGGGACAGCAGCAGCCCGAGGATGCCTTCGCGGATGCCCATTCCCGCAGGTGCCACCATGGTGATCAGCGCCGTTAGCCACGCCAGGGCGTAAGAACCCGCGATATGGGCGAAGCGCTCGGTGTCTAGGCCGGGCAGCAGGGCGCGCGCGAAGCTGGCCATGGCAAACGCCAGCAGCGCCCACATCACGACGTACAGGGTCCAGATGCCCAGCATGCGGGCCGTGCGGATCTCAAGCGGGCGGAACGGCTGCTTGAGCAAGCGAGCCAAGCGCACCGCCCACGCGTTGAATACCGGGGGGTATACGACGGCGCAGGCGACCAGAGGGAACGCAAACAGGGCGTAGCGCTGCCACTGGGCCAGGGAGGAGGCTGCGACACCGCCAAGCCAAGCGGCCACGACCATCGCGGCGAGCGCGGCCAGGGTCATGTCGAGTATCGTCGCGGCCAGGCAGGCCGCCGCGCTCACGCCGTGGCGGCGCGTGAGGTAGATGCGGGCGGCGAATTGCCAGATGCCGCCCGGAACATAGCGGCTCAGCTCGGACTTGCGGTAGATGCGGTAGATCTCCCAATACGGCACGACGTGGTCGAAGCCCCCTAGCAGGCGCGTCCAGCCAAACGGTCGGACCAGATGCCACGCGGCCCCAAGAGCGAACGACACCGCAAGCCATGGCAGATCGAGCCGCCATGGCTCCGACCGCACTTGCTGCCAATTGCCGTAGATCATGCGGCCGATGAACCAGGCCAGGACCAGGGGCACGAGAGCCTTGACGACGGGCAGCGCGCGCTTAATCACGTATGTCCTCGATCGCCGGCGCGAGCAGCGGCGACGGATCCGCCGCGCCGTGGAGCATGCACTCCGCCACCCAGCCCAAGGCCAGAAGGGCCACTGCGCCGCTTCCCAAGGCGACGGCCACGGCTGCGGCCGCCCACGACGCGGTGGGGTGAAGCCACGGCGACAAGGCCAGGCCGAGCAATCCCGCTCCAGCTAGGCCGCAGCACAGGGCCAGATATCCGAACGCGTGTGCCGGACGGTCGTGAAACCGAGTTCTCAGCAGCACCGTACCCAGATCGACGAAGCCCTTGGCCAGGCGGCTCAGGCCGTACTTCGAGCGGCCGTAGCGACGCGCTCGGTGGCGCACGACGATCTCGGTGACGCGGTAGCCTAGGTGCGCGGCAAAGACGGGGATGAAACGGTGCTGGTCCCCGTAGATCCTCAGGCTCTTGACCACTTCCGCCCGGTAGCACTTGAATCCGCAGTTCATGTCATGGAGCCCGAGACCCGTGGCGCGGCGCATCACGTAATTGAAGAGGCGCGAAGCGACGACCTTGTGAAGGGGGTCGTGGCGTACTTTCTTCCAGCCCGAGACCAAGTCATAGCCCTCGGCGAGCTTCGAGCGAAAGGCCGGGATTTCGGCCGGGTCATCCTGCAGGTCACCGTCCATCGTGAAGACAACCGGCGCTGTGCAGCGCGCGAAGCCCGCCATCAGCGCGGCGGACTTGCCGGCGTGGGCGCGGAACTTGACCAGACGAATGCGCCCGGGGGAGTGCAGCGCCGTCAAGCGCTGCCAGGTGTTGTCGGTGCTGCCATCGTCGACGAACAAGATTTCGTGGTCTTCTGGCAGCGCGGCTTGCAGCTGCCGCGCCAGTTCCTCGACGGATTCCTCTTCGTTGCGGACGGGAATCACCACCGAGATTTCAGGATTGGCGGGCATGGTCGGCGAATGGCCGATCATAGCGAGTCGGACCAGCGGCGGGCAAGATCATGAGCGAACCGCGCGATGGCGAGTTGGCTCGCACAGAGGCCCGCGCCGCCTCCCGCGAAGTGCCCGAGACGGTACGTTTGCGTCGCGAGTTCACTCGGGTGGATGCCGCGCCGCTTGCTGGCTGCGCCGATATTGCCGGCGGGTGATTTGACATTGCATGACCGAATCAGCGAGCGTGAAGCGTAGGCAACCATGGCACTGAAGCGCATTTCACCGGACGAGGCCCGCGACCTGCTGGAGTCGGAGGAGGGCTACGTCTACTTGGACGTGCGCTCGATCCCGGAATTCGAGCAAGGACACGCGCCCGGAGCCAAGAACATCCCGCTACTGCATCGGACCGCGATGGGCATGCAGCCGAACGAGGAATTCGTCGACGTCTGCGAGCGGGCGCTGGGCAAGGATGCCAAGATCATCACTGCTTGCCTGAAGGGCGGGCGATCGATGCGTGCCGCGCAAGTACTGCAGGCGAACGGTTTTACCGATGTCGTCGATATGCGCGGCGGATTCGATGGCGAATCCAATCCTATGGGGCAGATCGTTTACGACGGCTGGGCTCGGCGCGGGCTGCCGGTCACGACCGAGGCGACGGACGACGAGACCTACTCAGGGCTTTCCAAGCGCTGAGAGTCGCCGCTTAGCTCACCAGTCGAAGGCCGCGCCCGGCTCCAGCTCGCGCACCTCCACGCCGGACTCGGCGCCTAGTTCCTCCCGGAGCTTGGCCGCGGTCCCGGTCAGCAGCGGAAACGTTTTGTAGTGGATGGGGATGACTAGCTTCGGCTGCAGGAATTCGCAGGCCAAGGCTGCTTCCTTGGGTCCCATGGTGAACAGGTCGCCGATGGGAAGCATGGCCAGTTCGGGCTCGTAGAGGCGCCGGATCAGGCTCATGTCGCTGAAGACGTTGGTATCGCCGGCATGATAGAACGCGCGGCCGTCGGGCTGGCGGACGACTAGGCCGGCAGGCTCGCCGGCATAGATGATCCTGCCGTCCTCTAGGATCGAGCTGCTGTGCTGGGCTTGCGTCATCGAGATCCGCACGCCCTTGCTGTGGTAGCAGCCGCCCTTGTTCATGCCGACCACGTTCGGAATGTCCTTCGAGCCCAGCCACATCGAAATCTCGGCGTTGCAAACGATCTCGGGCTCGAACCTCTCGACCAGCGCCCGCAGATCTCCCAGGTCCAGGTGGTCGAAGTGGCCGTGAGTGATCAGCACGAGGTCGACCGGCGCGACGTCGTAGCCGGACGGGAAAGCGGGGTTGCCTTTCAGCCAAGGATCGATCAGGATCGCCGGGCCGTCCGCGACCCTGACATGAACGGTCGAGTGGCCTAGCCAAGTAAAGCTTGTCATTGACGATGTGCCCGGCGTCTGTGGGCGTTGCCCGATCTTATCACTCGTTGCGGGCCCGTCTGCGCGACGGGGCTTGACGCATGGCGCGACCGGACTCGGTCGCATGTCCGAGCGGCTTGCGCGGAGTGGCGCTGGGGGCGAGCCTCTGGATCGTGCCCGCCAGATCGTGCTGCTCGCGCGGCCCCTTTTCGAGCACGACATCCGCTCCCGTGGACTCCGAGGTCAGCGCGAAGGTCCGGACGTGGCCGGAAAGGATCACAACCGGCACGTCCGGGGCCAGCTCCCGGAGCCGCCGGACGACCTCGTCGCCCCGCATGCCGGGCATCCGATAGTCCGTGACGACGACGCTGAAGGGGGCCTCCTCGGCACATGCCTGAAAGCGCTCCAAGCCGGCCGCGCCGCTCTCTGAGACTTCGACCTCGTACCCCAGATCCGCCAGGATCGCCCGGCGCACGCGCGACCCGAAGCGATTGTCGTCGATGAGCAAGACCTTCGGGCGGTCGGGGACGCGAGCCATAATTCGGAGACTATAGCAGACGCTAAGAGAAGAGCCTCAGCACGCCCGCGAAGGTCGGAGACGATGGGAGGCGACGTACGCCGGAGGTCGAACTTCTGGGCCGCGGTTGGAGGTGCCTATTCCACCTCGCGAGGCGCCGTGTAGCCCTTGCGCGCGACGATGTCGTACTTGATGCGCTTGTTCTTCTTGCCGGTGATTCGCAGCTCTTTGTTGGTGTTGGGATCCACCAGGCGCACGGTAATCTTGCGGAATGTGCCGTCACGCTTGGTGTTGGAGGGCTGGTAGACCGCCGTGTACTGGTTGCGCATCAGGTAGTTCAGGCTCTGAAAGATCGTCGGGAACTCCCCGTAGAAGCGCGGGAAGAACGAGAAGCCGCCCGTTTCCCTGGTGAACGTGCGCAGCTGGTTGTCCGCTTGCAGCCAGCCGATGCGGGTCGCACCCCCGACATAGCCGTAGGAATCCAGCATCTCCTTGAGCATCTGGCCCAAGCCGATGGCGTGTACCGTGACGCCGGCCTCCTGCACGATCTTGCGGGCTTGCGAGAAGTTCAGCCGGCTGAAGGTGTCCTCGCCGCTCGAGAGCAGGACGACAGCTTTTCGCCCTTCGATCTCGGACATGCGCTGGACAGTGTCGGTCAGCGCGTCGAAGAGGTTGGACTCGCGGTAAGCCGCGATGCGGAGCCGCTGCAGGGCGTTGTTGATCTCCCGCCGGTCTTGGGTGAAGTCGGCCAGGATTTCCGGCCGCAGGTCGTAGGCGATCACCGCGACCCAGTCTTCCGGGCGCAGCGTCTGGACAAAGCCGTAGGTCGCGGTGAGCGTCTGGTACCAAGTCTCGCTCCAGTAGCTCTGCCAGCGATTGCTGAACTCGATCAGCAGCGCCACCGTGGCAGGGGCTTGGGTCTGCCCCACGCTAATGATCTTCTGAGGGACGCCGTCCTCCAAGATTTGGAAGTTGCCGGGCGGGATGCTGGGGATGAACTGCCCCTTGTTGTCCAGCACCGCGATATCCACGGTGACCACGTTGGTGTCGGCAGTGAACAGGGGCTGCTGCTCCGGCGTCCGCTGCGGCGCGCGGGTTTCCACGCGCGGTATATCCGAGGGCGCATCGGGGGGCGACCCCGGCCCGGGGAGGGTCCCGGGCCTGCGCGGGGCGTCGGTCCGCGGCCTCCGCGGCTGGTCGCCGATCGGGCCTTGGGCCTGCAGCGTGGCAACGGCCGGTGCCAGCAACGCCAGAGTGCCGAGCAGCGCGACCGCCTTGAGTAAGTAGAGCTTGCGATGCCGCATCGTTGTATTCCCTGATCTGCTGGTGCGCCGGCTCATTATCTTCGACGAGCCGGACAAACTAATGGTAACTCCCATTGCCGCGCAAGTCCGGGTGCCGAGCTTCCGACAGGGCACTTTTTGCCGATATGAATTGCAGCGATGGCCGAACAGGACCTGTGATCGGCGGCGGTCACATCGCGCAGGCGTTCTGAGAGCGTTGCCCGCATGACCGCGGCATTCAGTCCTCTGGCAGGATCGTGCTGCGCCGCCGGCGCAGGCCAAGGAGCGCCCGAGCGCGACGTCAGTTTGGTGCGACTGCTGCGGCTAGCAGGACCGGCGGCAGTTTCCCCTGCGGTGCCGCGATTCAGTTCTCGGGCTTGAGCTTGAAATTGTAGATCAGCTCGTTGCGGCTGTCAAAACTCGACACTGTGCGCGTCCTGCTTTGCCTGCCTTCGGCCAGCGCCTTGAGTTCGTAGTCCACGTTCAGGTCGAGGCCGTGAAAGTAGTAGTCGCCGTTGTCGTTGGTGTGAAACGATTTCACTTCCAGCGTGCGCGTGTGCTTCAGCTGCACGATGCCGCGGATGCCCTCCTCGTGTTCGTCAGTGACCTGGCCCTTGACCGAGCGGGTCGGGTCCACTTTCTTCTTTTTCTTGAATCCCGTGAACTGGGCATGGGCGAGCGGGACCACCGAGACAGTGCCCAGCAACAGCAGGCTGCGGCGTGTGCGTTGCATGTCTGCCTCTATCCTACTGCGAATCAGGCCGGTTTTTGGCTCTGCCGGCCTTCTTGCGCGGTTCAAGGATCAGGTTGGCGGTCGACTTCTCGATGCCGTAGACTTTCACGGTGCGTTGGCCTTGGACGAATTTCGGTGCGCTCGCCGTGACCACGTAGGTGGCGTCTCCGGCCGGCACGCGGATCCTGTACTCGCCGCGGTAGTTCGTGATCGCTCGGTACTTCTTCCTTGGCTTGGCCTCGTTGTAGGCGACGACGCGCGCCCCTTCCAAAGCGAGGTACGAACCTCGGAAGACCGTGCCGAACAGCAGGGCTTGCTCTGGAGGGCGCTTTTGCGCGATCGCTGTTTCGCCCAGCGTGGCGAGTGCGGCCAGGGCGGCGGCCAAGCATGCTCGGCGGCGTGTGTCGACGGACATGCTCACCTCATGCTCGCGCGACATGTTTCCACGACGGCCGGGGCCGTGCGGCCGGCCGGTCTGGCGGCGCGGTGTCCCCGTTCGCTTCAGACAGCGGTCTTGCGCCCGTACTTCTTGTTGAAGCGCTCGATCCGGCCCTCGGAGTCGACGAGCTTGCGCTTGCCCGTGTAGAAGGGATGGGAATGCGAAGAGATCGCCAGGTCGTAAAGAGGGTACTCCTTGCCGTCAATCGTGGTGGTCTTGTCGGTCTTGGCCGTCGAGCGGGTAATCCACTCGGTGTTGGTGGTAACGTCGCGGAAGACGACCTCTCTGTAGTCCTCGGGATGGATGCCTGGTTTCATCGGGGTGTCCGCTGCGGGCGATCGCGGGCCGGTGCCTCGGCGCTGGTGGCAAAGAGCGATCCGTCCGGTGCCCGTATGACTTCACTATAGCGGAACGCGTGGTCGCCCGGCCAGCCTGCCCGTACCCTCAGCTTCAAGTTTGATTCCGGTTGCCTGCTGCTGGGTCGATCGCTCCACGCACAGCCGCTCCCAAGCGCCTAGTTGGCAGGGCTCCCGGACGGAACGGAGCGATTTGAGATCAAAATCTTGCCGCCGGCAGCGGCCAGAGTATGCAACCGACCTGCCCCTAGCAGTCGCTTGAAGCGGTCGCGATCCTCTTCGTATGCCGCGAGATACACGGGCCGTTGCTGAGCCCAGAGGCCGGGCAGGTCCGAGTCGGCGAGGAATACGTCAGGCGCCCCGGGCGCGTTGGAGCCGTATTCGATGTTGTTCTTGCGTCCGTTGAGCAGCAAGACCGGCTGATTGGTGTAGTAGGCCAGCGAGGAGAATGCGTAGTACTCGCGATCCAGGATCAGCTGCCCCGGAGGAGAGCGCAGGTAGGCGTTGGCCAGCGGCCGGGATGACAGGTATGGGTCGAACGCTCCCATGGCCCAATGAGCAGCGTGCAAGAACAGCAAGGCGGCGCATGCCAAGGCGGCAGGCGCCCAGCTCTGTCGCAGCAGCCAGCCCCCGAGCGCTCCGATGGCCAGCGCGAGCGCTGCGAGCGCGAGCGGCCCGCGCAAGTAGGCGAACGCGGCGAGCGTTAGGTCGTGGAAATGCCCCAGAGCCAGCGTGTAAGCTTCCGGGTTGCTGGTCAGAGCGGAGGCAATGTCGCCCTCGGCCGGAAGACTCCGGACCGCGACGAGTAGCGCCAGCGCGGCTGCCGACGCACACCCGAAGACTGTTGCCGCGGCGCGAGTACACCATCGCAGGAGCGGGGCGGACGAACTGGCTGCGCTGGCAAACAGCAGCGCGGCGGGCGCGTAGGCGGGCAAGGTGTAGTACTCCTGGGTGGTCGAGCCGGAGAAGAACAGCAGCGTGAAGCCGCAAGCGCACAGCATGAGCGAGTGCGTTCGACGCTTGCGGTCAGCTGTGCCGAGGCCGAGCTTGCGCAATCCCACGAGCAGGCCGCTCCAGGGGAACAGCCAAACGATGTGCCCCAACCACAGCCACGCGACGTTCACGCGGTTGTAGTCGGCCGGGTAGCGCAGCCCTAGGTAGCGCAGCAGGTGCTCGTTGATGAAGTAGCGCCAGAAGAAGCCCCTGTACATTCCCGGCCCGCTGTCCAGCGCGAGCTCGAACAGCGGAGGGTGGCGCAGGATCGCGAGCACGTGCCATGGCGAGGCGACCAGCAGCGCGATTGCGAAGGCGCCGGGCAGGCCGAGCCGGCGCCACGCATCGCCCGAGCGCCATTTGCCGACCGCCAGCATATAGAGCGCGATGGCGCCCACCGGGAGCGCCACTGCCACCAGACCCTTGAACAGCAGTCCGACACCCAGTGCCGCGCCGGCCCGGCGCATGTGGGCTCGCGCCTGTCGCAGCGAGCCCTCTTGCGAGCGCAGGAAACACGCGAGCACGAAGAGCGTCGTGCAAGCCACGTACACGTCGGGAATCCGCACCCTGGTGAACAAGAACAGCCCGCAACACGTGGCCAGGCCGATGCCGGCGTAGAGTCCGCCCAGCTCGCCGAGCGACCAGCGCCCGAAACGCCAGGCAAGCCAGCACAGCAGCATGGCTGCTAGAGCCGCGGGCAGGCGGGCCGCCCAGTCGTGCACGCCGAACACCGCGAATGACAGCGCGATCGCCCACACCTGGCCCGGCGGCTTGTCGAAGTACGGCACTCCGTTGAGACGTGCGGTGACCCAGTCCCCGGACTCCAGCATGTCGCGCGCGATCTGGGCGTAGGCGGAGTCCACGTCGTCGAGCAGGGACGGAGGGCTCGAGATCGTGCCTAGGAAGGCGATCCCGGCGACCGCCACGACGAGCCAGCCGTGAATCCGGGCGCTAGGCAGCCGGCCGCAGAATGCGCCAAGCCTGAAACCCGTCACCAGGGTCCGTGCCTGGGATAGTCGACAGGGCCTGGGTGGCTTTCCAGCCTGCGCGCGCTGCGACGGCCTTAGCGACGACATGTTGGTTCTCCTCCGGTTCCAGCGAGCAGGTCGCGTAGACCAGCTGCCCGCCGGGCGCCAGCGCGTCCATGGCATTGTCCAGAATGCGCCCTTGTCGAGCGCTGAGCGAATCGAGATCGTCCGGCTGGAGGCGCCACTTGATTTCCGGATTGCGGGCCAGTGTGCCAGTGCCGGAACATGGGGCGTCGACCAGTATGCGGTCGAATTGCCGCCGAAATGGCAGCGGGTGCTCGGCATCCAGGGCCAGCAGTTGAATCCCATGGCTGCCCAGCCTGCGCATCGAGTGCAGCCGCTTCACGCGCCGGTCGCCCGCCACCACCGCCGCGCCTTCGGCAAGCTGGCGGGACTTGCCTCCCGGGGCCGCGCAAACGTCCAGCACCAGCGAGCCCGGCGAATCTGCCAGCAACTCGGCCACGCGCTGGGAATTGATGTCTCGAAAGACGAGCGCGTCGCCGGCTGCCTGGCGGGCGGCCGGCACGCTCCCCTTCGCGAGACGATAGGCGCGGGCCAGATCAGTCGGCTCTGGCGACAGTCCCGCACTCTCCAGGCGGGACAGCACTTCAGCCGCGTCTGCCGACGGCCGCAGCCGGAAGTACGTCGCGGGCTGCTGCAGGTTGGCTTGCATAAGCGCCTCGCACGTGCCGGCATCGAACGCTTTCTCCCAGCGTCGCAGCAGCCAGCCGGGATGGCACAGGCGCGCGGATTCGGCCGTTGGCGGAACCGGGGGCAGGTGGCGCAGGACCGCGTTTACCAGTCCCGCGGCCGATCGCTTGCGTGCTTGCCGCACTAGTTCAACGGATTGAGAGACCGCGGCATGGTCCGGAATGCCGTCCATGTGGCGCATCTGATACGCCCCGAGCCGCAGGGCGACCAGCACTTCCGCATCCATGGTTCCGACGGACCGGCTCGTTCTGGAGGCGATCAAATGGTCGAGCTCGCCCTGCCGCCTCAGGCAGCCAAGCACCGTCTTGGTGACGAATGCCTTTGCGCGAGCGCCGACTCCCTCCAGGCGTCGTGAATGCAGCAGCTCATCTGAATAAGCCCCGTCCCGCTCTACACGCAAAAGCAGGTCGAAGGCCAGCCTCCGCGCCTCCACGACCGCCACGCCTAGCCACGATAGCAGAGCCGGCCGCGGGTCCCTGGACCTTGGGGAACCCATGGCCCGTGCTAAAATCCGCCACGCCGGTCGGGGCTTCCTAAGGCTTCCAGACGTCCGGCGGGGCCAGCCATGTTCGGGGAAGTTGCTGTGCGGATCGTGAGCGATCCGAAGTGGCTGCGCTTGGTTCGGGGAGTGGTCGAGCAGAGCTGTCTCGGATTCGGTGCCGGCGAGGAGTCGGCAACCGCGGTGGTGCTAGCCGTCAATGAAGCGGTGTCGAATGTGATGCGCCACGGTTACGATGGCGACACCACGCGTCCTATCCGGATCGCCTGCCGACGGGACGGCGAGATGATCGAAGTGCGCATCTGCGACCATGGCATAGAGGCTGAGTTTCTGTCGCGCGAGCTTCTCCCGCCCGACGAGTTGCGCGCCGGAGGGCGGGGCTTGTACATGATCCGCACGCTGATGGACGAGATCGAGTACCGGCGCGAGGACGGTCAGAATCGCATGTGCTTGAGAAAGCGCTTGCTGCAGCATGTCGCCGAGTCTTGAGGGGAGGGTGCAACCGAAATGCTGCGGATAGACATCGAGCAGTTGGCAGAGGCAGCCGTTGTGCGCGTTGCGGGCGACGCCGACATGGCGTCTTCTACGCAGTTGCGGGACGCTGTCCTCGGCCTGCTGGAGAACTGCTCACAGGGCCGGGTTATCGTGAGCATGTCGGAAGCGAGCTATATCGACAGCTCCGCCGTGGCGAGCCTGGTCGAGGGCCTGCAACTCGCCACGCGGCGGAGAGTCAGATTTGGGCTTGCTGGCGTGAGAGAGGGGCCGCTCCAAGTGCTGCGCAGCACCCGCCTGATCGATGTCTTCGAAATGCACGACTCGGAGGAGGATGCATTGAAGGCCTGACTTGGCCGGAGCGCTCGCGCGGCATGATGTTGCTTGAATCCGTCGGTCGTTTCTCGCTCCGGCAGGCCGAGTACATCGGCCGCTTAGCCATTCAGTTCTGGTACGGCCTGCGCTTCTCGGTGCGTGCCAGCCCGTTTAAGGGGCGCGGCCTGCGCTGGCAGCGCACGCTGCGTCAGATGGGCGACATCGGGGTCCGATCCTTGCCCGTGCTGTGTTTGGTGGCGGGTGCCACCGGCATGATCATGGCGCTGCAAGCGGGAGCGGAGTTGCGCCGCTTCGGGGCCATGGAGGCCATCGTCACCATGGTCGGCACCACGATGACACGCGAACTCGGACCCCTGATGGCCGCGATCGTGGTGATCGGCCGGTCCGGGTCTGCGATCTCGGCGGAGGTGGCCACGATGGCGGTCACCGAGGAGCTTGATGCGCTACGAGCCATGGCCCTCGACCCGATCGATTTCGTTCTCGTGCCCAAGTATCTGGCGATGCTGGTGATGCTGCCCTGCCTCACCGTGATGAGCGTGTTTTCCGGGATCTTGGCAGGCGGCGTGTTCGCATATTTCGCGCTGGACCTAACGTTGCTGGCATACCTCTCGCGCACGGCTGAGATCCTGCTCATGCGGGACATCGTCAGCGGCTTGGTCAAGGCAGTGATCTTCGGTTCGATCATCGTGCATGTGAGCTGCTTGGAAGGCTTTACGGTCAGCGGCGGACCGGTGGGCGTCGGCCATTCCACGACCAACGCCGTGGTGAAATCCATCTTCTTGGTCGTGCTGGCAGACCTGCTCTGCACGACCTTCTTCTACTTCTTCTGGCGATGACTGAATCGACTGGATCGACGACCGAGCTGCACGAGCGGCCCCGCGAAGCCAGCCGGGACCCGGTGATCTCGGTCCGCGACTTGAAGGTCCGCTATGGCGAGCGCACCGTGCTTGACGGTGTCAGCCTCGACATCTATCGCGGCGAGACCATGGTGATCTTGGGAGGCTCCGGCTCTGGCAAGACTACCTTGCTGAGGCACATGGAGGGGCTGCAGCGCCCGACCGAGGGCCGCGTGACCGTCAAGGGAGTCGATCTGGCGACCGCATCGCGCACGACACTGACCGCCCTGCGCCGATCGATGGGCGTGTCGTTCCAGAGCGCCGCCATGTTCAATTCGATGACAGTCGGCGACAACGTGGCGCTACCGCTGCTCGAGCACAGCAGCCTGGCGGAGTCCACGATTCGGGTCATGGTCCGCATCAAGTTGCAACAGGTCGGCCTCACTCATGTCGAGGATCTCTACCCGACGCAGCTTTCGGGCGGAATGCGCAAGCGAGCGTCGCTGGCGCGTGCCCTGGCGCTGGATCCGGAGATACTGTTCTTCGACGAGCCTTCCGCGGGCCTGGACCCCGTCATCGCGGCCGGACTCGACGACCTCATCCTGCACTTGAAATCCGCCTATCCGATCACGATCGTTGTCGTAACGCACGAGTTGACCAGCGCGTTCCTGATCGCTGACCGCATGTGTATGATCAACGAGGGCAAGATCTTGGCTGTCGGCACGGTGGACGAGATTCGCCGCAACCCCGATCCGCGCGTCCAGCAGTTCGTACGCCGTGAGGCGGACGAGCCCAGCGAGGCGTCAAGCAGCTACATCGTGGGGGCCTGATTGACGAACGAAGCCAAAGTCGGACTGCTGGTGATCGCGGCGCTCGCGATCTCCATCACCACGTTCCTGATCGTGGCCAACGCCCATTTCACAGGCCGGACCCATACCTACCGAACGTACTTCAGCTACATCGGTGGCCTGGATGCCGGGAACGTGGTGCGCTTCGGCGGTCGCAAGGCCGGCACGATTCAGTCCGTGGAGCCTTGGGCCGAAGACATGACCAAGACCGAGGTGGTGTTCGAGCTGTTGACGGAGATTCCCATCAACGAGCAGTCGGTTGCCACAATCGCAAGCTTGAACGCCTTGGGCCAGAACTACTTGGAGGTCGCGCCCGGATCGATATCGGCGCCGCGCATCGAGCCCGGCGGAGTGGTTCCGTCCGTCGAGGCGCTGACCTTTACGGACCTGACGCGCAAGGTGGCGATGGTCGCCGATGACGCAGTCGAGCTGATGGCGCGCATGGACGCCAGAATTACCACGGTGATTGACGACCTGCACGTCCTGTTGGGAAACCTGCAGGAGCTGACCGGCGAGCGGAACCAGCGCAATGTCGCGCGGATGCTGGAAAACACGAACGAATTTCTGGAGACGCAAACGCCGAAGATAGACGGCCTGACGACTCAGCTCGGCCACACCCTGACGCGGGTCGAGGAACTGGCGACCGACTTCCAACGTCTGGCGCTGGACGCAGACGACACCGTGCTCAACATCAATCGCACCGTGGACGAGACCCGGGAACCGCTCCAGAGCAGCTTGAACGAGCTTGAGGGGGCCCTGCGCGATGCGCAGCTGCTCTTGGAGGACGCACGGGCCCTCGTGCTGGTCAACGAAGGCAACATCAGCGAAGTCATCGAGAACTTTCGCGCCACCTCAGAGAATATCGAGGCGCTGAGTTCCGATCTGCGCCAACGGCCTTGGTCGATCCTGCGGGGCAAGCCGCGGCCGGATCGCGAAGTGCCTCCGGTCTCAGGCGTGCCCAGCAATTGATGCCGGCGCCGACAGACCTCAACGCTCGCAGCGCCATTGAGTTCCTCGAGGGGCGCCTCGGGCTGTCGCCAGCGGCGACGGCGCGCGTTTTGGCAGGCGGCGTTTCCAACACCGTCGTGCTGCTCGAAGACGGCGACCAGCGGATCGTGCTCAAGCAGGCCCTGCCACGTTTGCGCGTGCGCGATGAATGGCTGGCGGACCGCGCGCGCGTCCTGCGGGAGTGGGAGGTCATCAGCGCGCTTGGCGCCATTCTGCCCAAGGGGCGGTTGCCTGAGCTCCTGTTTTGCGACGAGACCAACTTTTTGTACGCGATGCGTGCCGCGCCGGCGGGCAGCGCGGACTGGAAGACCGTCCTCTTGGCGGGCCGCTGCGATGGCGCGACCGCCCGCCAAGCCGGGGCGACGCTGGGACTGGCAGCGCGCGCGACCTGGGGAGCAGCGGCATTCGAGCGATCCTTCTCGGACCGGACGGCGTTCAACCAGCTGCGCACCGATCCGTATTACCGCACGATCGCTCGGCGCCATCCGTGCCTGGCCGAGCGTGTCGAGCAGTGGATCGCGGAGAGCGCCATGCGCAACGTGGCGATGGTGCACGGCGACTGGAGCCCGAAGAACCTGCTTGTCAGCGAGGCGGGCATCATGTGCATCGACTTCGAGTGCGCCCACTTCGGCGATCCCAGCTACGATGCGGGGTTCTTGTTGAACCATCTCATCCTGAAGGCGTTTCACAAGCCGGCGATCGCCGGAAGCTATCTCGGCTTGGCGCGCGCGGCCTTCTGTTGGACGCTCGCGATGCTGCCGCCGGCTGGACTGAGCTGGTTCGAAGCGGCCAGCGTCCGCCATCTCGCCTTCCTGATGCTGGCGCGGGTCGACGGCAAGTCTCCGGCCGAGTATCTGGATGAGGGGAAACGCGAGGCCGTGCGCCGCTTGGCCCTGCGCTTGATCGATGCGGAGCCGCGCAGCCTGTACGCAGCGCTCGGCCACGCCGAACGGGCGTTGGAGGGCTTGGCGCCGTGAACGCTACTGTGCGGCCTTGATGGCCTCGAGAGTCTGCGCGGCCTGCGCCTGCATCGGGTTCGGGACGCGCGCCGCCTCGCCCATCCAGCGCGTGGCTTGGGCGATGTTGTCGCCGGCAATGTCCAGCTTGACGTAGCAGAATCCCAGCATGTAGGAAAGGATTCCGTAGCGCTCGCCGCCCTCGGCCTTGATGGCATCGACGGTTTGGAGCAGGTGGCGGCGCGCGGTGCGCCAAGCCCCCTTCTGGAACTGCCCCGTGCCGGCCACGTAGTGGGCCAGGGCGGTGAACTTCTGCTTGTTCGCGTCCCAGGCCTCGCCGGAGACTCCCTCCGGCGCCGGCTTCTCTTCCATCAGCTTGATCAGCTGCTCGGAGCGGGCGTCGACCTCGTCGTAGTTCTTCTGGCTGAGCGCGATCTCGGCAAGCGTAAATAGGTACTGCTCGTTGCCGGGGTTCTTTTCCAGGGCCCGTTCCATGGCGCCGACCATGCCCGCCACGTCGCCGGCCTGCTGGTAAGCGATCACGTACTTGTCCTCGATGCCGGCCGCGTACTGGCTCTCGGGGTAGAGTTCCAGCAGCTTGTCCATGAACTGGATCTGTTGGGCGGGCGCGCTCTGGGTGATCCCGACATTGAGCGCCCACTCGCTGTACTGCACCACGCCATTGGCGTAGTCCACCGAGCTCTCGTGGAGTATTTCTTCATCCTCGGTAGGATCGTCCGGCATTGGCGCGGCCGCTTCCTTGTCGGCCATCGGCTTGGTCAGGGACAGACCCTCCAAGAGCTCGGGCCACTGCATGGCGTTGAGCAGCGCCTGGTTCTGGTTGTGGCGCACCTCCAGATCCTCGGGCACGTATTCGAGCAGCCGCGCTCCGACCGTGGCAGCGTCCGACCAGCGCTGGGTCTGGGTGTACAGGCCTTGTAGCTGGAGCAGCACGTACCCCAGATAGCTGCTCTCTGGATAGTCGTTCAGGAACCCCTCGAGGATCGCGATCCGCTCGTCAGCCTCCTCGGCGATGCCCGCCTCGGTCAGGACTGCGCCCTCAGGCGATTGGGAGTCGATCTCGACATCTCGGATCTCTAGCGTGGCCTGCGCGAAGAGCGCCGACGCGCACACCGACAGTGCCAAAAGGAGTGCGAAACGGGACTTCATGATGGATCTCCGTGAACACATCATCATATTGTGAATTGCGGTTTCAAATCAAGCCGCAACGAATCAAATCAAGCCGAAACGAGCCTGCGGGCCTGCCGGCTCCGACTCGACGGGGTCGCGTTACCGCCACGGCAGGTGAGTTACGGCCGGGCTCCCAGATCCCTGCAGTTGCAATTCGATGCCGGCCCGGCCCGGCACAGCAGCGATCCATCCGGTCGGCGTGCGCTCCTCGAACGGGAATCCCACCGCGGGCAGGCGGACATGGTGCACTCCTTCGACCTGGCCCACGCAGTACTCGTGATCGTGCGCTGTGACGACCGCTTGGACGCACCGCCGGCGCCGGACGAGCCGAACCAAGTCGGAGAAGTCGCTGCAGCCCTCGCTGCTGGATTCGCCCGGGTGATGGAGGAAGATGATCGTGGGTGCGTGCGACTCAGCCTCCAGCTCGTCTTCGAGCCATGCGAGCTGCGCGCCGCCGATCTCCCCGCCCACGGTCTGAGCGTCGATGCTCGAATCGAGGGCGACCAGGCGAAACGGCGGCTGCTCCACGACCGCGGCCAGCCACTGCGGAGCCGGGCCGCTGCGATTCCCAAGACAGGCCAGCAGGTTGCCCCGGTCGTCGTGGTTGCCCACCGCCAGCACCAGCGCCGTCTGCCTGACCAGCGGATGCATGATGCCGAGAAAGCGCTCGTAGTCGACGCTGTGGCCGAGCGACCAGGCCAGGTCTCCGTTGACCAGAACGCCCGAAGGTCGGAACTGCCGCATTTCCGCAACCGCTCGCTCGAGCTGGCGGGCTGGCTGGAAGCCGCTTTGGCTGGCGTCGGCGTCGCCGCAGATATGGGTGTCGGCGGCCCACGCCCAGCGCACGGGCCCGCCTGGCTTCAGGGCGCAACGGTAGCAGAGTCCGGAGCCATGCTCGGAAGAGAGCGATGGCCCGCCCGAGAGCAGGATCACGAATCGTCTGTCAGCCCGCTAGCGCCCGAGGATGTCGAACGTCGTCGTGCCGGCTACGCGCACCTTCGCGTACACCTTGACCCATTCCGTGTGGGCGGGGTGCTCGGCATAGACTTCGAGCGCGGCTTCGTCGGCCATCTCCATGCAGACGCCGGACTGGCGCAGCATAGGCTCGTCTTGGTTCCGTCCGTACTGTCGCAGCGGTCGCCGCAGCTTGCCCACCCAAACTCTCTCCAGCCCTTCGATCTTGTCGGGCAGCTCGTTCGTCGCCTTCATGAAGGCGGCCCAGTCGGCGTCGGTGGCAGCCTCGATCTCGGTAAAGGCGAAGCAGTGCATCAGCTTCTTCTCGCCCGCGGCGGCATCGGCGGGCAACAGAGCCAGCAGGCCCACCAGCGAGCAGCAAAGCAACGTAGAGCGTCTCATACGTTGCATCATAGCCCAACGCCCGGCCCCAACTCTGCACCGCTGTCGCTAAACTAGCTTGCGTGTTCCGATTGCTTCTCGCGGTCCTGGTGGCCGCGCATCTCTACGCTGCGCAAAGGCCGAATATAGTCTTTGTCTACACCGATGACCAAGCCGGCTGGGCGTTGGGTTTGGCCGGGCACCCCCACGCGTCCACGCCCAACATGGACAAGCTGTTTCGCCGCGGGGCCTACCTGCCGAACTCCTTCACGGTCACGCCGGTCTGCTCGCCCTCGAGGGCGAGCCTGATCTCGAGCCGTTACGGAAGCGAGGTCGGCCTCACGGACTGGCTCAATCCCAGGCGCGAGCCCTACATGGGCTTGGGCGCCGACATCCTCACCTGGCCGCGGCTGCTCAAGGATGCGGGATACCGCACTGGGCTCGTGGGCAAGTGGCATCTGGGCTTGCTGGACGAGCAGCACCCGACGCAGAGGGGCTACGAGTACTTCATGGGATTTCGGGGAGGCGGGACGACGCCTGCGGATCCCGTTCTGGAGAAGGATGGCAAGCAGCGCCAGTTCAACGGCCTGACCGCGGACATCCTGACCGCGGACGCCTTGGAGTACATCGAGCGAGTCCGCGACGAGACCTTCCTGCTCTCGCTGCACTACCGCGCCCCGCACACGCGCTGGCTTCCGGTAGCGCCCGAGGATTGGGCGCCGTTCGACGGCCTCAACCCGATCATTCCCAATCCTGGCTTCCCGTACTTGGATCTGGAGCGCGTGCGCCGCATGACGCGCGAGTACCTCGCCAGCACCAAGAGCGTCGACCGCAACATCGGGCGTCTGCTGGCCAAGCTTGACGAGCTGGGCCTCGCCGAAAGCACCGTGATCGTATACACCAGCGATCACGGCTACAACATGGGGGAGAGCGGCGTCTGGCACAAGGGGAACGGTCACTACGTGCTGACCCGCAATCCTCCCGCCACGGCCAACATCCCAGACGGCCAGCGACCGAACATGTGGGATCGCTCGATCCGCGTGCCGACCGCATTCGTGTGGCCCGGGGAAGTCGCGGCCGGAACCGTGATCGAGGGCACGGTCTCGAACCTTGACTGGCTGCCCACGATGGCGGCCCTCGCCGAGGCGGATATTCCGGACGGTGCGATCGTGCGGGGCCGCAACCTGTTGCCGCTGCTGCGCGGAACCGCCGGCGATTGGAGCAACGAACTGTATGGCGAGTACTCGACGCACCACCAGAGCCGCACGCACATGCGGATGCTGCGCACGCCGAAGTGGAAGCTCGTGCGGGACTTCCTCAACCCCGAGCGCGACGAGTTCTACGATCTCGCGGCCGATCCGGAAGAGACCACCAACCTGATCCGGCATCCCAGGGTCAAGCCGGTGGTCGCCAAGCTCGGCAAGCGCCTGCTGGAGCGGATGCGCGCAGTGGGCGACCGGCTGGCGGAGGAGTAAGGGACGATGGCTGTGAGACCTTCAGATCGAATCCAGCGCGCAACGTCGAAGCGAGATCTCGGCAGCAGCGCTCCCGGCCGTCGCGAGCTGCTCGCCTACTCGGCCTTTTTCGGGCCCGCCTTCTTGGCCCGTCAGGGCCTGGCCGGCACTCTCGCGCCGGCTGCCCAAGCATCTTCGCCGAGCGATCCCGTGCCCGGAATGAAGAAGTCGATCAACCTGTGGGCCTTCCCCTACCCGGACAAGTGGTCCTTGCGGGAGTGCTTCCAAATCGCGGCCGATGCCGGTTTCGACGCGGTCGAGCCGAACTTCAACCTGGAGGGAGAGTTCTCGGCGGAATCGTCCGATGACGAGATCCGCGCGGTCAAGCGCATGGCCGACGAGGCGGGAATCGCCATCAGCGGCGTCTGCTCGTTCCTGTTCTGGCCCTACTCGATGACGCACCCGGATGCCGGGCGGCGCGCCAAGGGCATCGAGCTGGCGAGCCGGATGGCGGAAGCGGCCGCCCTGCTGGGCACCGACAACCTGCTGGTGGTGCCCGGAGCGGTGTACGCTCCGTGGCTCGAGGATCCCGTCCCGGTTTCCAATGACGTCTGCGAACGCTACGCCAAGCAGGCCGTGCGGGAACTGATCCCGGCCGCGGAGCGCGCCGGGGTGTCGATCAACATCGAGAACATCTTCGCCAACGGCTTCCTGTTCAGCCCGCAGGAGGTCGCAGCGTTCGTCGACGGCTTCGACAGCGACACGGTGAAGGTGCACTTCGATACCGGCAACATCATGCAGTACCAGTTCCCGGAGCACTGGATCCCGATCTTGGGCAAGCGCATCAAGAACATTCACCTCAAGGAGTGGGACAAGCGCACCCAGGAGTTCAACCTCCACACCTTCCGCACGCTGCTCGACGGCACGACCAACTGGCCGGCGGTGATCGCCGCGCTGGAGGGGATTGGCTACGACGGCTATCTCACCTTCGAGTACTTCCACCCGCACCAGCACTATCCCGAGGCGCTGATCTACCAGACATCGGACGCGCTGGATCGCATGCTGCGACGAAAGGCCTGACGTCGTCCGCGGCGGGCAGAACGCGCGCGAGACGCTCCCCAGGCCCCCAAGTCCCCGATCCGCACTGGGGCATAATCGAGTCAAAGGGGCTCGATGGGATTCTCCAAGCCACTGGTGCTGACAATCATGGACGGTTGGGGCCACAACCCCGACCCCGCCAACAATGCGGTCGCGATGGCGCGCACGCCGACGTTCGACCGCCTCTGGGCGGAGAACCCCCACACGTACATCCGCACCGACGGGCCCTACGTGGGCCTGCCCGCGGGACAGATGGGCAACAGCGAAGTCGGGCACCTCAACATCGGTTCCGGGCGCATCGTCCAGATGGACATCACCCGCATCGACGAAATGGCGCAGCTCGGCGCGTTCGACCGCAACCCGGCCCTGGCGGCGGCTTGGGACCGATCTCGCAGCGGCGGCGCGCTGCACCTGATGGGGTTGCTAAGCGATGGCGGCGTCCACTCCCAGGCCAGCCACTTGTACGCCCTGCTGGAAGCGGCCAAGCGCCAGCGCGTCAAGAATGTCTTCGTACACGCTTTCACCGACGGGCGCGACACCCCCCCTCAGAGCGGCGTGGGCCACGTCGCTCAACTGCTGGCCTTCATGGAGCGCTTGGGCTGCGGGCGCCTGGCCACGGTCTGCGGGCGTTACTACGCAATGGATCGAGACCGGCGCTGGGAGCGCACCGAGCGAGCCATGCGCGCGTTGCTGGACGGGCTGGGGCACAGGACTCAGGATCCTATAGCGGGCGTCGAGGCCTCCTATGCGGCCGGCGTCACCGATGAATTCATAGAGCCGATCGTAGTGACAGACGCCCAGGGCGCTCCGGTCGGACGAATCGGCAGCCGTCAGGCAGCCGTTTTCTTCAATTTCCGTGCCGACCGGGCGCGGCAGCTGACAAGTGCGCTCAACGACCCCCGGCTCGAAGGCATCAGTCGTGCCGGGCTGCCTGCGGACCTCGTGTTCGTTACGATGACCAAGTACGCGAAGGACTACCCCTACGACGTGGTCCTCGAGCCGCAGTTTCCCGATCGCATCCTGGGCGAGGTCTGCGCGGACCTGGGCTGGAGGAACCTGCGCGTGGCGGAGACCGAGAAGTACCCCCACGTGACCTACTTCTTCAACGGCGGCCGCGAACAGCCCTACGACGGCGAGGAGCGGGAGCTCGTGCCGTCGCCGAAGGTGGCGACCTACGACCTGCAACCCGAGATGAGCGCTGCCGGCGTCTGCGATGCGGTCGTGCACGGCATCGAGAGCGGCTCGTTCGAACTCATCGTGGTCAATTTCGCCAACGGCGACATGGTCGGGCATACAGGCGTGATCGCGGCCGCCGTGCGAGCCTGCGAGACGGTCGATAGCTGCTTGGATCGGATCGAGGCGGCGCTCAAGATCCGCGGCGGACAGTGGATCGTGACAGCCGACCACGGCAATGCCGACCTGATGGTCGATCCGGAGACTGGCGCCCCGCACACGTATCACACCACGTTTCCCGTGCCGCTGATCTTGGTTGGCAATCATCGCGGGGGGCTCTCGGAAGGGGGCTCTCTGCGCGATATCTCTCCCACCATCCTGGGGTGCCTCGGCGTCGGCCGGCCGGCCGAAATGACTGGCCGCGACCTGCGCGGGGGCGACTGACTCGCGCATGCCGAACGGATCCAAGACGGCCGGCCCGGTCCGCGCGGCAGGCGGGATCGTGTGGCGCGATCGCGACCGCAGCGAACTTGCGGTCATCTACCGGGATCGTTACGCGCCGGGCGAGTGCTGCTTGCCCAAGGGCAAGCTGGACCCGCCGGAAGGCTGGGAGGAGGCGGCCGTTCGCGAGGTACTCGAGGAGACCGGCTGCGCGGCCGAGATCGCCGGCTTTGCCGGACTGCTCCACTATCACGTCGGCAAGCGGCCCAAGGTCGTCGTCTACTTCGACATGTTCGCTGTCACCGAAGGGACGTTCCTGCCTTCGCAGGAAGTGACCAAGATGGCCTGGCTCAAGCCGCCTGAAGCCCTTGACGAACTCGCTCACGAAGGCGAGCGCGAGCTGCTCCGCGAGTTCCTCGAGCGAATCTGAACCGGCCGGGCTCAGTGCCTGCGGAGCTCGCGGAGGGCGTCGGCGTTGCTTTGCTCGCGCCTGCGCCTGCGCTCTTCGAGAATCTTCTCGTACTTGACCTGCTGGTCTTCGTAGAGCACTGACATGATGCGGTCGGCGCGCTGCCGGCGGATCGCCTCCAGCTCGGGCTCGATCGCTTCCCTGACAGACTGGAAGCGCTCGCCGATTTCATCAAGGATGGCCGCGATCTGCTGGCGCTGTTCGATGTCAAGTTCCAAGTCCTCGGTCAGGTGGTTTAGCAGGCGCGTCCGGTACTCGGCGGGCGCGAGGTTCCGGCCGGGGCCGCCACGCACCGTGTACGAGTACACCCCGGCAGCTCCGAGAGCTGCGCCGGCCAAGCAAACTGAAGCGAGCGCGAGGAGCGCCCGCCTCTTAGGCTGCTGAAGCGTCATTGACCGTACCTGGCAAACACCCACACCGCGCCGTCGTGCTCGTCCATAGATTGGAGGGCGAGCGTGTCCACGTAAGTCGCGTTGAGCAACTCGGACTCGTCACGCTGGCTGGCCTGCGTCCAGTGGAAGCCGACCAGCAGGCCGGCGATGGCCACTGCCGAGAGCGCCAAGCGCGGGGCCCACGCGACTAGGTCGGTGGCCCAGCCGCTCTGTTCCTCGTGCCGCGCCCTGATCTTGTCCCAGACTTCGGCGACAAACGAGGGGCCGGGCTCAAAGGCCACCATCATCTCGCGGTAGACCGAGAACAAGCGATCCAATAGCTCGTCATGTCTGGTCGTCATGTCTGTCTCCCTCCGGTCGCGCCAAGCGTTGGTTGGCTTCCTCGGTGATCTTCCCGTACGCTTTCAGCGCTCGCTTGCGGGCACGGAAGAGCCGCACCTTGAGGACGTTGGTGTTGACCTTGTACACGCTGCTCAACTCCTTGAGGGACAGGCCCTCGATTTCCTTGAGTACGAGCAAGAGCCGGTCCTCTTTCGAAACCCGGCCAAGCACCACCTCCAGCAACTCCTTGGCACCCGCCTTGTGGCCGTCTTCGATCGCCCTCCGTCCGCTCAACGCAGCGTCGATCGCGACGATCTGCTCCTCGCTCAAGTCCGCCATCCTGACGTCGATCTCCCTGCGCTTGCGGCGCAGGTAATCATAGCAGGCGTTGACGGTCAGGCGGTAGAGCCACGGCTCGAACACCTGCGGCGTCCTCAGCTGACCGATCGAGTCGTAGAGTCGGACGAATACCTCCTGCCCGACATCTTCGACATCGTCCCCGCGACTGATCATCCTGTAGACCGTACCCAGAATTCGCTTCCTGTACGCTCGGATGATCTCGCCGAAAGCCTCGTCGTCGCCCGACTGAGCCCTCTCGATCGTCTCGGGTTCAACCAGCATTCAGGGGCAGCCGTTGCGAGCGGCGCCTGTGTTGTTTGCTCCAAGCATTTAGGCGCAACCGTAGCAATTCAGGTTACGACAATTGGATGAACACAGTGAGCGGGCTGCGCCGCGCTCTCGGACTCGCCGCGGCGCGGCCGGATCAACCGGCTGCCGTGCCGGTGCTCAGGCGCTGCAACTCGGCCAGTTCGTCAAGCTTGAGATGTCCGGTATAGACCGCCATGCCCAGGGCTGCATGCACGCCGATACCGACAAGCGTGCGGATCTCCGAGATGCTGGCGATCCCTCCTGCGGCCGTGATCTCGTGGTCCGTTGCCGCCCGCAACCGGCGGTACCAGTCCAAGTCAGTGCCCTGCATCGTGCCCTCTTTGTCGACGTAGGTGCACAGGAACGTGCCGCAGTACGGCTCAAAGCGGGAAATGACCTCTTCAGCCGTCAGGGCCGTGGATTCGCGCCAGCCCTTAATCACGATGCGACCGTTCATGGAATCCAGAGAGATGATCAGTCGCTCGCGCCCGATGTTTCGGGCTAGCGCTTCAAGGAAATCGCTGTTCGGGCCGTTGTCGCAAAAGGCGGCTGTGCCGACGATGACCCGCTCGGCGCCGCTGCGGACCAAGTCTTCGGCACGCTCCAGCGTCCTGACACCGCCGCCTACCCAGGTGCGCGCTCGGCCAGCGATGCTCCGCACGATGGGCAGGTTTGAACCCTGCCCAATGGCTTGGTCCAGGTCGATGACTTGGATAACCGGGAACGCCGAAAAGCGCTCCAGCATGGCGTCGGGAGAGTCGCCCTCAAGGGCCTTCTCCCGGCCCCGGACGAGCTGGACGACCTTCCCATCCATCAGGTCGATACAGGGAATGATCATGGTCCGGTACGCACACTGCTCGGTCGGCAGCCCGAGACAGGTTCCAGCTTATCCGAACCTGCTGGTGTCGCGAAGACCAGGGATCTAGTGAGGCGGAGCCTCAGAGCCATGAAGGCACGCAAGCGGGGGCGAGCGGAGTTCCCAGCGTCCCTCGCTTCGTGAACCGTGCAGAGCGAGCGGGAATATCGCAAATGGCGGCTTCCGTCGCCGCAGACCGCACGACTGCTGCAAAGCGTCGGTTGCAATCGACACCGTCTGAATCGGAAGCGTATCCGCAGCCTGGACCAGCAAGGCCTGCGCGGTGTTGTCTTGGCGGTTGGCTGGAAACCGCGCCGAACGCTGGAATCCTAAGCGGACTTGTCGGACAACCGCAGTCGCGCTTCCAATTCGCGAATCCGTTGATTCGCCTCGTCGCGCTCCCGCACGACTCTGTCGCGCTCCAGAACCGCCTCATCCCGCTCCACAACCGCCTCATCCCGCTCCCGCACCGCTTCCGCGTGCGTCGGCATGTCTTGCCCCAGCCGTGGATCATGAAAGCGCAGCAGCCACCGCTCCGCCCGCAACTCCAGCCCCAGTGCCTCGCTCCGGTGCCAGCCTTCCGCTCGCACAGCCCGCACCCGCTCGTAGCGACCACCGGCCAGCCGCCAGCCCTCCAGCCGCCCAGCAATCAACTCGCCCAGCGGGTCGAAGCGCCAGTATTCGTGCACCCCCATCCGCTCGTACGTGGCGCGCTTGGTGGTCGCGTCGCGACGGCTCGTGGACGGCGACGCCACCTCCACCACGAAGCTCGGCACCACGCCGCCCTCCTCCCACAGCAGATACGACTTGCGCGCCTGCTTGTGCAAAGCGCCCAGCACCACGAACACGTCCGGCACCACCACGGCCGCGGGGTCGCCTTGGCGATAGTACAGCGCCATGCTGCCAGCCACATAGGCGTCTTGCCGGGCCTTGAAATGCGTATCCAGCTGACAACGCATGTCGATGATCGACCGCGCATGCGGGTCCGTCTCCATCAGGACCTTGCCGTCGGAGTACGGGTACTCCACCGGTTGTCCTGCGTCCGGTTCGGTGAGGGCTTCCACAAGCGTGCCGGGAGCGGCCATGGCTGCATGATAGCAGGCGGGATTGGGGCCGGAGCGAAGCCAGTTCGGGCCTGCTGGTCAGGTCCGGTTCCCTCGGAGCAGGCGGCTGAGATCTAGCGTCAAACCGCTCCCTACGATCAAACTAGCTGCTTGACTTGACTGTCAAAAGGGCAATTCCCCGAGCGAACACGCCTTCCCGGTAGAGCGACGCACGGGCATTCGACCCAGGCTGCTGCGGAATCAACTGTCCAGACCGCTGGATCTGCGGTGGTTCAACTTGGCTGGACTTGCTCCAGAATTCGCACAGGAATCCCCGCTTTCGCGAGGATGCCCTTCAAGCCGTTTGACGTGTAGGTGCCGTAGTGAAAGATCGAGGCTGCCAGGGCCGCATCCGCGCAGCCGTCTGTCAGCACGTCCACAAAGTCCCGTGGCACGCCCCCGCCGCCGCTCGCAATGACCGGTATGCGTGTTGCCTCCGCGATGCTGCGGGTTAGCTCGCAGTCGAAGCCATCCTTGGTCCCGTCCGCATCCATCGATGTCAGCAGGATTTCGCCCGCTCCCGTGGACTCGCCCTGCTGGGCCCATCCGACCGCGTCGATCCCAGTGTCCTTGCGGCCGCCGTACGTGTTGACGCTCCAGCGCCGCGGCCCTTGGCGCCGGGCGTCGATTGCCAGCACCACTGCTTGCGCTCCGAATTCTTCAGACAGTTCCCGTATCAGCCCGGGGCGCTCCACGGCGGCCGTGTTTACCGAGACCTTGTCCGCCCCTGCCATCAGGATCTTGCGCGCATCGGCGACGGATCGAATCCCTCCCCCAACGGTTAATGGGATGAACACCTTGCGAGCTGTCCGCAGCACCACGTCCACCATCGTCTCGCGATGATCGCTCGATGCGGTGATGTCCAAGAACACCAGCTCGTCAGCGCCGTCCTCGTTGTAGCGCGCGCTGAGCTCGACGGGGTCGCCGGCGTCCTGCAGGCCGACAAAGTTCACCCCCTTGACCACCCGGCCCCCCGTGACGTCGAGGCAGGGGATGATGCGTCTGGTCAGCATGGCTCGACTTCTAGGAAGTTACGCACGATGCGCTGCCCAAGAGGGCCCGACTTCTCCGGGTGGAATTGCACGCCGAACACGTTGCCGCGTTCGAGAGCGGCGCAGAAGCTCTTCTCCGCATAGCTGCATAGGGCGGCGGCATGGCCGGCCGCGTCGGACGCGGGCACGTAGTAGCTGTTGGCGAAGTACACGTATGGTTCCGCCCCGATCTCGCGCAGGAGCCGCGATTCGCCCTGCACCTCGAGACGATTCCAGCCCATGTGCGGCACCCGCGCGTCGGAAGGAAAGCGCACCACGCGGCCCGGATAGACTCCCAGCCCCCGCTCGGGTGCCTCCTCGCTGCTTTCGAACAAGGCTTGCAGTCCGAGGCAGATTCCGAGGAACGGCACTCCGGCCGCAATCCGCTCGCGCAACGTCTTGCGCACCTGCAAGCGGTCCAAGGATCGCAGCAATTGGCCGTAGTGGCCGACTCCCGGCAGGATGATGCGGGCCGCGGACTCCAGCCCGGCTGCGTCCGAGACGATGCGAAACGGTGCCGCCACGCTTTCCAGCGTGTTGGCAACCGAGCGCAGGTTTCCGGCTCCGTAATCGAACACCGCGGTCACTTCAGGCCCCTTTCGCCAGCACGCCCTTGGTGCTCGGAAGTTGATCCTTGAGTCGCGCGTCCCTAGAGCAGGCGAAGCGCATGGCCTTGGCCCAGCACTTGAAGAGCGCCTCGATGCGGTGGTGGCTCGAGCGTCCGTACAGGATCCGCAGGTGCAGGTTGGCGCCGCAATGCGACACGAAACCGTCGAAGAAGTCGTGCAAGAGTTCGACCTGCAGGTCGCCGACCAAGCGGAATCGGGCCGGTGCCCGATATACGAGAGCCGGGCGTCCGCTCAGGTCCACCGCGGCAGCCGCGAGCGATTCATCCATGGGCATCAGGAAGTACCCGCTGCGCAGGATGCCCGTCTTGTCTCCAAGCGCGGACGCGAACGCCTGGCCCAGGACAATTCCGCAGTCCTCGACCGTGTGGTGCTGGTCCACGTCCAAGTCGCCGTCCGCCCTCAGGGTCAGGTCGAAGCCGCCGTGGCGGGCGAACGACTCCAGCATGTGATCGAAGAAGCGAATCCCGGTCTGGATCTCGTACTGGCCGGTGCCGTCGATGTTGAGATCGGCCCGGATGCGAGTCTCCTTGGTGTTGCGCTCAACTCGCGCCTTGCGTGGCGTCATTGCAGCACGTCCTCCAGGTCGTTCACGCTTTCAAGCACTGCTTCTGCCCCCAGTTGCTCGAACAGGCGGCGCGTCTCGTCATGCCGGGGCGTGTCGGGCGCGGCGATGCCGACGAAGCGCACCCTCGCGCCCAGGGCGGCCCGGCAATCGTCGACGTTGTCGCCGACGAACACGATCTCCGCCCCGGGCACGGCCTCCGCGATCCTGAGCAGGCCGTCCGGTGCCGGCTTGCGCTTCTCGACTTGCTCGTGCGTGATGATCGGATCGAACACTATCTGCGGGCAGAAGCGGCGCAGAGTGTGCTGTGTCGAGCGCATGCCGCGCCCGGTAAAGATGCCGAGGCGGCGGTCCGCGGCCAGCCTCTCTAGCGTTCCCGAACGCACAAGCCAGCGTTCGTCGCGGATGTACCCCTCGCCGGCGCGACCCCAGTACAGCTCGCGGCCGAATTCCCGGACTTCCCGCTCGTCAGCGTCCACGCCTGCTTCCAGGATCGCGCGCATGGCGATGTCCGAGTCGTCGTTGTACCCGCCCCGGTTCTTGATGCGAACGATGTCCGCTTGCGACATCTCGCGACCGCAGAAATGCCGAACCGTCTCGATCAGCGCCCGCCGAAAGGTCTGGGCCGGGTCGACCAGCACCCCGTCCATGTCGAATACCAGCATGCGCTCCCTCATCGCCCGAGCACCTCTCGCAGGGCCGCAATGAATCGCACGGTCACCTCCAGCGGCCCGACTGTGACGCGCACCGCTCCGGGGATGTGCCGGGATTGATTGCGGATCAGGATGTCGCGGTCAGAGAGCGCGTCGCAGACTTCTGCCGCTGCGTCGCCAACCTCGAAGAGGACGAAGTTGGCACGGCTCGGCCAGTACCGGACATGCAGTTCTTCAAGTGCCGCGCAGAGCAGTTCCCGGGCTTGCAGCACTTGCCGGACGTACTCCCGGACGTAGGCCTGGTCCTCGATCGCGGCCAGGGCGCAGCGAATCGCGAGCGAGTTGACGCCATAGGGCGACTGTCCCTTCCGCGCGATGGCGATATTGCCGAGCTGGGATGCGAGCACGCCCACCCGCAGCCCGGCCATGCCGTAGGCCTTGGAGAACGTGCGAGCCACGAATAGATTCGGCCAGTCCTCTATCAGCCCGACCGCCGTCTCGCCGTGGAAGTCAAAGTAGGCTTCGTCGATGAGCACCGCGCAGCCGTCTGCGGCTCTGAGGATCTGTTCCGCTTGCTCCTGCCCGAGCACGCCGCCGGTCGGGTTGTTGGGAGACGCGATGCAGATCGCCCTCGTCCGCTTGCCGATCGCTGCGAGCAATTCGCCGACTGGAAATCCTAGATCAGGCTGCCTGTACGGCACGGAGACCGGCACTCCGCCGACCAATTGCGCGTAGAACTTGAACATGCTGAACGAGGGCGTGGGAATGATGACCTCGTCGCCTGGGTCCACGTAAGCGTGCATCACCGCGTTGATCACCTCGTCCGTGCCCGCGCCGATGATCACTTGGTCGGCATCCACGCCTAGGTGGGCTCCCAGTCTGCGCCTCGCCTCGGCGTATTCCGGATAGGTGGCCACGAAGCCGCGGCTCGCCGCCGTCCGCAGCACGTCCAGCACCTTCGGCGAGCAGCCCGCTACGTTCTCGTTGAAATCCAGCCGCAGCTTTTGGCCGCGGCCTTCCAGGGGAGGGTTGTACGGGTCCATCTGCCGCACGGCTCGGCGCGGTGTCGGAGGCCTAGGCACAGGGGGATCCCCCCAGCCCGCCCGTGCGGGTCTCGATCGACCGGGCGTGCGCTTCCAGCCCCTCGGCACGCGCGAGCGCCGTGGCAGCCGGGGCCAGCTTCGCCAGTCCGGCTTCGGTCAGCTTCTGCACTGATACGATCTTGACGTAGTCGAGGACGCTGAGCCCTCCCCGCAGGCGGGCGCTGCCGCTGGTTGGGAGAACGTGGTTCGGTCCGGCCACGTAGTCCCCGGCCGCTTCCGGGCTCCACTTGCCCACGAACACGCTGCCGGCGTGACGCACTTGCTCCAAGGGCACGGACTCGCTGACCGCGAGGTGCTCTGGCGCGATGCGGTTGGACAGCTCGCACGCTTCCGCAAGGCTGTCCGTGACGACTGCGGCGCTATTGTCGCGGATCGCCCTGGCGGCGACTTCACGGGTCGGCAGCGTCTGGACCTGCAGAGCCACCTGGCCGGCGACGGCTTCGGCCAATCCCCGTGACGGCGTCAACAAGATCGCGGCGGCGTCGACATCGTGCTCGGCTTGGGCCAGCATGTCCGAGGCAAGCGCCCGCGGATCGCCTTCGTCGAAGACCAGCACGATCTCCGTCGGCCCGGCCACGAAGTCAATGCCCGTCTCCCCTGCAAGCAGCTTCTTGGCCGCCGCGACATAGGCGTTACCCGGACCCACGATCCTGTCCACCTTGGGAATGGATTGCGTTCCGAAGGCGAAGGCAGCGATGGCTTGCGCGCCGCCAACGGCATAGACTTCGTCCAGGCCCAGCAGGGCCGCCGTGCCCAGCGTCTCGGCCGATGGCCTTGGGGAAGCGACCGCGATCCGTCCTACTCCCGCGACCATTGCCGGGACGGCCGTCATCATGATCGTGGAGGGCAACGGGTAGCGTCCTCCCGGAATGTAGGCTCCCACTGCCGCCAGCGGCCGCACCAACTGTCCCAGTTCGATGCCGGCACCCGCAGCCTCCATCCACTCGAGCGGCATCTGGCGCTCTGCGTAGGCCCGGATCCGCTCGCTGGCGAACGAAACGGCATCCGCGAAGTCCGGAGCCAAGCTCGCCCGCGCTTCGGCGATACGTCCCGGCCGTACGCGAGGGGACTCCTCGGAGAGACCGTCCAGCCTCCGCGCGTACTCGCACAGCGCTTCGTCTCCGCGCTCGCGAATCGCTTGAATGATCGGCTCGACGACTCGCTCCGCCTCGTCGAGCCGGTCGGCGCGGCCTTGCAGGAGTTGCTCGACTGCCTCTCGGTCCCGGCTGGAGACGATGCGAAGCATGGCTGCTGCGCCCGGCCTAGGGGCCGAAGACCTTGGCGGGGTCGTAGGTGGGCTCTTCGGTCACCTTCAACTCCCCGCCGTCAAGCGTGCGGAAGAAACAGCTTCGATAGCCTTCGTGGCAGACTCCTGGACCGGCTGCTTCGGCATGCACCAGAACGCTGTCGAGATCGCAATCGACCTCTAGGCGCTTGACGAACAAGTAGTGTCCTGAAGTCTCGCCCTTGGTCCAGAGCTTGTTGCGGGTGCGGCTGAAGAAGGTGACCCTGCCAGTGGACACGGTCTTGTCGAACGCTTCTTGGTTCATGAACCCCAGCATCAGCACGCGCCCGTCGTGGTGATCCTGCACGATGGCGGGCACTAGCCCGTTGGATTTGGCGAAATTCAGTTGCATCGCAATCCTCCGCGCGGATCGGCTCCGGACGTGCACCCAAGCAGCGATCAGCGTCCCTCGCGGCTGAGCACGGAGCCAGAATCTCAGAATATCAAGCTCTCAAGCGGGCTGACTCGGACTACTTGCGCCAGAACCACGGCGTCAGGGTCACCAGCATCGTGTAGAACTCGAGTCGGCCCGCGATCATGTCGAAGCTCAGCACCCACTTGGCCAGCGTCGGCAGTGCTGCGTAGTTGTCGGTCGGCCCGACTCCTCCCAAGGCCGGGCCGATGTTGAACATCGAGGCGGCCACGGCCGAGATCGCCGTGAAGACATCGACCCCGACCGCGGCCAGCAGCAGGCAGGACACGAAATTGACCATGAAGGCGAGATAGACCAGATTGAGCAGGCTCTGAATGGTCGACTCGGGCACGACCCTGCCTCCGAGCCTGACCGCGAACACGCCGTGGCGCTCGACCATGCGCTTGAACTCGCGAGACACCACCTTGAACAGGAGCAGGATCCGCGAGACCTTCATCCCGCTGGCAGTCGATCCGGTGCAGCCGCCGGTGAACATCAGCACGAGCAGGACCAGTTGGCCCAGGGGCGGCCACAATTCGAAGTCGTCCGTTGCGAAACCGGTCGTTGTGGTGATGGAAGAGACTTGGAACAGCGCGGTGCGCAAGGATTCTTCCGCAGCGTAGTCGAGTCGCCAGTACAGCATGGCCGCCACCGTGAGGGTTGCGAGGCCGATCAGCGCCAGGTAGTGCCGGAACTCGTGGTCGCGCAGGGCTGCCACCGGTCGGCGCTCGCGCAGAGCGCGGTAGTGCAGGATGAAGCTGGCGCCGCCGAGAATCATGAACGCGGTCGTGAGGTATTCGATGGCAGGGCTGTTGAACGCGCCGATGCTGGCTGTCCGGGTGGAGAAGCCGCCAGTTGCCAGCGTTGTGAAAGCATGCGCGACCGCATCGAACGGCTCCATTCCCGCGACTGCCAGCAAGAGAACCAACGCCCCCGTCAGGGCTACGTAGACACCCCACAGAGAGGTCGCGGTCTCGGCTACCCGCGGCGTTAGCTTCTCCGACTTGGCGCCCGAAAACTCCGCCCGATACAGGTGCATTCCGCCGTGTCCGACCAGCGGCAGGACCGCAATGACCAGCACCACGATGCCCATGCCACCCAGCCACGAAGACATCGCTCGCCAGAGCAGGATCGGGCGCGAAAGCGACTCCACGGCGGCCAGAATCGAGGCCCCCGTGGTCGTCACGCCGGAAGTGGCTTCGAACACGGCATCCGTGACGTTGTCGATGCCTGGAGCGAGCATGAAGGGCAGGCTGCCGAACAGGCTTGCTCCCAGCCACACCGCCACGGTCAGCAAGATGCCCTCGCGCTGCGTGAGTTCGCGGCGAGCTCCGCGGCAGGCCAGCCAAAGCGCGATTCCCACCCCGCTAGTCAGGCACGTGGCACCGGCCAGCGCGGCCAGGTCTTCGCCGCCGGTGGCGAGCGAGTACGCCAGCGGCACTCCCATGCAGGCGCCGAACGCCGCGAGGAAGAGCCCGAGGACCCGGCCGATGAGGATCCAGCGGATCATGCGGCGTTCCTGTGGCGGATCCTTTTCCCCAAGAACTGCGATTCCAGCTCAGGCACTGTGTCTGCCAGCGAGAAGATGATCACGCGGTCGCCTTGCTGGACCGACGCCTGACCTCGCGGCACGGTCACGTAGCCGTTATCGCGGACGATCGCCCCGACGATGGCCCCGCGGGGCATCTTGATGTCGCGCAGCTTGCGGTTGACCATGTTGGAGCCCTTGGTCGCGATAAACTCGAGGGCCTCGGCCTCTTCTTCGCGAAAGGTGGTCACTGACAGCACGTCGGCCTTGCGGACGAAGCTCAGGATCATGTCCACGGCGGTCAGCCGCTGGCTGATGGCCGTGTTGATGCCGAGACGTTGCACGATTGGCAGATAATTCGTGCGGTTCGTCAGGGCGACGATCTTGTCGGCCCCGAGACGGCGGGCCAACAGCGAGGCGACGACATTGTCAGCGTCGTCGCGGGTCAGCGCGAGAAAGGCGTCCGCACCTTCGATGTTCTCCTCTTCGAGGGTCTGCTGGTCGGTCGGGTCGCCGTGGACCACCACTGTCCTGTCAAGGATCTCCGAGATCATCTCGCACCGGGCCGGGTCGCGCTCGATGAGCTTGACCTGAACTCCGGCCTTTTCGAGTTCCTCCGCGACCCAGATGCCGAGCTGTCGTCCGCCAACGATGACGACCCTTCGCAGGGCCGTTTTCTCCTGGATCCCCATGAACGCGAAGACTGCGCTGAGGTCCTCGCTGGTGGTGCAGATATAGATGTGGTCGCCGGGCTGAAGCTTCTGTGCCCCATGCGGGATGATGACCTCCTGGCCCCTGAAGATCATCGCGATCATGCTGTTCTTCGGGGGTCCGGCGGCGTCGAGCTCCTCCACAGTCTTTCCGGCGAACCAGCTGTCGGCCTGGACGTTCATGCCGAAGAGCTTGATCTTGCCGTCGGCGAAGTCCAAGATGTCGGACACGCCCGGCGCATGCAGCACGCGCATGATGCGGTCCATGATCGTGGTCTCCGGGTGAATGATCCGGTCCACGTTGAGCCCGAGGTTGCCAAGGATCTTGTCCCAGTGGCGGAACTCGTGCGTCCGAAGCCGGGCGACCTTGATCGCGATGTTTGAGTTTGCCTGGGCGATCATGCAGCTGAGCAAGTTGATCTCGTCGGAGTCCGTCTCCGCGATCAGCATCTCGGAATCGGCCAGTCCGGCCTTCTCCAGAGTGCTCACGCTGCTGGCGCTGCCTCGGATTATCTTGGCGTCGAGGTGTTCCTCCAGCTCGGCGCAGCGCTGGGCATCTTTCTCAACAATCGTGACTTGATTGCCTTCTCGAATTAGGCGAGCTGCGATGAGGGCGGCACCTTCGCCCCCTCCGGTGAGAAGAATGCGCACGGGCGTAGGCCACCAAGACCTTGAGCGTATCACGGGCGGGCACCTTCGCGAGGTGGGTTGCGCATGCCGCCGCAAGCGACCGGAATGAGCCCTTCGACAGCCGCATTCTGACGGACGGCAGGGCGCGAGGGGGCGTCACAAAGCGCCAGGCTGCGCTTGGGATGACGACAGCCGCCGCGCAAGTCGAGTTCGGCCTCGATGGCAGACGGGAAGCGGTGGCATCTCGGGCCATGAGCGCGGCAAGCGCGCCCGCATCGCCGCAGCGCTTGGGGCCGACCGGAACGAATCCCGCGGCGGCTTCCCCGACAGCGATGTCGGGCTTCCGAGTCAATCCTGCCTGTGGAGGAGTTCCTCGCAGGCAGAGGCTGTTGCCAGCACCAATGCGTCGAGTCCCGGGGCGGCCGCAAGCTGCAGTCCCATTGGCAGCTGGCTCGGCAGCGTCGGCATCGGGACTGACACCGCAGGCGCGCCCAGCGCGGTAAACGGTGCGTTACAGCGCGGATCCCCGCTGGATTCCAGACCCTGGGGAGCCGGGCCAAGCGCGGCAGGGGTGGCTACGACCGGATGGTGGCGGGCCCATTGTTTGTAAGCATCCCGGGCCGAGGCTAGCGTCTGCCGCGCGCTGGCGTACGCGTCTGGGCCGATCCCGAGGCCTTCCTCCAGCAGGGCGGCGAGTTTGTCACCGATTGCCGGACCGTGCATGCGATAGTGCTCGCCGTGCTCCCGCACTGCCTCGTAGGCCATGACTGTGTGAAGCGCTGCGGGCAAGGCGTCCAGAAATCCGGGGCGGGGAACTCGTCGAATCGGCATTCCGGCACTCGCCAGAGTCTTCATCGCCGCGCGGAAGCACACCGCCATATCCGGAGTGAGTGGCCCTTCAGGCGGCCAGTCCATGATCGCAAGCGCATCGGCTCCCGCCTGCGTAGGCTCAGATCCGAGCGCCTGCCAGGCGAATTCCATGTCCGCTGCGGATGCTGCGAACAGTCCCGCGTGATCCAAGGTCGGAGCAAACGGCATCACGCCGCCGAGCGGCAGGGTGCCGAAACTAGGCTTGAAGCCAACCACACCGCAAAACGAAGCCGGGCGCAGAACCGATCCTTGTGTCTGGCTGCCGATGGCCAGCGGCACCATGCCGGCCGCCACGGCTGCGGCCGACCCGCTGGACGATCCGCCGGGAGTGTGCCCGGCCGCGAGCGGATTCCTCGTGGGCCCCGTGTCGTAGTACGCATATGCAGTGCTGTGTGTCTTGCCCACGAGGACGCAGCCAAGCGAGTCCAGTGCCGCAACGAGTTCGCAATCGTCGCTCGGAACGCGACCGCGCTGGGTTGCGCTGCCCCACTCGGTGGGCAGCCCGGCGGTGTCGAAGATGTCCTTCGCTCCGTAGGTTGCGCCGTGCAGGGGACTGACAGGCGGGGAGCGTTTCAGCGCTTCGGTCAGGATCTCTGCCCGCTGGAGGGCTGCATCTAGGTTCAAGCGGCACCATGCTTGAACCGCGGGCTCGGCTTGGCGGACGGCGCTGGCCGTGGCTTGCACGATGTCCAGCGGAGACAGCTCGCGCTCTTGGACGAGCCCGCTGATTTGGCGCAGCGACCAGGGGAACGATGGCATGGTGGCGAGCCGATGCGGCAATTGTCGCACCAAGCCAGCCTCAAGACCCCTCAAGCCTGAAGCGAAGTACAATGGCGCTTCAGCGCACCATGTCCGACGAAAAGACCGAACTGACGTTTGAACAGGGGCTGGAATCCTTGGACAAGATCGTCGACAAGCTCGAGAGCGGCGATCTCGAGCTGGTGGAGTCCTTGAAGCTCTTCGAGGAGGGCGTGCTCCTGAGCCAGAACTGCCGCAAGCAGCTTGAACAGGCCGAGACCAAGGTTGAAGCGCTGATCAAGCGGGATGATCGGCGCGAGCCCGAGCCCTTCCAGCTCGAAGACAAGGAGCCGTTCTAGCCGGTGGGGCTCGAAACCCTAGCCGACTACCTGCGCGACCGCCGCCAGCGTGTCGACCGCGATCTGGATCGGCTCCTGCCGCCAGCCTCCGCCCCGCCGGGAACGATCCACGCGGCCATGCGCCACAGCGTGTTTGCCGGCGGAAAGCGCATCCGTCCGATCCTAGCCATTGCCGCCGCGGAGGCCTGTGGCCGGCAGATTGGTGTCACGGACGCGGCCTGCGCCTTGGAGTGCGTCCACACCTACTCGTTGATCCATGACGATCTGCCGGCGCTTGACGATGATGACTTGAGGCGCGGCCAGCCGACGTGTCACAAGGCCTACGGCGAGGCCGTGGCTATCCTCGCGGGGGACGGCCTGCTCACGCTGGCGTTCCAGTTGCTGGCGGGGTTGGACGCTCCGGACCGTGTCAAGACCGCACTGGTCGCCGAGCTTGCCCTTGCGGGCGGCACTGTGGGTGGGATGATCGGCGGGCAAGTGGAAGATCTTGCTGCCGAAGGCGGCGTCCCGTCTCCGGCCCAGGTCGAGTACATCCACCGCGCCAAGACCGCCGCCCTGATCCGGGCATCGGTGCGCTTCGGAGCCCTCATGGCCGATGCCGACGCCCGGCGGTTGGAAGCGCTCGGCGAGTTCGGAGGCGGGATCGGGCTGGCGTTCCAGATCGTGGACGACGTTCTGGACGTGGTCTCGTCCTCAAAAGAGCTGGGCAAGACTGCCGGCAAGGATCAGGCACAGAGCAAGGCCACCTATACCGCGGTCTACGGCGTCACGGAGGCACGGTCGCGCGCCCGGCAGTGTGTCGACGAAGCCTTGGCTGCGATCGAGGACTTCGGCGAATCCGCTTGGCCGCTGCGCGAGATCGCCCGATACATCGTCACGCGGACGAATTGAGGAGCGGCGCATCGGCAGCCGCGGTCTCGTCCGGGTATTCCACGCTCACTAGGAAGAGTCCCCGAGCCGGAGCGGTGGGACCCGCTTCGCGGCGGTCGCGGGCGGCGAGGATGCGATCGATGTCATCGGGCTGGAGATTGCCCCGACCGACTTCTAGCAGCGTGCCCACGAAGTTTCGCACCATCCGGTACAGGAAGCCCGAACCGCGCACGCGGTAGACCAGCAAATCGGCCTCTCTTTCCAGCACTGACGAGTACACCGAGCGCTCGGTTGATTCTTCGACACCGCCGCCGCTCGATGCGAACGAGCGGAAATCGCGGTCCCCGGCCAGTCGCGACGCCGCCGCGCGCATGGCGCCCTCGTCCAGCGGATACGGGTGCCAGTAGGTGAATCGAGCCTCGAAAGGCGGACAGATTGGCGCCCGCTGGATTCGGTATTCGTAGGTCTTGGCCGTGGCCCAGTGGCGAGCGTGAAACCCTTCCGGCGCCAGGCGGGCGTCGGTCACTCGGATGTCGGCCGGCAAGAGGCGATTGAGCGCCTTGACCAGGCCATGGGCGGGAATCGGGCTGGCCAGCGTGCAAGAGCACACCTGGGCCAGTGCGTGCACGCCCGCATCGGTGCGTCCCGAACCAGCGAGTTTGACCGGTCGTCCCTCGACCACCGCGAGCGCATCCTCGACGGTGCCTTGTATCGTCGTCTCGGCGGGTTGGACCTGCCAGCCGCTATAGGCGGTGCCGTCGTATGCTAGCGTGAGTCTCCAACTGCGCTCGCCAGCCACAATATACGCAGCGTAGCGCTGTTCGCGGGTCGGTTCCCGGCACCTGTCGCGTAACCAGCGGACCCCCCGTAGCGTCTAATCTTTCTGGGATTCTGCATTCGCCTGCAGTGCTTTGGCCCCTATCCCCTCCCCTATGAAGATTTGGACTGGCCAACTATCGCTGTTGCTGGTCGCAGCAGTGCTCCTGCAGCCGATCGCGAGCGCCCAGCAGATAAGGGCTAGGCCGGCCGACTACAGCATGGGCAACTCGGCCTGGCCGCCGTTCACCAACATCTTCAAGGCACCGGATGTTCCCGAGATCTCGCTAAGCAATTCCGGCCGGCTGGAAGGCCTGCTGCACGACGCGAAGATCTATTTGTCGCTGGCGGACGCCTTGGCGCTGGCGATCGAGAACAACCTCGATATTGCGTGGGCCCGCTACGGCCCACAGAGCGCTGCCAACGACCTGATGCGGGCCAAGTCGGGCGCGCAGTTGCGCGGCGTGCAGAACCAGATCAGCACGCTCTCCACGGGCCTCGGCGACACCGGTGGTGCCGGGCCCGCCGGCCAAGCCACAGGCATCACCCAGCGCGCCGGGGGCGGCGGCGCTGCCGGCGGCCAGGGCGGGGCGGCGGATATTGGCGATGCCAGCACTTTCTTTGGCACCCAGGCCGTGAATCTGGATCCCTCGATCTTCAGCAATGTCGATTGGGGGCACTTCTCCAATCCGCAGACCAGCAACTTCGTCACGGGCACGAACACGCTGGTGCGCGAGATCAGCAACTCGCAGCTCGGCGTTCGCACGGGCTTCATTTCCGGTGCAACGGCCGCGCTGATCTGGGCCAACTCGCGCAGCGACACCAACAGCGTGCGCACCAACTTCAACCCGTCGCTGGTCAGCGCGATTACGCTGCGCGTCACCCAGCCTCTGCTGCAGGGCTTCGGCGTGGCGGTCAACACGCGCAACATCAGCGTCGCGAAGAACAACAACGAGATCTCGAACCTTCAGTTCAAGCTGCAGGTCGAAGAGGTCGTCTCGCGGGTTGCCGGGATCTACTGGGGCTTGGTCTCGCTGCGGGCGCAAGTCGAGAGCCAGCGGCAGAACCTTGCCTTGGCGGAGAAGCTCTACAGCGACAACAAGCGGCGCGTCGAGATTGGGACGCTCGCGCCGATTGAGATTATCCGCGCCGAAGCCGAAGTCGCGGCCCGCGAAGCAGACCTGACCGCGGCGCAGACTGAGGTGCAGTTGCAGGAGACCATCCTCAAGGACGCCATCAGCGTCAATGGAATCGCAAGCCCCACGTTGCTGCATGCCGAGATCGTGCCGACGCAAGACATTGAGATCGACCCAAGCGAGGTGTTCGAGCCGCTGCCCACTCTGATGGAGGTTGCGCTGGCGGCACGCGCGGACATGGAGCAGAACCGCCTGCGCCTCAACAACACCGATTTGGGCTTGATCGGCGTCAAGAACGGCATGCTGCCCAGCGCGAACCTGATCGTGGACCTGACCAACAATGCGCTATCCGGATCGGAGAACGAACTCTTTAGCGGCTTGCCGGGCGAAAGTTCGCTGGTCTCGCCATACTTCCTCGGCGGGCTCGTCAACGCGGGCGGGCAGCTACTGCGCCGCAACTTCCCGGACTACCAGGTTCGGATGCAGGTCAACATCCCGCTGAAGAATCGCCAGGCTCGCGCCGATTACACCGCGGCGCTGCTGGAGAAGCGCCAGCAGGAGATTCGCTTCGTGCAGGCGGCCAACGCGATCCGGACCGAGGTGCAGTCGGCGCTGATCCGCATCCAGCAGGCGCGAGCGCGTTACGCAGCCGCGCTGAAGTCGCAGGACTTGCAGCAACAGACGCTGGATGCCGAGCAGAAGAAGTACAACCTGGGCGCGTCCACGATCTTTCAGGTCGTGCAAGCCCAACGGGACCTGGCGAACGCCCGCACCAGCGTGATCGCGACCCAGAACGAGTACGCCAATGCGCGAATCAACCTAGATCGCGCCACGGGCCATATGCTGACAGCGCATCATATCTCCATCGCCGAAGCGTATGATGGAGTCGTTAGCAGGCGGCCCGATCCGCTGCCGGTTTCCGCCCAGTAGCAGCGGCCGGGGACAGGCGGTGCGGCAGGCCCGCGCCGCGCAGGCGGCTTGGAGGTGGTGGAAACGGCAATGGCCGAGACTGAGTTCGACGTAGTCGTGGTGGGTGCCGGTGCCGGCGGCGGCACCATGGCGCGCGTCCTGAGCGAGAAGGGAATCAAGGTCGCCCTGCTCGAGGCGGGTCCGATGTTGGACCCGCAGAAGGACTTCAAGACCAACAAGTGGCCGCACGATTACGGTCACCGCGCGGCCGAAGAGGGTGGCAAGGCATACTTCGGCACCGGTCAAGCTTACGGCTTCATGACCGCGGTCAGCGGCGGTTGGGAGTTGGAAGGCGAGCCGTACACCTCCGCGCCCGGCACCGAGTTCGCCTGGTTCCGCTCGCGCGTGGTGGGCGGGCGCACCAACCACTACGGCCGGATGTCCTTCCGCTTTTCCGATCTGGACTTCAAGCCGTACTCCCGCGACGGCATCGGCTGGGACTGGCCGATCAGCTACGATGACCTCGCGCCGTGGTATGACCGCGCCGAAGAGTACATCGGCGTCACCGGCACCGTCGAGGGCATCCGCAGCGCGCCGGACGGCAAGTTCCACGAGCCACCGCCGCCGAAAGTGCACGAGCGCCTGGTGCGCGCCGCTGGCAAGAAGCTCGGAGTGCCGTTCATCGCAAACCGGCGCGCCGTCATCACCCGGGCTCTCAATGACCGCCCCGCTTGCCACTATTGCGGCCAATGCGGGCGCGGCTGCCTGACGGCCTCGAACTACTCGGCGTCCCAAGTGGATATCTTCCCCGCCATGGAGACAGGCAACCTGTCCGTGATCACCGATGCGATGGTGCGAGAGGTCGAAGTCGACGAGCAGGGGCTCGCCAAGGGCGTGGCCTACGTCGACAAGGCAGCGAGGGCCGAAAAGCGCCTGCGCGGACGGGCCGTGGTGCTGGCGGCATCGGCGTGCGAGACGGCGCGGCTGATGCTCAATTCCAAGTCCAAGCATTTCCCCGACGGGATCGCCAACGGCTCCGGTCTGGTCGGGCGGTATCTGATGGACACGGTGGGCTTCAGCCTGCGCGGCACGCTGCCAGCCTTGGAGAACCTGCCACGCTACGACACGGAAGGCTTCGGAGGGGCGCACCTGTACGCCCCGTGGTGGCTGTGGGATGGTCACGACCAGCTGGACTTTCCGCGCGGATATCACATTGAGATGGGAGGGGGCTTCCGCATGCCGGGTCCCAACAGCTTCGGAAGAACTGCGCGGGCAGCGGGGTACGGAGCCGAGATGAAGCGCAGGATCCGCCAGGAATACGGCTGTGGAATCGGCCTGTCCGGACGCGGCGAGATGATTCCCAACAACCAGAGCTACATGGACATCGACCCGGACACGGTGGATCGCTGGGGGATTCCCGTCCCGCGTTTTCATTTCTCGTTCAGCGACTACGAGTGGAAGCAGGCGCGCCACATGGAGCGCACGTTCCGCGACCTGATCGAGGCCGCGGGCGGCCGGGTGCTGGGGATTGGAAACGTTGCGCGCGAGGCCCAGGGAATCGCCGTGCCGGGCTCGATCATCCACGAGGTCGGCACCGCCCGCATGGGCGACAATCCTGGCAGCTCGGTGCTGAACCGGTATTGCCAGGCGCACGAGGTCAAGAACCTATTCGTGGCCGACGGGGCGAGCTTCGTCAGCAATCCGGACAAGAATCCGACACTCACGATCAACGCGCTGTCGTGGCGCACGGCGGAGTACCTAGCCGAGGAACTGAGGAAAGGCAATGTCTAGCACCCAAGGATTCGCATCTCTGGACGCACTGTCGAGACGGGACGCCCTGCGGCGGATCGCACTGGCGCTAACCGCCGCCGGGCTCGGCCAAGGCATGGACGCGGCGGACGCGGCCCAGGTCCACCAGCAGGTCGGCGAGGAGCGCACGCTGCAGGGCCAGTACAAGATCAAGTACTTCAACGAGCACGAGTTCCGCACGTTGGAGCGGCTGTCGGAGTTGATCGTGCCGGCTGACGAGGGCGGGCCGAGTGGTCGCGAGGGCGGCGCTCCGGAGTTCATTGACCTGCTGTCGAGCCAGAACGAAGAGCTGGCCCATGTCTTTTCCGGCGGAATCCTGTGGTTGGACAACGCCTCGGTCGAGCGAGATGGCGCGCGCTTCGTAGAGTGCTCGGAGCAGGCGCAGACCGGACTGCTGGACTCGCTGGTCGATGCCGAGCGCAACGAAACCGGCGCGGAGACGAGTTGGGACACCCGGGAATACCGGCGCTTTTCTGTCTTCGGCGTCAAGTCGCCGTCCGACATGCGTCAAGGGCTGGAGTTCTTTGGCTGGTCGCGCCGTCTGATCGTAGATGCGTACTACACCAGTCCCGCGGGAATCAAGGATCTAGGCTTTCTGGGAAATTCCGCGCACACCGAGTACACGGTGCCCCGAGAGGCGATTGATTACGCATTCAAGCGCAGCTCGCTGCGCGACGCGTGATGCTGCGTTCGGCGGGCCGCTGGCTGGCAGAATGGTCGCGCAAGCGAGCCTGACGACACGCCTGAGCGGAGCTCGATGCCGCCGGTTGGGGGCGATCTTCGCGGTCGTCGCGCTCCTGGCGTCTCCGACCGCGGCGCGTTCCCAGGGCTCCGATCCAGCCACTGGCATCAAGCGGCTGCTGCTGGATGCCAGCCGCTCCCTGCAGTCAGCCAACGCAGCGCTCTTCATGGGGCTTTTCGACCGCGCCTCGTTTGACGGCTATGCCGCTCTCCAAGAAGACATCGGCGCGCTGACCGCGCACCGCCGCATCGCGTCGTCAGTCTCTGTCGGCGTGCCCGAGGGCGGCCCCGAGCAGTGGACCGCCAGCGTGGATTGGTTGCTGGAACTCACGCCCAAGCTGGATCCGGGGCCTGTGGAGCGGCGTCGCCAGACCCTCCGCGTCTCGGTGCGCAAGCGTGGCAAGCGCTGGAGAATCGTCGGCTTGGCACCCGTCGGATTCTTCGCTCCCACCCAGCCTGGCCGATAGCAGCGCGGGCGCTCGCGGCATCGGGTCCGGCGTCGCGCCGAAACCGTGTGTGGGCCCAGCATGACGCTAGCTTCGCATGCGCGCCCTCTCGCATATACTAGTTGCCATGGCGACTTCGAGAATCCCGCATCCAGCTGCCGCCGGCTCCGGCCTTGGTGCGCTGGCGGCACAGGCGATTGCCCAAGACGACGAAGGCCGCGGCATCCCGACCCGTCGGCTGGGGCGCACTGACGAGCAGGTCTCGATCCTGTGCCTCGGCGGGGCTCACTTGGGTCGCGCTGCCCAAGACGATGGCGAGCCGGTCGCGCTCAAGCTGGCCCATGCCGCGGTAGACAACGGTGTCTTCTTCTGGGACAACGCTTGGGCATACCACGATGGGTATGCCGAGGAGTTCATGGGCAAGGCTCTCAAGGGTCGCCGGGAGCAGGTCTTCCTCATGACCAAGAACTCCGGTCGCGACGAGAAGTTCGCCCGGCAGTGCTTGGAAGACAGCCTCACGCGCATGCAGACGGACTACATCGACCTGTGGCAGTTCCATGAGATCAACTACGACAATGACCCGGAATGGGTGTTTGAGCGCGGCGGTCTCAAGGTGGCGCTGGAGGCGCAGCAGGCCGGAAAGGTGCGCCACATCGGGTTTACCGGGCACAAGCACCCGCGCATCCACCTCAAGATGCTCGGCAAGGGGTACGAATGGGCTTCGTCGCAGATGCCGATCAATCCGATGGACTACTTCTACCGGTCCTTCCAGAAGGAAGTCGTGCCGATGTGCCTGGCCAAGGACGTAGGCGCGATCGGGATGAAGTGCCTGGGCGGCGGGCCGCGGATTGGCGAAATCCCGGCGACCACCAAGGTCACCGCCGAAATGTGCGTGCGCTGGGCGCTGAACGTGCCAGTTTCGTCGATCGTCCGCGGCTATTTGACGATGGAACAGTTGATGGCCGATGTGGAGCTTGCTCGCGAGTTCCGCGGACTCTCAGATGAGGATCGCGAAGCGATACTGGCTCTCGCGTATCCCGAGGCCGGAGACGGTCGCCACGAGCACTTCAAGTCGACCCAGCGCTACGACAACTCGCTCTACCAGAAAATGCACGGCTTCGCCGCTTGAGGGAGCGCTTGCCCTCGGGCTCGCACCGTGGCGCCGGCCGATCGCTTCGGCGTCTGCCAACCGAGTGCCGTGAACCGGGAGAAGGTGGGCCTTGCCCATCGCAAGGGCGGGGTTTGCCTCCCTCGAGGCACTTTTTCGCCGGATCGGAAGTGCATGAAAGTCGTACAATCAGGGGAGCTTCCGCGCTCTTTGGCGGCTTCCCGAACCCATGTCTCTCAAGCTCTTCGGCACGGACGGAATTCGCGGTCGTTCCGGCGAATTCCCCCTCGACGACAAGACCGTGTACGCCGTTGGCCGCGCATTGGCCGGCCAGATCGCTAAGTCTCGAAACCCCAATGTGCTCATCGGCATGGACACGCGTGTGTCGAGCATGCACATCGTGCGGTTGTTGGCAGCCGGCCTGCAGGACGGAGGAGCCGCGCACGCGTTCGCCGGCGTAGTGCCCACGCCCGCGGTGGCCTATGCCACACAGCAGGGAGACTATTCGCTGGGCATCGAGGTGTCGGCGTCGCATAACCCGTTCGACGACAACGGCATCAAGGTGTTCGGCCCGTTCGGCTACAAGTTGCCGGACCAGACTGAGTCGGAAATCGAAGCGCGCGTCGAGGGCCTGCTGGCGCAGCCCGGTCGAGTACGAGCGATCGAGCCCGATGATGAGCCCGATGTCGCTTTGCAGTACGCGCGGCACCTAGTGCGCGCCGGCGCGGTGCCACGGCAGGCGCGGCACCTGCGCTTCGTCGTGGACTGTGCGAACGGTGCTGCATCCGAGGTCGCCCCGATCTTGTTCGAAGCGATCGGCGCGGACGTAAAGTTCATCGCCTGTGCTCCGAACGGGAGGAACATCAATCTCGATTGCGGCGCCCTGCACATGGACCGCTTGGCCGAGGAGGTCGTTGCCAGCGGAGCGGACTTCGGCGCGGCGCTTGATGGCGACGCCGACCGCTGCCTGTTCGTGGACGAGCTCGGCGGCGAGTTGAACGGTGACAACGTCTTGCTGCTGATGGCGCAAGCGTTGAAGCGTAAAGAAATGCTGCCGGACGACTTGGTCGTGGCGACCGTCATGTCCAACCTCGGGCTCGAGTTGGCTCTGCAGGATCAGGGAATCAAACTGGTCCGCACGCCGGTGGGCGACAAGTATGTGATTGATGAGATGCTGTCCACCGGTGCGGCACTCGGCGGAGAGCAGTCCGGCCATGTGATCTTCGGCGATTACTCCACGACCGGTGATGGCTTGCTGAGCCTGCTCATGGTGTTGCGCACCATCGTCGAAGAGGGCGTGCCGTGCAGCGAACTCCGCAGCCGGTTGAAGGTTTCCCCGCAGAAGCTGATCAACGTGCGCGTGCGGGAGAAGCGCCCGCTCGAGCAATTGCCCGAAATCCGCGACGCGGTGGCCGACCGGGAGCTTGAGCTAGCCGGCCGCGGTCGCGTGGTGATCCGCTACTCGGGCACCGAGCCGGTCGTCAGGGTCATGGTTGAGGCAGAGAACCAGCGAGATGTGGTGCAGCATTGCACCGATATCGCGCGACTGTTCGAAAAGCACCTCGGACAGTGAAGTCGCGGCCGGTGCGTGAAATCGAGGTCGACCGTCACCGCGAATAGGAACGCAAGCTGGTCCTGTCTTCGGGTGAGGCCCCGCGCGGCTCCTATTCCGGCGCCTTCCGGCGTCGTTCGGCCGAGAGCGCCGCACGCGCCATCGTTGGCGCTCGGCTCAATCCGAGTCCGCTTGGTCAAGCCAGTCGGGCCGCCTCAGCACGTCGCGCGGCCTGCTGCCATCGGGCGGGCCGATAATGCCGTCGCGCTCCATTGCGTCCAGTATCCGGGCCGCCCGCCCGTATCCCAAGCGCAGTCGCCGCTGTAGCGTGGATGTCGAAGCCTTGCCCAGCTCCAGCACAAGTTGGACCGCGTCCTTGTACATCGGATCGTCGAAGTCTGGATCCGAATCCGGGCCGTCCTCGTCTTGGTCGCCATCGGGAGATGCCAGGTAATCGGTCTCGTACTGTGGGCTGGCGAGATCTTTCCAGTGGGACACCACTCCTTCGATTTCGCCTTCGGAAACGAGCGGGCCGTGCAAGCGCCTCATGCGCCCGGCGCCACCCGGCGGCAAGAACAGCATGTCACCCTGGCCGAGCAGGGACTCGGCGCCGTTCGCATCCAAAATGGTGCGCGAATCGACTCGCGTTGCCAGCAAGAACGATAGCCTTGCGGGGATGTTCGCTTTGATCACACCCGTGATCACGTTGACGCTCGGGCGCTGAGTCGCGAGCAACAGGTGGATGCCGACCGCCCGCGCCATTTGGGCCAGGCGCTGGATCGATCCTTCGACTTGGTTGCCGTGCTGAATCATCAGATCGGCCAGCTCGTCGACGATCACGACGATGTAGGGGAGCTTCTCGAGTTCGAGGCTGGCGATGTCTTCGGGCCCGTCCTCGCCCTGGCGCTCTACGTACCTGTTGAATTGGCTGATGTTGCGGCATCCGTGCCTCGCCAGCAGCTGCAGGCGGCGCTCCATTTCGCGTGTCGCGTTCTTGAGCGCGTTGCTAGCCTCCTTCATGTCGATGATGACCGGCGTGAGCAGGTGCGGGATGTCCCGATACAGAGTCATCTCGACCGCCTTGGGGTCGATCAGGATGAAGCGCACATCGTCTGGCGTGGCATGCAGCAGGATCGACATGATCACCGTGTTGACCATGACGCTCTTGCCCGAGCCCGTCTGCCCGGCTACCAGCAAGTGAGGCATCGTGGCTAGGTCCGCGCAGTGGATTTTTCCGTTGATGTCCTTGCCTAGGGCGAATGTCAGCATGGACTCTGAGTTCTCGAAGACCGGAGTCTCGACGACTTCGCGCAAGGAAATGATTTCGCGCTCTTGGTTGGGGACTTCGATGCCGACCGTGGATCGGCCGGGTATGCGCTCGATCAGAATGGACTCGCATTTCAGGGCGAGGCATAGTTCTTCCGAAAGGTTGACGATCCGTGCGACTTTCATGCCCGGCGCGGGACTGAACTCGAAGGTTGTCACCACAGGTCCGGGGTTGATGCGTTCGATGACGCCGCGCACTCCGAATTCTTCGTATCTCGCGACGATCTGGCGCCCCGTTTCGTGGAGCTGGGCCTCGTCGTACGGCGCACGCCCGAGCGGCGCGTTGAGAAGGCCGGTGGTCGGCAGCACGTATTCCGTAGCCGGACCGCCGGTCGCAGCATCATCGCTGCTGGCAGTTGGGCCGCTTCCGAGGCCAGTCAGCATGCTCGCCAGATCCCCGTCCTCGTCGCCCTCGAACGGCACGATCGGCGGTGGCTCCGGCGGGCCAGGGTCGGGTGCCTTGCGCGGCTCGGGCAGCCTCGGCCGAACTGGCACTGGATCGGGATGAGTGCCAAGGGCCGGCCTCGACGGCGCGGAATCAAGGTCCGAGCGGATGGTTACCGGGATCGCTTGAGTGCCGTCGCCGCCATCTGCCGGAGAGGCGTCTTCGAGTTCTTCGGGGTCGCGCTCTCTGGAGCGTCCCACGAGATCGACCACTCGGATTGAGGTCAGCAAGTATGTGCCGATGGCCGCGACCGCCGCCATCAACAGGATCGTGCCGCCGATATTCAGCACCGAGATCGACGATTCGGCGATGACCTTGCCGGCCGTTCCGCCGGCCTTGACGGTTTGATGCCAGCGGTCGGGCAGGGCACCGTCGACAGGCCGGCCGAGCATGTGCAGCACCGTGCATAGCACACCGGCCAAGAGGGCCATGCCGACACCGCGCCGAATCGGGTTCTCCACCTCCAGTTGGCGAATCCGGTTCCAGCCGAGCTTAGCCAGACAAGCGGGCAGCAGGAAACCGACCAACCCGAACGCCTGCAGGAGCAGGTCTGCGCCATAGGCTCCCGGGAAACCCATCCAGTTGCGGGCTTGGCCCGGCCCGGCGGCAACGTTGGTAGAGGGGTCCGCGGGGCTGTAGGAGACCAAGCTCAACAGCACTCCCGCCGCGGCGATCCACAGCAGGACGCCTGCCATCTCATTGAAGCGCGGGTTGTCTACGAGGAGCTTGATTCTCATCCGTCTTGCCCGATCGCGGCCAGAGATTCTTGGAGCCCGGAGGTACTGGCAAGAACTAGCACGATTATCCCAAATGCCACGCGATAGTAAACGAACGGTGCCATGGTCGCGCTCTGCAGGAAGCGCAGGAATCCAGCGATCACGCCGTAGCCCGCCACGGCGCTCACCGCCACGCCCACGCCTAGCGGGCCGTACGCGATCGCCAGGGTCTCGCTGCCCGAGAGGGTCTCCAGCCCTGTCTTCAGCGATGCGCCCAGCACTACAGGCATAGCCAGCAGGAAGGAGAACCGTGCTGCGGCCTGGCGCTGCAGGCCGAGCAGCAATCCCGCGGCGATGGTGATGCCCGAGCGCGAAGTTCCCGGTATCAGCGCTATTGCCTGCGCGCAGCCAACCAGCATGACAGCGTAGAACGGAAGCGAGCCCAGATCGCTGCGAGGGGCCGACCGGCGGTCCGCCCACCAGATCAAGCATCCCACAGCGATCAGCATGAACCCGATCACGGCAGGACTGCGCAGCCTCGCTTCGATGAGATCCTGCCAGAGCAGCCCGGCCAGCCCCGCCGGCACCGTCGCTGCCGCCAGATACCACAGCAAGCGAGGATTCTTGTAGAGGTCGAGGTCGGGATCGCCGGCGTCGGGGCGGTGCACTTCTCGGCCCGCGGCGAGCCCGAAGATTCGCATCCAAGTGCGGGCGAAATACGCGGCCAGGGCGAGCAGGGTGCCGAAGTGCAGCGCTACATCGAAGAACAGGCCTGGGTCCTGCCACCCGAGCAGCCAGCGGGTCAAGATCAAGTGGGCTGAACTGCTGATGGGCAAGAACTCGGTGAAGGCCTGCACCAAGGCCAGCACGACCGCTTGCAAGATGTCCATTGGGAACAGGCCTAGCGCTGGCTCCCCGTGAAAGGCGTACTGTCGCAGCCCGTCAATTGCCCGAGCTTGAAGTCACGCGGCCGTGTGGCGCGCCGCAGACGCCTCGAACGGGCTGATCAAGTCGCCCGAGGGGTCAAAGGGCAGCCCGGCGGCCTCGCCCTCCAGGGAGATCGAATCGTTAGCGGCCAGTTCCTCCAGCAGGTTCTCGCTAGCCAGCAGGTAGGACAGATCCAGGGTGTTGCGAATCCAGATGATCGAGCACGTCGCCGGGTCGAGCTTGCCGCACGTCGGCAGCACGCGCTCCAAGCACTCGCGATCGGTCGCGAAGTGCAGCGGCGTGAATCCGGGCGATGTGACCGAGGATGTCAGAGCATTGACCCAAGTGGCCTGAAAGTCGACCTTCTTTACGAGGCGGTCGTGCACAATGTCCGCCAGGCCCATTCCAATGGCGTTTCCGTAGGTGTTGCCGGACAGGTCGCGGACGAAGATTCGATGCACCGTCGGCACGCCCTGCCAGTTGTTGGGCCCGTGCCCGCCGCCGCGATTGACCACCTTCGTGTCCATCCCGGCGCCGCTGATGTCCTTGCCGATCTCATCCAAGATCAGCAGGTCGACCTCGCTGACGGGGAGGTTCGGCTTCCAGCCCTTGACCCGGCGCAGCAATTCCTCTTCACGCTCGGCCATGCCATCGGCACCCAGCGCGTGGACCTCGGCAGTGCCGTGGTAGGCGTCCTCCAAGATCGCCAGGCCGCCGAGCATCTTGCCCGTGGCCAGCATTGCGGATCCCACGCTGCGGATCACTTGGCCCATGCCGATCTTCAATGCCCAGCTGTGATATCGCTTGGCGCCCTCCCACTTGCCGAGGCCGATCGCCATCATCTTGTGAATGCCGCTCTCCAGGGAGCCTTCGAAGTCGGTGTGCCACTTGACCCGGCCGCAAAGCATGACGCCGTCGCTCTCGAACGCCCGGCGGTCCATCGAGACCTCGATGCCCTCCGGCGTGGTGCCCACCCGGACGACCTCGAGCGAGCTCTCAACCGGCACTCCCATGGTGGACTCGTCAATGCCGTAGTGGGCGAGCACGTCCGCCTGGCCCTGGGCGGTTGCCGCTCCGTGGCTGCCCATCACGGGCACGATGAACGGCTGGACGCCGCGCGACTTCCAGAACTCGACCGCCGCCTTGGCGATCACGTCGATATTGCGGATGCCGCGACTGCCGACCCCAACCGCGACGCGGCTCCCTGCCGGAACCTGCCGCGTCCAAGCGGCCGCCTCCATTTGCTGTCGGACGGCTCCTGCGACATCCGCGAGCGCTCGGCTGGGAAAGCGCTGGAGAACTGGGACGAGCTTTTGCATGCGCATGGTCGGGCTTCCTGGCCTTGGAGACGAGTCTAGATCACGCTCTGCATCGACTGCAGGTATTGCTGGATGCGGTCGGCGTACCGCACCACCAGCCCCTGCTCGCTGTAGTCTCGGACCTTCTGGCTGCGGAAATAGTCGAAGACCATGGTCCGCTTCTCGTTGAGGAGGGTTTGGCGCAGGGCATCGCCATCGGAGGCGAGCGCGGATTCGTCGGCGGGCTGCATGCCGGTCGTGCGGAAGACGACCCAGCGGTCGCCCACGGCGACGGGACCTTGCAGCTCGCCGTCTGTCATGGTGAATGCCGCCTCTCCCAGCGCGTTGATGGATCCCAAGCCCTCGATCTCCCCTCCGCGCTTGGTCCAATCCGTCGTGGTGGTGGACAGTCTGCTGCGTCGCGCGGCTGCGGTGAGGTCCCCGGACGCATCCTTGGCAGCCTGTGCCAGATCCTCTGCCCGCTGGCGCGCGATATTGGCAGACTCGGTGTCGATATAGTCTTGCCGGACCGTCGAGCTGACCTCTTCGTACTCGGCGTCGCGGGCGGGCACGGCCTCGGTCACGAATCCGATGTACAAGGTGTCCGCCTCGGCCACGGTGAGGACTTGGCCGACGGGCTGTTCGAAGATGGCCTCGACGAGGGCAGAGGCCTTGGGCAACTGGTCGGGCAGGTCCGCTCGGCTGAAGGCCTCGAAGGCCTGATACGGCAGGTCTAGCTCGCCAGCGGCGTTCTCTAACGCGGCGCCGGCCCGTTCGGCGGCCGCCATGGCCCTTTCCATCAGGCTGTAGCGGTCGCTCTGGGCGCGTTCGGCGCTCAGGTCTTGGCGAATTACGTCGCGCACCTCGCTGAGCGGCTTGACGCTGGGCGCTTGGCGGTCGTCGAGCCGGATCAGGTGGTAGCCGAATTCCGACTTTACCGGTGACTGCGTGATCTCCCCGGTTTCCCGAAGCGCGAAGCTGGCTTCCTCGAAAGCCGGGTCCATCATGCCCCGGCTGACCCAGCCTAGGTCGCCGCCGTTCTCGGCGTTGCCCGGATCCTGGGAGTGCTCCTTGGCTAGCTCCTCGAAACTCCCTCCGCCGCGCAGCTCTTCGAGCACGGCGTCGGCGTCTTTGCGGGCCTGCTCGGCTTCGGCTTCGGACTTGCCCATGGTCATGAACAGGATGTGGCGCACCTTGACCCGCTCGGGATTCTCGAAGCGGTATTGGTTTTGCGAGTAATGCAGATCGATCTCCGCGTCCGTGATCTCGTGGTCGCTGACGGAGGCGTCGGGGCCGATCGTCATCAGCTTGAGCGGCCTCCGCTCCGCATGCCGGTAGCGCAGCTTGTTGGCGTCGAAGTATGCGCGCAACTGCTCTGGGTTTGCCTCGACCTCGCCGCGCACGCTCGCCGAGTCAACCGCTGCCCATTCGATCCGGACACTGTCGTTTTCGTCGTGGAATCGCCGCTTGAGTTCGTCCTCGGTCACGCTGACGCCGTCGGTCACCAGCTGCCGCAAGTGCTGTGAAATGGCGATGTTGTAGAGGATCTCTTGCTCGAACTCGGGCACCGTGCGGCGGAACTGCTGGCGAACGAAACGATGGTAGGCGTCCGCGCCGATGTACTTGCCATCCGGGAACAGGACCTCTGGGAGCTGTTCGCGGATCCAGACCGCGAGTTCTTCGTCCGTGGGGACCAATCGGAGCGCCGCAGCCTCGGCAAAGAGGACGCGCTCCGCGATCAGGGCGTCGATCGTGTTGCTGGCAATCATCGAGATCGCCGCGGGGGGGACGTTGTTTGCGCGGTGCTGCCGCAGCTCCACCTCCACGTCGCCAGTAGTGACCGGCACGCCATCCACCTCTGCGAGGATGTCGGCGGCGCCCGGACCGGCCGGGCCGAACACGTTCGGCACCAGCGTGATGATCATGGAGCCAGCCACTAGGAAAAGGATGATCCCCATGGTCCAGCGCAGGATCTTCCCTTGGTTTTGAAATAGCTTCAGCATTGCAGGGTTCCGGCGGGCGGGCACATCGTCCGATCCGCCTGCGGCGAGCGCCCTAGATTCTGCGACCGCTCGGCCAGTTCGCGGGGGCGCGGCCGATCCGTCTTGATTGTACTATGCGGCATGCGCTGCGGGCTTCCGGCACCGCCTTACGATGGCCGTCACGGACACCAGCGCAGTGTCGCGCGGGAAGGCCGGCCTGACGCTGGAGCGGTCCGCCGCCGGATACATGGGCGCGAAGAGCTGGCAGGCGCCCCAGCCGATTCATTCTCCGGGAGCGGATGCGCTCTGGACGATGGCGGGCGATCGGTCGAGCAGATTCTTGACGGTCGAATCCAGCTTCGTCGTCAGCGTGGCGGGAATCAGGCCGACCACGAAGACGCCGACTACCAGCGGGACGAGCGTAGCGATCTCGCGCGCGTTCAGGTCCGGCAGAGATTCGAGCGACGCGCGGGGCTGGCCCAGCACGACGCGCTGCAGCATCCAGAGCATGTACGCGGCTGCCAGCACGATCCCGCTCATCGCGAGCAGGACCTTGAGCATGCCGCCGAAGGATGTGCCCAGCAGCACCAGGAACTCGCCCGTGAAATTCCCCATGCCGGGTAGCCCGAAGGAAGCCATGGCGAAGATCGAAAGCAGGACGACGAATCGGGGCATGGGCTTCTGCAAGCCGCCGTAGTCGGCGATCATCCGGGTGTGCGTGCGGTCGTACAGGAAGCCGATGGCAAGGAACAGGGCCCCTGTCGACATGCCGTGAGCGAACATCTGGATCACGGCGCCCTCGATGCCCTGTTCGTTGAAGGCGAAGATGCCCAGGGTCACGAATCCCATGTGGGAGATCGAGGAGTACGCTACTAGCTTCTTGAGGTCGGACTGGGCCAGTGCGAGGCACCCGCCGTAGATGATGCCGACGATGGAGAGCCACAGGATGAACGGGGCAAACTCGACGGATGCCTCGGGCAGGATCGGGAGGCAGATCCGCAGGAAGCCGTAGCCCCCCATCTTCAGAAGCACCCCCGCCAGGATCACGCTGCCGGCAGTCGGGGCCTCCGAGTGGGCGTCGGGCAGCCACGAGTGGAAGGGAACCATCGGCAGCTTGATGGCAAACCCTAGGAACATGAACGAGAAGATCCAGATCTGGACATCCTCGGGGATGGCATGCCCCACCATGGCCTGAATGTCGAACGAGCGGCCCGTCTGCAGGTACAGGGCGAGGATCCCGACCAGCATCAGCAGGCTGCCTGTCAGGCTGTAGAGCACGAACTTGATCCCCGCCTGGATCCGGCCCGGGCCGCCCCAGAGAATGATCATGAAATACATGGGAATCATCGTGACTTCCCACAGCATGAAGAACAGGAACAGGTCGAGCGCGGTGAAAACGACGATCATCGCGCCTTCCACCAGCAGGATCAGGACCATGTAGGCCTTGACCTTGCTTGCGATCGAGGTCCATGAGGCGAGCACGCAGAGTGGGCCCAGCAGCGTGGTGAGCAGGACAAGGACCAGGCTGATGCCGTCGACGCCGACCGCGTACTGGATGTTGAAGTTCTCCATCCAACTGGTTCGCTCGACGAACTGCATGCCCTCGATCGACGGATCGAATCTCCACCACAGCGCCGTGGACAGGCCCAGCGCGAGCAGGGAAACCCCCATGGCGACGCGACGGACCCACACATCGCCCCGAACGAACAGCAGGGCCACGATTCCGGCAAAAGGAACAGTGATCAACGACGTGATCAGGTGTTCTGTGAAGAGTGATGTCATTAGGGCACCTTTTCGATCGCTACTCCGTCAGTTGGCCAGCAAGTACGTAAGGCCGATCGCAAGCGACAGCCAGCACACGATGATTACCAGATGGTGGCGCAAGGTCCTGGGCCCGATCCGCTGCAGTGTCTCGCCGGTGTTGTCGGCGAGCCCGCCGACTCTCGGGACGGTCTCTTCCGTCACGGGCTTGTCAACAACGCGGAACAGCCAGCCCGATACCCGCACGAGCAGGTTCGTAGCCACCCGGGGCCCGCGGGTCACCAGGCCCGACTCGGCCAGCCTTTCCAGCCAAGCTGCGGTGCCGGTCACGAGACGGGCCACCCCGGTCACCGCGGGGTCGATCACGCCGCTTTCCGCCGACCCTTCGAGCACCCGAGCGCCCTCTCGCACCCCTGCCCCCACTTCGTGGACGGTCCGGTTGATGATGCGCTCTTCAAGCTGGTGCAACAACCAACGCGAGATCCTCAGGGCAGGGTTCACGGCAACCGCCCGGTGGATCTCGTCGAAGTAGAGCTTGTTCAAGAAGAGCACGTACGCTGTCTTGACCCATTCCCGACGCGCGAAAGGAACCGCCGCGGGGCGCAGGTGGCAATAGTACGCGAAGCACCATCCCAAGATTGCAACTGCCAGCGACACCGCAAGTGCAACTGTCAGGCTCGCGTCGGCGGTCTCGGCCGGGAGCGCGCCAAGAGCTGGCTGCAGGAATTCGCTGAACCCTGACCACACCCCGGCCAGCAGGGCCGTTACCGCGATTCCGCAAACGGCCAGGCCTGGCAGGTGGGCGGCCGAGAACAGGCTTGGCCGGGCCTGAACGGACTTGCCGACTGTGGCGCCGAACAGCGAGACGACGCCGCGAAACGCGTAGACCGCGGTCAGGAACACGGCCGCGAGGGCCACGACCCAGAACGCGATTCGCGCTGACGGGACATGCTGCGAGTTCCAGAGCTGCTCGTACGGCCCGGAAAACAGGACCAGCGGCGGCACGCACGCGAGCAGCAGGGAGCCAGCCGCCAGCGGCCGGATCCGGCCGGGGGCAGCGTCGGCGTGCGCGTGCCCCCCGGTCGCCCAGAGGGAATCGCCTGTGGACAGGAACAGGTACGCCTTGAGAAATCCGTGCGCCAAGAGATGGAAGATGGCGGCCCCGAATGCGCCGACACCGCACGCGAAGATCATGAAGCCGATCTGGCTGATCGTCGAGTAGGCCAGCAGCCTCTTGATGTCCGACTGGGTGAGCGAGACCAGCGCGCCGTAGAGTGCGGTGATCGCGCCAACGACCGCAATCGCTGCCATCGCGGACGGGGCCAGCAGCACCAGGGGGCTGAGCCGTGCGAGCAGGAAGGGCCCCGCGTTCACCATCGTCGCGGCATGGATCAGCGCCGAGACCGGCGTCGGCGCCTCCATGGCGTAGGGCAGCCACACGTGCATGGGCACCTGTGCCGACTTGCCGATCGCCCCGCTGAGCAGGCAGAGCGCGATCAAGGTGTTCCGCTCGATTTCGAACCCGAACGCGCCGAGGGTCTGCCCTTGCATGGCCGGAGCTTGGGCAAGGATTTCCTGGATGTTGAAGGTCCCGTATGTGGCGAACGTGAGCACGACGCCGAAGCCGAGGCCGACATCGGCGACGGCGTTGACCAGGAATGCCTTTGTCGCCGCCTGGCCCGCTTCCCGCCTGTGTGCCCAGTGGGAGATCAGGAGATAGGAGCAGATTCCCATCACTTCCCAGCACATGTAGGTCACCAGCAGGTTGTCGCTCATGACCAGCATCGTCATGGCGAACGTGAACAGGCCGATGACCGCGAAGAACTTGCGGTACCTCGGGTCGCCGGTCATGTAGCGGGCCGAGTAGACATGGACCACGAAGCTGACCCCCGTGATGAGCGGGAGCAGCAACACGGTGAGCTGGTCGGCGTAGAGGCCGACCGTGACGACAAGCTCGCCCACGTCCAGGAAGCGGTAGAGCGGGATCGAGAGCGCTCCGTTTCGGGCCACCTCTGCCAGCGCCGCGATCGAGAGCGCGAAAGAGAGGCCGACTGCGGGAATCCCGACCCGGTGGCTGGCATCGCCGAAGCGACGCCCGGCCACCGCCAGGATCACGAAGGCGGCGAGCGGAAGGCCGGGAATCAGGGCAAAGATCGGCATCCTAGCTAGTGCCCCCCGTCGTGCGTGCCGTGTCCGTCATGAGCGTCACATCCCGAGAGGCGCTGTGGCGTCTACCAGCAGGCCGACCACCTGGTCGTTCCAGATGCCCAGTCCCACGATTGCCGCGACGAGGGCGGCCATGGTCGCGCGCAGCGGCCATGGCGTCTCCGGCTGGTGAGCGGAGGCGCTGTCGCTCCCTGCGCGAACAAGCTTCTCGAAGACTTGGGCGAAATAGCCCAGTGTGATGAGCGTGGTCAGCACGACCGCCGCGGCCGCGATATTGTTGTCTGCCTCCAGGGTGCCGAGCAGGATTCTCAGCTTGCCGAAGAACCCTCCCGTGGGAGGCAGGCCGACCATGCCGAGGCCAACCGCCACGAAGGTCACGATCGCCCACGGGTTCCGCACATGGGCGCGGCCCAGCTCGTCCAGCGTGGACGCCCCGTATCGCAGGGCCAGGAATCCGGCCAGAACGAACAGCGAGCACTGCATCACTGCGTCGTTGAGCAGGTAATACATAGCACCCGACAGGCCGGTCTCGTTGGCCTGCCCGACCCCGATCAGCACCAGGCCCACATGGGAGATTCCGCCATAGGCGAACATTCGCTTCAGCTCGCGCTGGCGAAGGGCAAGACAGGCCCCGGCGACCGACGCCAGGATGCCGAACGTGGTGACGAGAGCGAATATGGTGAGGGTCCCGCCGTCGGCGCTCGGCTGCATGACCCAGTACAGAATCCGCGCCCAGACGAGAAGCGAGATCTTTGTCACCAGGCCGGCGAGCAGCGGCACGGTCGAGGCCGGCGCGTCGCTGTAGGCGTCGGGAAGCCAACCGTGCAGCGGCATGAGGGCCATCTTGATGGCCAGCCCGATGAACATGAAGATCAGACCGCCCATGACCGCCTTGGAGTCGAGCAGTCCGGGCAGCCGCTGGGACAGGTCGGCGATGTTCAGGGCGCCGGTCGCGGCGTAGAAGTACCCCACGCCCAGCAGGTAGAAGGCGGTCCCCAAGGCGCCCATCAACAGATACCGGAAGGCCGATACGAGCGCGCGGCCGCCCGGGACGGCCACGAGGGCGTAGGCGGACAGCGAGACCACTTCCAAGAACACGAAGATGTTGAACAAGTCGCCGGCATAGATGGCGCCGCTGAGCCCGGCGACCAGCAGCAGCACCATCGTGTAGTAGGGGACCGCGCGGCCGCCCAGCGGGCGATCCCCGAGCCCGTCGGCGAACAGAAGGCAGAGCACGCCCAGCCCGCTCACAACCGTGACCATCGTCGCGGCAAGCGAATCCGCGAGCCACTCGATCCCGATGGGGGGCAGCCATCCGCTGAACGAGTAGCGGATCTCTCCGTGAACGGACACCGACCACAGGCTCGCCACCGACAGCACGGTCATGCAGCAGATCGCGATGAGCGCAATCGGGCGGCACAGGGCCGGGCGCCGGTGGCCGGCCACTGGCATGGAGATTGCCGTGGCGAGCGGTGTGAGGAACACCAAGGCCGGGAGGTGCTCGGTCATCCTAGCTTCTCCAGGACCTCGTCCTCGTCAAGGCTTCCGAACCTCCGGTAGATCCTCGAAACTAGCCCCAGCGAGACCCCCAGAGTCGCGATCTGGACGACGATTGCCGTCAGGGTCAGCACTTGCGGGAGCGGGTTGACATAATCGTCCGCTCCGGGCGCCTCCACCCCGCCCAAGATCACGGGCACGGTGGCGTCCTCTTTGGCTCCCGTCGTGACGAGAAAGAAGATGACGCTGGTCTGGACAATGTACAGGCCGACAAGCTTCTTGACGTAGTTGTGGTGGGTGATCGTGATGTACAGCCCCCACAGCAGCAGCAGTACGAACGCGATGAGGTTGGGCCGGCGCAGGGCCGCTTCGATCAGCTCAAGCATCGGTCTTTCCGGCTGCGACGCTACGCGACAGGCTGTACACGATCGAGACCGCTGCGACGGCGACGTCCAGCGCCACGCCTACCTGCGTCAGCAGGATGCCTAGGTACCGCCGGGCCGCGCTGTCGAGCCCCGGAATCGGGGCTTGCGAGTAGTTGAGAAACTCGCCGCCGCCGATCAGGCAAAGTCCGCCTACCGCAACGAAGAGGAGCAGTCCCACGCCGTCCCCCGCCAGCAGGCGCGTGGCCCGTTGTGCAGTCGCACTGTTCTCTCCGAACACGAGCAACCCGAAGACCAGGCTTGCCGCGATCATCACCCCCGCGACAAAGCCGCCGCCGGGCCCGTACTGGCCGAAGAACAGGACATAAAGCGCAAATAGCTGTACCAGAGAGACCAGCAGCGAGGCGGTTCTCCGGACGATGACGCTGCCAAACGGGGATTCGATCACTCTGGATCCCTCCTGAGCAGGAGCCAGCAGGCAATGCCGGAAGTGAAGACAACGACCGTCTCGATCAGGGTGTCAAGGACGCGGTAGTCCATCAGGACGGACGTCACGACGTTGGGGGTGCGGGTGTCGGCGAGGCTGTTCTCGATGTAATGGGGGGACACATGCACGCTGGCCGGTGATGTGGGATCTCCGAAGGCGGGCAGGTCGTTCGCCGCGTACAGCAGGAGCAGGCCCAGAAGCGGCAGCGCGATCACGGCGATGAGCGGAGGCGGAGGCCTTCGGATGCGGGTGTCCTCTGGAGAGGTCTGGGAGAGCGTCAGCAGGAAGAACACTGTTGCAAGCCCGGCTCCGACGACTGCCTCCACGAATGCGACGTCCGCCGCCCCCAGCCAAGCCCAGACCAGCGCGAGGAAGAAGCTGTATGCCCCGAGAATCAGCACGGCGCTGATCAGCTCCTTGACAATGATTGCCCCGGCAGCCGTAAGGATCAGCAGCGCGAGCAGGGGCAGCTCGAACGAATATGTCATCGCCGGTCCTCCGCGACAGGCTTCTGGCCCGACCGCAACGCTGCGCGGACGGTTGCGTGCGAAATGACGGGATTCACCAAGATCAGCAGCGCGAGCACGACAAGTATCCGGAATGTGTTGGTGCTGAATCCGTGGTAAGTCGCCAGTCCCATCAGGACGAAGAAGGCGCCCAGGGCGTCAGTCAGCGAGACCGCGTGCGAGCGGGTGTATACGTCCGGCAGTCGCACCATCCCGACGGCCGCGACGACCAGGAAGAACAGGCCGACGGCAATCATCACTGTCACAGCGACCGGCACTATGTCCTCCACCTCTCGGTCAGGTACTTGGTGATTGCCAGCACGCCCACCAGGTTCAGAAGCGCATAGCCGGTCGAGATGTCAACGAACATTTCGACTCGTTCGTACACGGTTCCGATCACGACAAGCAGGATGATGGCCTTGGTGGAAATGCCGTTCAGCCCTAGCAGGCGATCGAACACCGTCGGCCCCCGGACGACCCGGTACAGGTACATCACGATCAGGATCGCGATGACGTCCAGAACGAAGAGGAGGCTCATCTCTGCCCGCCCCCGGCAGGGAAGACCGTGGCCACCATCTTCTCAAGCCTCTGGCTGATCACATCTCCGGTCGAGTCCTCGTCCAGCGCGTGCACGATTAGTTCCTCTGAATCCGCCTCGACAGTGACAGTGCCCGGCGTCAGCGTGATGGAGTTGCCCATCAGCAGAACTGCCTCCTCGCTGCCCAAATCGGCCCGGTGGCGAAAGAGCACGGGCTTGATGGGCAGCCGCGGATGAAGGATGAGATACGAAACGTGAATGCCGCTGACGAGCATCCGGCTGAACAGCCACGGAATGTACAGCAGCGCCCTCCACCAGCGAATGAGGTAGGTCCGCTCGGCGCGCAGGTCTGTCCGCAGCAGCGCGACGAGCAAGGCCGCGCCGAGGCCAACCGCCATGTGCAATGCGTTGAAGCTCTCTGAAAGCATCAGCCACAGCACGAACAGGAGGGCTGTCCAGTAGGCCAGGCGCTTGGTGTAGAGAGTGCTCATCGCAGTCAGGCCGCCGCCTCGAGAGTCAGTCGTGTCCAAGTCGCATCAGTGCCGTATCTTCGGAACTCGTTCCGGTCGGCATCGAAGGCTAGCAGGTTCACCCACTGGTTGTGAAACAGAGCCTGCAGGATCTCGTGCTTAGCGATGATCCCGGAAATCCTTTCCGCCGGCGCGTCGATGACGGCTAGCAGGCGCATCGGTTCGTGGTAGCGGCGCGGCCCGTCAATCACGCCCTGCACTGGCAGGCCGCCCTGCAGGTCGCCTTGGCTGCCCAGCATCACGCCGACCCCGCCCACCACGTTGTGGATCACCTTGCTCCCGCTTCCGTAGACCCATGGATCGGCCGAGGAGAAATAGTACTCCATGTTAATCCACTCCCCGACGATGAGCGGAGCGGTCATGATGCGTTCGAGGAAGCCGCCGTCAGGGTCGCTGGCCGGGTCGTAGGAATGCAGAAACGACCGCGCCTCCAGATCCAGCCCCTTGGTCAGCCAGCGCCTGCCGATCAGAAACGCCGCGTTGCTGGAGAGCCCCCATTCCGGGCGCGGATTGGCCCAGTCCACGCTGCGTCCGATCGCGTGGAGCATGGCGCGGCGCGCGCTCAGGCCTCGCGGCGCCCCGGGCAGCTTGGCGATCCGCTCGCTGGCCTGCGCCACCCCGGCCGAGGCCAGGTTCCGTTCCAGCCGGCTGAGCTCCTCCCGGTGGCTCGATGGCAGGTCGATCAGGTCGAAGAATGAGACGCGGTCGGTGGCAGTGTCGTGCTTGGCCGGGACGAACCAGACGTCGTCGGGAATCTGGAGGCCGCTCTCGGCCACGGCCCGGCGGACAACCGGGTCGTTCGCCATCGTGGCGAACACTCGCGCGTTCGGATCGCCGTGCGCTCCCCCGCAGGCGCCGCAGTTGTAGGCCGCCGCGTACGGGTTGTTGTCGGACTCCGAGCCGTGCCCGCACACGACCACGAGCCGGGCCATCGGGTCGGTCAGCCCGATCATCCGCAGGCCGCCTCCGACGAAGCCAGCCCTCTCCTCGATGGTGAAGCCGCTAGGCCCGACCGATTCGACCTCGGCCGTGTCCAGCGTAAAGCTCGTCTCCAGCTTGGCTCGGAACCGCCTCGCCAGCAACGAACGGATCGCGGCGTAGGGCCGTTGGAACAGGGTCTTGCCGACCAAGGCGACGCTGAACAGCAGGCCAAGCACGTCGACGAGCACGAACGAGCCCAGGGGGTGCTGCTTCAGGTCGTGGAAGAGCTCGTCTCCGAAGCGCCGCCAGCGCGTGCCTGAGGCATACTTCGCCAGCGGTGTTTCCTCGCCGGGCCGCGGCTCCTCGTCAACTGCGCGGGGTGGCTTCAGCAATACGGGGCACAGCGCGAGGCGGTCATGGCTGTCGAACGCCTCGTGACTGAAGGGAACGCCGAAGAACCCTGCATAGCCGAAGGTTTCGTAATTGCCGGAGGCCTCGATGTGTCGCCGGAACGGCTCGGAACGGGCATCGATGCAGAAGATCAGCTGCGCGTCCGGCCGGGAGCTGGGCTCCCGTTCCTCCCGGCGGTGTCCCGCCAGCTTGCCCATCAGATGGTCCGCGTAGGTGTCTTCGTAGGCGGCCAGCCACACCGGCCCGTGCTGATCTTCAGGAAAGCGCTCGAGCCAGCCCAGCAGGGTCCCGGCTCCGTCGCCGGCCAGCTCGCGGACCTGTTCCGGAGTCAGCCCTAGGACTACGGCCAGCTGGTACAGGCGGCCGACCGCGAGGTCGCGGGCGCCTGCCTCCCCCCCGCGGCCCGCTTCCTCGCGCGCCCAGGCGCGGATCCCGTCCAGGGTGCCGGGCACGCCTAGTTCATTGCGGCAGGCGGCCGCGACCAGCTCGACCTCGTAGAATAGCCTCACGGCCAGGTAGTCCACCAAGTCGATGGGGTGCTCGCGCTGGGCCGGGTACTGCGGGTTCTCGCTCCTCCAGCGCGCGAATCCGGTCCAGCCCGGCAGCTGCGCGAACATGCGCGACTGGTAGTCGTTCCATCGTTCCGGGGGGATGCCGAGCCGCTCCAAGCCCTCTTGGACCCAGGCCTCGGCGGCGTCCGGCAGCGCGTCCACCTTCGCTGCGAAGTCGGCGACGCCCAGGAATCGACCTGACCGGTCCCGTCTCGCCAGGTCGCGCCAGCAGCGATAGAAGCCCTCTTGCCGGGAAGGCATTCCCCAGCCGGCCATGCCTTCGTCGAGGAACGAGGCCGACCACTTGATCATCTCGTCGTTGATCGAGTCCACGACCGGCTGGCCGGCCAGCTCAGCGACCCAGTCGCTGAGGGTTCTCGCCGGCGGCAGGTCCTGCATCCTGTCGTGGTTGCCGTTTCCGTTCCCGGGGCAGGCCTCTGAGGCGGCTGCCAGCAGCTCCGTGCTGCCCTCTTCTCTGGCCTGCCAAGCAAGCACCGCCGGAGAGGGGGCCTCCACGCCTTGCGTCAACTGCGCCCAGACCACCTCGTCCGGGTCGAGGGCCCGGCCGCTGACGTGCACGGCCCCTTCGGAAATGTCGGGGCCTAGCCGGGCCAGCGCCCGGCGCAAGTGTGCGTCCGAGATCCGCCCGGCACGCCGGAAGGCCCGATACTCGCTGCCTGAAAGAAAGCCGGCCCCCCCGATCATCCCAGCCGCCTCGCGCACGCCCTGGTCGAACGGAAGGTCTTCGTAGCCGCGCACAGGATTGCGGTAGGCGAAGGTCTTCAAGGGCCAGATCTGGGCCGCGGGGCGAGCCGCTTCAAGGACCTGCTCGCGCAGTGCTTGGGTTTGGTCGGGACTCATCGAGGTGCTAGGCCTGGCCGCTCAGGACTTCTTTACTTCTTCGTGCGGGCTGCAGTGGGATCGTCCGAGAAGGGGCGATGTCCATCCAGACCCTGGATCTCGAGACGCGCCCCCTCTTCTTCGAATTCTTTCTCCATTTCGCGCAGCCGGTCCATGACCGTGTGATCGACGAGCGCGGTGCCAGACAGGTCAAGCCGGACCCGGGTTTCGCCCTTGAGGGCCTCAAGCCGCTTCTTGAGGCCGATCCAGGTCGAGAACACGGCCGAGTCGCTCACTGTGACGGTGGCTCCATCCTCGGAACGGTCTACGGCAGCACGAAGCCGGAACAGCGAGGCGACCGGCACGCCGTTCACGAGGTGGATGATGACCTTGACCAAGATCCCGATCCCGATCCCTACGAGCAGGTCCGTGGCCAGCACTCCGACGATCGTGGCGACGAAGATGACGAGCTGCTCGCGGCCCACGTGGTACATGTGCACGAACTCCTTCGGCGAGGCCAGCCGGAAGCCGGTAAAGACCAGCATCGCTCCGAGGGCGGCCAAAGGGATCATGTTGATCAGCGCGGGTGCAAGCGCCACAAAGACCAACAGGAACATGCCGTGGTGCATGTTCGCGAATCGGGTCTTCGCCCCGTTGTCGATGTTCGCCTTGCTGCGGACGATCTCGGAGATCATCGGCAGGCCTCCCACCAGCGCGGAGGCCGTGTTCCCCACTCCGATCGCCAGCAGGTCGCCATCGTAGTTGGTCTTCCTGCGGTACGGGTCGATCTGGTCGACCGCCTTGGCGCTGAGCAGCGACTCGAGGCTGCCGATCAACGAGAAGAGAATGATGTACTTGACCCCTGTCGCGGTGGCGACGCCGGAAAAATCCGGGAACGTCAGGGCGCCGAACATATTGGACGGAACGTCGACGAGGAACTCGCGCCCCAGGCCGTAGTGCAGCCCTAGCGGCACAGTGACTAGCACGACCACGAGCGGTGCCGGTATGGCCCTCAGGCCCGGAATCTTCAGGAACGGATATCCGAACATGATGACCAAGCTGATGATGCCGATCAGGCCCACTTGGGGGTGCATGTCGGTGAAGTAGCTGGGAATCCTGGCCAGCAATTCGAGCGGGGTCCCCTCCGAACCGAGCCCTAGGGTGACCGGTAGCTGCTTGGCAAAGATAATCACGCCGATCGAGGCGAGCAGCCCGTGGACGGCGGCCGGGGGGAAGAACTCGCCCAAGATGCCGGATCGGAATACGCCGAAGAGAATCTGGATGACGCCTGCGACGACGCCCACGCCCAGGGCCAAGCGGTACGCCTCGATGTCCGCGGCCGGATCGCGGCCGGCGGTGAAGCCGAAGTCCGTCACGCACCCGATAGCGATCACGATGAGGCCGGCCGCCGGGCCCTTGATCGTCAATTCGGAATTGCTGAAGACGGTGCCGACGATCCCGCCGATGATTGCGGTGAAGATCCCCGCAATGGCCGGGTAGCCGCAAGCCAGCGAGATTCCGAGGCAGAGCGGCAGCGCGATGAGGAAGACCAGGAATCCTGACAGCAGGTCAGGCCCCCAGTAGCGCTTAAAGCCCGATCCGTTTCCTTGCGGAATGTCCCCGGTGTCGACCATAAGAGACATAGGATACAGGATTCGGAGCTGCGACCGCCGCGTCGCCCCGGCTATCGCAGGGATCTGCACCGGGGGACGATTCTGCTAGGGCCGGCGCGCGAGGGCGGGCCGAGGTCTGCGTGCCGCAGCCGGAGGCCGTGCACTTGCTTGGACCGGCGCCTTAACGGGGCGGGCTAACGCGCGCCGAGTGGTTCGGAGCACGAGGGGCGGACGGTGCAGCTGGTGCAGGACACGACGATCGCTGGCAGCAACTGTCCCCGCATGCTTCTGCGGGCCCTCGGCGTTCGCAGCCCCGCTGAGACTGCGACTTGCCTATTGCCGCCCGGGGCTCTCTGGAGGTGAGAATACATAGCGCGAACCGAAGCCGCCCGGCGGAACGTGCCGCGGCGCCCCGGCCACAGGCTTCTCCTCTAGTTGGTAAACCCGGTTAGCGGTGTAGACATAGTTCCGGCCGTGCATCTGCCCGTCTCTGTCTAGGAGAACTTGGATGCCCACGCCCGTCCCGCGCTCGGACTCGAGGTTGGGCCTGATCTCGATTGGCATGTAGCCGCTGAGGTTCGAATACTGCCGAATTACGATGTAGCGGCTCCGTCTGGCGTCCCACCGGAGCGCTGCCATGCGGTCAAAGTCATGCACTTGTCCGCCGCGGCTCGATTGGAACCACAGCCAAGTGGTCTTGGCCTCGCCGCTTGCCCGGTCGGCCACCGATCCGATTGGAAAGTAGGCAACGATCGAGCGGCCTTGGCCCAGCATCGCGACTTCGAGCGGGACGTCGGCGTACGCCATGTTCGCGATCAGCCAGCCGGCTTGGTCGAGTCTGGGGATCCGCACTAGATACCAGTAATCCAAGCCGGTCGGCTGGGGCAGTGTCCTAGCAGTGGCTGCAGCCGCCGGCAGGCGATCGACCAGCATCCGATCCAGCATCTCAACGCCCTCGTCCTTTTCCAACTGGTAGAAGGTCGGCGCCCAGCGATATGGCTGCGTATGCACGTTGAGCGTGTCCCGTGCGCGGTAAAGCCCTTGACTTGGCAGCGCAGCAGTCTGGCTCGTAAGCGCTCGCAGCCCGCTGCGCAGGTTGCTGTCAAGCAGCATCGCCTTCGGGGCCCAGCCCTCTCGGCCGTCGACCGTGCGCAGCCGGACAAAGCTCCGGTGCGTTTCCAAGATTCGCGCGCGCGTGTCGAAGTCAAGGACGGCTACCGAGGGTGCGTCGGGCTCGAGCCCGGAGTACAGCTCGACGCGATTGCGGCTGTAGAACGTTTCGTCCTCCGCGAGCTCTTGCGGCCCCCCGCCGCAACTGGCCAGCAACCATGCCGAGACGACTGCGACGATCGCACGTAGCAACATACGCGTTCCAGGCCGCGACGAGTCCATCTTCATGGCGTGAACTACGCGCTGCGCGGCGGCGGTGACGGCTGCGCCGCCAACCATGTTAAACCCGCCAGGGCGGGCAGCGCCTCGGACTTGCGTCCTGGGCTTGGCAGAAGCCGGGGACGGGGCCTGGCCTAGCGATGGGCGATCCCGCGCACTTCACGCCTCGAGAGGGACTTGTCGCCGCTCCAAGCCATTTGGTCCCAATCCGAGAGCGGTGATCGAATTGACTCCGTGGTCTAGCAAGTACTGTCTCGCCCGCCCCAGGCCGTAGCCAACCTGCGACGGGGCGTGGCTGTCGTCGCCGAAACAGAAATGCACGCCAGCCTCGGCCGCCAGGCGCACCAGCCAGGGGGAGGGGAACGGTTCGGGCAATCCCTTGCGCCAGCCCGCCGTGTTGAGGTCGAGGATACAGGAATGCGATCTGGCGGCCTCGATCGCGGCCTCGGCGGCCCTGCGGATCTTCGGGGTGCACAGATCGGCGCCTCTCGGCGCGTGCAGCTTGGGCAGATCGAGGTGGCCAACGATCTCCGGGCGCACGCTGCGGATCATTTCCTCGACCAGCCTGAAGTAACGTTCCATGAGCCGTTCCAGGCCGTTGCAGGCGACCACGGCCTCTCGAAAGTGCTGGGGGGTCTCGTCGATGGGAATGTCACAGACATGGTGTACCGATCCGACGAGATAGTCGAACTTGTGCTCGCGTCGTAGCGCCAGCATCGATTCGGCGTAGCTTGACGTCGGCACGGCCTCGGTTTCGAAGCCGCGCAAGAGTTCCAGCGAACCGCGCGCCTGGCGCTGGAGCCGCAACGACTCGCGCGAATACGCCTCAAACTCCCGGTGCAGTCGCTCCACTTCGTAGCCCTTGGCGCGTTCGGAGTCGTACAGGAAGCGGTCGTCCGAACGCGGTGCGTGCTCGGTGACGCCGTAGGTGCTCAGTTCAACAGCTACGGCCGCATCGATGATTTCGCGGAGCGTGCCGCTAGCGTGTTCGCAGAATTCGCTGCTGTGGCCGCCATGCAGCGACAGCATCCATGGGGGGCTGGCCACGATTCAACAGGAACCCGCGCCGGGAGGAGGCTCGGGAGTGGCTTGACGCGACACGTCGCCGTTCAGCCATTGGGCCAGAGCTTTCCGTGGGTCGGCGATCTGCTCGATGCTGGTCAGCCAGTATCGTTCCCAGCTGTGCTTGGGCAGGCCGCAGAAGAGCATCAAGTTCAGGGGGTACACGCCAGAGTCGGTGCAGCGGCGGAAGTCGTCCCGGAATAAGAACACCGGCTTGCGCCAAGCGATCGCCATGCCCAGTTCCACCATCACGCCCTCGTCCGGCGGGCAGCCGTTGACGACTGCGAAGAGGCCATCGGCCTCTCGGACATCGCGCATGTCCCTTTGGCCCACCAGATATGCCCAGTCGGCGCCGTCCATGTCTTTAGTAGTGTTGTTGCGCGCGAACGGCTCCCACACCTCGGCCCCGGCCTTTTCGAGGGCAGCGACCAGTTCGGCGAGGGGGCCGGATCGCTGCTGTGCCGAGAACCCGTAGGCGCTGGCTAGGTACAGTGTCTTGCGGCTGCCGGTCGGGGGCACGGCGGAAGTCACGCTCCTTCCTTACGCTAGCATTGCGGCCGCGGCCCACAAAGGAGCCCGTGCGGCGGTCCCGGAAGTGAGTCGCTCCGCAGATCTGCATGGGCTTGCCGCGATCCTCCGCCCTGCGTGACAATCACCTTCTGCGGGAGGTCCTGTGGCGCGAGAACACTGCTTGGCGATTGACTTGGGGGCTGGTAGCGGCCGCGTGATGCTGGGGAGCTTTGATGGCGAGCGGATTGCCGTCGAAGAACTGCACCGGTTCGACAATCCGGGCACGGAAGTGCTGGGATCGCTCTTCTGGGATCCGCTGCGCTTGTTCGGCGACATGCGGGACGGAATCCGCGCTGCCGCGGGGGCCAAGCCTGTCTCGCTCGGAGTGGATACGTGGGGCGTCGACTTCGCGCTGTTGGACCGTGACGGCAAGCTGGCCGGCAACCCGTACCACTACCGTGACTCGAGCACCAACGGCGCGATGGCGGAGGTCTTCGAGGTCATCTCGAAAGAAGAGATCTTTGAACATACCGGCCTCCAGTTCATGGAGCTCAACAGCCTGTTCCAGCTCTACGCACGGAGAGATAGCCCGGCATTGGAGTCGGCGAGTTCGCTGCTGATGATGCCCGACCTGTTCCACTACTGGTTCACGGGCGAGCAGGCTTGCGAGTTCACGGATGCGACGACCTCGCAGTGCTACGATCCGCGCCGCCGTGCTTGGGCCCGTCCGGTGCTGGAAGCGCTCGGCCTGCCCGCCGGGATCTTCGGTCCCGTGATCGAGCCCGGCACCGTGCTGGGCCGCGTGCGCCGGTCAATCGCCGAAGAATGCGGCATCGGTGGCCTGGACGTGATCGTGCCCGGCACGCACGACACGGCCTCGGCCGTCGCGGCCGTGCCCGCCGAAGGCCCGAGCTGGGCCTACCTCAGTTCCGGCACTTGGTCGCTGCTCGGTGTGGAGACCTTGCAGCCCCACGTGACCCCGGCCGTGCTGGCAAAGAACCTGACCAATGAGGGAGGCGTGTGCCGCACGAACCGCCTGCTGAAGAACATCTGCGGCCTGTGGCTGCTAGAGGAGTGCCGCCGCGAGTGGTCGCGGCGCGGGATCGCGACCGAATACGACAAGTTGCTCTCTGGTGCCGAGGCCAGCCAGCCGTTCCGCTCGGTGATCGACGTGGACGATCCGGAGTTCGCCCCTCCGGGCGACATGCCGGGCAGAATCGCTCGCAAGTGCCGCGCCACCGGCCAGCCCGTGCCGGGCTCTCCGGGGGACTTCGCGCGGGCGATCTTTGAAGGCTTGGCTCTGAGGTATCGCTCGGTGATGGGAGACATCGCCGATGTGACAGGGGTTGCCCCGGCGGCCCTGCATGTGGTCGGTGGCGGCTCTCGCAACCGGCTGCTCTCGCAATTCGCCGCGGACGCTTGCGGCGTGCCCGTGATTACGGGCCCGGTCGAAGCCACCGCCGTTGGCAACGTATTGATGCAAGGCATGGCCGCTGGACGAATCGGCGATCTGGCGCAAGGCCGCGAGATCGTGCGCCGATCGTTTGCGCTCGGCCGCTATGAGCCCAACCCAGAACTGGCAGGCGGATGGGACGAGGCCGCGGGCCGGCTCGCCGCGCTCTGCTCGGGCTAGGGTGCCGCGGCCAGCGGCGGGTCGACTTCCGGCGGTGCTACCCTGCGGCCATGTCGGCCCTCAACGTCGCTCTCATCGGTTACGGCTTCATGGGCAAGGCCCATAGCAACGCCTACGCGCAGGTAGGGCACTTCTTCCCGCATCTCACCAAGGTCCGGCGCAAGGTAGTCTGCGGCCGCGGCCATGCTGGGTTGCAGGCATTGGCAGGTGCGTGGGGGTGGGAGGACACAGAGACGGACTGGCGGCGCGTGATCGAACGCCCGGATGTCGACCTGGTCGATGTCTGCACGCCCAACTACCTGCACGCCGAGATCGCGATCGCGGCTGCCGAGGCCGGCAAGATCGTGCTCTGCGAAAAGCCGCTCGCGAACACGCTTGCCGAGGCCGACGCCATGGCCGCGGCCGCCGCGGGCGTGCCGACCTTCGTTTGGTTCAACTACCGGCGGGTGCCCGCGGTCGAGTTCGCGGCAAGGCTGCTGGCGCAGGAGCGGATCGGCCGGGTGTACCAGTACCGGTCGCAGTACTTGCAGCAATGGGGCCCGGACCCGAATCGTCCGAACAACTGGAAGATGTCGAAGCGGACGGCGGGGTCAGGCGTGAACGGGGATCTCAATTCGCATCTGCTCGACATGGCCATGATGCTGCTGGGCCCGATTCGCGAGGTCTCCGCCACCATGGAGACCTTCTTGCCGGAGAAGCCCGATCCGAGCAGGCCCGGCCAGACTTACCGGATCGACATCGACGATGCAGTGCTGGTGCAGGCGAGATTCGCCAGCGGAACGCTCGGCTCGTTTGAGGCGACCCGATTTGCCACCGGCTTTCAGAACGACAACAGCTTCGTCGCTCATGGCGAGTCGGGCATGCTGGAGTTCCATTTCGAGGACTTGAACCATCTCACTTACGCCGACATGTCGGGAGAGCCGGATCTGCGCGGGCGCCGCAAGGTGTTGGCGCCGGCCACGGGCCCGCAGGCCAGCCCCCATTTCTGGAAGCCCGGCCATCCGATCGGCTACGAGCACACCTTCATCAAGTCGCTGGCCGATTTTCTCGCTGGCTTGGATGCCGGCGAGCCCGCCCGCCCGACATTCGAGGATGGCTTGGCCGTCCAGCGAGTGCTGGACGCGATCGAGCGCTCCGCGCGGGAGCGGAGATGGATCGAGACCGGATCGTAGCCCTCCCGTGATGGTGGCGGAATCGAACGCGCGGCGAAGCGGCCCCGGCGCCCGGGCCGGTCGCAGGGTACAATCGGCCCGTCGCGCCGGCTGACGGCTCTTGCTGGTCCGGCAGCCGGCGCGCAGGATCGGATCTGCCTCGATCTGGTCCAGGAGGTTCGTACCGTGTCTTTTCGCTGGCCCACCGTCAACCCGTTCAAGCCGCTCGTCGCGGGTGCGGTGCTTGGCGCGCTTGTAGGCGTTCCTCTCCCGGCACAGTCGCCGCCCGCCACCCAGTCGGGCGCGGCGGCCGCCGCTTCGTCAGATTTCCTCGACCATTTCACCTGGCACCCGGGCGGCACCCGCGAAGCCGACATGTGGCAGGTGCTGGTCCTGTTCGGCGTCGGCGATGCCGCCGGCGAGGAATGGGACGGCAGCCTGTCGATCGAGGGCGGCGAAATCCTGGCGCTCACGCCGCACCGCCAGGAGCCGCCTGATCGGATTCTGCCGCAGGGGGGATGGCGGCTGCAGACACAACCGGTGCAGATCTTGCTGCGCTCCACGGTAGTGGCTCGCCCGACGCCGAGCACGCGCGAGGAAGTGCTGCCCAAGGGAATGTGGATTCGCGGCAGCGGCACCCGCTCGACTTCGGTAGCCGTGCGGACCGCCCAGGGTGAATTCGCCTTCGAGCCGATGGCGATGGAGTTCGGCCCGTGGGCCAGGGCGCTGGGCGGCCGCGTCGCTATCCAGCGCACTCCGCCCGCCACGGACCTCTCCGGCACCGAGTTGCGCCAGCACGACTCGCCGGCCATCGCGGCTGACTCCGCCGGCAATCTCTTCACCACCTGGTACAGCTATCACGACCGGCGCGAGGAGCTGAACTTCCGGCGCTATCACGAAGGCCGCTGGTCGCGGCTGATTCCGGTCGGTCGCGCCGAGGAAGATCTGTGGCGCCCGCAGATCGCGGTTGACGGAGCGGACAAGCCGTGGCTGGTCTACTCCCAGCGGCCGTCCGAAGACGGCCCCGGGAATTGGGACATCTACGCCATGGCGTGGGAAGACGACGAGTGGGGCCGGCAACATCGCTTGACCGACAACCCGCTGCCAGACATCGAGCCGCACGTTGCCCGAGCCGTCGATGGCACGATCTACGTGGCATGGCAGGCCATGGCCGGCCGCCACTCCCAGATCCGCCTGAAGTACCTGCGCAACGGCCGTTGGTCCGAGACGGTGGCGGTCACGAATTCGGCGGCCAACGACTGGTCGCCCTCCGTGGCCGCGGGACCGGGAGGCACGGCGTGGATTGTCTGGGACCGCTATCGCCGGGGATCCGGCGGCAGCTATGACGTATACGCGAGATCGTTCGCGCCAGCCAGCGGGCTTGGGCGGGAAATGCCTGTGGCGACCACCACGCGCTTCGAGGCGCACGCGAGTGTTGAAGTCGACAGTCGCGGGCGTCCTTGGATTGCGTGGGAAACCTCTGGCGTGAACTGGGGCAAGGATCTCGGCCGGGGCTTGGGCGAGGTCCAGCCGGGCACCCCACTCGGCGCGGCGCGGCGCATCGAGGTCGTGTGTCTAGATGGCGGTCAGTGGAAGGCGCCCGCCGCGGTCGAATTTGACGATCCGGCGATGGCCGGCTCCACGGGAGAGAGCCGGCCGCAGCTCTACTTCGACCCCGACGGGAACCTCTGGATGTCATTCAAGCGTCGCTACAGTCGGCGCTCTTATCGTCCGACGTCCTACTGGGAGTCGTTTCTCACTCGTTTGGACGGCCGACGCTGGACCGAGCCGATTACGCTCCCGCAGAGCTGGGCGCGCAAGAGCACGCGCATGGGCATGACGGCCGCCGATGGCCGCCTCTGGTCCTTCTGGCCGGACGAGAGCCGCCAGTGGGCCTTTGCCAGCCGCCCCAGGCTGAATCGGGTCGTAGCGGGCTCCTTGGAGCTGCCCGGGGCGGGTCCGGAACCCCGGCTGGCCCCGTACCGTCCCTCCCCTGGCGAGTCCCGGCCTGACTCGCATCCCAACGAAGTCGACGATGTCCGCTTCATCCGCAATTTCCGCACCGAGCATGGCGGGGATTCGCTGCGCATCGTGCGGGGCGACCTGCACCGCCACACGGAATTGTCGCAAGACGTGGGCGGCGTGGACGATGGCTCGCTGCCGGAGTTCTACCGGTACATGATTGACGCTGCGGAAATGGACTTTGGAGCGTCCACCGATCACCAAGCGGGCGGCACGGACTTTTGGAACGCGATGACCCAGAAGCTGGCCGACATGTACCACTTTCCGGAGCGGTTCTCCACGCTGTACGGGTACGAGCGCAATCCCGGCAACCCGTACGGCCACCGCAACCTGATCTACACGCATCGCAACTATCCGATCGTGCCGTTCTTCATTCCGGCCCACCCGCGCTTCCTGCTCCCTGACAGTCCTGACGGCGAGCTGCTGACGTTCAGCTCGATGGGATTCGGCAGCGGCGTCCGCAACGAGACCAAGCTCATGTACGAGGTCGCCCGCCGCACCGGGGGTATCGCGATTCCCCACACGTCCGGCACCAATTCCATGGGCACTGACTGGCGCGACCACGACCCCGAGGTCGACATGGTGGCCGAGATCTACCAAGGGGCGCGGCAGAATTACGAGCATAAGAACGCTCCGCGTGGCATTCGAGACGGTGAAGAGGCCGACGCGGCCGGGGGATTCCAGGAGCCCGGCATGTTTTGGAACGCTTGGTCGAAGGGGTACAAGATCGGCGTCATTGCCAGCTCCGACCACTTCTCCACGCACATCTCGTATGCGATGGTCTATACGCCCGACACCAGCCGGGAGGCCATCCATGACGCCATCCGGGAGCGGCGGACGTACGGAGCGACGGACAACATCGTGCTGGATTTCCGCATGGGCAATGTCTTCATGGGGGGAGCCGCCATCGTCTCCGAAGCCCAGCCCGCCCGGGTGAGGGTGCGCGGCACCGACAACATCGCTGCGATCCACCTGATACGCGACGCCAATTACGTGTACAAGGTCGAACCCGGACGCCAGGAGGCGGAGTTCGAATACCTGGATGTCGCCGCCCAGCCGGGCCAGCACTGGTACTACGTGCGGGTCGAGCAGCAAGACGGCGAGCTGGCGTGGTCGAGTCCGATCTGGATCGACCACCGGCCCTAGTCGGCCTCTGGCGCGAATTGGCGATATTATCAAGTCATTCGACCGTGGGCGCGCCGCCCGCGTGCCTGCCGATGCGCTCGCTATTCGAAGCCCCACCGGAAAAAACGGGCCTGCTGGGGCGCTTTCGGCAGGCAGTTTCGAAGACGCGCAGGGCCTTCACCGATCAGATCGGCGACATTCTCGAAGGCACCAAGGAATTCGATCCGGAGCTGCTTGAAGACCTCGAGATGACCCTGATCGGCGCCGACCTGGGTGTGCAGACCACCAACGAGATCCTCGAGGACGTGCGCTCTAGGCTGGCGGGCGACCAACTCCGGGACAGCGAGGAGGTCAAGGGCGTGATCGCCAGCCACATGCTCGAGATCCTGCGCAAGGCCGACAGCGAGGCCAGTCTGCAAGCTGGGAAACCTGCCGTCGAGGTCATTCTGGTGGTAGGCGTGAACGGAGTGGGCAAGACCACTACCGTCGGCAAGCTCGCCCATCGCCTAAGAGGCGAGGGTCGCGAGGTTCTGCTGTGTGCCGCTGACACGTTTCGGGCCGCCGCCGCCGAGCAACTCGTGATCTGGGGCGAGCGGGCCGGCTGTCCGGTGATTCGCCAGCAAGCCGGCGCTGACCCGAGCGCCGTGATCTACGATGCCTTGCAGGCGGCCAAGGCTCGGGGAGTAGACACCGTGATCGCCGACACCGCAGGGCGCTTGCACAATAAGGCGGGCCTCATGGCTGAGTTGGAAAAGATCCGCCGCACCACCGGACGGCTCGTTCCCGGAGCGCCCCACCAAGTGCTGTTGGTCCTCGATGCCGTGACCGGCCAAAACGGACTTGAGCAGGCCCGCCAGTTTGCTGCCACCACAGGTGTGACCGGCATCGCGCTGACCAAGCTGGACGGCACGGCCAAGGGCGGAATCGTGGTTGGCATCGCCAGAGAGCTTGGCGTGCCCATCCGCTGGGTTGGAGTTGGCGAACGGACTGCGGACTTGGTCGAGTTCGACCCGGAGACATTCGTGCGCTCGCTGTTCGATGGCGGAGGCGAGGGATGACGCCGCAGGACCACCGATGGCTGGAACGGGCGCTCGACCTGGCCCGCTCGGCGTACGGCTTAGCCAGCCCGAACCCGGCGGTCGGCGCGGTCGTGGTCGATACCACCGGCACGGCTGTGGGCGAGGGTGCCCACGCCTACGAAGGCCGCAAGCATGCCGAAGTCTTGGCGCTGGAGCAGGCCGGCGCGGCAGCGCGGGGCGCGACGCTGTACGTCTCGCTGGAGCCGTGCTCGACGCACGGGCGGACTCCGCCGTGCGTGGACGCGATCTTGGCGGCTGGCATCGCGAGGGTCGTGGCCGCGAGTCGGGACCGCAATCCGGCTGTCGACGGCTCTGGCTTCGCGTTGCTCAGGCAGAACGGTGTCGAGGTCGACGAAGCAGCGGGAGAACTGGCCGCGTCGGCGCAGCGCCTGAATGAAGCCTTCTTCTACTACGTGCGCACCGGTCGACCCTTGGTCACGCTCAAGACGGCCCTGACGTTGGACGGCAAGATCGCCGCTCCGGACGACAACACCGGCTGGATTACGAGCGACAAAGCGCGCGCTCACGTGCAGCAGGTGCGCCACCGCCATGACGCGATCATGACCGGCATCGGCACAGTGCACGCCGACGACTGCCTGCTGACCGATCGAACCGGCCTGCCGCGGAGGCGCGCCCTGCTGCGAGTGATCGCCGACTCGCTCTTGCGCATCCCGCTCAACTCGCGCCTGGTCGAGTCAGTCAGCGACGACCTAGTGATCGCGACGACCTCTGCCGCCGGCCGGGAAAAGCGGAAGCCGCTGGTGGAGCGCAACATCACGGTTCAAGACTTCGATTCCCCGAGCGGTCGCGTAGACCTGCATGCGCTGCTTGACTGGCTCGGCGAACGCGAGGTCACTTCGCTGATGATCGAGGGCGGCGCAAAGTTGAACTGGGCGGTGCTCGAAGCCGGGATCGTCGACAAGGTCTTGCTCTACTACGCTCCCAAGATATTGGGCGGCTTGGAGTCGCTGCCGATGGTCGGCGGGGCCGGGCGGCGCTCGCGCTCGGGAGCCATTCGCCTCGAGAACCTGCGCACGATACCCGTCGCCGTCGACGAGTTCGCGGTCGAGGCCGATGTGATCAACGATGCGCAAGCTCCGTCCTCGTGACGCGCGGCGGGAGACCGAGAGATGTTCACTGGGATCGTCGAAGAGACGGGGGCGGTGCTGGAGCTGGTCCACTCCTCGGCCGGTGCGCGCATGGTCGTGGCCGCGCGCGAGGTGCTCGCCGACCTTTCCAGCGGCGGGAGCGTCGCTGTCAACGGCTGCTGCTTGACGGCGGTTGACTTCGACGAGCGCGGATTTTCCGCCGACCTGTCTCCGGAGACCCTCGACAGGACGAACCTAGGCGCTCTCGAGGCGGGATCCCTCGTCAACCTGGAACGGCCGCTGCTGCCAACGAGCCGGCTCAGCGGGCATTTCGTCCTGGGGCATGTCGACGGCACTGGCGAGGTGCTGGGGCTCGACGACGTTGGCGACGGGAATTGGTGGCTGTCGGTGCGCGCGCCGGAGGACCTGCTGCAGTTCTTGGTTTACAAGGGCAGCATCGCCATTGACGGCATCAGCCTGACGATCGCTTCGCTCGATGAGGACGTTCTCGGATGCGCGATCATTCCGCACACGTACGAGGTCACCACGCTGCGCGCGACGCGCGTCGGCGCTTCGGTCAACTTGGAGTGCGACATGCTCGCCAAGCACGTGCATCGCCTGCTAGCGACAGGATTGCCGGGCGCGCCGCCCGCCGGTCAATAGCCGCGAGCGCGACTCAGCCGGCCTTTTCGGCGGCGATGCAGGCGGGGATGCCCTCGCGGAAGCTAGGGTAGCGCAGGCGCATTCCCACCAAGCGCAGGATGGCGCTGCCGTCGACCCGCCGATCCGCTCTGCGCGTCTCGCTCAAACATTCGTCCGCGACGACCTCAGGGGCCGGGAGGTCCAGCAAGCTGGCGCAATGGCGCGCAACGTCGGCCGAGGTTGCCGGGCACTCGTCCGCAACAGGGTAAGCCCCTTCGACACGCAGTTGGAGCGCCCGGGCGACGATCGCGGCCAGGTCGTCGACATGGATCCGCGAAACCATGCGCGGCGGGTCGCGAGGGAGTCGGAAGCGACCTTCTCGCATGGCTTGGTGGACCCCTCGCCCGGGACCGTATATCGCAGCCGGCCGCAACACCAGAGCGCTGCAGCCATGAGACTGGACCGCGTCCTCGGCGCTGGCGCGGAGTTTCTGGCGCTCGGTCTGCGGTGACACTGGCGTCCGCTCGTCAACCTGCCGCGTGGCCCCGTAGACGCCGGTGGTGGAAAGATACGTCAGGTGTCGCGGCTGGCCGCGCAGGGCCGCGACCAAGCTTGGAGTCGGCTCGAACAGCTGGCCGTCAAGCTTGAGCGTCGGCACGGAGAGCAGCACGCTTGCTCCCTCCGCCGCAGCTTGGATGCGCCGGTCGCGAGCCGCGTCGAAGCGCACCACGCGAGCCCCTGCGGCCTCGAGCGCGGCCAGATTCTCGGGCGACCGGCTTGTCGCCGTCACGTCCCAGCCGGACTTCAGCAGCGTCCGCGCGGCGCGTTGCGCAGTGAACCCGCAGCCGATGATCAGGGCGTGGCGGCTCATTGCGCGTCGGGACTCGCCTCGCACCCGATCTCGAGCCAGCCTGCGCACTCGCCAGCCGCCCACTCAAAGGCCCGCTCGGAATCCCCGAATTCTCCTAGCCAGCGAATTCCCGGCTGCTTGCCGCGCAGCCACGTCAGCTGCCGCTTGGCATAGCGCCGGGTATGCATCGCCGTGGCCGCGATCGCTTCGTCCAGATCAGACTTGCCATCCAGGTACTGCAGGCACTGCGCGTAGCCAAGGGCCCGAAAGGGCCAGCACTGTTCGGAGACCCCGCTCTGCAGCAGTCTCCGGACTTCTTCTACCAAGCCTCCGGCAAACATCTTCCGAGCGCGTTCGCCAATGCGGGCATAGAGCGCTTCGCGCGGAGGGTCCAGCCCGAGCAGCAGCATGCGGTAGCCTTCCAAGCGCTCGCCGGCCTCCCGCCATAAGTCGGTAATTGGCCGCTTGCCGAGCAGTGTAACTTCGATCGCTCGAACGATCTTTGGCGAGTCATTGGGATGGATGGCCTGTGCCGCCAGCGGATCCAGCCGCGCCAGCATCCGCCACAGATGCCCCGCGCGGTTCCTGGCGGCCGATTCTTGCAAGCGCCGCCGCAGGTCGGTATCCCGCCTTGGGCCGGGAAAGAGCCCGTTGAGAACCGCGTCGAGGTAGAAGCCGGTGCCGCCGACCAGCACCGGGAGTTTTTGCCGCTGCCTGAGCCGCTGCAAGACGGCTCGCGCGTCGCGCGCGAACTCTCCCGCCGAGTAAGGTCGTTGCGGTTCGACGTGGTCGATCAGGTGGTGCGGGATCCCGCGCCTGGCGTCGAGCGGTGTCTTGGCCGTGCCAATGTCAAAGCCTCGATAGACTTGAACCGAATCGACATTCACGATTTCGGCGTCGAAGCGCTCGGATATGCGCACTGCCAGCGCGCTCTTGCCCGACGCGGTCGGGCCGACGATAGCGAGTGCGGGCGAGAGGCCGGATCCGTTCACGGGCGACGGTCCATTTCTGGGAACCAAATGCGGCGTGCAGTTTCGCCCAGCACGAGCCTGCGGTCCCGTTCCGACAGCGCCAGATGATTGCGGAAGATGTCCAAGTGCTCGCCATAGCTCAGCGGGCGGGCGTATTTCTGGGTGGGGAAGTGCGAACCCCAAGCGCAGCGCTCGGCGCCGAAGGCCTCGATGACGCGGCGGACTGTGCCGTGCATGCTCGAACAGGGGTGCCCGTCGGCGCAGCCCTGCTCTCCGTTGGCGATGAACGAGAGCTTCGCGTACAAGTGACGGTGCCGCGAGAGGCGCTGCAGTGCCGCGAGCGTCTCGGGAGCTTCGCTGCCCGCGCGGAGGCCGAGGCTGTGATCCAGCACCACGGGAAGGCTTGGAAAGGCGTTCAGCATGCGCTCCAACTGCTCTTCCAGGATCCGCCCGCCGAGCACGTTGACCGGGAGTCCCTCGTCACAAGCGGCGCGCCACAGCGCCCTGACCCCGGGGTGGTCGAGTTGATTGCCCCCGGCCGGTACGCTGCGCAGCCCGCGCATACTGCCGTCGCGGGCGAACCGGCGCAACAAGCCGGGGGCGGCTGTGTCGAGCGGGTCAAGTGTGCAGATTCCCGCTGTCCAGTGCGGGTTCTGCAGCGCCACCGCCCGGACGTAGCGATTGTCGAAGCCGTAGAATCCGCTGACCTGCACGATGGTCACCGCGCGAATCTCGTGCTGTTCCACCTCTTCGGTGAGCCGCGCAATCGTGCCTGTTCCGGCGGGCGGCCTGGACGGCTCGGGCTTGGGCGGATAGGTGCTCTCGTCCTCGGAGAACACGTGGGCGTGGGTGTCGATGATCAGCATGGCCACACGCCAGCCGGCGGCGGAGCTAGCGCCGCGGTTCGCCTCCAACCCACACCGGAGAGGAGTACGCCCTTGCGCCGTCGAGCTGGTCTACCCGCACGTAGTAGTAGTCTCCGCGCTGCATCTCGCCGGTATCGGCGAAGTCGACCTCGGCTTCCATGGGCTGGTTGGAACCGATCAGCTCCAGCGTGACCGCATCGCGGTCAACCGAATCGGAAAGGTCCCTACGAGCGAAGCCGTCGGAGAGATCGCTCAGAGCGACCTTGAAGCGCTTCGCCGCCAGCCTGCGCGTCGGGCGGATCGGCACGGGCGATTTGCCCCACTCCCGGCCTTCCTCCAAGTCGAATGCGATCGTGGTCGAAGGCGATGCGCCCTCGAGTTCGAGCAGCAGCGTGTCGGCTTGGCCGCGCGTGCCCGTGCTGAACTGCACCGTGTTCGCGTCGCTCGCGGAAATCCTGGCCCATTCCTTGTGCTGGTTGTCGAAGTGTAGAGTGCGCATGCCGACCAGCTTCGCGCCCGCGACCTTCAGAGAGCCCGTCCACGGCCGGTAGCCGCGCGGATTGTCGCGGAAGAACGGTTCCGACGACGAGGCGAAGCCGACGACGATCTGCGCATTGCTTGAGAGCGAGACGCTCAACGGCCGGCTGGTGTAGACCGTGGCGCCGTTCTTCACGACCGCCACGCGGCGGATCGGCGACGTGCCGACGACCTTGGCGCGCAGCCTGCGCTTGTCGCGGTATTCCGAACGGGTGCCCATGCCCGTGCCGTTCACGTCCATTTCCAGAATGATTCGCTGCGCGTCCGTGACGGCATAGGCGCTGCGGCGTTTGAGCGAATCGAAGATCGAATCGGCGGTCTTCGCTTCCGCCTGCACGCCGGCCAGGCCGCCGAACTGGCTGAGCGAGGAATTCGGCTGGCGGCTGGACGTCCAACTGTAGCCGGGCCGGGAGCGGTGGTCGTCCGACGCGGCAAGGAAGCCGACTTGGTGGCCTTGGCGCAGGTAGTAGTTGCCGAACCACTCGAATGTCCCGTGCATCGACATGATCTCGATCATCGTCTCCATCTCCGGATCGTTCGTCCGCCAGTCCCCCGCTTGGTGGGCGTGCGGGATGATCAAGACGTCCTCGGTGGCGTACTTCGAGCGCAGGCCCTCGTACAGCCCGGTCAGCGTGGGCGCTGTCTGCGCTCCGACGCGCGCCGCGTCTGGCGAACGGAAGAACACGTTGTGGTGTCCGCCCCACTGTCGCCGCAGCGTCCACTCATAGCCGAGGAACGCCACGAACTCGCCCGGAACCGTGTTGCTCTCGGCGGCCTGGCGCATGGTCTGCCATTCGAGGTCGTCCAGCCAGATGTCGTGCTCGGACAGCCCCATGAAGTCCAGGCGGGCGTCCTGGCGGGCGAACCGGTACGAGCGGACGATCGATCCCTGTCCCTCCGCCATGCCGGTATGCGTGTGAGTTTCCCCCCAGTACAGGCGGAAGGGGGGATCCTTGCGCACCCACACGGGGTTGCTCAGCGCCTTGATCCGGCCGTCCGAGCTGGTGACCTGGAAGCGATAGACACCCTCCTCCTCGAGGCGGACGGCCTCGATCACTTGCAGTGCATCGCCGTCGGCGTCCAAGGTGCGGAAACTCTCTCCATTGAGCGTGACCGCAGCTCCGGGCATGGCTCCGGTGGCTCGATTGCCGTTGCTGTCCTCCCAGCGGATCGACAGATCGAATTCCTCTCCGGGCTCGACGATCGAGGGCACGACCGCCGTCACGCCCTCGGCACCGGTGCCCACAATCTCAAAGGCCGGCCAGCGCGGTGTCAGGAAGTTGCCCGAGCCGTCCAAGTCGATGTAGAGCGGCAGCATCGCCTGATCGGTGGCGAACGTCTGCAGGAGCCACCCCTCCGATCCGGCGCTGCGGTCGCCGTAGACGAACGTCACCGTGTCTCCGGTCTCAAGAGTGCCCTCCTCGACCTTGAAGGCGGGCATGGGCGCCGGGCCCCGGAAGCCGCCGTGCATCCCCGACCAAGGGAATGATGTATTGCCCAGCCTGACCTCGCGGTTGGATGTGCTCGCCGAGAGGTAGTGAGGACCGTCGGGGTCAGAGTTCTGCACAAGCCCGCCATCGGCTTGCAGCTGCTTCGCGACCATGATCCGTGCGCCGGGTCCGAGCGGCGCTTCTCCAACCGTGTAGGTCTGCTTGATCGTCGTCCAAGCGCCGACATGGGTTGGGCCGGCGACTTCCAAGGCGACAGTGCCCAGCGCTCCCGGCCGCTTGTCTTTGATGGTGAACTCGTGGACCAGTCCGTCGATGGCCTCCAGCACAGCCGCACTGGGCTGCGTCCCGTCCAAGCGAAGGGCCTCGACCGCCCGATAGGCGGTGGCAACCTGTAGCGTGGCGTTGACGGGCATCGGCCCGCCCGTCAGAGCGTACGCGTTGATCCAAGGCCAGAGCGTGTCGAGCCGTTCCTTCAGGTTCGTCGCGCTGGTGGGAGTGCTGGAAGCCGAACGCTGGAGTTGCTCGACCTGCGCGCGCAGCTCTGCCGAAAGATAGTCCCGGTCTTGCGGGCCTTGGGCTCGCACCATCGAGACCCACAGCACCAGGGCAGCTGCGGCGAGGGCTGCGAACGTGGCGGAGCGAATGCCTGACATCGCCCGGTATTGTACAAGGCCGCTGCGCTCTCGACGTATTCAATCACGCGAACCGATCGCGCTTTCTTGGGGCTGGCCGCTGCCGTAACCGTGCCGTCCGACATGGTCGAGGATGTTTCCGAGCGGCACTTGGGTTCGAGAACGCTGTCCTTGGGCTAGCGATCTCTTCCGGCGGCGACGCGAAGCGCCGCGTTCGCGAGCCTGCGCCAAGGCAAGGCGGAGATGTCTGCGAAGGGTACGAATTCGCCCTTCCTAAAGCTGCTGGCATACCAGCGCTGCAAGAGAGACAGGTGGTCCTGGCGTTCGTCCGTGCTCGCCTCGAGCCAGTCAAAGTCCGAGAAGGCGGCCCGGATTTGAGCGTTCAAGGCGCCAGAGGTCGGTGCTGCTTGTTCATAGTGCAGCCTGACGGGCGCCTGCAAGGATCCCCGGTACACAGCGGTCAGCTGAAGACATGCGGGGGCCGCCGACCGCTGCACCACCACTCCGTGCAGCGAGCCAAGCTCGCCGGACAGCGCAGCCCGCAAGCGCAGGACCTGTTTCGTCCTTCCAATCAGCTTGTGGAACCTAGCGGCCGCCTCGAAGTCGAGGCTGTTGCTGGCGCTGTCCCTCGACAGCTCGGACTCGCACAACAGCGACTCGCCGTCCGTCTCCAGAAACAGGGCCATGCGCCGCGCTTCGCGAGCATAGGCGTCATCGTCACAGGCAGCTTGACAGGGGCGCATGCAGCGCCCCATCTCTCCCCACACGCAGCCTGGATGAAATGGCGATGGCTCCAGGTTTTCCGTGCATCGGCGCACGAGGAACAGGTCAAGGAACTCGTTTTGAAAATCCTCGGCGGCGTTGCGGTTCGGGAACGGGCCGTAGAATAGCGACTTTCCCCGCGTGAGCTGCCGCGTCACGCAGCTGCGCGGGAAGCGGTTTCCAAGCAAGAGCTTGACGTAGAACGCCGGGCGCAGCTTGAGGTAATCCCGGCACTCGCCCGGGCGGTAGCGCCTCACCGCGCGGTAGAGGGCGATGTCAGATTCAAACGCAGAACCGGTGCGACGGTAATGCACGCGGGTGGCGATCTCGCGCAGCGTCAGGCGTGTCGATGCGCCGTCCGCTGGTCGAAGCAGGCGGCGCAAGCGCTTCCGCAGAGCAGCGGTCCGGCCGAGGTAGGGCAGGCCTTCGGGGAACTCGACGACGAAGATGCCGCCGCAATTGGGCACCGCGTCCAATGCACTGTCACGTCGCCAGTCCACGACTTCTTCAAGATCGGTCATCGGAACGCCGGTCCGTACCTGAAGCTACAGTAACCGACAGTGACATCTATCGGTTTGGCGGTGGCAGTCGGGGCGGCTGGGGCGCTTGTCGGGCGCTGGCTGCGCATGCCGCGCGCCGCCGCCTTCGGACTCGCTGGAATGGCCGGGCTCGGCGTGTTCTGCGGTTGCGTGGTGATCTTGGCCTTGCCGTTGTCCGAGCATGCCGCGGTCGGCCCGCTCGCATGGACCGGCTATGTTCTGGCGATCGACGCCGCTGTGTTCGCTGCCCGCGGCAGATCGCTGCTGCGGTCGCGCCCCGACGCCTTCCTCTGGCTGGCCATGTTGTCGGTCTTCCTGTGGCTGCCGTTCGAGTGGTACAACGAGCGACTGGCCGGATGGTACCGCTCCGGCCTGCCGCCGGATCTGTCGCGCTATGTGCTGCTGGGATGGTCGTTTGCGTGCATCTGGCCAGTGCTCTTCGAAACAGCCGACCTACTGCTGGCTCTCTGGTTCAAGAGAGGCGGCGACGACATCGCGGCCCGACGACCCGGCCTGTCTCTTTCGTGCAGCGTCGCTGCTGCCGGCGCGGTCCTGCTGCTGGCCCCGTTGGCCGTGCCTCGCCTCGACCTCGGCGAGCATCTGCTGCCGCTGGTGAGTGCGGGCTTTCTCCTGTTGCTCGAGCCTTGGAACGCTGCGGGAGGGCGCGCGAGCCTTTGGCTCGACGCGCGCTCCCGCGAGTACTCGCGGCTGCTAGCTCTCGCTGGAGCTGGCCTGCTTTGCGGACTCTGGCTGGATGCCCTCAACCACTTCTCGCGCGCCAAGTGGCACAGCCTGTGGAATCTAACCTCGACCGGAACGTTCTTCGAGCTGCCTTGGCTGGCCTATGCGGCGCTGCCTCTGCTCGGATGGCAGGGCTTCGCGATGTACGAGTTCGCGGCGGGCGTGCTGCATCTTCCTCGTTGCGAGCTCGGCGCGCTTGGCGACGATGCCGTTTAGGGGCAGATTGCGCGACAGGCTCGGCCGTGAGCGCCTATAGCTCGAACACCGGCGTGGGACTGCCTTGCGAGGCGACGACAACGCGGGTATGGTCCGCCCGGACCGAGCTGATCGCGCTGCATGCGTCCATTTCCGCAATCGTCGGGTGATTGTTATTCGTGCTCAGGTGTGCGAGCACCACGGTTCGCGCGCGGCGGTCCCAGTGCTGCGAGAGAAACTCGGCCACGGCAGCGTTGGAGAGATGCCCGGCGCGGCTCATGACACGCTGCTTGAGGTCCCATGGGTACGGCCCAGATTTGAGCATCTCAAGGTCGTGATTCGATTCCAGCACGACAAGATCCGAGCCCAACAGGTGGTAGCGGACGGAATCGCTCATGTAGCCGAGATCGGTGGCGATCGAGAGTTTGTGGCCGCCGTGGCCAATGCAGAAACCGACCGGGTCGACGGCATCGTGCGAGACCGTGAAGGTTTCGATTGCGAGATCCCCGATCTCGAACCCGCGACCGGCCTCGAAGGTCGTCAGCTCTGGTGCAGACTTCTTCCACGTCAGCTTCTCCGATGTTGGCTGCGAGACGAAGACCTTCACCCCGGTCTTGCGGGTCAGGGTTTCGAGCCCCTGCACGTGGTCTGAATGCTCGTGGGAGATTACGACTGCGTCAAGCCTCTTGTAGTCCACGCCGATCGCGGCCAGCCGCAATTGGATCTGGCGGCAGCTGAAGCCAGCATCGAACAGTACGCGTGCCTCGTCCGTGGCAACGAACGTGGCGTTGCCGCTCGAGCCGCTTCCTAGGTTGCAAATGCGCAGGGCTGCCAGCGCTCCGACCCGGACACCGTGCCCTGCCGACGGCGGCAAGTGTCGGCCAGTGCCCGGCGCTGCCCCAACAATAGCAAAGCGGACGCGGCGTCCCCAGCCCACGGATCGGCCGCGCTCAGGCCGCTCTAGAGATCCGCGCGCACGCCCGCTCCCACGCCTCGGGATTGAGCAGATGCTTCGGCCGCTGTTGTCGCAGCGTCATCCGCAGGTTCTCGATCGCATGCGAGAGGATCCGTCGCTTGCCGGGGTACGAAGCCGAGCCGACGTGCGGAGTGACGATCACGTCCGTGCGGTGCAGCAGGGGGTTGTCCGCCTCTGCAGGCTCTGGATCCGTGACGTCCAAGCCCGCTCCGCGCACCTGCCCGCTGTCGAGGGCCGCCAAGAGCGCCGCCTCGTCGACCAAGCCCCCGCGAGATACATTGACCAGAATCGCGCCAGGCTTCATTTGTGCCAGCGCGATCGGGCCGATCAGGTGGCGCGTTGATTCGTTGAGGGGCAGGTGCAGCGACACGATGTCGGACCTGGCCAGCAGGCTGGCCAGGTCCGCGACCCTTTCCACGCCCAGTTCCCCGGCTCTCCGCTCGTCAATGTACGGGTCGTATGCTGCCACGCGCGCCCCCGCGGCGGAGAGCAGCCCGGCCACTCGAGAGCCTATGCGGCCGAGGCCGACCAGTCCGACTTGTGCTCCGTAGATCTCGGCGGCGGAGTGTCGGCCGTAGTAGTCGGGCCTGCGGTCGTGCACCAGGCCGTGAGACGCTTTCTTGAGATCCTTGGCGATGGCAAACATCAGCGCCACCGCGTGCTCGGCCGTGGCGAGGGTCGGACCGTCCGGCGTGTAAGTCACCGCGATTCCGCGCTCGGTCGCGGCGTTGAGGTCGATGTTCTCGAAGCCGATGCCCATTCGCGATATCACCAGCAACTCGGGGGCGATGTCCATCGCGTGGCTGTCGTACCGCATGCCCCCTGCGAGCACGCAATCGGCGCTGGGCAAGCAAACCAGCGGGTTGTCCGGAGTAGCCGAGCCGGGTCCGATCGGCTCGGCCACGCCATCCAGCAGCGGGAGACAATCGGGCAGGATCTGCCGCTCGGACCAAACCTTGAACATCCTACGAGTCTACTTCAGTCTCGCCCCGCGCCATCTGCGCCGGAACGGCTGTTGTAGAATTGCACCCTGAGTCAAAGCATGGCAGTTCACCACATCCCGGAAGGCTACGCCACGGTCACCCCGTACATGATCGTCAAGGACGGGGCGGCAGCCTTGGACTTCTACGTCAAGACGTTCGGTGCCGTTGAGCTAGAGCGGATGGAGATGCCCGACGGCCGCGTCGGCCACGCCGAGTTCACGCTGGGCAGCTCGCGCCTGATGCTGGCCAGCGAGTTTCCGGAATTGGCGGCCCTGTCTCCCGAGACGGTTGGAGGCACGCCGGTGTCGCTGATGGTCTATGTCGAAGATGTCGACGAGCTGTTCGCACGGGCGCTAGCTGCCGGCGCTACCGAGCTGCAACCGGTGCAGGACAAGTTCTACGGCGACCGCTCGGGCACGTTGCAAGACCCGTTCGGGCACCGCTGGACGATTTCCACGCACGTCGAGGACGTCACGCCCGAAGAGATGGAGCGTCGCAGCAAGGAATGGGCGGAGCAGGCCGACGGATGAGGCGGCCGGACGGCTCGGGCGCGGGGCTTTTTTCGGGAGATATTGCGTTTACGCAATGAATGCCCCATACTAAATACGCTGGCAGGTGAATTCGGAGCGGTCGAGGCCGCCCCGGATCCCAGACAATGGCGCGGACAACCAGGCCTCAAGCGCGAGCAGGCGAGTCACAGACGCATCCGACCGCGAGTTCCAGTTCTGGATTCCTGCCTGGCAACGAGACAACCAATCAACCGATAGCGGCGCAGCCTGCACCGCGCTTTGGCGTGGCGCGGGTGGTTTGGCCGGACTGGTTGCAGCAGAGCGAGGTGCGTTGAGATGGATCAATTCGAGGACTCGATAGGAGTCGCTAAAGAGGGCATGCCGAGCAGTCTTGAGGACGGCGCGGCTAGTTTTCTCGAGGCGACCCAGGAAAGCGGCGATGCCGAGGACGACCTAGGCCTACAGGGCCAAGAAGCCGACGACGCCGTCTATACCGACGATCCCGTTCGCGTCTACCTGCGCGAAATGGGATCGGTCCCGCTGCTGACCCGGGAGGGGGAGGTTGATCTCGCGCGGCGAATGGAGCGCGGCAAGTTTCGCATGTGGAAGGCGATCTCGCGCGATAGCAACACCATGGAGCGGTTCTTGGACCTCTACGACCGCATCAAGCGGAGTGAGGTGAAGCTGACCGCGGTGGTGGACATCCCCCACCATGACGAGGGGCCCGAAGCCCAGGCTCAGAAGGAGAAAGAGGTTCGCAACCAGTTCGTTCAAGTCAAGCGCAAGCACAACGCGCTGCTGAAGCTTGAGGCCGACCAAGCCAAGGTCAACCGCAACCTGCGCGGCGGGCGCAAGCGTTACCGCGAGATCAACTGGCGGCGCATGCGGCAGACCATACGTGTCTCGCAGGCGATTCAGGCGATTCGGCTCAAGCAGGTGGTGTGGGACGAGTGGTACGAGGCGATCCGCAGTGAACACGGAGAGCTGTCGCAGCTGGCGGCGGAGTTGCGAGAGTTGCGGACGCTGCCTAAGCGGCCGCAGAACTTCTATTCGCGGAACCGCTACCTGTGCAGGCGCCTGCGCGACATCGCCGGCGTACAGACGACCGAGCAGGCCCAGCAGGCCGAACAGGACGCGGCCGCCTGCGTCAAGATGATCGCTGCCGGCGAGGTCGAGGCCGAGAAGGCCAAGAAAGCGCTGGTCGAGGCCAACCTGCGGCTTGTCGTATCGGTGGCGAAGAAGTATGTCAACCGCGGCTTGCACCTTTTGGATCTAGTGCAGGAAGGCAACATCGGCCTCATGCGCGCGGCTGAAAAGTTCGAGTATCGCCGGGGCTTCAAGTTCTCCACCTACGCGACGTGGTGGATTCGCCAGGCGATCACCCGGGCTATCGCGGACCAGTCTCGCACGATCCGGATTCCCGTTCACATGAACGAGTCGATGAACAAGTTCCTGCGTGCTTCGCGCGAACTGGAGAAGGAGCTCGGTCGCATTCCTACCAACGACGAGATTGGCGAGCGCATGGAGATCGGTGCCGAGAAGGTGCAAAAGCTCAAGAGCATCTCGCGCGACCCGGTGTCGCTGGAGACACCGGTCGGCCGCGACGGCGAATCTGCGCTAGGCGATCTGATCGAGGACAAATGGGTCTCGTCGCCGGTGGACACGGTGATCGATGGCAGTGTCCGGGAAGAGACCGGCGACGTGCTCAAGACGCTCTCCCCGAAAGAGGAGAAGGTGATCAAGATGCGCTTCGGAATCGACTGCGAGCGCGAGCACACCCTGGAGGAGATCGGGCAGGAGTTTTCTGTGACGCGCGAGCGGATCCGCCAGATCGAGTCCAAGGCGTTGCGCTCTCTGCGCAGCCCGGATCGCATACGCCGCCTGCGCGCGGTCCTAGCCTCCAAGACTGCGGTCAACGTACACTGACGCCGCTAGCGTCAACCGCCGATGCGGTACAGGTTCTGGGCGGTCCTCAGTAGCAGGCTGCCTTGCGAGATGGCCGGCGTTGACATGCAGAGCTCGCCGATGGAGTTCTTGCGTACCAGCCGGTAGTCGCGGCCGTGCTCGGCTACGAAGCAGTCCCCGTCCTCGCTCAGGGAGAAGATGCGGTCGTTGTAGGCCCACGGCGAGGCCGTGAATGCGTTCGCCCCGGCTTCGAAGCGCTGCTTGCCATAGACCTCTTCGCCGCTCACCGCGTCGTGACACGTTAGGAAGCCGCGGTCGTACAGCGTGTAGTAGAGATCCTTGTACAGCAGTGGCGACGGGTTATACGGTGCCGCCTGCGGTTGGTGCCAGACGATGTAGTCGTTTTCGGTCTGGCCCTCCTTGAGGCTGATATCGCCCTCGGCTCCGGGCCGGATCGCGAATACCGGGCGCTTCTGGTCGCCCACGTATCCCGAGGCGACGTAGAGCATGCCGTGGCCGGCGAAGGGCATGGGAATCACGATCGAGGACATTCCGCCCAGTTCCCACAACAGCTTGCCGTCCAGATCGTAGGAGCGAACCTTGTCGGTGCCGGTGGTCACGATCTCGGTTCGCAGATCGCTCTGCCAGACGAACGGAGTGGACCAGTTGCTGCCTTCGTCGCGCTCGACTTCCCAAATGGTCTTGCCGTTGAGCTTGTCCACGCAGGTCAGCGTGGAGCGCTCCTCGTTGTCGTTGACCAGGTAGAGCCGACCTTCGTGGAGGACTGGCGACGCCGACGTCCCCCAATCGTTGCGAACCTTGTAGGGCTTCCAGTCGCGCTTCCACAAGACCTTGCCATCCATGTCCAGGCACCAAGTCGCCAGGTAGCCGAAGTGGGCGTAGACCCGCTCGCCGTCCGTGACGGGAGTCTCGGACCCGTAAGAGTTCTTGAGATGCCTCGGAGTCGGAGGGGCGCCTCGTCGCAGCTCGGTTTCCCACGCGATATTGCCGGTGTTGAAATCCACTCCTATCGCGGACCAGCGGTGCGGGTCGGAAGAGATTTCCGGCCGGTTGCCGCCGAAGTACAGCCCCTTCTTGACCGCTTCGACCTCTCCTTCGCTAGCCACGTTGGTCAGAAAGGCGCGATCGCCCCAGACCACGGGCGATGCCCAGGCCATCCCGCGTAGAGGCGTCTTCCAGAGAACGTTCTCGGTAGCGCTCCATGATTCAGGCAGGCGCGGGTCGTCGGGGGAGGTTCCCAGCGACTCCGCCCCGCGGAACTGGGGCCAGTGCTGCGGCGATGCCGCGGCTAGCGGGCCTGCGGCCAGCAGCGATAGGAATTGACGTCGAGAGTTCACGCCCCCATTGTAGGATGCTGGCCGTCTCGGGCGGTGGCCCGATTGCGGGTTGCCTAGGAGCGGTACAGCGAGTGCTGCCAGAGGTATTCGCACACTGCCGCCGGCACCAGATCCGCCAGCGACCCGCCGATCTTGGCGCGATGCCGGACCGTTCGCGACGAGGCCGGATGCGAGCAGCGTACGATTTGCGACGGCCGCGTCGCGCTGTCCGCTTTGAATCCCGGCCGCTCCACGACGATGAATTCCACCCCCTTCGCGATTCGGTCGATGTCGCGCCACAGGTCGATCTCTGAGAACGCGTCGGCCCCTAGGACCAGCCGCAGCGCACCGTCGAACTGCATGGTCGCGCGTATGCGATCGATAGTGTGGACGGAATAGTGGGGCTCGCCGCTGGCCCGTGGCTGTTCCAGTCGGCTTGCTTCCAGCCTCGGGTCGGCGCGGCACGCCAGATCCACCATCCGGTAGCGGTGCGCGTAGTCTGCGTGGCAGGCGTCCTGCTTGTGCGGCGGGACGCCGCTGGGAACGACCAAGACGCGGTCCAGGGCGAATGCGTCCGAAGCCTTCAACGCGGCCTCGATATGGCCGCTATGGATCGGATCGAAGGTGCCGCCGAAGAGCGCGAGCCTCATTCCGCAGCCCCTGCACCCGATGCCGGTGGATAAGCCGCGGGCTGTTGCGGCGCATGAGCGGCGTCGTCTGCGGCCTCGCGCAGTTCGCGAACGCGCCCGCCCACGATTCGCAGCAGGCCGTCAATGCCCTCGCCCGTCACCGAAGAAATCGCTTGGAACTGCAATCCCGAGGATTCGCAATAGTCCCGGAGCTCTTGGACTCGTTCGGGCGACTGCATGGCGTCCAGCTTCGTTCCCGCGACAATGCACGGCTTCTCCGCAAGCTCGGGGGAAAAGCTCGAGAGCTCGCGCGCGACAACCTCGTAGTCCTGTACGCAGTCGCGCCCGGTTGCGTCGCTGAGATCGACCAAGTGCAGCAGGATCTTGGTGCGCTCGATGTGGCGCAGGAACCGGTCCCCTAGGCCGTGACCGTCGTGGGCACCCTTGATCAGTCCGGGGATGTCAGCCATCACAAAGCTATCGAACTCCCCCAAGCTGACGACGCCGAGATTGGGCTGCAAGGTCGTGAAGGGGTAGTCAGCGATCTTGGGCCTAGCTGCGGAAACCTTGGAGATCAAGGTCGACTTGCCGGCATTGGGAAACCCGACCAAGCCCACGTCGGCCAACAGCTTCAGGCGCAGCCGCAGGGTCAGCGCTTGGCCCTCGGTGCCGTCCTCGGCATAGCGCGGTGCCCGGTTGGTGGAAGACTTGAAATGCACGTTGCCTCTGCCGCCGTGTCCTCCGCGTGCAACGACGAACCGCTGGCCGGCGGCGTCGAAGTCGTGCAGCAGTTCGTCCGACTCGGCATCGTAGACCAGCGTGCCGGCCGGGAGCTGCAAGACGAGGTCTTTGCCAGTCCTGCCCGTGCACTTGCTGCCCTCGCCTTGCCGCCCGTTCTCGGCGCATTGCTCCGGCTGGAAGCGGAAATGGGTCAGGGTGTTCATGCGGCTGGTGGACTCCAGAACGACACTGCCGCCGTCGCCGCCGTCGCCGCCTGAGGGACCGCCCTTGGGGACGAACTTCTCGCGGCGGAACGCGACGCAGCCGTTTCCGCCCTTGCCGGCGCGGACCTTGATCTGTGCTTCGTCGACAAACATTGCACTGTTGCTATCTTGCCAGCTTGAACCTGAACAGGCGCGTCCGCACAGGCTACCATCGAAGCATGGGCCTACGCATCGCTGGCAGGGAGTTCGATTCGCGTCTCATCGTCGGAACGGGAAAGTACCGCAGCTTCGAGGAGATGCGGCGGTGCCACCAGATCTCCGGCGCCTCGATGGTCACCGTCGCCGTGCGGCGCGTGAACCTGCACGACAAGTCGAAAGAGTCGCTGATCGACTACATCGACCGCGACGCGATGTTCATTCTGCCCAACACCGCCGGCTGCTATACCGCCGACGAGGCGGTGCGGACGGCGCGCCTGGCGCGCGAAGTCGGTCTGTCGAACTGGGTCAAGCTGGAGGTCATTGGCGATCAGGACACGCTGTACCCCGACACCGAGGGCCTGCTGGAAGCCACGCGCCAGCTAGTCAAGGAAGATTTCGTGGTGCTGCCGTACACCAGCGACGACCTGATCGTGGCGCGCCGGTTGGTCGACGCCGGCGCCGCGGCGGTAATGCCGCTTGCCGCGCCAATCGGCTCGGGCCTGGGTGTGCAGAACCCCGCGGCGCTGCGGATCCTGCGCGAGAAGATCACGGCGGTGCCGCTGATCGTCGACGCTGGCGTCGGGACTGCCTCGGATGCGGCGCTCGCGATGGAACTGGGTGCCGACGGCGTGTTGATGAACACGGCAATCGCGCTCGCCGACGATGCGGCGAAGATGGCCGAGGCCATGCGGCTCGCCGTCGAGGCCGGACGCCTCGCGTACGAGGCCGGGCGAATGCAGAGAAGGCTGTACGCTTCTGCTAGCTCGCCCTTGGAAGGCTTGGTCGCCTAGCTTGGAGCCGACCCCGTTAGTTCAGACTACGAGTGAGGCGGATACGCTGCTAGGGTTTAGCCGTTTCGTCAGGACATCCACGGGTGGAATAGCCGGAGCACGCAATAGGTCAGTCCAACAGGCACGTCCGTCGGCGGAATGAATCGGACCGGAGTACAGCTTAAGGTCGTCGGGGTTGTCCAAGCTTGCCGAGACAATGTTCACCTCGTTCCGCTCCCACTCGCTCGACCTAAGCTGCTCAAGCTGAAGACCAGTCTTTGAGTCAATGTATGCGAGCAGGGAGTCCTGAACGACCCAGATAGTGCATCCGCCCCACGCGTTTGCGATCTCAGACTTGACGATCAGCTGCGACGCCATCCGGGCCCATACCTGCCGGGCATTCACGCCTGGGGACTGACCGGTCTCTTGGCGCAGGCCGTGCACATGAAGCACGGTGTCGCAAAACGCCGATTGCATGTCCGTTCGCTTCGCTTTATTTCCGCCCGATGTCGAAGCGGTCATAACTTCGACAATGACTGGCGGGTCGGCCGCACGCCTCAGGACGTAGTCCAGTCGGTAGTCAGTGCCTGTTTCTTTATCGAACAGGGAAATCTCCGACCACACCTTCACATCATCCCCGCTTGCGAAACCCGCCAAGCTCAGGATTCGATCGCGCAATGGCTCTTGCTTTTCCGACGGCCGTTCAGTTCCAAGTGCGAGCAAACGGCGCGGGCATACAATCCAGGGAGTTTCTGAGACTTGTACCGAACATACCCCACATGGGATGAACCCGCCGGTATCCTTGCCGACGCTGGCATCAAACAAGGGTGCAAGCGGTTGGTCTTGAGCGGGCCAACGGACCATGTCGCGATTGCCGCCTCCGTCACATCGGGTCTTGGTGTGCGGGCATTGCGCGGTGCGACATGCATCCCGATGTTCTTGGTGGGGTCCGGTGACGGCTATGCCGAAGAGCTCCTTTACGACAGGCATAGCGCGTCTTGTACGCTCGAGGCCACGGCCGTTGCGAGTGGTGGAGGAACCGCGTTCGCAACCTGCCGGTGTTGGTCTAGATCTCTAACGGTTCCGGTTCGTCTCCGGATCGGTCCAGCAAACACGTGACGATCTGGGAATCCCTGGATGCGTGCCGCTTCACGTGGTGTGAGGTAGCGATTCTCCGTCGGATGATAGGGTACCTCGCCACACCGCAGAGTAATCGATGGTTGGTTGCGGTGGACGCGCCGATACTTCGTGGTGTCTTTGCGTGTTAGCCGTTGGACGATGTCCGGAGGTGCTTGGACGTCGACCCTTGACAGCCACGCCCCCTCTGGCACGTATGAGATCCTTTGCCGGTCCCGGTCAGGCGTGACATCGATATGGTTTGGCACGGAGGGTGATCCGGCCGGAAGTGTCGCGGCCGGCAGATCACTAATGACCTCTCCAACAGTTACCGTCGACATCAGTTGCGGAATCGGAAATTCATACCGTTGGCCGCGTGGCACGCAGACAACAAAAGCTCGTTGCCGACGCTGCGGGACACCAAAGTGAACGGCGTTAAGCACTTTCGTATTAGTGTCGTATCCGATAGCGTCGAACCGTTCCGTCAACACATCACGCATGGTGGCAGATGGCGAAAACTGCGCGTCGAAGAAGCGCGGTACCTGCTCAATCATGACAGCGCTAGGCCGCAATGTTGCTGCGAAACGCACCATCTCGAATACTAGCTGACCGTTTGGGTCTGAGACGCCGCGCTGCTTGCCGATCTGGCTGAACGGCTGGCAAGGCGGGCCACCGTATAGGAGGGCGAGTTGTCCGGGTTGAAGGTCAAGGCAGTTCGCTACACGAAGAGCATCCAGCGCCCGTGCGTCGACCCTCCAAACCGTCTTGCCCCTAGAATTCCGTCTCAATGTTGAGACGCAGTGTGGGTCAAGCTCGACTGAGCAGCGAGTCTTGAAGTTGCAGCTGTCCACGCCGATGTCCAAGCCACCGGCTCCAGCAAAGAGGCTCAAAGCGTGGTGTTTCATTCTACTTTCATTCTCTAAGACTGCTCCAAGTGCGGATAGGTTTCACCGAATCTTCATTCTCTTCTGGTAAAAAGTGGATTGCGGGCATCAAGATAGTGGGAGACGGCCTCGCGAACGACCCAAGCTGCGGACACTCGCTTCGCCTTGGCAATGCGTTTGACCTCAGCGTAGTCTTCCAGAGTGAACGATACAGACACGCGAGCCGAGTCGCGTTTCGTCGTCGATGAGTCGTTGGTCGCTAGAGATTCTGCCACTGGACACCAGTGTACACCATAGTGGTGCACATTGAATATACCCATGCTGAATATATCCATGCTGAATTTCAAGGCAAGAGAGTCTTCTATAGCAGGCGGATCTTGCCTGTTCGGCGCTCAGTCGCCGCCAATAGTAGTCATTCGGGGGGACGCTCCTCAGCCGCGGTGCGGTTCAGTTTGTGTGATGCCCCTTTGACAACACAACAACGAATCCGCCAAAGAAAGCTGGCGTAGCCATAACTGATAGGAAACCGTTTGAGCGGGCCGGGCTCAGCCATTGTTCCCTACGCGGGCTCGGTCCAAGGCTGGTCGATCCGCCAGCTCTCAAGATTCTCGACCCAAGCCTGGCGGCGCTGTCGCAGGCGAGCCAGGGTCGCGGCATGGTCTTGCGAGCTCGCCAGATTGACGGTCTCCTGTGGATCCACCGCTAGGTGGTACATCTCCTCGTACGGGGGATCCGCTTGCTGGAAGACAAAATACTTCCAGTCACCTGTATGCACGCCTTCGCTCATCGGGACTCGCGGATTTTCGAAGAGATGCTCGTAAAACCACTCTTGCCGCCACTGCGGTGATTCTCCCCTTGCGAGCGGCATCAGGCTGCGTCCGTTCATCGACTCGGGTCGGTCCAGCCCGGCCGCCTCCAAGATGGTGGGACAGACATCGATATTGAGCGCCATCTCGCTGCGGCGGGTTCCCGCGCGCCCGCGCACGCGCGAGTCGCGGATGACCATTGGCGTCCGGATCGATTCCTCGTGCATGTACCATTTGCCGGCCCAGCCACGCTCTCCGAGGAAGAATCCGTTGTCCCCGGTGAAGATCACGACGGTGTTGTCCAATTGGCCCAGCTCTTCGAGCCGTGCGAGCATGCGGCCGATCTGGATGTCGACCCCATGGATTAGGGCGTAATAGCGCTTGACGGATTCCTCCCATTTCTCCGGCGTGCCGAAGCGCCTTACCCAGCGGATGCGGCTTTCGGTGTCGTCCTTGAGAAACTCCGGCAGCGAGTCATAGTACGAGCCGTCCATGTGGGGGAACGGCTGCAAGCGCAGCCCGTCGTATAGGTCGTCCAAGCGCGGGTCGTTGATGAAGTAGGGGTCGACTCGGTCTTGCACGTGCGGAGCCTTGAAACTCACCGAGAGGTTCCAGGGTTGGTCCGAGTCCGACCCGTCAAGAAACTCCAGGGCTTGGTTTCCCAGATGCTCGGTCATGTGCGCCCGCCCTGGCACTAGGTACTGGCCCTGTCCCGGCCAGCCTTCGAAGTAGTCGTAGCGCGACGCGGCATCTTCGATATCGTCGGCCCCGCCGACGCCGTATTTCCCGATGAAGCCCGTCCGAAAGCCCGCGGCGCGGAGGCGGCCCGGATAGCTGAGCTGGTGCTGCTCCTCGCTCAGCCGTGTCCGGAAACCATGAATGCCGTGACAGCGCGCGTACAGGCCCGTGAAGAACGAAGCCCTGGAGGTGGCGCAGATGGCGGTGGTCACGTAGTTGTGCGTGAACATCACGCCCTCGGCGGCGAGCCGGTCCATGTTCGGCGTCCGAATGATCGGATTCCCGCCCGCCCCGAACATGTCGTAGCGCTGGTCGTCCGTGAGCAGAAACAGGATATTGGGGGGGCGACCCGCACTGGGGCGCGGCCCGCAGCCCAGCCCGATGGCGGCAGCGCCGCCTAGCGTCCCGAGAAGCTCGCGTCGGGTTCGTCGCATCGCAGGGCAAGCATAGCAGAGCCTACCGGGAATCGGATCTCGGGGGTCACGAGGGCGACAATGGAGGACTGGCAGTGCTCGGGCCGCACTTCAACTCGTCCAGAACGCTGGTTATGGGCGTCCTAAACGTGACGCCGGACTCGTTCTCGGACGGCGGGCGCTACTTGGATGTTGGGTCGGCGACCGAGCGCGGCGTCCGAATGGTCGAGGAAGGGGCAGACCTGATTGATGTCGGCGGGGAGAGCTCCCGTCCCGGTTCAGACCGCATCAGCGAGGACGACGAACTTCGACGAGTACTGCCGGTACTGGAGGCTCTAGCTGCGCGGGTCAGCGTGCCGATCTCGATCGATACGCTCAAGCCGGGTGTCGCGAGGCGCTGCCTGGAGTCGGGCGCAAGCATCGTCAACGACATCCGAGGGCTGCGTGATCCAGGGATGCTCTCGGTTGCGGCCGCGGCCCAGGCCAGCGTGGTGATCATGCACATGCGCGGCGAACCCGCCACGATGCAGCTGGACACGGCCTATGGCGATGTCGTTGCGGAAGTCTGCTCGTTTCTGAGTGCCCAGTCCGAACGAGCCAGACAGGCGGGAATCCGGGAGATCGCTGTCGATCCGGGCCTAGGCTTTGGCAAGTCGGCGGGCCAGAACTTCGAACTCTTGGCGCGGTTGAGGGAGTTCCGTGCGCTAGGCTGTCCCATCTTGGTGGGGCCTTCGCGAAAGTCGTTCTTGGGCAGTCTGCCGAGCCGCCTGCCCGTCGATGAGAGGTTGGAAGGCACTTTGGCGGCTGTTGCGGCAGCTGTGATCAACGGGGCTGCTGTGGTGCGCGTGCACGATGTCAAGCAATGTCGGCGCGTGGTAGACGTGACCGACGCTATCAGGGAGGCGGGAGATGCGGGATAGGATCATCCTGCCCGAGATACCGGTGCAGGCGCGCGTGGGTTGCTCCGAGCAGGAGCGCGAAGAGTCGCAGATGCTGTTGATCGATATCGAGTTGCGCTGCGATCTGAGCGAGGCTGCAAAGGAGGACTCGATCGAGGCCGCGATTAACTATGTGGACGTGCGCGCCGAGGCCGAACGGGTCGCTGGTATCCGGCCGTATGCGCTGATCGAGACGATAGCAGAGGGAGTCGCGACAGCCCTGCTGGAGCGGTTCGCGACCGAAGAGGTGCTCGTTCGCGTGCGGAAGCCCACGGCCTTGGCCGAATTCGGTGTCCCGTGGGCCGGCGTTGAGGTGGTCCGGAACCGACGTGGCTAGGGCGTATCTGGGACTGGGTTCGAATGTCGGTGACCGGGAAGGGCACCTGCGCTTCGCGCTGGCCGGGTTGAGCCGAGTTGGCACGGTGCTCGCTCGCGCGTCCCTGGTCGAGACCGAACCGGTCGATTGTCCTGGCGGCATGTTCCTCAACACGTGCGTCTGTCTCGAATCGGCCTTGGAGCCGTCCAAGTTGCTCTCGGCCGCGATGCGGCTCGAGCAACGGCGAGGCCGCAACCGAACAAGACGCAACGAACCGCGCGTGCTCGACATCGACATCTTGCTGTACGGCGATCTCGTGCTTTGCGAGAAAGGATTGCAGATCCCGCACCCGCGCATGCACGAGAGGGGGTTCGTCCTTGAACCGCTGGCAGAGATTGCTCCGAATCTCGTACACCCGTCGCTCAACGTCACGGTCCGCAGACTGCTCGCGGGGCTCAAGGGTGCGGCGGGTAAACAGCAAGCCTAGCGAGCGCGGTTCGCTAGGCGATGTCGAACCGCAAGGAGCTTGCGTCTGCGTGCCGCTCCAGCGCCAACGCCAGCAATCGCTCGATCAAGCGTTCGTACGGGAGGCCCGATACCGCCCACATGCGCGGGAACATACTGATCGAGGTGAAGCCCGGCATCGTGTTGACTTCGTTGACCACGATACTTGGCCAGCGCGGGTCATCTGTGATGAAGAAGTCCACTCGCGCCAATCCGGAGCAATCCAGCGCGCGGAACGCCTTGACCGCGAGGTCGCGAACCGCTTCGACCCGTTCGGTCTCGAGCTTGGCCGGCGCGATCAACTCAGCGGAGTCAGTGACGTACTTGGTCTCGTAGTCGTAGAAACCGCCGTGTGTCACGATTTCTCCCGGCAGGGACGCCTCGGGCGATCGATTGCCGATCACCGCGCACTCGATCTCGCGCGCTTCGATGCCCGGCTCCACGATCACTTTCGTGTCAAACTCATGCGCATAGTCCAGCGCACCGACCAGGGCCTCCCGGTTCTCCACCCTGCGAATGCCGACAGACGAACCCAGGTTCGCCGGCTTGACGAATGCAGGGTAGCCCGCATTGCGCTCGATTCGGGAGACACTCTCCTCGGCTTCGCCTTGCGGTACGGTCTCGTGGGGCAGGGTTGGGATCCCGCTCTCGTTGAACAGCCGCTTCATGACGTCCTTGTCCATGCCGCAGGCTGAGCCGAGCACGCCCGAGCCGACATAGGGCAAGCCAGCCATGTCCAACAGGCCTTGGAGCCGGCCGTCTTCTCCGTACGGGCCGTGCAAGACCGGGAACACCACATCGAAGCCCCTCGAGCAACCCGGCTGGTGAGAGATTTCCACCTCCCTCAAGGAACACTTGCCCGCCGCCTCTTGCGGCAGCAGGCTTGCCGACGCTGCCGGATCCAACCACCTGCCCGAGCGCTCGATCGCTATCGGAATCGCCTCGTAGCGCACAGAGTCCAATGCCGAGATGACCGAAGAGGCGGATAGGACCGAGACCTCGTGCTCGCTCGACCGGCCGCCGAACAGGACTAACACACGGATCGTTTGCGAAGCCATCTGCGCTGGAGGCCGGTGGAGCGAGATGGCTGCCGGCCTAGAAGGAGCTGCGATACCGTCCCCGGCACCCCTTCAGGCCAGTTCCGCCAGTCGGGATCCGACCAACTTACAGTATGGCGAAACAAGCAATCGCCGCCTCGCTCGAAGCTTGGCCATCGGAGTGCCTCCGGTCGTCCCGGCTTGCGTCAGGAGTGTGACGCTTCTCGTGCCGGCCCGCACGTCGCTGTTCGAGACCGGCGATCCCCGCAGCTAGGTCCGTCCCACGCAGCGCGGAGCGATATCTGACCGGGCCGCTATCGATCTAGCGCGGATTGATGTGCCGGGCGCGTCGCCTCGTCGCTGGGAGGAGCCGGGCCCCCTAACTCGGAGCCTTAGCCCCACAGTCAATCAGGTCGTCCGCGATCCTGCAAACTAGTCAGTATGGAGAAGCGAGAGATCGCCGACCTCCTGAGGGGAGCGGTTGGCGTCGGGACGGAAGTGGCTGTCCAGGGCTGGGTGCGCACCCGCCGGGACTCCAAGGCGGGGCTGTCGTTCCTCCAGATCAACGATGGCTCCTGCTTCGCGAGCCTGCAGGTGGTGGCTGATGGAACGCTTCCGAACTATGTGCAGGAAATCCAGCACCTCGGCAGCGGGTGTGCAGTGACGGTAAGCGGCGAACTGGTCGAATCGCTGGGGCGCGGCCAGAGCGTCGAGATTCGCGCGGCGGAGATCGCGGTCGAAGGCTGGGTGGACGATCCCGACACCTATCCAATCTCGCCCAAGCGCCACAGCTTCGAATTTCTCCGCGAGGTCGCCCATTTGAGGCCCCGCACCAATACCTTCGGTGCGGTCGCGCGTGTCAGGAACTGCTTGGCGCAAGCGGTCCATCGGTTCTTCGACGCCGGCGGCTACCTTTGGATCCACACTCCGATCATCACGGCTTCGGACACGGAAGGTGCCGGAGAGCTGTTCCGCGTGAGCACCCTCGATCTCGCGCGCCTGCCGCGCGAGGCCGACGGCGCTCCCGACTTTTCTGAAGACTTCTTCGGCCGAGAGGCTTTCCTGACGGTTTCCGGGCAGCTCAACGTCGAGGCCTACTGCTTGGCCCTGAGCAAGGTCTACACCTTCGGTCCCACGTTTAGGGCAGAGAACTCCAATACCAGCCGGCACTTGGCGGAGTTCTGGATGATCGAGCCGGAAACCGCCTTTGCGGACCTCAGCGACAACGCCGACCTAGCAGAGGCGCTGCTCAAGCACCTGTTTCGAACGGTACTGGAAGAGCGCGCCGATGACATGGAATTCTTCGCGCAGCGAATTCAGCCCGATGCGATCAGCCGCTTGCAGGCGGTGGTCGAACAACCGTTCGAGCGGATGACGTATACCGAGGCAGTGCGTGCCCTGCAGAACGCCAAGCGCAAGTTCGCGTTCGAAGTCTCGTGGGGTGCCGACCTGCAGTCCGAGCACGAGCGCTATCTGACCGAAGAATACGTGCGACGCCCGGTCGTCGTGACCAACTATCCGAAGGGAATCAAGCCTTTCTATATGCGTCTGGATGGCGGCGGCGAAACGGTTGCGGCGATGGATGTGCTTGCTCCCGGAATCGGGGAGATCGTCGGCGGCAGCCAGCGAGAGGAACGACTGGACGTTCTTGACAGCCGGCTCGCCGAGTGCGGGATCGACCCGGAGCCTTACGGCTGGTACCGCGATCTGCGCCGCTACGGCACGGTGCCGCACGCCGGCTTCGGCTTGGGCCTGGAGCGCACCATCAGCTACGTGACCGGCATGGCCAACGTGCGCGATGTGATCCCGTTTCCTCGCACACCCGGAAGCGCGGACTTCTGAGTCTCTGCGTTTCCAGAGTTGCTGGCAGACCCGTCCAGCCCAGCCAGAAGTGCGCTGGTCTACAGGAATGACGGGCTGGGGCGAAATCCTTAGGAATTCGAGAAACTGGACTTCGGTCGCTTGACGACCTCTTTCCCCGACAAGTCCCGGGGCAGCCTTACACCGTGATACCGTCTTCGCCGATCCGATGGAACCTGATCATCCTCGGCACATTACCTTCTCCGAAGTGGCAGCGCACGCCGTCTCTCGCCATCGCCTTGAGGTCGTTCCAGTCGTCCCCCTGAGTGAAGATGCTGTGGCCAAGTGCGCGAGCTTCGTATCCGCCTTCGTCGGACTCGGTCACCTCGAAGATGATCTCGGCGATCCTCAGCGACCCATTCTCGTCGTTCGGCCCCGTCAAGTCTCCCTTGCCGGCGCTCCGGTGATCGTCGTGAGCGGCATCATCGAGATAGAGCCTTGAAGGCGATCAGGCCTGCGCCGCCTCTCTCGCCTCGCGCTCCCGGATCGCCCGCTTGAGCTCGCGCGGGAAGATCTTCTTGAACCGCGGGGCCATCGACCCCCAGTGCTCCAGCACCCACTGGCCCTTCGGGCTGCGCGTATACGCCACGTGGCGCTCCAACAGGTTCCGCACGAGTCGCAGATCGGCCGGGTCGTCGAACGGGTCGACGTCCACTTCCGCGTTTTGCAGGCAACGCTCGGCGAAATCGCCCCGCTCGTCCAGGACGAAGGCGATGCCGCCGGACATGCCCGCCGCGAAGTTTCGCCCGCACTCGCCCAAGATCACCGCGTAACCGTTCGTCATGTACTCGCAGCCATGGTCGCCGACGCCTTCAACGACCACGGAGGCGCCGGAGTTGCGGATGCAGAATCGCTCCCCCGCCATGCCGTTGACAAAGGCTTCGCCTCCGGTGGCGCCGTAGAAGGCCACGTTGCCGATGATGATGTTCTCTTCAAAGACAAAGCTGGACCCGGGCGGCGGCGCGATCACTAAGCGTCCGCCGGACAGTCCCTTCCCGAAGTAGTCGTTGGCGTCGCCCCGGATCTGCAGGGTCATGCCGCTGCTGGCCCACGCTCCGAAGCTCTGCCCGGCACTGCCCGAGAAATGGATCTTGATCGTGTCGTCTGGCAAGCCCGCCGCGCCGTAGCGCTTGGCGATCTCATGGGACAGCATCGTGCCCACGGTGCGGTCCGTGTTTCGCAAGTCATAGGCGAATTCGACCGGGCTGAGTTCCTCGATCGCCGGCCGGCAGAGCTCGATCAACTGGTTGTCGATCTGCTTGTCCAAGCCGTGGTCCTGCGCGCCGGTGTGGTAGCGCGAGATTGCCCGGTCGACCGGCGGGTCGAAGAACACCTTGGCAAAGTCCAGCCCCTTGCTCTTGTAATGGTTGACCGCTTCGCGCGTGTCGAGCCGGTCAACCTTGCCGATCATCTCGTTGAACGTCCGGAAGCCCATGCGGGCCATCAGTTGGCGCACTTCCTCGGCCACGAAGAAGAAGAAGTTCACCACGCCTTCGGCCGTGCCCTCGAACTTCTTGCGAAGTTCCTTGTCTTGCGTCGCGATGCCCACCGGGCAGGTGTTGAGGTGGCACTTGCGCATCATGATGCAGCCCATCGCAATCAGCGGCATGGTGGAGAAGCCGAACTCGTCGGCCCCTAGCAGCGCTCCGATGACGACATCGCGTCCGGTCTGCAACTTGCCATCCACCTGGACGCGGATGCGACCGCGCAGGTCGTTCATGACGAGCACCTGCTGCGTTTCAGACAGGCCCAGTTCCCACGGCGTGCCGGCGTGCCGGATGGAACTCACCGGCGACGCTCCCGTGCCGCCGTCGTGGCCGGAGATCAGCACCAGGTCGGAGTGGCCCTTGGACACTCCGGCGGCAACGGTGCCGACGCCGACCTCGGAAACGAGCTTGACCGAGACGTTGGCGTAGCGGTTGGAGTTCTTCAGGTCGAAGATCAGCTGCGCAAGATCCTCGATCGAGTAAATGTCGTGGTGCGGCGGCGGCGAGATCAGGCCCACGCCCGGAGTGGAGTGGCGCAGCCATGCGATCGTCTCGTCGACCTTGTGGCCCGGGAGCTGGCCGCCCTCGCCCGGCTTCGCCCCTTGGGCGATCTTGATCTGCAGTTCGTCGGCGTTCGCCAGGTAGTGCGCCGTGACGCCGAATCGACCGGACGCAACTTGCTTGATCTTCGAGCGGCGCTCGTCCCCGAATCGCGCCGGATCTTCGCCGCCCTCGCCGGTGTTGGAGCGCCCGCCGATGCGGTTCATGGCGCGGGCCAAGGTCTCGTGCGCCTCGGCCGAGATCGAGCCGAAACTCATCGCTCCGGTGCAGAAGCGCTTGACGATCTCCGACGCGGGCTCCACCTCGTCCAAAGGCACCGGCTCGGCTGCGTCCTTGAGGTCGAACAGACCGCGCAGCGTGCAGAGCTGGCGGTTGAGGTCGTTGACCGCGCGCGAGTACTCTTCGTAGGTCTGCCAGTGGTTCAGCCGAACCGCGTGCTGCAAGCGGGCCACTGTGTCGGGGTTCAGCAGGTGTTGCTCGCCGCGCAGCCGGTACTGGTACTCACCGCCGACCGGAAGATCCGTGCCGGCCTCCGACGTCGGGGAATAAGCGTAGGCTTGCTTCTCGAGGGCTTCGCCTGCTAGCGTCTCGAGGCCGACGCCCTCGATCTGGGAAGTCGTGCCGGTAAAGTACTGATCCACCAAATCGCGGGCCAGTCCGATCGCTTCGAAGATCTGCGCGCCGTGGTAGGACTGCACGGTGGAGATGCCCATCTTGGACATCACCTTCAGAGTCCCCTTGCGGATCGCCTTCTCGAAGTTGGCGTGTGCCTGCTGCAAAGACAGCAGCGGGTCCTCCAGAGCTCCCCGCGCGTGCATCTCGGCGATGGAGGCGTACGCCAGGTAGGGGTTGACCGCGTTGGCCCCGTAGCCGATGAGGAGGCAGAAGTGCATCACTTCGCGCGGCTCGCCGGACTCGATCACGATGCCCACCTTGCTGCGCTTGGCTTGGCGGATGAGGTGGTGGTGCACGGCGGCACAGGCGAGCAGCGACGGGATTGGAGCATTGGCCTCGTCCACGCCGCGGTCGGAAAGGATAAGCACGCCGGCCCCGGAGTCAGCCGCTGCCTCCGCCTCCGCGCAAAGGCGGTCGAGCGCGACGCGCAGGCTGCCCGGTCCTTCCGCAACGGCGAATGTCGTGGCGAGCGTCTGCGATCCGAAGCGAACCTCGGGCCCTAGGTTGCGCAACTGCTCAAGCTTGGAGTTGTCGATGACCGGCAGCGGCACTTTGATCATGTGCGCATGCTCGGGCCGCTCGGCCAGCACGTTGCCCTGCGGGCCCACATAGGTGACGGTCGACATGACCAGTTCCTCGCGGATCGGGTCGATCGCGGGATTGGTCACTTGGGCGAACAACTGCTTGAAGTAGTTGAAGAGCAGCTGGGGGCGCTCGGACAAGCAGGCCAGCGGGATGTCAATGCCCATTGACCCGGTCGGCTCGGCGCCCTTTGAGGCCATCGGCGCGAGCAGCATGCGCTGGTGCTCGAGCGTGTAGCCGAAGCTGCGCTGGCACTGGAGCAATGTCTCTAGGTCGGTTTCCTTAACCGAAGCGGGTTCTGGCAGGTCGGCGATGTCGACCAAGTGCTCCCGCAGCCAGTCGCCGTAGGGTTGTCGCTTGGAGATCGCTTCCTTGATCTCCTCATCACGGATGATGCGGCCCTCCTGCATGTCCACCAAGAACATCCTGCCCGGCTGCAGGCGGCCCTTGGTCCGCACGTCGGCCGGGTGGATGCCGCTGACAACGCCGGTCTCCGAGCCCATCACCACCAAGTCGTCCTCGGTGACGCAGTAGCGCGAGGGGCGCAGCCCGTTGCGGTCCAGCGAGCCGCCCACGAAGCGCCCGTCCGTGAACACGATCGAGGCCGGGCCGTCCCAGGGCTCCATCATCGTGGCGTGGTACTCGTAGAACTCCTTCTTGTAGGCCTGCATGTGCTCGTGCGACGACCACGCTTCCGGGATGAGCATCATGAAGGAGTGCGCGATCGAGCGCCCTGACTGGATGAGCAGCTCGAGGGCGTTGTCGATCTGCGTCGAGTCCGAGCCGGTCTCGTCAATGATCGGCTTGATCTTCTCCGCGTCGGAACCGAACAGCTCGCTCTCCAGCGTCGCCTCGCGCGCACGCATCCAGTTCGCGTTGCCGCGCACGGTGTTGATCTCGCCGTTGTGCGCCAGGTAGCGGAAGGGTTGCGCCCGCTCCCACGTGGGGAAGGTGTTGGTCGAGAAGCGCTGGTGGATGAGCGCGACGGCGGACTGGAAGTCCGAGTCGCCCAGATCCGGGTAGTAGTCGAAGATCTGCGGCGCGAGCAGCAGGCCCTTGTAGCAGATCGTCCGTGACGAGATCGACACCGGGTAGAAGCGCTCCAGCCGCTGGTTTCGAGCCTCTTGCTCGGTGCGCTTGCGCGTGATGAACAGCTTGCGCTCGAACGCGTCCCCGCTCAACTGCGGCCCGTCAGCCTGAGCGATGAAGGCTTGGTAGACGTGGGGCTCGCTTTCGCGGGCAAGCCAGCCGATCGCCTTCGCATTGGTCGGAACTCGCCGCCAGGCGAGCAGCCGCAGGCCTTCGGCTTGGAGCACTTCCTCGACCATCTGTTGCGCCCGCCTGGTCTTGGCGTGATCGGGCGCCACAAAGATCATGCCGACGCCGTACGCGCCCGGGCCGGGGAGCGAGAAACCTAGCGAGGCCGCCTGCTTCAGGAAGAAGCCGTGGGGTATCTGCAGCAGGAGCCCCGCGCCGTCTCCGGTCTCGGGATCGCACCCGCACGCCCCGCGATGCGTGAGGTTGACCAGTACCTCGACGCCCTGCTCGATGATCTTGTGGCTGGCACGGCCCTTGATGTTGGCGACGAATCCAATCCCGCAGGCATCGTGTTCGTATCGCGGATCGTAGAGGCCCTGCCGCGCGGGCAGCCCGTGCTTCGTCATGACAATTCCCCTAGCACCCGGTGGCTCCGAGCCATCCCTAGGCGCCATGGGGCCGCGGTCGAAGATCGGAGTTGAGGCGCAAGCGCAGCCCTAGCGCCGTGGATGGCGACGGGGCCGCGTTCCATATCATACCAATCGGGCGGCGCGTGGTATTCTTGGGCGCTTCGGCACCGAACTATGGGAATCGCAAATCGCCGTCAGGTCCATCTCGAAAACGACCGCTTGCGCGTCACGCTGCTGCCGGGCGGGGGCCATATCGCCGCAGTCGAGTCGAAGGAAACCGGGGTCAATCCGCTCTGGGATCCTCCGTGGGAGACGATCGATCCGTCGGCCTACGAGCCCGCTGCCCACCCGCAGTACGGCGAAGGCTTTGAGGCGCGCCTGCTTTCCGGCATTGCCGGGCACAATCTCTGCTTCGATATCTTCGGAGTGCCGTCCTCCGAAGAGGCGGCTGCCGGGCTGGGCGTGCATGGAGAGGGCTCCTCGGTGGACTGGGAGGTCGCCTCCGGCGAAGGCTGGGTCAGGCTCAGCGCCGAGTTCCCGCTGGCGGGCATGCGGTTCGAACGGCAGCTGAGAGTCGCAGCCGGAAGCGGCCGAGTGGACGTGTCCGAGACGGCCACCAACCTGGCCGGCATCGACCGACCGGTAGGCTGGACGCAGCACGCGACATTGGGACCGCCGTTCTTGGAAAAGGGCAAGACGCTGTTCGAGATGTCTGCCACTCGGTCGAAGGTGCTGGACGGCGAGTTCGCGCCCGGGGCCGATCGATTCGTGGCGGGCGCGGAGTTTGACTGGCCGTTGGCGCCGCTGGCGGCGGGCGGCTTGGGCGACATGCGCCGCGCGGTAGAGGACGATGTGTCCGGCGCCTATACGGCGCACCTGATGGACCCCGAGCAGGAAGAGGCGTTCTTCGCCGCCTACCATCCTGACTCGGCGACGCTCTTTGGCTACGTGTGGAAGCGCAGCGACTTCCCTTGGCTAGGTATCTGGGAGGAGAATTTCTCGCGCACGCACAAGCCTTGGAACGGGCGCACGCTCACGTGCGGAATGGAGTTCGGAGCCTCCCCGTTTCCCGAAACGCGATGGGAAGCATTGCAGCGCGGGCGATTGTTCGACGAGAAGACGATCGGATGGGTCCCGGCCAGATCTTCGGTGCGAGTTGACTACGCGCTGTTCTTGGCTCGTGCCGGCGCCGACGAGATCCGAGGGTTTGGCTCCGGGCTCGGCCTGGATGAGTTGCGGCGATTTGCCAGCGGCGGGAACTGAGGCGGGATTCGACTAATCCGGGAGCAAGCGCCTCCAAGACACGGGCCGCATGGCCGGCTGGCAGGCTGAGGCGAAGGGCGCCGGCGGCCGATGTCCTACAATGGAAATGGTGGCAGCGCCGGTTGCCGTGGGGTGCTTCGAGGTGGCCGCCAGCCTGTGCGCAAGTGGCGGAATTGGCAGACGCGCTAGGTTCAGGTCCTAGTGGGAGTTAAATCCCGTGGAGGTTCAAGTCCTCTCTTGCGCACCACTTTGCGGACAGTCCGCGGCCCGCTGCGGGCGGACCTTCTGTGGCCGCGCATTTGATCGCAGCCGCGAGTCGTCTATCATTGTGAGCATCGGGGACTTGCGCCATGGCCGATGACCGCCCCCAACTGGAGTTCCCTTCTTCCCAAGGCGACGATCTGGGACCGCTTGGCGAACTGGAGCGGCGGGTGCTGGGTTTGGTCGAGCAACTGCGCGAAGCCCGCACGCAACGGGTCCAGGCTGAGCTCGACGTCGAGCGGCTGCGCGAAGAGCTGCGCGACCGGGATACCCAGATCATTGTCCTGAGAGACGAGTTGCGCAGCGATAGCACTCGCGACGCGGTCAAGCGGCGCGTCGAGGCCCTCTTGCAGAAAGTCGCTGAGCTGGAGCGCGAAGGCTGAGCGCAGTGGGGGATCAACGCGTCAGGGTCGAGATCGGCGGCCGTGCATACCATTTGGGCGGCGCCGATCCAGAGCGCACGCGCGAGCTTGCCCGGAAGGTCGACGAGGCCATCACCCGCTTCGTGGACACGCTTGGCGCGGGAACGGACAGCTATCAGCTGGCGATCCTGGCTGCCTTGCAGATCGCCGACGAACTAGCGACCGCTCGCGACGAGCACCAACGCTACCGCTTAGAGGTTGGTGCCGCGTCCCGAAAGCTGCTGGCCGACCTTGAGTCAGCCGTCGACGGAATCGAGGCGGAAGTGGCTGCATTGCGCGCCCAAGAGCCGCCGGCCCAGAACGACTAGCTCGCTCGCTGCCGTACCGTTACTTGGTAATGTAGCCGAGGCTTTCGAGGATCTTCGCGTCCCGCTCGGTCAAGCGGGATTCGCTCTCGGCGAGGTTGGTGGTATCGAACCAGCGTTGGAACGCGTCGCTTTCGAACGAGTAGCGCCGGTCAGCGCCGGTCAGCGTTTGCGGCTGTAGCTCGTGCGGATCCTGAGAGAGGTCGAAGAGGTCGAAGCGCTTCTCGTCGGGCGTCCAGACCGCCTTCATGCTTCCCTCAAGCTTGCCGATGCGAAACGGCAGTCCCGAGTTTGGCTTCCACGCCCACGAGATCCATTTCGGGATGAAGCCCTTCTTGCCCTCAAACGACACGAATCGTATCTGGCGCGATTCGGGCGAGATTTGCTTCGTAACGGCCGCGACTTGGCTGCGGCCGGCGTAGGAAATGGCCACCTCTGTCTCGTCGCGGAACTCCGGCACGGCCAGGTCCAGGAGCGTCGGAGCGAGGTCCATCGTGGAGACACTCTCGGCAACCACGCTGCCGGGCTTGATCGTGCCGGGCAGGCGCATGATCCAAGGCACGCGCACCGTGCTCTCGAACAGCCAGCGGCCGTGCCCGACGAAACCATGCTCGCCAAGCCCCTCGCCGTGGTCGGAAAGCAGCACGACGAGCGTGTTGTCACGCATTCCGAACTTGTCGATGCGGTCCAGCAGTCTCTGGATATGGCTGTCGGCGTAGCCAATCTCTGAGTCATAGCGGCGGATTCGGTTCTGGACCTCTTCGGAGTACTCAGCTATGGCCGGGTCCGGATCGCGGACCTGCTCTGGGTCGGCGAACTCCTTGCGGAGGTTGTAGGGCTCGTGCGGGTCGAAATAGTGCACCCACAGGAACAGCTTGTCCTTGTCCTTGTTCTCGTCGAGCCAGCGCAGCGCCGGTCGCGTGACGTCTTCGGCCCAGCGCATGGAGTGAAAGACTTGGTATGAACGCTCGAGCTCCTCGTCGTAGTGGTCGAAGCTCCGGTGAAGCTGGGTCAGTCGCCCGATCAACGGCCAGGCGCTGACGAACGCGCCGGACGTGTAACCGAAGCGCCTGAGCACTTGCGGGATCGTCAGCCACTTGCTGTTGTCCGGAAGCGATACGCCGTTGATGCGCGCGCCGTGCTCTTGTGGGTAGCGACCGGTGAACATCGAGAAGTGCGATGGCCCGGTCATCGGGATGGGGGTGTAGGCCCGGTCGAAGCGAATGCCGTCCTCGGCTAGCTTGTCCATGGTCGGGCTGGTCCGCAGGTGATACCCGTAAGAAGAGAGGTGGTCGGCGCGAAGGGTATCAACCGTGATCAGCACGACGTGCGGATGCTGCCTCTGGGCAACCTCCGACGCCGGCACCTGGGTGCCGATAATCGCAGCGATCCCGGCCGCGACGACTGCTAGGATGCTTGGCCGCGGCTGATTCCGGAGCGTGAGCATTCCCCTACGATTGTAGCGCTAGCGAGCGCCTTTCTTCACTTCAAATCGAGGCGGGCCGCCTCGCCGACGCGTCACTCTCGCTTTGCCGGAGGGAGCGACCGTGCATATTCTGCCAGCGAAGGGAAGAATGCTTGGAAATCTGCTTCCAAGGCGGCATATTGGTCGCGCAATACCGCCCCGCCGGATGCTAGCGGGTTTGCGCGGGAAACGCGCTTGGACAGCCCCTGCAGTGCGCGGTCAACGCCGGCCAAGCTGGCGTAGCCGACGAGCCAGTTGTCGCGGCGCATCGCTGCCACGACCATGCGGAACCGCGCACACGGGAGGTCGCGATAGTCGTTCAGGATGCGGTAGGTGCGATCAGCAAACCCGGCCAGCGAGCCGCCGTCTCCGTAGCGCTCCCAATGATGCGCCAGAAAGTGGTCGAAGTAGATGTCGAGCAGGACGCCGCCGAAGCGGCGGTAGGGCGGCTTCAGCCGGCGTCTGGCGCGGGCGAACACCGGGTGGCTGTCCGCGAATGAGTCGATGCGCTGGTGCGCCCGGATCCCGGCCTGGATGCCCGGCGCGAATGCGGCGATGTCGCCGGCTGCGACCAAGTCTGCCAGCACCTGTCCGACCTTGGCTTCGGGGTCGTCCCCGGCAAGGAGCAGATGGGCCAAGTGGTTCACTGCCGAGATGGGCTGCCGGGCAGGCTACAGCTAGTCGATCGACACGCGCTCGCTCGAAAGCACGAACAGCACGTCATTCGCTTTGTCGAGGCGCATCAGCGCTTCGCTGGCGCGGTCGGGTTCTATGTCAGATCCCAACAGGCCAGTGATGGTCAGGTCGGCCTCTGCCGAGCGGCGGCCGACCTCCACGTCGAGCGCCGCGCTGTCGGCACACTGGACGGCGGTGATGTTCTGGCTCGAGATGGGCAGGCGGCCCTCGGACAGCAGGCCCGAGAGTCGGTCCTCTTCTTGGTCGGCCTCGAGCGAGTCGAAACATGCGAAGAGCTGGATCTTCGCCCGGCGCCACTCCGGGTGCCCCACGATGATGAATGCGAGCAAGAGCATCATTGGAGCGCAATCAAGCGTTTCCTCGGTGACCCACAGGTGGATCGAGGAACAGTAGCCGAACCGGTATTGCGTGGAGCGCAGGATCAGCACGTTGAAGACCGACTCGGCGGCCAGCACGGCGCCTTGGGCAACTTCGGCGATTTCCTCCGGCTGCTGCTTGTCGAATTCGAACAGCACGCAGTTGTTGGGCAGGCCCGAGACCCCCGGCATTTGCAGCGTGTGGGCCACGGCACCGCTGAAGGAGGGGCAGATGAGCGAATCGACGAGGATGCCCGCATTAGTCATCTCGCTGCGCTCGATCAGCTTGCCGACCTGCGTTCGCGCCTCGATCTCTCCCCGGAACGAGTACTCGCCGTCGATGAACTGCAGGAAGTGCCCGAATCCGTGCCGGTGGCAGATCCAGCGCAGCAGGTCGAAATGACCCAAGCGCTCGTCCCCGAAGCGTGTCACCGCCACGATCGAAGGGCGCCAGCCGCCCTTGGCGCCTTCAGAGCGGCTCGTCTGCAGCATGATCTGCAAGCGGCGCGTGAGCTGGAACATCGTGCCTTGGAAGATCGCCGTCAGGTCGCGCTCGCCCTTGCGCGTGCGACGCAGGCCGAAATACGCCAGCACCATCAGCAGGACTGCGAGCAGCGCGTAGAACGGGCTGATCTGGAGCATGATCAAGGCGCACATGAAGGCGCCCAGCAGCGACAGGTACCAGCGCGAGTGGAACGTCGGGCGGTAGGAAGGGTTGCCCGCGAAGTATTCCAGGAACGAAACCGAGCACAGCGCGCCGTAGGTCACCATGAAGAACATGGTCAGGACCTGGGCGATGCCGTCCATGGTCCCCGCCAGCACGAACACAACCGCGATCAGGCTGGAAACGAGCGTGGCGAAAGTCGGCTCGCGCTCGTTTCCCGAACCCGCCGCCAACATGCGGTTCAGGCGTGGGACAGGCAGCACCCGGTCGCGGCCAAGCGCTTGCAGCGTGCGGGGTGCCACCAGGATCGAGCCCAGCGCCGAGGAGAACGCTGCAGCGCCGAGGCCAATGTAGATCGCCGGTCCCCAAATGGCGACTTCCGCCATGATGAACTGGTCGCCGGCCAGCGCGTCCGGCGTGGCGCTGCTCGCGAGCTTGATCGCCACCAGCGCGTAGACCACCATCCCGGCGAGGGTGGCGCTGATGGTGCCCAGAGGAATGCTCTTCTCGGGCCGCTTCAAGTCGCCCGACAGGCCGAGGCCGGCGATCATGCCCGTGAATGCCGGAAAGCAGGTTGCGAAGACCGTGCCGAACGGGTCGGGATCCTGGATCCGCGAGGTAAGGTTGAGCCCGTCGGGCCGCACCGATTCCGGTCCCGTGCCCAGCAGGAAGAGCAGGATCGAAGCGAACAGGGCGGCACTGACGAACCACAGCGCGCGGACGCCCGACCGGGCGCCCTTGGTCAGCACGATTGCCGCCAGCAAGGCAGTGGACGGCAGGCTGACCCAGCGCGGGTCGGCCTCGATGCCGTGCGTGGAAGCCGACCAGGCGTAGAGCGGTTCGAACGCTTCGGCGAACGCGACGAGGTAGAAGGCCGCCGAGATGACTTGCGAGAGATAGAGCGCAATACCGATCGAGCCGCCGATACTGGTGCCGAACGAACGGCTGATGATGTAGTACGCCCCGCCGCCGGCGACACGCCGGTTCGTCGCGATCTCCGAAACCGCCAAGACCGTGGGAATTGTCACCAAGTGGCCGAGCGCGATGATGCCGAAGCTGCCCCACAGCCCCACGTGCGCGACCGCGTAGCCGAAGCGCAGGAACAGCACTGCGCCAAGGATCGTGCTGATCGAAGCTAGGAAGACCGGCGCGGTGCCGAAGCCGTGTCCGGTCTGCGGTACCGTGCTTGCCGCCCTGACCAGTCGGTGTCTCGGTCTGACCACCAGCGCTCCGGCAAAGCAAGCGTGCCCTTTCCGGCCGCGTCAGATCCTCCAGTCGCGCTCGCCGCAACTGTCCCGAGCCGGTTCGCGTCGCTTGGGAGTAGTCTAGCGGATGCCGGAATGTCCGGACACTTGGACATGCGCCATCATGGACATGGGATCCGCGTGAGCGATGCCCATTGGCGGCGCGCGACGCGGGCCCTCGGCGGACCGGCCCCGTTGACTTGCCCCTTGCTACCTGCCGCGGCACGATTCTTCCGCCGGAGCGCCAGCCGCGGGCTGGCCCTGGCTGGGTGCATTGCGGCGCTCGGCGCACAGGTGCCAGGGCCTGTGCAAGGGATCGAGTTTCGGACCGTGCCGGCGGACGCCCGGGTGCGCCCGTTCGAAGTCTTGGTGGTGCAGGTCAGGGCCGTAGGCGAGAGTGCCAGGCTGACGGGTGGCGCGGCTCCGGTGCCGCTCAAGCGCGGTCCGGCGGCCTTTCACGTCCACGGCGTTGACGGAGGTTGGGTCTCGAAGCCGTTCAGTCACCGGGAGAGCGGGGAGATCCGACCGCGCCACGACGGACCCGATGGCGCTGAACGGAGGCTGCTCACGATGTCCGACAGGCAGTCGGACTTGTCGGACGCGGTCTTGTACACCGCGCCCGGTCGAGAGGGCGAGTCGCTCCTGACCGCTACGTTGGAGGGCGTCTCGGCGACGTTGAGGATCCGCGTCGATGCTGCCGCCGAGCCGACGGTGGCTGGCGAGCGCGTGACGTTCGGAGCCCAGCCGTCCGCGCCCGATCCTTACCGCCCGCTGGCCGAGCGGTACGCTCCGTTCGTGGCTCAGGAGACATGGTTCCAGCCCAAGGCCGACTACCTGACGCGGTTTGACGCCGATGGCGATTGGCGCGGCGACAACAACTGGGACAACACGCCGGAAAGCAGTTCGCAGGCCTTCGTCTACTACGCGGCCATGGAAACCGAGACGCACTGGTTCTTGATCTACAACTTCTTCCATCCGCGGGACTACTCGGACAAGTGCATCGCGGGAACGTGCCACGAGAACGACAACGAGGGCATGATCCTCACCATCGCCAAGGACGGCACGCCTTGGGGGCGTCCGGTCGCCATGGAGACGTTGGCGCACAACAAGATTTACTCCTATCGCGCCGATCCTCGCGTCCGCGGCAACTTTCACAACTTGGATGGGGAGGTCGAATTCGTCGACGGCACTCACCCCGTCGTGTTCGTCCATTCTGGCGGGCACGGGGTCTACGGATCCGGCCAGCACTCCGGGTACTCTCTTTCTGAGGACCATTTCGAAGCAGGCACCGGCGTGACGTATGTTTACAAGGGCGTCGCGGAAAGGCCCCGGCACCCGGCGGACCGCAACGTGGGGTACGATCTTCTGCCGATCTACGACCAGTGGTGGATCCGGTCCCAGCAGGAGCGAGACGCTGGCGGAGCCGCGTTCAGCGGGTACTATCGCTACCAGCCACAGGGGGGGCGCCCGCAGGCCAGCTACCCGTTTGTCGCCGGGGCGTTTCTCAGCCGCAAGCATGCCGCCGACATGGCCAAGCCCTTCTGGGGTTGGCACGACAACGACACCCTGAAGCAGAAGCTGCTGGCCAAGGGGCAGTGGGGGCTGGATCCCGCCTATGCGATCACGCGCAACCTGACCTTGCCCGGGCCGGTCTCGCTCCGCTACGTGTTCAATCCTTACCTGAGCGGGCCGGACGCCGTGTCTGAAGCGGAATGACCGCGTCCGTGCCACGGACGCGCCGCGCGCTCACGCTCACTAAACCAGCTGGGATCCCCGCCGGGCGCGTGCTCGGCTGCCGCGAGGCTAATTGCCCACCGGAACGCTCAGCAGGGCACTCATGCCCTGATGGCCGGCAGACTGCAGCGACAGAAGATAGGTCAGCAGGCTGAACGTCGCCTTGGAGTTCAGATCGGCGTCGTTGATGTAGAACCAGTGGTCGCGATAGCGGATGCGCACGAAGGCGCCAGAAGGTTCGGCAGTCGAGGAGGGCACGCGAATCAGACCGCCGGAGACTTCGTCCCAGCTCGCTGCATTACCGCCTGCTTGCTCGGCCACCGTAACCAGACCCCGCGCTTCGTGCTCTGTCGGCGGATCGACGCTGTGGGAGAGGAAGAACAGCGCACCCAAGACTGACCTTCCCGTGAGGATGATCTCATCTCGGCCGCGTACCGCGCTGCGAGCGGTTATGCGGAAGATCTCGGTGTCGGGATCGAGCGCCAACGTGTCGCGCAGTTCGCGCAGCACTTGGGAGCGGTCGCCGTTGCCGGCGGGCTTGCCAACGCGGAGCAGCGCGTTGCCCGACGCTTCGTCCTGCTCGAGGACGAACTCCAACGAACCAGCCAGCTGAAGCGACCGCAGGGCCCGGGCCACGCCGCGAAAGCGGCTGTTGTCGGGGATCAATGACGGGGTCGGGCCACTCGCCACCGGTGCGTTGGCGATGCCGTTGATACTGTCAACACAGCACATCAGCAGGCGCTCGACGCTCCAGCCGGACTGGGACAGCAAGATGATGGTCTGCGGAGAGATGGGGGTAAGCAAACGACGGGTGAACTCTGCCCCCGAGATCGGCTCGTAGGTAATCGTCGGCTGTTCGCTGTAGCGCGCGCCCAGGTCAACGCCCAGCTCCGTCCGGCCGGAGCCGTCCGCGCCGAATCTGGGCAGCGTGCCGACCCTTGCGTCGAGCGTGTATTGGGCGATCACCGTGCCGACATCGAGAAAGACCGGCGTGTCGCGGTAGCGCAACCGCACGAGATTGAGCAGGAGCTGGTCGTTCTGGGAGCGGGCAATGCGCTCGTTGTAGTCGAACCGGGCGGCAGGTATTGTGCGCGGACCCATGCGGGTTGCACACGCTACCAGCAGCAGCTCACCTAGCAGTGCCGCCGCCAACGCGCTCCGAGCTAGCATTTCACTAGTCTATCGGCGAGTCAGGTGCGGCGACCGTAATCGCAGGGCCTGGCGGGCTCTCGTTGCCGCTCGTGTCCAGCGCGGACACCGAGAACTCGTGCGCTTTGCGCGTGGCCCCGCCATCGCTGTAGGTGGTGTCGGCCGAGACCTCGGAAATTGCCATGCCGTCCCGATAGACGCGATAGCCGGCCACATCCTGTTCCGGGCTGGACAGCCACGACAGCTCCACCGTCGCCTCGGTTCGTACCGCTCGCAGGCCCGCTGGCGGTGTCGGGGGAAAGGTGTCCCGCGGCGTCACGCTGACCGCTTCGGAAGCGGAGCCTTCGATCCATCCGGCCCCCGATCTGCGGAGCGGGCGAACGCGATACCGATAGGTTCGGCCCCAGCCCACGGTGCGGTCGAGGAATGCCGTCGCAGCCAGACGCCCGAGCGGCTGGTATTCGCTGTCGTTGCCCGTGGCTCTGTCGACGGCGTACTCTTCGGCGCGCGGGGACGGCAGCCATGCCAGCGCCACGCCTTCGGCCTGGACCGAGTTCGAGGCCCACATCGCGCGCTCGGGAGGTTCCAGCGGCTGGAGCTGGACTTGGTTCGAGTATCCCGCGTGCCGTCCGGCGCGGTTTGCGACCGTCACGACCAAGATCGTTTCCTGGCCGAGCGGCCAGTCGTCCAAGGGGAGGCGCGCGTCGATGCGGTCGCCAGGCCCGAGATCGACCAGCTTGGGCTCGCCGACCGCCAGCACCTCGCGGCGGTACTCGTCGATCGTCTGTGCCGTAAGCGCGTTGCCGAAGCCCGGCACGTCCACGGCCCACAGCGTGAAGCCGCTGACGTTGCGGGCGGCCATGCCCTCGGTGGTGACAAGCGGCCAACTCCACTCGATCCGGACCTCCTGCGCGACTTGGTGCGCCGCAAGGTCCGTGACCGGTTGCGGCAGGTCCACGAGCGGCGGCAGCGGGTCACCCACCGAGCCGCACGAGGTCACGATCACGGCCAACGCGCCGCATCGCGCGGCGTGCTGCAACCGGCTCCGCTGCCTTGGGGCCATCGGTCAGAGGATATAGCGGCTCAGATCTTGGTCCTTCACGATCGAGGCGAGTTGGTCGTTCACATACGCCACGTCGATCGTGGCGCTGCTCTCCCGCATGTCGGGAGCTTCGAACGAGATCTTGTCCAGCAACTTCTCCATGATCGTGTGGAGCCGGCGCGCCCCGATGTCCTCGGTTTGCTCATTGACGATCATCGCCGTGCGCGCGATTTCCTCGATCGAGCCCTCGGTGAACTCCAGCTTCAAGCCCTCGGTCTCCAACAGAGCGATGTATTGCTTGGTCAGTGCGTTCTTGGGCTCGGTCAGGATCCGGATGAAATCATCCTTCGTCAGCGGCTTGAGTTCGACTCGGATCGGGAAGCGCCCCTGCATCTCCGGAATCATGTCGCTGGGCTTGGCTACGTGGAATGCGCCGGCGGCGATGAACAGGATGTGGTCGGTGCGGATCATCCCGTAGCGGGTGTTGACCGTCGTGCCTTCCACGATCGGCAGCAGGTCGCGCTGCACGCCTTCGCGGCTCACTTCCGGCCCGCGGCCGCCTTCGCGTCCGGCGATCTTGTCCATTTCGTCGAGGAACACGATCCCGGCCTGCTCGGTGCGCTCGACCGCCATGCGCGTGATCTGTTCCATGTCGATGAGCTTTTGCTCCTCTTCCTGGGTCAGCGTGTCCAAAGCGTCCAGCACGGTCATCTTGCGGCGGCGTGTTTGCCCGCCGAACAATCCGGGGACGAGCTCCCGGATATTGATGTCCATCTCTTCCACGCCTTGGTTGGTGACGACCTCGATCGGGTTGTTGCGGTTCTGGATATCGATCTCGACCATGCGGTCGTCCAGCTTGCCTTCCCGCAACTTCTTGCGCAGCTTCTCGCGCGTAGCTGCAGTGCTGTCAGGCTCGTCCTGGTCCTCGCTCTTCTGGGGCGGCATCAGGATCTGCAGCAGGCGCTCTTCGGCGTTCTTCTCGGCCCGCTCCGCGACGAGGTCGATCTTCTGCTCGCGGATCATGTCGATCGCCATTTCAACGAGGTCCCGGATCATCGAGTCGACGTCCCGGCCCACGTAACCGACCTCGGTGAACTTGGTCGCCTCGACCTTCACGAACGGCGAGTTCGACAGCCGCGCCAGGCGCCGCGCGACCTCGGTCTTGCCGACGCCGGTCGGGCCCATCATCAGGATGTTCTTGGGCATCACCTCCTCGGCCATTTCCGGGTCGAGGCGCTGGCGCCGGATGCGGTTTCGCAAGGCCACTGCCACCGCCCGCTTGGCCTCGGACTGGCCGACCACGTGCTTGTCGAGTTCTTCGACGATCTCCCGCGGAGTCAGCTCGTCGAGAGCGGTCGAACTAGACCCGGAATCACCGGGAAGGAAGATGACCATTGGGTTAGCTCAATTCCTCGAACGCGATGTTTGAGTTGGTGTAGATGCAGATGTCCGCCGCGATCTTCATCGCAGCCTCGGCAACTTCTCGCGCGCTCAAGTCGGTGTGCTCCAGCAGGGCGTTGGCCGCGGCGACCGCATAGGAGCCGCCCGACCCGACGGCGGCCACGCGGTCGTCAGGTTCGATGACATCGCCGGTCCCGCTCAGCAGCAGGGTCGAATTTGCGTCGGCCACCAGCAGCAGCGCTTCCAAGTGGCGCAGCGTCTTGTCCATGCGCCACTCCTTGGACAGCTCCACCGCTGCACGGCTCAGATTGCCGCCGAAGGCTTGCAGCTTCTCCTCAAAGCGCGTGAAGAGAGAAATCGCATCGGCCGTGGAGCCGGCAAAGCCGGCCAGAACTTGCTCGTTGTGAAGGCGCCGGATTTTCTTGGCCGAGGATTTCATGACCTCGGCGCCCATGGTGACCTGGCCATCGCCGGCGAGGGCAACCTTGCCGTCACGGCGGACGCAGAGCACCGTGGTGGAGCGGATGCGGGGGTGCAGGGCCATCGTCTGGCGGAGCCGATATTCCATTATAGGAAGGGCCCGGCCCCTCCCTTCACGGCTTCGGCACCCACGAGTACGCTTTGGCGTCGAACACGTACGCATTCTTGAGAGGCGCCGCAGCGGCGTTTTCGCGCGGGAGCAGTTCGCCCAGCGCCCGCTTTACGTCACTCCGTCCCTCGCTGTCGGCTAGATTGGCCAGCTCGTGCGGGTCGGCCTCGCGGTCATACAGCTCCTCTCCGCCGTCGCGATAGCGGATGTAGAGCCAGCGGCCTCGGCGGACCGCGTGGTTGCCGCGCAGGTAGGTGATGCCAGCGTGCCGGTTCGGTTCCGAGTCCGGATCCGCCAACAGGCCGGTCAGACTGCGGCCGTCGAGTCTGGAGACGGCGGGAACGCCGGCCAGCTCGAGCAGCGTCGGATAGAGGTCGAGCAGGCTGACCGGCCTGTCGCAGACGCTCCCGGGCGCGACGCCCGGCCCTCGAATCACAAGAGGCACATGAGTGGCCCGCTCCCAGAGCGTGGACTTGTACCAGTGCTGCTTTTCTCCAAGGTGGAAGCCGTGGTCCGATGCGAAGACGACGACGGTGTTCCCGGCATGCGGGCTCTGCTCCAACGCGTCTAGCAGTCGCCCTACCAAGGCATCGGCGAAAGCGATGTTGGCAGCATAGGCCCTGACGGCTTCCGACCATTTCCCGGCAGCGCGGATGGCTTCGAAGACCTCGGCGCCGCGGCCGGCCAGGCGCCGTCCCTCGGCCGGAACGTCGGCAAGGTCGTCAGCTGGAGCGGCTGGCAGCACGGTTTGGTCTGCTTCGAAGGCCGCGAAGAATTCCTGCGGGGCGTACCAGGGAAGGTGGGGATGGAACAGGCCGACGGCGAGCAAGAACGGCTGCGCTCGGCCCTGCCGGAGAAAGTCGGCGGCCCAGGCGACCGTACGCGCGTCACCGTAGTCGGCATCGCGGATTGGCAGAGAGCCCCAGTCCAGCTCGTGGCGAAACGGCGTCATGCCGGCCAGCGGGTGTCCGGGCGGCGGCCGCACCGGGCCGATTCCGGGGTAGGCTTGCCCGGCGCGGTCCCAAGGGTCGTCGAACCGCAAGTCAAAGTACTCGTCCCATAGGTCGGGAGGATTGAATCCCGCCGTGTGGTGGAAGATCTTGCCGCCGCCGGCGACGTGGTAGCCAGCTCGCCGGAATGCCTCCGGCAGCGCGACCGCCTCCGGCAGGTGGGGCCTCCACCAATGGCCGTTGTCGTAGATGCCGGTCGTAGCCGGGGCCAAGCCCAGCAGCAGGGCCGTGCGCGATGGGTTGCACTTGGGAGAGGCGGCGTAGGCTTGGCGAAACAGCATGCCGCTTCCCGCCAGCCGGTCGATGTTGGGAGTGCGCGCGTTCGGATGGGAAGTCAGCGCCCCGACCCAGTCGTTCAGGTCGTCGGCGAGGATCAGCAGGACGTTGGGTTTTGCTCCCGCGGCCGAACTGCTGGCGAACGCGGCTAGGACCGTGATGATCTGGATCACCTTCATTGCGCAAGGGTTGGAAGTTTCGAGCGGACAAGAGCAAGAACTTCTCGCTCCGGTGAGCCGCCGCGCCGCCCGCGGCCGCAGCCCGTCCAAGCCAAGTATAATGTTTCGCCGATGGCGGAAGACCAGAGCGCAAGCGGTAGCCGGCCGGAGATTCCGAATCGATTGTTCTTTCGGATCGGCGAGGTTACGAGAATCGCGGGAGTGGAAGCGCACGTGCTGCGCTTCTGGGAGTCGGAGTTTCCGATGCTTTCTCCGCGCAAGACACCCAAGGGGCAGCGGCAGTACCGCCGCAAGGATCTTGAGACGATCCTCGCCATCAAACAGCTCCTGTACAGGGACAAGTACACCATCGCGGGGGCGCGGCGGGCGTTGCGCACGAATAGCGCGGCCGCGAGAAGAGCCGAGCCCGAGCCAGCCGCGGCCGCGCCGCCGGGAGGCGGAACTTCGCAGCCGCCGCAGGATGACGGGAAGGCTTCGCGTCCGGTCTCGCGGGAGGGCCTGGCCGAGATTCGCAGCGGCTTGGAGCAGATCCTGAGACTGCTCGAGCCGTGAGCGCGCGGTCGCGGCGGAGCAGCTAGACGGCCAGCGCCAGGGTCGCCTCGTCGCGCCGCACTTCGCGGTAGAGCGTGTCGCGCTCGGTGGGCTCGCGGCCGGAGTTGCGGATCAGGCGCAGCAGCTGCTCTCGTCTGAGCACCTGTGGAGTCTTCGCGCCGGCGTCGTGGTAGATCTTCTCCTCGACCACGGTGCCGTCGATGTCGTCCGCGCCGAAGCGCTGCGCCACTTGCGCGATCTTCGGGGTCATCATGATCCAGTAGGCCTTGATGTGGGGGAAGTTGTCCAGCAGGAGCCGGGCCACGGCGATGGCCCGGATGTCTTGAAAGCCCGACGTCATCGGCAGGTGGTGCATCGGGGTGTTTTGGGGGTGGAATGCCAGCGGGATGAAGGTCTGGAAACCGCCAGTATCGTCCTGTAGCGCCCGCAAGCGCAGCAGGTGGTCAACGCGGTCCTCATCGGTCTCGATGTGACCGTAGAGCATGGTGGCGTTGGACTTCAGGCCTAGGTTGTGCGCCGTCCGGGCTGTCTCGATCCACTCGTCGCCATCGATCTTGTGGTCGCAGATAATGCGGCGGACGCGCTCGGTAAAGATCTCCGCGCCCCCGCCTGGCAGAGAGTCGACACCAGAATCTCGGAGCCGCTCCAAGGTTTCTTGGACGGAGATGCCCTCGCGGCGCGCCAGATAGCCGATCTCGACCATGGTCAGGGCCTTGAGGTGGACCCTTGGGAAGCGCTGCTTGAGCCCGCCGAACATCCTGGCAAACCAATCCAGGCCAAGTTCTGGATGCAGGCCGCCCACCACGTGGAACTCCGAAATCTCCTCGCTGTAGCCGATTCCGGCGGTATGCCAGACCTGTTCCAGTGACATGGTGTAGGCGGTCGGGTTGCGCTTTTGCTTGCCGAACGCGCACAGCTTGCAGGCTGCCACGCACACATCCGTCGGGTTGATGTGGCGGTTGACGTTGAAATAGGTCCGGTTCCCGTTCAGCCGTTCGCGAACCTGGTTGGCCAAGTGGCCAACCGCCAGCAGGTCTGGCGACCTGTACAGGTTCACGCCGTCCTCGAAGGACAGGCGCGTGCCGTTCGCTACCTTGTCTGCAACGGGCCGCAGGCGGGGATCGGAAATGCGTGGTAGCACAAGGCTTCTCTTCACGTCACGGTAGCACTGTGACCGTGAGGGGGCAAGGCGCCCGCAGGCCGTCGCCGCTTACCGCCGCTCGGCCTCCAGTTGCTCCAAGTATAGGCTCTCGAGCCGCTTCACAGCGGCTAGGAACCCCTCCGGGTCCACGAATGTATCGGGGCTGTAGGCCTGTCCGGCGCGGTATTTGCTGTGCAGCCCGTACTGCGATCCGTGGGCTGCCACCCAGACATCGACCTGCATGGCCTTCTGGCGCTCGAATGTCTTGGCGAAGTCCTCGGCAACGCCCGGGTAGGTTGGGTCTACGACAAGCTTCTTGCCTCGGTTGATCGTGCCCATGTTGGCGATGACGACCTTGTATTCCCGGCCGTTCTCCCGAACCGACATGGCGTAGCTGGAGCTGCCCGCCGTGTGACCCGGGGTGTCAATGACCGTGAGCCTGATGGCGCCCAGCTCGATCACCTCGCCGTCCTTGATGATCTTGTCCACCTTGACAGGCTTGAAGGACACGCGTCCGCCAAAGTGCGGGTCGCTAAAGCCGCCGTCTTCCAGCACCGGCGCGTCGTCCTCGGTTGCCCACATTTGTGCGCCGGTGATCTGCTTGATTTCAGCCAGGGCCGCGGTGTGATCCCAGTGAGACTGCATCTGCAGCAAGATCTTGATGTCTTCGAAGCGGAAGCCGACCGACTCGATGTTCCGGCGGATCAAGGGGACCGAGTCTTCGAGGGCGGTGTTGACGAGGATGTGTCCCTCGTCCGAGGTGATCAGGAACACCCCCAGGTCATAGGTGCCGACCGCGTAAAGGTTGCCGATCACGCGGTGCCCGGGAAACGGCCGCGACCAGCCCTCCGGCTGGGCCGGGCAGAGCGATGCAAAGAGCCCGAGCAGGGCGGCGAGGCCGAGGCTGCGCATGCTTGCCAGTATGGCAGGTGGGCTTGACGGCCGGAAGGGGGTGTTCTTCTTCCCGGGACAGCCGCTTGTTCACTTGAATGGACCCGCTCCTCCGGTTGCTTCGGCCAGCAGGTTGGCAATCGAATCAGATCGGCCATAGCGACATCGCGCGCGTCGTTACACTGGTCGTGGATGTCCCAGAACTTCGTACCGCCCGTTGCGCTCGTCACCGGAGCGTCCTTGGGCATCGGAGCGGCTACTGCTCGCGAATTCGCCAAGCGAGGGTATGCGATCGCTGTGCACTTCAACGCCAGCGAGCGGCAGGCCCAGCAGATCGTGACCGATATCGAGAGCAGTGGCGGCACGGCGGCAAGTTTCCAAGCCGACCTTTCCGATGCGCAGCAGTGCCAGCATCTCGTCTCGAGCGTCGTCGAGCGCTTCGGCCGCATCGACGTGCTGGTCAACAACGCGGGGTCCCTTATCGGGCGCCGGTTCCTGGCCGAGATTGACGAGGACTTCTGGAACAGCGTGATAGACCTGAATCTGGCCAGCGTGCTTTGGGTCACGCAGGCCGCAGCGGTACACATGCGCGAGCGCGGTTCGGGCGCCGTCGTGAATCTCGGCTCCATCGCCGGCCACAACGGCGGCGGGCCCGGCGCGATCCTCTATGCCACGGCGAAGGCCGCGGTCACGGGCATGACCAAGGCCTTGGCCAAGGAACTCATCGCCCAAGGCATCCGCGTCAACGCCGTGAATCCTGGCGTGATTCTCACGCCCTTTCACGAGCGCTTCTCGAGCGAGGAGCGGATGCGCGAGATGGTCTCGCAGATTCCGCAGGGACGAGCGGGAGAGTCCGAGGAAGTTGCCAGCGTGATCGCGTTCCTGGCCAGCGACGCCGCTTCGCACATCGTCGGGGAATCGGTCGAGGTCAACGGCGGGATGCTGATGGACTGAGCGACTGCGCCAGCGGGCAAGCGGGCCTCTCCGCGCTGAGGTCGCGCGACCCCCGACGCGCAATCGGAGCGGCGTCCAGCCGCTCTACGCTGGGAGCCGGAGCGGCAGCCACAGGTCTACGGCCCAGAACGCAGCGAACAGCACGCTGGCCCAACCGTTCACGGTGAAGAAGGCCGCATCCACGCGCGACAGGTCGTCTGCGCTCACCAGGGATTGCTCGTAGACCAGCAGTCCGGCCATCGTGACGACGCCGAGCAGCGCGATGAGGCCCAGTCCCATGTTGAGCCACATGGCAAGCAGGCAGACCACCATTCCGACATGTAACAGCCGCGAGACCAGCAGCGCCCGCGCGACACCGAGGCGGGCGGGGATCGAATGCAGGCCTGCGCTGCGGTCGAATGCGACGTCTTGGCAGGAATAGATGATGTCGAAGCCCGCCGTCCAGAGCGTCACGGCCAGCGCCAGCAACAGAATCGAGGGGTCCAGCGTCCCTCGGACGGCGATCCACGCCGCGGCCGGAGCGACCCCGAGCACGGTGCCGAGCACGACGTGGGACAGGGCGGTGAAACGCTTCGTGTAGGAGTAGCCGAATGCCAGGGCCAGCGCGAGCGGGCTGAGCTCGAAACAGAGCGGGTTGAGCTGCCAAGCGGCGAGAACCAGCACGGCCGCCGAGATCGAGACGAAGACAGCCGCGAACCGCTTCGAGAGTCTTCCCGCCGGAAGCGCCCGGCTGGCAGTCCGAGGATTCAGCGCGTCCATCGGCGCGTCAATCAGGCGATTGAAAGCCATGGCGGCCGACCGTGCCGCCACCATGGCGACGATGATCCAGACCAGCTTCCAGACCAGATCAGGACCGGACATGTCGGTTCCTCGCAGCGCCAACAGGGTCGCGGTGAGGGCGAAGGGCAGGGCAAAGACCGAATGCTGGAACTTGATCGCCTCCAGCAGCTCTGCGATCTTGCGCAGGAATCCGCTCATGTCGGCCGGCCTATCAGGTCCGCCAGCGCCCGGCCCTGGTCCGGATGCCTCATCAGGCCTTCGCCCACCAGGAATCCTTGGTAGCCGGCGTCCGCGAGGCGGCGCAGGTCCTCTGCAGTGCGGATGCCGCTCTCGCTAATGCGCAGAACGTGCGCCGGGAATCGTTCGGCAAGGCTGATCGATGTCTGAAGCGAAACTTCCATCGTCTTGAGATTGCGGTTGTTCACGCCGATCAGGTCCGCGCCCATGGCGAGTGCGCGGTCAAGCTCGGATCCGTCGTGGACTTCCACCAGTGCATCGAGGTTCAGCTCGAGCGCGGCTGCGTGCAACTCCCGCAGTTCTATGTCCTCGAGCGCGGCTGCGATCAGCAAGATGCAGTCCGAGCCGCTGGCTGATGCCTGCAGCAGGTGATAGCGATCGAGCGTGAAATCCTTGCGCAGCACAGGCAGCGAAGTTGCCGCCCGCGCGGCTGCCAGGTCCTCCAGCGAGCCTTGGAAGAAGCGCGCGTCTGTGAGCACCGATAGAGCGGCCGCTCCGGCAAGCTCGTAGCTGCGCGCGATCGCGGCGGGATCGAAGTCCGCTGCAATCAGCCCCGCGGAAGGCGACGCCTGCTTGATCTCCGCGATGATCGCCGGACGCCTCGATGCGAGCGCGGCGCGGAAGCCGCGCCGCAACGGTACAGGGCGGGCCTCCAGATCGGCTTCGGAGGTAGCTGACCGCTCGTCCGCGAGTTCGTTCCGCTTGTGTTCGATGATCCGATCCAAGATCGTCACATCTTGGGGATGCGGGGTTGGCATCACATGTAGAGCCCGCCGCTGACGTTCAGCACATGGCCGGTGATGTATCCGGCTTCCTCGCTTGCCAGAAAGCAAACGGCGGCAGCTAGCTCGTCAATCTCTCCCATGCGGCCCATCGGGATGCTGGCCAAGATGTCGGTCTGCTGCGCTTCGTCGAGGCGTGCGGTCATATCGGTCGCGAAGAATCCAGGCGCGACAGCGTTCACGGTAATGCTGCGGCTGGCTAGCTCTTGCGCCAAGGACTTGGTGAGCCCGATCAGTCCCGCCTTGGACGCGGAGTAATTCGCTTGCCCGGCGTTGCCCGACAGCCCTACGACAGAAGAGACGTTGACGATCCGACCCCAGCGCTTCTTCATCATGCCGCGCATCAATGCGCGCGAGCAGCGGAACGCCCCGGTGAGATTTGTGTCAATGACGCTCTGCCAGTCGCCATCCTTCAGGCGCAATCCCAGGTTGTCAGCCGTGATGCCGGCGTTGTTGACCAAGATGTCAATGTCCCTGCCGTGAGACTTCGCCATCGCGTCGACCGACGCTTGGTCCGTGACGTCTAGCTCGACCGCCTCGGCGGTGCCGCCGGCCGCTCGGATTTCCTCGACCAGCGTTGCCAGTTTGTCGGTCTGGCGCGCGCCCGCGACCACGCTCACGCCCTTCGCCGCCAAGGCCTCAGCGCATGCCCGGCCGAGGCCCTGGCTCGCTCCGGTGACGAGTGCAGTACGGTGCGTCATTCTGCGGGGATGCCCTCCAAGCTGGCCAGGTCGTGCGTGCTCTGCGCGGATAGCTTGCGGTCGATAGCTCGCATCAGGCCCGTGAGCACGCGGCCGGGGCCGACCTCCAAATAGCGGTCAACGCCTTGGGCGACAAGGTGGCGGATGGTCTGTTCCCACAGCACCGGGTTGGGAATCTGCTGCTTGAGGCCCTCGCGAGCTTCGGTGCCGGCGCGAACCTCGCGGGCCTGCCAGTTGTTGACCAGCGGCACCTGCAGGTCTGCAAATGCAGTCGAGTCCAAGCGGGGCTCCATTGCCGCCCGAGCGGGCTTCATCAGCGCGCAGTGGAACGGTGCGCTCACTTCGAGCATCACCGCCCGCTTGGCGCCGGATTGCTTGGCTAGGTCGGCCGCCCGCGAGACTGCCTCGGCGTGGCCCGCGATGACGATCTGTCCAGGGGAGTTGATGTTCGCCGGCGAGACGACTTGACCGTCGGCTGCCTGCCGGCACACGTCGGCCGCCGCTTCTGCGTCGATTCCCAGCAACGCCGCCATCGCGCCGACCCCCCGTGGCACTGCTTCCTGCATGCAGCGCCCGCGCTCGTGCACGAGCTGGACGGCCTCTTGGAACTTCATTGCCCCGGCGGCGACTAGTGCAGAGTACTCGCCCAAACTGTGCCCTGCGACGAATGCCGGTGCGATGCCGCGTTCCCGAACCGCAGCGAGGGTCGCGATCGAGGCCGTCAGGACCGCGGGCTGCGTGATCTCCGTGCGCTTTAGCTCTTCTGCCGGCCCTTCGAAGCAAATGCGGGAAAGCGCGAATCCCAGCGCCTCGTCGGCTTCATCGAAGACGGCCCGCGCCGAGGGGTAACGCTCGGCGATTTCGAGGCCCATACCGGGCGCCTGGGAGCCTTGGCCGGGGAACAGGAAAGCGGTCGAAGACATCGGCAGGCCGCCAGACTGTGAGTTTAGCAACAGTGCTGAATCTGGCATTGAGCGCGACTAGCCAAGGTTTCGGGCGGGTTTTCGCGACCGGTCGGGCAGGTTCGGGGCCGAAGCCGAGAGTGGCATGAGGCGGGCTGGGCCACCCCGCCGCGTTAGTGGAAACGTCGACTCCCTCGCCTGCTGCCTCTCCGGGCGAGCAGCGCAGCAGCTAGCGTACAGCGCCGGGCAGTGTGAGAATCAACCAGATGCGCACTAGGCTGGAAATCGAAAAGCTGGTCTACGGCGGGGACGGGCTGGCGCGGCACGAGGGCGGGGCGGTGTTCGTGCCGTTCGTGCTTCCCGGCGAGACAGTGGAGGCGGAAGTGTCGACGAAGTCCGCAGGGGTCCGGCGAGGCATCGACACCGAATGGATCTCGCGCTCCGATCAGCGCACGGAGCCGCCCTGCCCGGTGTTCGCGCGGTGTGGCGGCTGCCACTACCAGCACATGCCGCATGACCTCGAATGCTCCCACAAGGTCGGAATCTTGCGCGAGACGCTGAGCCGGATCGGCGGAATCGACTGGGGCGCCGAGATACCGACTGTGCGGTCTGAAGCGCTCGGCTATCGCAACCGGACGCAGATTCATTTCGCCCGCCATGGCAAGACTGGCCAGGCTGGGTTCTTGGCCGCTCGCTCGCACCGCCTCGTCGCCACGCGCGATTGCGCGATCAACTCGCCCAAGCTCAACGCACTCCACCGGGGCGTGGAACGAATGGCGGCCGATCGCAGGTTTCCCTCTAGTCTCAGGACCATCGAGTTCTTTACTGACGAGGATCGGGTACAGGTCAATCTTCCCCGTCGAGCCGGCCCCTTGCCGAAGCGCTTTTGGGCCAAGTCCGCCAACGTGTTCGGTGTGGACGAGCCCGGCACTCCGCTGGACTATCGCTGCGGCGAGGATGTCTTTCAAGTCAGCGGCCGCTCGTTCTTCCAGGTCAACCGGTTTCTCGCCGATCATCTGGCTGCGCTAGCAACGGGAGAGGCTGAGGGGCGCCTTGCGATTGACCTCTACGCCGGCGTGGGGCTGTTCACGTTGCCCCTAGCCCGTCGCTTCCGGGAGGTCGTCGCGGTCGATTCAGCTCCCTCGGCGATGCGCGACCTGCGTTTCAACGCTCGCCGGGCGGGGTGCTCGGTGCGGGCGGTCCACCTAGACGTGGATGTGTTCTTGGACGGGTTCTCGGGCCAGCCGGACCTGATCGTGGCCGACCCGCCGCGCACCGGCCTCGGTGCCCAGGTCGTAAGCCAGATCGCGCGTCTGCGCCCCCCGCGGCTGCATCTAGTCTCTTGCGACCCTGCCACGCTGGCCCGTGACCTGAAGCTCCTCCTTGCCGTTGGCTTCGCGTTGCGGGAGCTGCAGATGGTCGACCTGTTCCCGCAGACGTATCACATTGAGACAATAGCCATCCTCGAGCGCTAGAGTTCGCGCCGTGGGCTTCCAACCCAAGCGGCCGCGAGCGATCAGATCCGTTGGCTAACTGCCAGTCGGCCTCACGCCAAGATCCCACGAAGCACGTGACCGTGCACGTCCGTGAGGGTGTAGTCCCGCCCGCCGAAACGATAGCTCAGCCTTTCGTGGTCCAGTCCGAGCAGGTGCAGCACGGTTGCGTGCAGGTCGTGCACGCTGCACTGGTTCTCTACCACGCGGTAGCCGAATTCGTCGGTCTGGCCGTAAATGAACCCCTTTTTCAGGCCGCCGCCAGCCAGCCAGAGGCTGAAGCCAAATGGGTTGTGATCGCGGCCAATGGTGCCCTGCGCGAACGGCGTTCGGCCGAACTCGCCCGAGAAAAGGACCAGCGTCTCGTCTAAGAGGCCGCGCGCCTTGAGATCCTTGAGCAGCGCCGCTACCGGCTGGTCGACCGTGAGGGCGTTCGCTCCGTGGCCCAGTTCCAGCTTGTCGTGCTGGTCCCACGGGTTGCCCATGCCATCGGTCTTGCCCGGCGTGTTGACCATGGTCAGTTCGACGAACCGGACGCCCCGCTCGACCAAGCGGCGAGCCAGCAGGCATTGCTTCGCGTAGGCGGCCGTCGAGGGATTGCTGGAATCCACGCCGTAGAGCCTGCGCGTGGCCTCCGACTCGCTGCCCAGGTCCACCAGTTCCGGCACCGCGCTCTGCATCCGATAGGCCGTCTCGTAGTTCGAGATCGCGGCCTCTACGGGCTCGTGGCTGCCGATGTCGGCCAAGAAGCTCCGGTCCATGCGGCGAACGAAATCGAGCTGCCGACGCTGCCTCGCGCCTCCTGTCGAAGACGTGATGTTCCGCATCGGGTCGCTGCGTCCGGGGTGGATCACTGAGGCTTGGTGCACTGAGGGCAGGAATCCGTTGCCCATCATGTTGATGCCGCCGTGGGGGATACCGCCGCCCCCGGTGACCACGAAGCCCGGCAAGTTGTTGTTCTCGCTCCCCAGGCCGTACGTGACCCAAGCCCCCATGCTCGGGAAGCCGGCGAACGGCAGCCCGCAGTGGAAGTAGTAGTTTCCTTGCGCGTGCTCCATGAACTTGCCGGTCATGGACCGAATCACGCAGAGCTCGTCGGCCATTTCCCCGATGTGGGGGAATATGCCGCTGACCGGAATGCCGCTCTCGCCGCAGCGCTTGAAGTCCCACGGGCTAGGAAAGATGTTGCCGTTGTTGTTGAACATCGTCCGCTCGGCCTTGAACGGCACTGGTTCGCCCGCCATTTGCGCCAGCTTGGGCTTGGGATCGAACGAATCGACTTGCGACATGCCGCCCGACATGTAGCAGAAGATCACGTTCCTCACCCGCGGAGCGAAGTGCGGAGCGCTGGCGTTCTGCGGGCTCGCCGCAGCGGCCTCGTCGGCTAGCAGGGCGGCAGCGGCGAGCATACCGAAGCCGGTCGAGGTGGTTTGCAGCATGCGTCGGCGGCTGATACGGCTCCGCCGCACGCCGACTTCGGCCCTACCGGACATACAGAAACTCCTTGAAATTGAACAGCGTGTGCGCGAACCGGCCCCACGTATCGGAGCTGGCCAGAATGTCGCGGTCGCTGGCGCCTTCTTCTTCGCCCAGGCCCCTCACGAAAGCAACGGCGTCGCGCCGTTCCTCTGGGGACGGCGGGCGTCCCAAAGCCTTGCGGTACATGTACTCCACGCGGCTGCCGACAGAGTGGCCCTCGCCATCTGCCAGCCGCCGCCCCCACGCGTAGGCACTGCCCAACACAAACGGACTGTTCATCAGCGCCAGAGACTGGGCTGGCACGTTGGTGACATCGCGCCGGCCCCGCGTGGTCGACGGCGTGGGCTGGTCGAACACTTCGAGGAAAGGGTTCGTGCGGTTGCGACGAATTTCCTGGTATACGCTCCGGCGGTCATCGCCGTAGATGGATGATCCGGGGCCTTCGTACTCGTCGTAGCGGTTGCGCGACGGGGGCGGGGGGCCGTACATCGAGCTGTCCAGCTGGCCGGACACGGCCAGCAGCGTGTCCCGGATAGCCTCTGCCTCAAGCCTGCGCACGGGCATGTGTTGCAGCAAGGAATTCGAGGGATCGCGCTCCAAAGACCTGGCCGAGGCGGTGCTGCTCATCCGATAGGTGCGCGACGTGACCAGCAGCTCCACGAGGCGCTTGATGGACCAATCCTCCGCGACGAAGCGAGCCGCGACATAGTCCAGCAGCTCGGGGTGAGACGGAGTGTCGCCCAAGACGCCGAAGTTATCCGGCGTCGCCACGATGCCGCGTCCGAAAACGCTCTGCCAGACGCGGTTCGCCATGACTCTCGCCGTGAGTGGGTTTTCCGCCGTTGCGACATCTTCCGCCAAGCGGCGCCGGACCGCCGCGGGATCGGCATAGCGGTCGCTCCCGATGGCTTCGAGGAATCTCCGCTGGACCGGGTCGGCGGGCTTGCGCGGATCGCCGCGGACCAGCAGGGGATGGTCGGGCGCGCTCTCTTCCACGACGCCGGGGAACCTCTGCGGCACCGCGATCTCGCTCTCGAGCCGCCTGTATTCCGCGACGAGTTCGCCCGCGCCTTCGATCTCGCCGATTGACGTAGCCAGGAGCCCGCGTCTGGCGAAGTAGTCCAAGAAGCCGGCCTGCTGCTGGTCAATGGTGTCCCCCCGCCATGCGGTCGCGGCTGCGGCCAGGCGTTCGGCCAGGACCTCCGCGAGGCTGTCAGCAGACCCCGATGGTTCCGCTGCCAAGAGGTAGAGGATGGGCTCGGTCGCGGACTTTGGCTGCCGCTTGCCGTTGTGGAAGGCGACTGCGGCCGCGCCGATTCCAGACCTGCCGTGGGTGGGTCGCTCGGGCCGCGGGTCCTTGGCGCGGTCGACCGAGTCTAGGACGAAGTTTGTGGCGTCCTCGCGGGTCGCGAACTCGATGTACCCGGTGAAGCCTTTCCAGAACTCCGTCTTGAACTGCCACCACCGCATCGTGTCGGCCTTCGGGCTGTAACGCTGGTCATAGATGCCGCCTAGGGGCAGGGAATAGTTCTCCACTATGAGGCGAGCGAAACTAAAGTCGTGTCCCAGGGTCCGCACGCTGACATAGTCGGTGTCGATCTTGAAGCGGGGCGACTGCATGACGCCGGCATGCTTGCTCGAGAGCAGGTGCGTGTAGACCCCGCCTGGATAGATGCCATGCAGGACTGTGTTCCCTTCTAAGGCAACCCGAAACTCCCCCGGAGTCGATGGCGTCTCGCTGACTCCCGCGCCGTGGCTGACCCATTCGTCATAGTCTGCGCCGGACAAGTCCCAGACTTCTTGGAAGTTCTGCTCGTTAAACGCCTTGCGGGCGGCCATTCGGCTGTGCCAGTCCGCTCCGAGTTCCTCCACTGCTTCCCACAAGCGATCACCTCGCAGGTCGCGAAGCTGGAGGAAGGCGTGCAGAGGACTGGTGTCGTCGCAAGCAGCTTCCTCCAGCGCGGCGCGAATGGCGCTTCCGTCGGCGTGCTCTAGGCGGCTCGGGAGTGAAGCCGCGTCCTTGATCCACTGGTCGGCGACTCTCTCGCGAATCTGATCCTTGAGCTCCCTCAGGCGCTTCGAGTGCAATCGCAGGGAGGCCGGAGAATCGACGGCCCGCATGGTCGGCCGGGCGCCGTACAGCGCTCCGAAGAGCGCGTAGTAGTCCTGCTGGCTGATCGCGTCGAACTTGTGGTCGTGGCAGCGAGCGCAGGCGACGGTGAGTCCTAGGAAGGCCTTGGAGAAGACGTCGATCTGGTTGTCGGTCCACTTGACGCGCTCTTCCCATGGGTCGACGGGCTGGTAGCCGAGTTCGACGAGGCGAAGGTGGGCCGTGCCCAGTATCGATTCGTTGATTCCGCGGTCTGGAGCGATCCGCGGTTCATCGAGAATGTCGCCGGCGAGGTGCTCGCGGACGAGCTGGTCATACGGCACGTCGGCGTTCAGGGCTCGAACGAGGTAGTCGCGGTAGTGCCACGCGTTCGGTATGGCCGGATCGCCCTCGCTGCCGTGCGAGTCGGCATAGCGAACCAAGTCCATCCAGTGCCGTGCCCAGTGCTCTCCGAATCGCTGGGAGTCCAGCAGCCGCCGTACCAGCTTCTGGTAGGCGTCGGGATCATCGTTCTGTACGAAGTGAGCCGTCTCGTCGGGCGTTGGCGGCATGCCTGTCAAGTCGTAGGAGAGCCGCCGGATCAGCGTGCGGCGGTCGGCGGTCGGAGCCGGCAGCATGCCGTGTTCTTCGAGCTCGGCCAGCACGAAGCGATCCACCGGGTTCAGCGGCCAGCGGCGCTTCTTGACCTGCGGCGGATCAGCCTGATGAAGAGGCTGCCAGGCCCAGTGGGTTCGCTTGCGCTGCGCAAGGTCGAAACCACCTGCTTCCGATTCACTGGATATGCGTTCCTCCGGCCATGGAGCGCCCATCCGGATCCACTCCTCTAAGGTCCTAGTCGCCGCGTTCGGTAGCCCGCCGCCCGGGGGCATCAGCACGGGCTCGCCCTTGAGGGCCTTGATGACAAGGCTTTGGGCGGGACGGCCGGGCACGATGGCTGGGCCGGAGTCGCCGCCTTGGAGGATCCCCTCGCGGCTGTCGAGCCGCAGGCCGGCAAACGGCGTCTCGATATTGGCGCTGTGGCAGGCGTAGCAGTGCTCCGCCAAGAGCGGGCGCACCTTGCTCTCGAAGAACTCAAGCTGCTCGGACGACACGGCGGCGAGAGATGCGGGCGCCCCTGCCAAGGCGAGGCCAATGACCGCTCCCCTCAACGTGCCGGTAAGGAATCGCGGATCGCTCGAAATCGTTGCCGTCTGTCGCGGGGTTCGCACCGGGCCTCCTGTGTTCTGGTCGTGCCCACGGACCGCGCTGGCGGCCACCATAGGCGGCCGCTGCCCCTAATACTGTATGGGAAACTCGCGCCGTGGTGTCTCAGGGCTCCCGTCGGTAGTCGCAGAGAGGCCAACACTGGAGAGCAGCTCTAGCGCGGCCCTCGATCCGCGATAAGCTGTTATCTGATCGTGCCTCGGGCCGAGAGGAGCTTCGCAACCCAATGACTACTTCGCGCCGTTCTTTCCTAGCTACTGCTGCTGCCGGGAGCGCAGCGCCGATGACCGCGGCCTCTGCCAGCCGGATCCTTGGCGCCAATGATCGCATTCGCCTCGGCCTGATCGGTTGCGGCAGCATGGGCCGGGGCGACCTGAACGACATGCTCAAGGCGGGCAAGACGCAGGCTGTCGCGCTGTGCGACGTCGACGAGTCCCAGATCGCCAAGACGCAAAAGAGTGTCGTCGCGAACCATGAGCAGGAAGCTGAGCTGCGCACCGGCGATTTCCGGAGGGTGCTGGATCGCGATGACATCGACGCGGTGATCGTCGCCACACCGGACCATTGGCACGCCCTGCCAACGGTGGAAGCATGCAAGGCTGGCAAGGACGTCTATGTCGAGAAGCCTTTGGCGATCACCGTCTGGGAGGGTCGGCAGATGGTCACTGCGACCCGCAAGTATGACCGCGTGGTGCAAATGGGCACGCAGCAACGCTCCGGAGCGCAATACCTGGCCGCCAAGGAATACATCGATAGCGGCAAGTTGGGCAGGGTCCGCTTGGTGCGCTGCTGGACCTACTTAGATTGGAAGGGCGAGACTCCGCACCAGCCGGACGGCCCGGCCCCGAGCGGCGTGGACTATGACATGTGGCTCGGACCGACCGAGGCGCGTCCCTACAATGCCAACCGCTTCCATTTCAGCTTCCGCTGGTATTGGGCCTACTCGGGCGGTCTGATGACCGATTGGGGAGCCCACATGATCGACATCGCCAACTGGTACATGGGCATCAAGTCGCCGACATCCGCAATGTCCGTAGGCGGCAAGTTTGCCTACCCCAAGGACGCGATGGAAACGCCGGACACCCAGCAGGTGCTGTACGAGTTCCCCGAGTTCTCGATGGTCTGGGAACACGCCCTGGGCGTGGGGCGCGGCCCGGCGGATCGCGAGCACGGAGTCATGCTGCACGGCGAGAAGGGCATCCTGATCGTCGATCGCCAGGGCTGGGAGGTCTTGCCGGAGACGGACCGCATCGACAAGTCGGTGCGCGAGTACAAGGCTCCCGGAGTGCCGTGGCAGGCCTATCGCCCGGATCGAGAGGATATGCATCTCGACCACGTCAAGAATTTCCTCGAATGCATGCGCACGCGCGAGCGGCCGCGCTCCGACGTCGAGATCAGCCACGACTCGATGATCGGCTGCCACCTCGGCAATGCTGCTATGAGAACGGGGCGGCGCGTCTACTGGGACGTTGCAAACGAGCGGGTGGTAGACGATCCCGAGGCCGCGGCGATCATGTACAAGCGTCCGTATCGCAAGCCTTGGAAGCTCGAGGTCTGAGCTTCGAGCAGCGCATCGCTCAATTGCGCTGGTATAGGGCCGCATTGCCGCCGGCCGAGTGCGGCTGATTCAGTGAGGAGTTCCTCGGCTAGACCTCTGGAAACAGGGACTTGGGCTGAATCGGCGGGATCCTGGGATTCTTGACTCTGCGACACAGCTGCTGCGCGGAGTGGTAAACTCGTACCGTGAAGCTGGTGGGGTATTCCAGCTGATGTACGAAGGGAACGGGAGAGTTTCGCCCTCACACGCAGTACGTGTTCGTCGTGCGTGGCCGGCGCAGCTCCAAGGAGCAGACATGAAAGTTTGGAAGCAGGGCGCGCTAGTCCTGGCGGCACTCGTCTTGGTGCTGGCCCCGACAGCCGCTGATGCGCAGACCACGAACGCCGCGATCGTCGGAGATGTCACCGATGAGAGTGGTGCCTTGGTGCCGGGAGCCAACGTGACGGTCACGAACCTCAGCACCGGCGTCCAGAGGGAGATTTCGACGAACGAACGCGGGGCGTATCGTGCGTACCCCGTGCAGCCCGGCACATACGATGTTGCTGCCTCGAGCGAGGGATTCAAGACCCGACTGCGGACTGGAATCATCGTTGAGGTTGCGGCAACGGTCAAGGTCGATCTCTCGCTTGAGCTTGGCCAAGTGACCGAGACCGTTGAGGTCACTGGGCAGATCCCAGTCCTACAGACGCAGGATGCTTCGGTGGGTGGCACGGTCACGACCTCGGAAATCGAGCGCATCCCTGTGAACGGGCGCAACTACACACGCCTGATTCTGATGATGCCTGGCACCAGTGGCATGACCTACAGCCAGTCCCGCGGCACGCAGTCTGGGACGTTCCTTATCTCGGTCAACGGTGCCCGTCCGCAAGACAACAACTTCACGATGGACGGCGTTGACAACAACATGATGATGATGAACTCCCCCGGCGGTTCGCCGCCGATGGACGCGATCCAGGAATTCCGGGTCGCGACCAACAACAACGCCGAGTTCGGGCGTTCCATGGGAGCTAACGTCAACATCGCGATCAAGTCGGGCTCGCGGGATCTGCACGGTTCGATGTACTGGTACGTGCGCAACGATAATTTCGATGCCAACGACTTCTTCGCCAACCGCTCCGGCACAGGCAAGGTCGCCTTCTCACAGAATCAGTACGGCGCGGCCTTTGGTGGTCCGGTCCCTGGCCTGCGGGACAGCACTTTCTGGTTCGTGAACTACGAGGGTTTCGATCGCCGGCGCGGCAACAACGCGCTCGCGAACTTCCCGACGGAACTCCAGCGCAGGGGAGACTTCTCCGAGCTGGCCCAGAGGATCTACGATCCGTTCACGGGCGTGGCGGATGCCGATGGGAACATTGTCCGTCAGCAGTTCCAAAACAATGCGGTTCCGCAGTCGTTGCATCACCCGGCGATCACGACGTATCTGGACATCATGATCCCGCTGCCGAATATCCCGGGCAAGCTGACACAGAACTACACCAACACCACCAAGGCGTCGAATGATCGGGAATTCATCGTGATGCGCGGAGATCACAATACTGGGGGTAAGGACTCGTTCAACGTGCGCTACCTGCACCAGAACGTTGCCACTTTCTCCCCGAGTTCCAACCCCTACCTCTCGCGCGAGAACGACTTCGACGTGCGCAACTTGTCCGCCCAGTGGACGCGCCTAGTCAATCCGTCCTCGATCTTGGAGGTCCGGTTTGGCTACAACGCTCCCTGGAATCCGAACTGCACGTTGAATTCCAAGATCAACCGGGGCGACTTTCTTGACCAAACCGGAATTCAGATGTTCCAACGGGAGGTGCTGTGCGAGCCGATTCCGAATATGAGTTCTGACGGCGAGTTCAGCGCAGGCGGCGGCGGAACCAACACGGGGGACAAGGTCTGGCAGTTCATCACCAACTATGCGACGAATGCCGGCAACCATTCGATCAAGTTCGGGGTCAATTACAGCCGTCGGCACTTTTACACAAACACGTCCAACCCGATGAACGGGAACCTGTGGTTCAACGGCGACCTCACCTCGCTCTACAACGATCCGGGCTCCGGGTTCAGCACTGCGTCGATGCTCCTCGGCACGCCTAGGCAATTCCGGCGTTCGACTGGCGAGACCATCACGAACGGTCGAATCAATGCATGGCAGTTTTTCTTCCAAGACGACTGGCGGGTCACCTCCAAACTAACCGTGAACCTAGGGATGCGGTACGAGTACAACAACCCTCCCTACGACACCACCGATCAGCTGGGCAACCTCTGGATTACTCCTAACCCGGTGACCGGAAATCTCGGGCGGCTGATGTGGTCCACAGTCAACCCTGAGATCGAGCCGGAGACCGGCGAGCGGAACCAGCCGGCGAAGAGGCTGGGAACCACGCGGGCGCTGATGTTCCCAGACCGGAACAACATAGGCCCCCGCGCGGGAATCGCGTACCAGGTCGACGACAAGACAGTCGTGCGCACTGGCGTCGGCGTGTTCTACAACTCGACGTTTGTCCAAGAGTTGCAGGACTTGCGCAAGTTCTGGCCCTATACTCCGCAGCAGGTCGCCACGGTCAATGCCGTGACTCCCGAGAATCCTGTGCCGACATTCTTTGCGGACAATCCGGGACCTCCGTACTCCTCTACTGCAGCCATCGGCGGCTGGCCGCAGCAGCCGACCAACCGCTCGCCTTACTCGGCCCAGTGGAACTTCTTCATCCAGCGCGAGTTGGTCGACCAGCTTTCGCTGAATGTCGGCTATGTCGGCTCCTCCAGCCGGAAGCAGATCGGCTACACGGCGGTCAACACCCCCCTCACTCCGGGGCCGGGTGAGATCCAGCCTCGTCGGTTGATGCCGGACTTCGGCAATGTTGACGGCGGGTTCAATCGTTTCGGGGGCCTCTACAACGCCCTCCAGGTCGAGATGAACAAGCGTTTCGGACGCGGCTTCGGGTTCCGCATGAACTACACCTGGTCCAAGGCCATGGACGAGCAGTCTTCTCTCGCCGAATGGAAGACGCAGGATCCGTTCAACATCCGGAACGATTGGTCAAGGTCGAGCTGGGACCTGCAGCACGTGTTCCAGATCGCCTACCAATGGGACCTGCCAATCGGCCGGGGCCGTCGCTGGGGCGGAGACTGGAACGCCGCCGCCGATGCATTCTTGGGCGGCTGGGCGATCGAGGGGTTCACTCGCTTCAACACTGGGCCGCCAGTAGGCGTGCTATCGGGCAGGGATATCGCCAACGTCGGGCGATCTTACCAGAGGCCTGACGTGACCTGCGATCCGAACAACGGGCCCAAGACCGCCGAGCAGTGGTACAAGGTCGACTGTTTCCAATTCCCGCAGCAGTTCAACTACGGCAATTCCGGGGCCAACATCGTGGAGGCGCAGGGTATCAATTCTTGGGACGTTTCGATCGCGAAGCAATTCCAAGTGGCCGAAGGGCACCGGCTGATCTTGCGGGGCGAGTTCTTTAATATGTTCAACAAGACTCACTTCCGCAAGCCAGGCAGCAACAGAAACGACACGTTGGCGTCAGGCTCGGTTGCGCGGATCTTCAGGCTGCAAGTGGAGCCGCGACAGATCCAGTTCGCCTTGCGCTACGAGTTCTAGAGCGGCATCGCCCTAGAGCGAGATTGATCACGAGCCCCGCCGGCGAGAGTCGGCGGGGCTTTTCTCGATGTGCCGAGAGTGGGTGATGGATCATGTCCGGGCGTCCACTCGACTGCCAGATGAAGGCAAGGCCACAGCTATTCAAGAGAGCGTCGAGGCGGCGCTACTCCCCGGTCGGCTGGGATCGCCTAAAGACGAGTACGCATTCAACTGCCTTTCCGCGTAGGTGTTGGTGGTGCATCTCGTAATTCCATCGAGAATACCCGAGGCTAGAGGTACTCCGCAGCAAAGCTTTACCGGTTCTTCACCAACCCGACGCTCGGGTTGGTGTTTACTGCGAATAGAGGTCACTCGCGCAATGAACCGTTCGCGCTTCGCCCTTCTGGCATTGGCATTCGCCATCTCGGCAGCGGCGGGCGTCGCCCAGTCGCAAAGGCCGATGCCGCTTGGACCGGGAGATCCGTTCCCGGAACTGGAGGTCTACGATGCGGCCGGCAAGCCGTTCAACACGAAGAGCCTGGCCGGGCAATACACGGTACTTGTCAACGGCTGCTTGACTTGACCGCCCTTCATTCGTAACGTCCCCAGGTTGGAGACGGTATATCGCGACTACGCGCCCAAAGGTGTCAGGTTCGTTTACCTCTACAAGGCGCTGGCGCACCCCGAACTGAACGGCTACGTCAACCCGATCACCCTCGAGGAGCGCCTGATGCACGTCGAGGAGGCCAAGCGAGTCTTGGGGTCGGAGATCGCCTGGATTGCCGACAACATGGCGAATGAGCTCAAGCATGCGCTGGGGAACCGCCAGAACTCCGAATACCTCCTCGATCCCGAAGGCCGGATCCTGCGGGTGCGCGCTTGGAGCGACCCGGATCAGCTGCGGAGGGACCTGGCAGAATTCGTCGGGTCGGTCGAAAACCCGACAGAGGTATCGGATCTGAACCTGAAGATCAGGCCGGCGCCGGAGCATGCCCAGACCGGCGTGGTTCCCCGGATCGAAAAGCCAGGCACCTATCGCACTCTGGTATCAAGACCTCAGCTTGCGAAGACAGACGAGCCGTTCTATACCAAGCTGCGTGCAGAGGCCGATCAGGATCTGCTCCGGTCAGGCGAGGGGAAGCTCTATCTGGCCTTCCTTCTAGACCCGCTTCACGGGGTGCATTGGAACAACTTGGCACCGGCGATGGACGTGGAACTCTCTGCCCCCGAGGGAGTGAGGATCACTCCGGCGAAGCTGCAGGGACCGAAGGTCAACGAAGATGCCGATGCAGACCCGCGCGAATTCCTTGTTCACGTGAAGCGTGGAGATTCGCAAGAGCCGCTGGGAATGAGATTCCGCTACTTCGCTTGCACGGATACGTGGTGCAGGCCGGTCACACAAGAGTACTTGATTACTTGGGAGGTAGACCGCGATGCCGGGCGGGTCAGGTCGGGCCGGATGGATTTCAACCGGACTGGGCCAGGCCGGGGCCAGGGAGGCAGGCGTGGGCAGGGAGGTGGTCCGAGACGGGCGGGCGGTGGATTTGGCCCTCAGCGGTCCGTCGAGCGACTCCTAGCCAGGGACACGGATGGAGACGATCGCTTGACTGCCGAGGAACTTCCCGAGCAAATGCGACGGAATTTCGACCGCATGGACAGGGATGGCGACGGCTATGTCGAACCGTCGGAGATCGAAGCCCTAATGCAGCGGGACGTCGGGCGCAATAGGCCTCCCGGCGGCCTTGGCGGCTTGACACGGTGGGACTCTGATGGAGACGGCCAGCTCAGCATCGAGGAAGTCCCGCCGCAAATGGAGCGGCGCTTCGGGCAGCTCGACGCCAACCGTGACGGGCTCTTGGATCGGGCAGAGCTATCTGCGATGCGCAGCCGCGGGCGGGCCCCTGCTGGCCGCGGAAATGGCAACTGAGCTTGAGGGCTATCTCCGCGACGGGCCGGTTGATGGGGCCGATTACTTCCCTGAGCAATTCGTTGCACGACTATCGGCGCGTGAATGATGCATCTCGAAGAGCCTGTTAATCGATATAGCTGTAGCGCTCGTCGAGACCGAGTGTTTCGATCGCCTCTGGGCTCGGCTCGGGCCTCAAATCACTCTCCTTGAAGTACTGGGCCTTCTCCCATTTCATCGGGCCACCGACCTCGCGCGGATCTGAGGTGCTTTGAAGGTATTCCTGCAACCGGGCGGACAGCTCTGCCCGCGTCGATTCGTATGCAGGATCCGTGGCGAGGTTATTCGTCTGATGCGGATCGGTCGCGAGGTCGTAGAGTTCTTCAGCAGGTCGCTTCGCGAATGCGAGATCGAACAGAGATCGATAGTCGGGGTCGTCGGGCCGCTGCAGGAGGAACATCTTCGTGGGCGAGGAGAACTGCAGCATGTGAGCGTCCACGTCTCCATAGAGCGGAGGATCTCCCGCCGGCCACAGCTCCGGCGCGTAGTTCCGGATGTACAGGTGGTCGCGCGTCCGCAGTGCCCTAGCTGGATACCCCGGGCCTCCCTGTCTGGCGAACGCATGCCGCTCTCTCGCGGTCACGACGAACGAGCGCCGCGGGTCGACTACTCCATGCTCGTTCGAAGCCAGGATCGGTACAAAGCTGCTCGCTGTCACGTCCTCGGGAATGGGCAAGCCTGCCAACTCCAGGATCGTTGGCGCGAAATCGGTCAGGCTGACAAAGTCGTCCACCACGCGGCCGCCGGGAAACCGTTGCGGCATCGACACGATCAGCGGCAGGCGCGTGCCTGCATCGTATAGGTTTGCCAGCCCCCGGGGCATTTGCCAGCCGTTGTCGCTCGCAACGATGATCACAGTCTCGTCGGTTACCCCGAACTCGGACAGCAATCCGAGATGTTCGCCGACCTCAGCGTCGAAGTGCTCGATTTCGGCATAGTAGTCAGCGATGTCGCCCCGCACGGCGGGATCGTCTGGCAGATAGGGGGGGACGGCGATCGATTCGAGATCGTAGCCTGCCTGCTCGCCGCCTCCGGCGCGATACGGCCGATGCGGGTCCCGCGAGCTGAACCAGTAGCAGAAAGGCTGCCCGCGCTCGCGCTCGTTATAGAACTCCTCGAATGACCCGTACCGCTGGCCGGCGGGATTTCGAGTCCATCCTCCGGCCTCGTGGTCGCCCGGCCCCCAGCCCTTGCCTTCGTAGCCCACGAGATAGCCGGCTTGCTCGAGCAGATCCGTATACACCGCAAAGTGACTGGGCATCGTTCCCCAGAGGTTGGCGCCCTCTTCGAGCCGCCAGATGTCTTGGCCGGTCAGCATGGCTGCCCGTGCGGGAGTGCATGATGGAGACGGACAAAAGGCGTGCGTGAAGCGCACGCCCGCTTCCGCCAGCTTGTCAATATTCGGCGTCTTGACCGTCGCGTCGCCGTAGCATCCGAGGTGATTCCAAGAATGGTTGTCGGACATCAAGATCAAGATGTTGGGCGGATCTAGCTCCTCTTGAGGGCCACACCCAAACATGAACGCAATGCCAATAGCCACCGCAAGGAAATGCGGGGCAAGGCACCGGCCAAGGCTTGACGGAAGGAGGTTGGCTGCCCCGAGCAGAGCGTCTCCGGTGCTGCAGGATCGCTTCCGGCAAGTCCCCCGGCTGCTTGGTGAGCCGTGTTCTAAGGGCGAGCCCGAGTTTCCCAGGAAGAGTGGAAGGCAGCGACGGTGCGGCAGATCCGTAGTTGGGCGCATGCTGCATCAATAATATTCCACGGCCTGCATGTGCCGAAGAACGAGGAGTGGGTCGCTGCGTTCAGGCGAACGCTGTGTGCCTCGCTAGCCCATGTTTAACATTGGATTTTAGGATGTGATTGATTAACAGGGAGTTAGACCGCTCCAGAAAGCGCGACTTGCACTACAAAGTGCGCGCTAATGAAATTGGGGCCGGATTCAGAGCAGGATCTTGCAGGTCTGG
>JAJDTX010000041.1 GCA_022826925.1 Bryobacterales bacterium
AACTCAACAACACCCGCACGATCTATCCCGGAACCGACTTGCGACTCGTCTACGAGTGGCTATCCTGAGGACTCAACCCGCGCACAATTCCCGGTGAAATGTAACATCCTAAAATTGACGATGTCCGGTTGTCTGAGCCTAGACTCGCGACCCTCGCGAAGCTGCACCTTGGCGCTACGCCTCGGACGCCAGACTTCGCAGCCGGCCACCTAAATCCTTCACGGCTCCCCACATCAGCGCCGCCTCGGTCGAGCATCCGATCAGCTTCATTCCGCGCTCGATCCAGAATTCCGCCAACGCCCCGTCTCGCACTTGGATGGCAGGCCAGATGCCCCGCTCCTGGCAAGCAGCGATCACGCGCTCAATGGCCCCGACCAGCTTGGTGTCGTACCACTGGCCTCCGACGCCGAGCGAGATCGACAGGTCCGCCGGACCTATCAGCAGGGAGTCCAAGCCCTCTACGGACGCCAGTTCGGGCAACCGATCGAGCGCTCGCTCGGACTCAACTTGGGCGATCATCAGCGTCTCTCGGTTGCAGTGGGAAACGATCTCATCGAAGCTCGCGTTCTGGTATCCGATCTGCGGCGGCCCCAAGCCGAAACCCCGATGGCCTAGCGGAGGGAACTTGGCCCCGCGCACTGCGCGCGCCAACTGCTCGGGATCCTCGCAGCGGGGAAAGATGATGCCCTCGGCGCCGGAGTCGAGGGCGCGGGCTACAAGGTCGTACTGAAAGTCGCACACGCGCACCACGGCCGTGATGTCTGTCATGCGGTAGGCCCGCAGCAACTCGTGCAGCGTGTCGGGCGAAAACGGGCTGTGCTCGGAATCGAGAAACACCCAGTCCATGGCTGCCGCTTGGAACATCTTGGGGACTTCTGCCGTGCCGATCTGCGAATGCGCGATGCCGACGGCAACCTCGCCCGCCGCCAAGATTGCCTTGGTCTTGTTGGGCCTCATGCTCCAACTGTATCGCAGCCCGCGATCTGGCTCCGTGCCGGCGAAGCCGCCGCGGCCGGGAATCTCACAGGGTTACCAGCAGTGTCGTGTGGAGGAACGTTTGGGAACCGCCGCCCGGCACTTGCCGGATCACGAACTGCCCTGCCAAGAACCGCGAGACCCCGATGCTAACTTCTACCTTGGGCGTGGGATCGTAGCGGAGGACAACGTCCAGTTCCGATCCGATGTGCGCGCTGGAAGCGCCGCCGAGCGGCGCGCTCGCCCGCGCCACGAAGTTGGTTTGGTACAGACCGTCGTTACGGCTGGCAAGCCGGAAGTCGAGGAAGTCGACGTTGATCTGCCACGCCCTGCGAGGGTGCAGCTCCACCCCCGTCTTCAGGGCCCGCAAGTTTCGCAACGAAACGATGTCCTGCTGGCCATAGATCCTGTGAGGCCCCGGGAACAGTGTGTCGAATGTGCCGATCCGTCCGTCCTCCGGATCGGAGTCTCCGCTGGCGTAGCTCCACTCCACGCCGAGCCTAGGACGCAAGTGACGCTGCTCAAGCGTCTTGCCGAGCGCCCACACACCCATCCAAGCGCCCTGACTTTGGCCCTGTGTCCGGCCCCGTTGGCCCGCGAGAATGACCTGGTAGTCCCAGGTCTCGGCGAGTAGGCCCGCGAATCGGGAACCGGCGGTACGCAACACCCCGCCGAGATTGGAGGCCAGATCCACCGGGCGCCTCGACGTGAAGTAAAACGGCTCGATTTGGTGGCCCCCCAAGCCGGAAGCGATCACTCCCACCGCGCCATACACCCAGCGCGTGCGCGAAGGCGGGTCGAAGCCGTCGCTGATATCGACTTGGGTGACTGCCAGCAGGTTGACGCTGTCCTTGCCCCGGCGCAGCACGAGTTCGGACCCGTCCCAGGCTGGAGAAATGTTGCTCCAGTTGCGGACGCCGATGATTCGTTCGTCAATGAACGAGAGCTCGCGCCTGCCAACGAAGAGCGTCAACGGCCCGTCTTCCTGCCCCAACGCCACATAGCCTTGGCGAATGTCGATGGGATCCTTGAGTGCCCGGTCATTGCGGTCGCTCGCGAACCCCTGCACGTGCGAGTCCTGAGCTTCGACGAAGATTCGCACTTGGCGCGTCGGTCGCATCGTCGCGTCGAACCGCAGGCGGGTGGTCGTGAACGCGTCCTGTTTCACCGGGTCATCCCCGCCGCCATTGCGTGTCTGGGCACGCGCCCGCAATTCGGCCCCGAATTCGTAACGGGGCACCTGCTCGCGAACGCCGCTCTGACCGGCCGCCGCAACTGGAGCCAGGACCGCCGTGGCGGTCAAGAGCGCCCCGCACGCCGTGCGCCGGAACAGCGCATGCATCCCTGCAGACACCTCGGCCAGATCCTTCGCGGCTCGACTAGGCATCGTCGCTGACGCTCAATACCGCCAGGAAGGCCTCCTGCGGGATATCGACGCGTCCGACCCGCTTCATCCTGCGCTTGCCCTCGCGCTGCTTCTCGAGGAGCTTGCGCTTGCGCGTGATGTCGCCACCGTAACACTTGGCGGTCACGTTCTTGCGCAGCGGCGCGATGTTGTCGCGGGCCACGATGCGATTGCCGATCGCAGCCTGCAGCGCAACTTCGAACTGCTGGCGCGGAATGAGCTTGCGAAAACGTTGGATCAGCGCCTTGCCGCGGTCATAGGCCTGATCCTTGTGCACGATGATCGACAGGGCGTCGATCGCGTCCCCGGCAACCAAGATGTCCAGCTTGACCATCGGGGACGCCCAGAAGCCCGAAAAGTGGTAGTCGATCGAGGCATAGCCCCTGGAGACGGTCTTCAGGCGGTCATAGAAATCGAGCACGATCTCGTTGAGCGGAACCTCGTAGGTGAGCACCACACGGTGGCCGGCAGCATATTCGAACCCCTTCTGCACGCCGCGCTTCTCCTCGAACAGTTTCAAAATCCCGCCCAAGTAGTCGTCCGAGGTGATCACGGTCACGAGAAACACAGGCTCCTCGATCTGCTTGATCGACGCTTGGGCTGGCCAGCGGCTGGCGTTGTCGACTTCCACCACCTCGCGGTCGGTCTTGGTCACACGGTAGCGCACGCCGGGCGCAGTGGTGATCAGGCGGATATCAAACTCCCGCTCCAAGCGCTCCTGCACGATCTCCAGGTGCAGCAGGCCCAAGAAGCCGCAGCGAAACCCGAATCCGAGCGCTGCCGAGCTCTCGGGCTCGAACTGGAAAGAGCGGTCATTGAGCTGCAGCTTTTCCAAGGCATCGCGCAGCAAGTCGTGCTGGTGGGATTCGACCGGATATAGCCCAGCGAAGACCATCGGCTTGGACTCTTCAAAGCCGGGCAACGGCTCGTCCGGCAGGTTGCGCTCGTCGCAGATCGTGTCTCCGACGCGGGTCTCCGTGACGTTCTTGATGTTGGCCACCACCCAGCCAACCTCGCCCGCCCAGAGGGTCTGGCAGCTAACCGGCTTCGGCGTGTGGAAGCCGAGTTCCTCGACATCGTAGCTCCGGCCGGTTGACCAGAGCCGGATCTTCATGCCCTTGGAGAGTGTGCCGTCAACCACGCGCACCAGCATGACGACTCCGCGGTAAGAGTCGTACCACGAGTCGAACAGCAGAGCCCGCAACGGTGCGGACGGGCGCGTGCGTGGAGACGGCACGCGCTTGACGATGGCCTCGAGCACCTCTGCCACTCCCACCCCGGTCTTGGCGCTGATTCGGAGCGCGTCGTGCGCTTCCAATCCGATGGTCCCCTCGATTTCGTCTTGGACGCGGTCGGGCTCGGCTGCGGGCAGGTCGATCTTGTTCAGTACGGGCACGATCTCGAGATCATGCTCTAGCGCGAGATAGGTGTTCGCCATCGTCTGCGCCTCAACGCCCTGCGCGGCGTCTACTACCAACAGGGCGCCCTCGCAGGCCGCCAGGCTGCGAGACACCTCGTAGGCGAAATCGACGTGTCCCGGCGTGTCGATCAGGTTGAGCTGGTAGGTCTCGCCGTCCTGCGCTTGATAGGCGATCCGGACCGCCTGGGCCTTGATCGTGATGCCGCGCTCGCGCTCGAGATCCATGGAATCCAGCACTTGCTCCTGCATCTCCCGGCTGCTGAGTGCACCGGTGCTCTCGAGCAGGCGATCCGCCAGCGTCGACTTGCCATGGTCGATGTGGGCGATGATCGAGAAGTTGCGGATCAAGGAGAGGTCCATGCGGCTATGGAAGGCTTGCCCGCCGGCAATTCCTACCGCCGAGCACTCTCCCCTGCTCTGATTGTAGCCACCCGCCCGCAGTGCAGGCGATCCGCGCCGTGCCGCAATGTGGTGCCCCGGCGGCGCTGGGGGCACGCCGCCAAGGCCGGATCAGAGTGTCAGGATCCGATTCGGTAGGGTTGCTCGGTACGGGTGACTGCGACGACTGTGGGACGGTTCACTGCCGACCCCCCGAAGCTGGAGGTCCGTTGCTGGCGGGTGCCGCCCTCTCCGGGATGCTGGATCGAAACCATCATCAGATCCTGCGCGGAGTTCATGATCACCGAGGCGCATTCAGCCCCTACGACTCCGCTGAAGATCTGCCGGTTGTAGCCCCGCTCGGACCCCTCGGTCGGCACGAAGAAGATGCCGTCGTTGATCCCAAGCGTTCGCGGCTGACCGTCCGTGGCGATCAAGAGGTTGCCCTGCTTGTCGAACGCCAGATTGTCCGGGTTGGCGATCTTGCTGACGCGCTCCTGGGCGAATCCGGCGAAGAAGGTACCGTCAGCCTCGCTGGCGGGATCGCCGCACAGCATGAAGATCTCCCAATCGAAGCGCGTGGCGCCACTGTCGCCGCCCCGCTCGGAAATCTCCACGATGTGGCCCATCGGGTTCGGAGCCCGCGGGTTCGGGGGGTTCTCGTCGCCGGCAGCGCGGCGCGTGTTGTTCGTCAGCGCCACGTAGACCTTCTTGGTCAAAGGATTGACCTCGATATCTTCCGGGCGGTCCATTTGCGTCGCTCCTAGCAGGTCGGCCGCCTGTCGCGCGAACAGCAGGACTTCGGCCTGGCTGGTGAAGCCGCTCGAAGCATTGATCGGGCCGTTCTCATAGGTCAGGGGCAGCCATTCGCCCGTCCCGTCGTCGTTGAACTTGGCAACGTACAGCGTTCCGCTGTCTAACAGGTCCCTATTGGCGCTCCGGCTCGAGGAGTCGTAGGTGCCGTCCGACACGAACTTGTAAACGTACTCGAAGCGCGCGTCGTCCCCCGAGTACACCACCGCCCGGTTGGCCCTCGACAGTGTGGTCGCAGCCGCCTCATGCTTGAAGCGGCCCAGCGCCGTGCGCTTGCGCGGCATCAAATTGGGGTTGTACGGATCGATCTCCACCACCCAGCCAAACTTGTTCGCCTCGTGCGGTTCGTAGTCGAGATCAAACCGCTGCTGGAAGCGCCACCATTGCCGCCTGCCACCCTCGTCTCTGACACCGAAGCGTTCGTTGGCTGCCTTGGCCATTTCGTGGGTCACGCCGCGGTTGTTGCCGAAGTACTGGTCGAAGTTCTCCTCAGCGGTGAGGTAGGTGCCCCAGGGCGTGATGCCGCCGCCGCAGTTGTTGAACGTGCCGCGGACCTCGGTCCCGGACTGATCCGAACTAGTCACCAGCAGCGGATGGCCCGCGGCCGGGCCGCTAATGGCGATCGGCGTTTCGCCGTGGATCCTGCGGTTGAACGCGCTGCCGCGATAGTGCCGGTAGCCGGGGCCGTCATCTCGCCGGTACGGCACGGCCAGGAAAAATGACACGCCGTGGGAAGCGATCTCATAGTCCACCTCGCGCTGCGTCGTGCGCTCGGCCGAATAGTTGCGGAACATCAGCTGCGGGCTTGTGTATTCGTGATTCACGCCGACGATGCCCGACCCGTGGATGTAGTCAAACCACGCGAGGAAGTCGCAGTTGTAACCGACCTGTTGGCGCTGCGCCTCCGGGTCGAGATCGTCGGGGTCGAACTCAGGGGCGCTGTTCGTCAACGGCTGCCCCCATGCAGCCAGCGCTTCCCATTTGTAGCCCTTTGGCACCCCGATCTCGTCCGCGGCGCTGCCTTCGATCGCAGCGAACTGTAGCCCGGAATCACCCTGCGCACCCTTCAAGTTGGCGATCGATCCGATCGAAAACAGCGGCGCCAAAGCCCCGCCCTTGAGTAACGAGCGGCGGTGCAGCCGCCTAGCGAGCACCTCGTCGAACGTGTCGCTGCAAGCTCGGCGGGGCTCGTAGCCCTCGAAGCCGACATCGCCTGCACGAACTCTTGATCTGTCTGTCATTAGCCTCCTTAGCCCGGGCCATCCCAAGCCCAGAATTTCGACTATATTGGCGCCGGGTTAAAGTCCAGTGACAAATCGCGAAAAGTTGTGTGACGCGCTCGGACACCAGCCGCATGAACGCCCCCGCCGATGCTCCCCGGCGGTGACCCGCCAAGCGCCCGGGGAAGCGCACGGCTAGTTCGATTCTTGTGCGGCGATGTCTTCCAGCAGTCGCCGAGCACGACTGAACGTCGCGGTGCCGTCACCTTCGAATCCCGGCCATTCGAGCGTCCCGTCCGGCTCGAACCGGACACCCTTCGTAGCAGCCACGATGCGCATCAGCCGCTCCGCGCTGACCCTGGAGTCCTCCCGCAGCTTGATGACCAGGCGGTCGCCGTGCCGTTCGATTGAGGGGATGCGCATCGATTCCGCCCGGTGCTTGAGCAGGGCGTGCGCCAGCAGGTTATCGACCGCAGGCGGCAACGGCCCATAGCGGTCTCGCAGTTCCGCGACGGCGCGGTCGCGGTCCGTGTCGTCCCGCACAGCCGCAAGCCGCTTGTACAACTGCAGCCGCTGTGTCTCTTCCGGCACGTAGCTTGCCGGGATGTGAAAGTCCAGGCGTAGCTTGACCTGGGTCCGAACTACGTCTTCAACCTGTTCGCCCCGCAGCTTGCGCACGGCCTCTTCGAGCAACTGCGTATAGGTTTCGAAACCAACCGCCGCAATCTGGCCGCTCTGCTCCCCCCCGAGCAAGTTGCCGGCCCCCCGCAACTCCATGTCGAGCGCGGCTATCTTGAAGCCCGCGCCCAGTTCGCTGAACTCCCGCAGGGCTGCCAGCCGCTTGCGGGCAACGTCTCTCAAATCGCGCTCCGGCGGCACCAACAAGTATGCGTATGCCCGCCGATTGGACCGCCCCACGCGACCGCGCAGCTGGTATAGCTCTGCCAGCCCATACAGATCAGCCCGGTCGACGACGATCGTGTTGGCCAGGGGGATGTCCAAGCCATTCTCGACGATGGTCGTGGCCACCAGCACGTCGAAATCGTGGCGCATGAAGCCGAGCATGACTCGCTCAAGCTCGCGCTCCGCCATCTGCCCGTGCCCGACGCGAAAGCGCACCTCCGGAAGCGCGGCTGCAAGCCGGTCGGCCTTGGCTTGGATCGACTCCACGCGGTTGTGGAGGAAATAGACCTGACCGCCCCGCCGGACCTCCCGCTGGATCGCAGTCGTCACCATGCGCTCGTCGTACTCGGCCACGACCGTCTGGATCGCCAGGCGGTCCTGCGGCGGGGTCTTGATCACGGACACATCGCGCAGGCCCATGAGCGACATATAAAGCGTGCGCGGGATCGGAGTCGCCGTCATGGCCAGCACGTCGACGCTTTGGCGAACCTGCTTGAGCCGTTCCTTGTGGCGGACTCCGAAACGCTGCTCCTCGTCAATGATGAGCAGGCCCAGGTCGCGGAACTCGACATCTGCGGACAGCAGCCGGTGCGTGCCTATGGCGATGTCTACCGTGCCCTCCCGCAGCCGACGGATCGTCGCCCGAATCTCCTTCGGGGTGCGAAACCTCGAAAGCATGTCAATCTCGACCGGGAACGCAGCGAAACGCTGGCGGAACGTTTCCAAATGCTGGTATGCCAGAACAGTGGTAGGCACCAGCACCGCGACCTGCTTGTCATCGCCCAACGCCTTGAACGCGGCCCGCATCGCCACCTCGGTCTTGCCGAAGCCGACGTCGCCGCACACCAACCGGTCCATGATGCGCCTAGACTCCATGTCGCGCTTGATCTCTTTGGTGGCCGTCAACTGGTCTTCCGTCGGCTCGAACAAGAAGGAGTCCTCGAACTCCCTCTGCCAGTTGCTGTCGGGCGAATATGCAAAATCCCGCCCCAGCTCGCGCTTGGCATACAGCTTCAGCAGGTCATCAGCCATGTCGAGCAGGCGGGCCTTGACGCGCCTCTTGGTCTTCTCCCAAGTCTGGCCTCCCAAGCGATCCAGCTGGGGTTTGGGACCTCCCGCTCCGTGGTACTTGTGAACCAGGTCCAAGCGTGTGAGAGGGACGTACAAGCGCGCCCCCTGGGCGTATTCGAGTAGCAGAAAGTCTTCGCTGCGGCCGCCTGCCTCGACCTGCTGGACGCCCAGATACTGCCCCACGCCGTGCTGCGCGTGAACCACTGGGTCCCCCACGCGCAAGTCTTCCAAGTCCGTGAGGAAGGCCGCGCTCGCGGCCTTGCGCGGGCTCGGCCTCGGCAGGCTCTCGGTGCTCCCGAACACATCCTGCGTGCCGTAGATCGAAAGCCCCGATTCAGGCAGCAGGCAGCCATGCGAAATCGGCGCCTTGACGATGATCGCCGAAGCCACATCGTCCGAGATGCCGGCCTTTTCCTCGAGTTGTCGGCTCAGCCCCTCCGGCCGCTCCCGCAGCACGAGCTGGAAGGGCACCTCGTGTTCGCCGAACAGGTCGGCGAGGCGCTCGAGGTCGCCGAGGGACGAAGCCGCCACCAGCACGCTGGAACGTTCCGCTATCTGGCCCCGGATCTCCTGCAGGCAATGGCTGATGTCCCCCTCGAAGCGCGGGACGGGCCGCGAGCGGATGTGCCAAGCCGCTTCCGGCTGGCCGAAAATCTCCGAACCTAGGTCCAGATCGTTCAGAACGACGAGCTTCCGCTTCCGGGCGGCATCCCGGAATTGCCCGAATCCGAAGTAGTACGCATCCGCAGGCTGCGCCGCCTCCGCGCAAGACTCGTCCAAGCGCTCCCACAAGGCATCCGCTTCGCGCTCCAACGCCTGGGGCTGGCAAGCAAGGACAGCGGCGCCGGGAACCAGATCGAGCAGGGAGGCCGACCGCCACTGCGGGCCGATCGCGCTGAATTCCCATCCGGGCGGCAACAAGCCCAGCCCGGAGCCGCCGGCCGGGTACTCCTGCATGGGAAGGACATCGACTAGGTCGCGCGGTCGGATGGACTGCTGCGTGCGCGGGTCGAACTCGCGGAGCGACTCCACGGTGTCGCCGAAGAGCTGCAGCCTGCACGGATAGCGGGCGCCGGGGACGAACAAGTCCACGATTCCGCCCCGCACGGCAAACTGCCCGACCATCTCGACCGGCTCGTGCCGGCTGTAGCCCACCTCGGCCAGCCGCTGGACAAGCTTCTCCAGAGGCCACTCCCCTCCGACCCGCACTTGCCATGCCAGGCGACGGTACGAGTCGGGCGGGGCCACCCGTTGCAGTGCGGCCGCGATCGGCGTGACAAGGATCGACACCCGCCGCTGGGCCATGCGCCACAACGCGATCGCGCGGCTCTGCGCGATGTCAGGATGCGGAGAGAGCCCGTCAAACGGGGTCACGTCGTGGGCAGGCAACAAGCACGGAGCGAAGTCGCTCTCGTCGGCCGCGACCATCTCGAACCAAGCCGTGATCGTTTCGTGCAAGGACTCGGCATCCGCCTGGCTGCCGGTGACTACGAGCAGCGGTCGGCCTGCCTGCAGGCGCAAGACGACGGCGTGGGCGGCGCAAGCGACCTGGGACAGGCCCGAGATCTGCTGCAGGCAAGCTTCGCGCCGGCGCAGCGCCGCCACCACCTCCCGGGCAGCCTGGTGCTGCCCCAGTCGCTCGAATCGGTCGCGCAGGCCGCGGGGTGTCAAGCTGGGCGCATCCGGAGTATGTTGGCCACCAGATCAGTCGTCGAATACCCCGCCTCGACCGGAATCGCGAGCACCTGTCCGCCGTGGTCCTCGACGATCTCTCGCCCGGCGATCCAGTGCGCCCAGTCCGCGCCCTTGACGAGTACATCCGGCAACAGCAGCTGCAGCAGCGCGTGCGGCGTCTCCTCGCCGAAGATCGTGACGGCATCGACGCAGGCGAATCCCGCCAGCGTGGCCGCGCGGTCGGCCTCTGGCAGCACCGGCCGCGCCGCCCCCTTCAGGTCGCGCACGCTCTGATCGGAGTTGATCGCGACGATCAGCCGATCGCCGTGCTCGCTGGCGCGCTCGAGCAGGCGCACGTGCCCAGGGTGCAGCAGGTCGAAACAGCCGTTGGTGAACACCACCCGGTCGCCGCTCGCCTTCCACTGCCGGCACAGCCGCACCGCGGCCTGCCGGTCCAGCACAGCGCCCATCGAGTCGGGCCCGCCTTGCCTAGGCCCTCACTGCCACGCGTGAGGCGTAGTCCTTGGAGACCGGCATCTGATAGGGAAACTCCTCGATCTTGCGGTGGATCGGGCCGCTCTCGGTCAGGGAACTGCCATACAGCGAGAATGAGTCCGGCTCGATAGCGCCGAAGTCGCGGGTGGGCAACTCCTCGATCGCCTCGTGCATCTCGGTCAGGTCGCACTCGCCTCGCAAGCGCCCCAGGGTCAGGTGGGGCACGTAGGGCCGCACCTCCGGGGCGATGCCGAGCCGCGACAGGCGCGAGTCCACGTTGCTGGCCAGTTGGCGCAGCGGCGGCGTGTTCTCGGCGATCACCCAGAAGACCCGCGGGCTGCGCGGGTACGGAAAGAAGCCGAGCCCGGCCAGCGGCACCTTCACCTTGGCCTGGATCCGCACGCGGCTGAGGGTGTCGACCACTTCGTCGAGGCGGTCCTCGTCCCACTCGCCTATATACTTCAGCGTCACGTGCATGTTGCGCGGATGGACCCAATGGATGGGGGCCATCGGCGCGAGACGACGCACCAATTCCGTCAGGTTGGCGATAACCTTCGTGTTCAGGTCGAGTGCAACAAACAAGCGCATTCTTAGCTCCAGAGGCTGCGGGGAAGCGGCCGGACGCCTATTCCCTGTGGACTGAGATCTGGTCCGAGGGGGGCTTCAAGATGATGGTTTCGGTTTGCTCGGGCTCGGTCAGGGCGACTTCTGCGCCATGAGTCCGAAATCCCTTGCTGATGACTTGGATCAAGATCGGCCCGCGTGGAAGCGGCGGCACCGGCGTGCTGCCCTCGTTGCTGGTCTTCAGCTCGAGGGCCGGGCTCTTCCGCTTCAGCTTCTTCTTCTTGCCCTTGAGCTGGCGCACGATCACGCTGGCGCGAGGCACCGGGCGACCCTGCTCGTCCTGGACCAGGATCCGCAGGGTAGTCCATTCCCTGGCGGCCACCAGCAGCCCCGCTCCCGGCAGGGCCGCAACCAAGGCTGCCAGCACGCCTCGCCGGCCCGGCGAGCGCCCTAGGACTGAGTTCAGCAGTACAATCACGGCGATCAGAAAATGTAGCTCAGCGCCCCGGAGTAGCTCCGGATCGCCTGCAATAGGTTCAGCACCCGCCCGTCGGGAACCTGCAGCGGGACATAGCCGGTCTTGAGCAGGTTGCGGAAGTCGGCGCTGGCCTCGAACTTGCCCGGCATGCCCGCTACGCTGGGCAGCGGCTGGCGCAAGACAAGGTTCAGCCCGGGGGCCGAGCGCGAGGCGAAATCGTTGAACGGGTCGGCCGGCAAGACGGATTCGCGGCTGGACCACTGGTAGGAGCCTGTCATCACGGTTCTCGCGCCGGGCAACTCGGTCGACACCGAAGCTACCAGCAGGTGGGCGCCCTGCGCCTCTAACACCTGCCGCAACTCGTCGGACACGGCCGAGCGCAGCTCCGTCCGGGTGGGTGCCAGCACGCCGGCATAGCCGTACCCCAGCGCTGCCTGCAGGCGGTCGCGGATCTTGCGCGAATACGAGACGCGCACGCCGGGGGTGCGGTAGTTGCCGCCGTTGAGCGTCGCCGCCGCCGAGTACAGGTCCGGCACAAGCTCGCCCTCCCCGAACACGCCTTCGGGCACGGCCGCCGAGATGGCCGCGTCGCGGATCGAGTCGCGGTACACGGCAGCCTCGATCATGTTGTCCCCGAAAGTTTCTCGATACGCCACTTCGACGTGCTCGGAGCGCTGCACGGTCGGCCGCCCCTGCACTACCGCCACGCGCGGGAACATGCCGAGCTGGCGCACGTTGCTGCGCAATGCGGCGTCTTGGCCGAGCCGGGTCGCGGTCGGCGGGGGCACTCCGGAGGCGTAGCTGAAAGCCAGCTCGCGGTTCTGGCCCAGTTTGTAGACCGCCTTGCCGTACGGGCTGGCAAAGTGCAGCCGGTTGACGAAATTGACCGACTCGAACAGCATCCCGTACTCAACCCGCAGCGAATCGGTCAATTCGACCGAGTCGCCGAATTCCAGCGAGAAGGTTTCCAAGCGCGGGATCCCCTGGCCGTCGTGCTGGGATCCGAACCAGCCCCGCGTGGCGGCCGAGGAGGACTGCAGCTGGCGCACGGTCAGGGCCACCTCGGGCTTGGCCAAGCCGATCTCCTTGGCGTAAGTGGTGCGAAACGCGGTCGACCCGCCCGAAATGTCGGGCCGGCCGGCCCCGCTGCTGCCGCTCACCGTTAGGTCATGGCTGCCGAACAGCGACGTCGCCACGGCAAAGGCGCTTCCCAGGTCCTGCTGGGCGTGCAAGCCATTGGAGCGATTGCCCTGGCCGGCACTGAGCTCTGCGTATGCGTGGGTGTCCTCGAAGGGGCCTTCGAGCTTGCGCAGGAAGCGCTCGCGCTCGTCATGCTCGGCGGGCACCATGCGCAGCACGCTGCGCCGGGAATGCTTGGCGCGCAACACCCATTTCCAACGCTCGGACATGTCTCGGACCTGGCTGCCATAGGCCAGCTGCAGGCTGGCGAACACTCCGCGCAGCGCAACGTCCAAGAATGTCCGCTCGCCAGGCTCCACCGCCAGCTCGGCTTGGCGCACGAGCGAGAAATTGGCCTGGCGCACCTCGATCGCGTACACGCCCGGAAACAGGTCAACGAACTGGAACCAGCCCCGATAGTCGCTCTCAATGGTCTGCACGACACGGCCGTCGGCCGCGAGCAGGCTGACTGCGGCGCCCATCTGGGCGGTGCCACCCTCGTCGCGAACCAGCCCGGCGATACTGCCGCCCACCTGCGCCGCAGCGGGCAGGCACAGCAGCCAAGCCGCCAGGAGCCCGGCTCCGGCGAGGCGCGCTAGACCGAGCTGACGCATGGTGACTGGCAAGACGTCCTCAGAGAATCTTAAACGTAGCGGTGGGCGCTAAGGATTCATTCTTAATGTCATCTTGCACAAGCAGGCTCAGGCGGTACTCGCCCGGCTCCAAGCTCTGCAAGGGCAGCAGCTTCTCGATCACCACCTGGCGCGACGAAGCCCCACGAATGGAGTTGACGTCCTCGGTGAAGTTGAGCAGCAGTTCGTCCGGGCTGTCGAGCCGGGCGATCTGATAGGTGACGTTGCCTTCCGGGCGGCTGGTCTCCTCGCTCTGCCCGAGGTTGTAGATCTGCATGTAGATGCCCATCTTTTCTTCGCGCTTGAACGAATCGTCAATACGCGGACGGACCTTGGAACTGCCGATCACGAACTGGCCGGTGCCCAGCGAGCGAATGGGAACTCGCTCGATCTTGTCAGCGATGATCAGGGACGACGTTGCCAGCGCCTCGTCGTCGAACTCAGGCACCCGCAGCGCGGTGCGATACGTGCCCATGGTCTCGCCAACCAAGTCCTTGACCACCAGCTCCAAGCGGTACATGCCGGGCGCTAGCGGCACGGACTTGTTATAGACCGACGAGCGGTCCACCTCCTGGTGCATGCGCTCGGCAGTGGTCTGGATGCTGACGGTCTCCTCGAAGGTCGACTGCACGCGGCGGGTCATGGTGGTGATGCGCCCGAACACGTTCGCGACGGCCTTGTGCAGCCCGCTTTCCTCCTTGAACATCAAGTCCCCGTTGCGCAGCAGGACCGTGATGCCGGTCAACACCGAGCTGTTGGTCACCCGAACAAAGTGGACATCGACGTCATACGACAGCGTGTTGTAGTCAATCGTGGAGTTGACGATCGCCTCGAGGTCCTTGAACTTCACCGCCGGAGGCTTGAAGATGTTGGCGTACAGCTGCAAGCGCTCGAACTGGTTGTAGCGGATCGACTGGGCGCCGCCGATCGGAGTGCCCATGCGCGTGCCGTCGGTGCGCCGGAACCGGTCGGCCTTGGTTGTCAGGCCCATCTGTTCCGACAGCGTCAGGCCCGCGCCCGGCACGTTCAGCAGGGCGTCCTTCTCAGACGGGTCCATGGTGAGCCGGTACTCGCCGGTCATCGTCGGATCGACGAACTCGAGCAAGATGTCGCTGCCGATTCCCTCGATCCAGCGGTAGCGCCAGATTTCGAACGGATAGGTCGAGGTGAAGCCGCCGCCCTCTTCGTAGGGCCGCTGGTACTGGCCCCCTGACGGATGGGACTCGATCTCGTCGGCCGGTCCGTACGCGATGTAGATGCGGCCGCGATCCGTCTTCCAGCCGGGAATGCCCGATGCGTACCGGTCGTTGGCGTAGGCGATGCGTCGGTAGTGCTCTTCCTTGTACTCGTTCTCCATCGAGTCCGGAGTGGGGTCGCGCCGCATCCAGAAGGATTCGATGAAGTTCTCGCGCTCCTCGTCGGTCGCCATCTGCACGAAGGCCTTGCGCTCCTCGGGCGTGATGATGTAGCGCACATCCTCGTCCAGCCAACGCCTGAACGGCCCGCGGAGCTCCTTGCGCAGCTTCTCGAGGCGGCGCCGTTCCTGCTTGGCCGTGAGCTTGGCCGGCTCGGGAGCGTCCTGGGCGATCAGAGGAACCCCCAGCAGGCCCACTAGCAGGGCCGCGATCCACGGTGAGATTCGGCTTCGCATCGATTCTCCTGCACTGTCCAGTCTAGCCCTGTCAGGTTGCTCGAAGAGCAATCCTGCCGGACACACCGGCCTCCATGTTCTGTCTCAGGATCAATTCTAGTGCCTTCCATGGCGTTGGTCAAGCGTATTTCTCGATTTGTCCGCGACCGTCCGGCGGGAGCATCGCTGGGAGCGCGTTCGGAACCTGTCCGCCGCCAGAACGCCAGGAAATTCTGCGGCGGGGGGGCCGAACTCGGCGTCGCTAGCGATGTGCTCAAGGCCCCTGCAGTCCCCGAAAACCAAGCACAAGCACGGTCAGGTCATCCTGCCGCTGGGCACCGCGGCCGAATTCGGCCACACGGGCCAGCAGAGCGTCGAAGAACTCTCCGGTATCGAGGCCGGCAAGCTGGGAAACGGCCTCAATCAGCCGCCGCTCTCCGTACAGCTCGGATCGGCTGTTGCGCAGCTCGGTAACTCCGTCGCTATAGATGACCAGCTTGTCCCCCGGCTCCAGACGACAGACGTCTTCGGGAAACTCGGCATCTTCGAACAGCCCGATCGGCTGACTGGTGGGAGACAGCAGCTCGCAGCGCCCGGTCGGGCGCACCACGATCGCGGGGCAATGTCCGGCGCTGCTCCAGCGCATCGTCGCGTCCTCGGTGATGGTGGCTGCGAACACGGTCGCGAAGCGTGCCCGGTCCGAACGCTCGCAGAGATAGCGGTTGATGCGCCGCAGCGTGCCGGACAGGGAAACGTCCGGACCCGATCCCAAGAAGAAGGCTCCTTGGAGCAACGAGGCCAGGATCGAGGCCGACGCGCCCTTTCCGGAGACATCGGCCAGCACGGCAGCCCAGCGTCCCGGCGCGACCTGCATCAGGTCATAGTAGTCGCCCCCCAGCCGCGAGCTGGACTCGCTGTGCCCCCTGGCAACCAACCAGCCCTCGCTGGGAAGCGTGCGCGGCAGCAGGGAGCGCTGGATGCCGCGGGCCATATCGAGCTCGTGCTCGAGGCGGCGCTTCTGGCGCTCCTCCTCGATCAGCCGGGCGTTCTCGACGCTGGTCGAGATCTCGATCGCCAAGGCGTGCAACAGCGCTTGGTTGCCCTCCGCCAGCCGGAGTTCAGGGTTCGCCGCGTCCATGTACAGCACGCCCAACGTGTCATCCTTCGCCGAGATCACGCTCGTTTCGTGGTCCAGCCCGATCCGCATGCGCAAGATCGGAATGCACAGCGCAGCACGCGAAGCGTCCGCAGCGCCACCGCCTTGCGTCAGATCTACACTCATTGCGAACAGGTCCGAACGTCGCTCGAGCGCGTCGGCAATTCGCGCTAGCGGCAGCTCCAGCTGGGCGGGGCCGCCGCGCTCACCCGACGCGTGCCGTGCAACCTTGACCGCCAAGCGACCGCCGGCGTCACGCAGCAGGAGGAATGCGCGGTCGGCGCGGGCGATCGACAGCGCGGCCTCCACGACCGCCTCGAATACCTCGTCCACGCCGCTGGCGAGCTCCATCGTGCGGGCAACGTCCAGCACCGCCGAGAGCCGACCCAACGCGCCAGTCCGGCGGGGCCCGGCACCAATCTCGGAAACCTGCTTGAGCAGCCTAGTCTGCGGGTTCCGGGCCTCGCAGACCGTGATCGCGTAAGAGCCCTCGACCCCAAAGCCGATTCGGTCGCCGACGGCAAGCCGGCTGTGCCGCACGGACTCGCCGTTGACGACGGTCCCGTGGCGGCTGCCGAGGTCTTCGATGGCGAAGCCGCCCTGCTCTAGGCGCAATTGGGCGTGGCGGCGAGATATCCGCTTATCGGCCAGCGTAAGATCGCAGTCGTTCAGGCGCCCGATGACGAACGGGCTGCGCTTGACCGGAATCTGCAAGCATTCCCCGGAAGGCGGTTCCACGAGCAGCGACAAGGGCGGCAGCGACTCGCCCGAGTCCGCGTCCTGGGATGCGGCCATCGCCTTGACGGGCAGGCGCTAAAGTGCCTCGGCCGCGCTGGCCGCACGGTCTTGCGAGGTGACCGCCGGGGCATCGCCGAGACCACTTTTCTGGCAGTCCGCGCAGTACCCGCCGACCTCTGTGCGCAAGACCGCAACCTTGAAGCCGAACTGCGTCTCGATCTGGGCCCTCATTTCCCGGAGCGGATCGCCAAAGTATTCCGAGACCGAGCCGCAGCTCAAGCAGACGAGGTGGGCGTGCTCGCGCTTAAGGCGAGTTTCGTAATAGTGCTGCTCGCCCTCATAGTGCATCAAGTCCAGCTCGTCGACCAAGCCCTGCTCCTTGAGCACCTTGAGGGTGCGATACACAGTGACTTGATTGATCTTGGGGTCTTCCTTGGAGGCCAATTCATAGATCTCGTGCGCATTCAGATGCGTGCGCGAATTATGGATCAGGCGGAAGACCAATTCCCTCTGGCGCGTGAGCCGCAGGCCCCGACGACGCAACATCTCGAGAGGGTTTGATTCGAGCTGCTTCACGGCCACAGGCATCAATCTAGCATACCGCCGGGCCGCGCGAACCCGAGGGGTCGAAGTTTGGAGAGACTTCGGGCTAGACTAAAGGGACCACCCGCTTTCGACGTCGGGCCGTGGCGCAGCCTGGTAGCGCGCTTCCTTGGGGTGGAAGAGGTCCCGAGTTCAAATCTCGGCGGCCCGACCAATCGCCGCAATGCCTCCGGTCGCGGCGGCGTTGGGCTAGATCGCGGTCAGGCAGTGAAACCCGTCCGTGCTGCCCCCGATTGCTTCGGGCTGCACGCCCATGCGGTCCAGTAGCGGCAGCTGCCCCCCTGCGACGGTCGGGGGAAAAGTCGGCTTCCGTCCGCACCGAACCGATCCGTCGCCTGATGGCGGGAACATTTGCGCCGTTCTTGGAAACGCGGGCCCCGGATCTGTCGTTTGGGAGGGCCCCGGTGCCACTCCCAGGAAAACCAGTTGACCGAGGGCTAGCCGAGTGCTCGTTCCAGCAAGGCGAGCAAGCGGCCCCATGCACGCTCCGCTTGGGTCTCGTTGTACACCTGCGTATCCGGCGGGCACCAGCCGTGCTGCGCACCCTCGTACACTTCGATCTCAGCCGGCAGCTCGGCCTTGGCGAACGCATCGCGGAGGACATCTTTCGCCTCGGGCTGTCTCGTGTCATCGTTCTCGGCGATCGCGAACAGATAGTGCGCCCGCATCTTCGGTACCAGCAAGTGCGGGCTGTCCGGCCGGTCGGTCACGAGCCCGCCACCATGAAACGAGGCCCCGGCGCCCATCCGGTCGGGCACGGCGGCCACGGTCCTCATCGTCATCGGACCTCCCATGCAATAGCCCATCGTCCCCATCTTCCGGCTGCCGTCCACCGACGACTGGCTGTCGAGAAAGCTGACGAAGGCCTTCGCGTCCGTCACGTTGGTTTCTGGATTCAACGACGCCATCAGGGGCCTGACGGTGGCCCGCACTTCAGCGAAGTCCGTGCTGCTCACGATCGGCGCCTTTTGCGATCTGTAGTACTGATTGACAGCCAGGACCGCGTAGCCCGATTCGGCGAGCCGCCTAGCGATCTGCTTCATGGCGGGCCGCAAGCCGAAAGCATCGGGCCAGATCAGGACACCGGGGTGCCTCCCGCTCGCGGGATGCACGAAGAAGCAGTCCGCTACGCCGTCGGGAGTCTCGACATCGACGCTGGATTCGTTCAATGCCTGGGCATTCGCGGCACGGGTCAAGAGCACCGCCAATCCCGATGCAGCCGATCCAGCCCCGAACTGGCGTCTCGTTATCTCCTCAGCTCTCAGCTTCTCGTCGTTACCGACAACACTTCTCTCTTTATCCATGGGTGACTCCTTGCCGACATCTTGCTCGGGATAGACAAATCCCCTGTCGGCTGGCTTTGATTCTACTAGGATGCCTCTCTGAAAAGTCAGGCGGGGTGTCGAATGCAGCCTGGAACGCACCCGAATCAAACCTCTCAGACGCCTGACCGAATCAGCTAGTCGCTACGGGATCTTGCTTCCCGGAAAAAACTTGGCCAAGTCGTTCATGGCACGGGCCACCTGGCTACGAGGTCGGCTGGGTGCCCGACAAGCTTCGCAGCACGAAGGTAGCGCGTTCCCGCACCCTCTCCGTCAGCGCCGGACGTGTGTTTCAGGCAGCTGTCCGTTGACGCCGATGGTGCATCGTCGTAACCTCCTATCGACGCGGGGATCGAGCCGAAGGTTCATGCGGGTGATAGTCTGTGCCTTAGAAGCTCAATTCCCATGCGAACGATCCTTGTATCTCCCTTACTTGCCGCACTGGCACTCGTTGGCCTTAGCTGCTCCACTGGCGAACAGCTTTCAGAGCGGCCGCCGAACGTCGTCGTGATTCTCGCCGACGACCAAGGCTGGGGCGACCTCAGCCTTCACGGCAACACGAACCTGTCAACTCCGAACATCGACTCGCTGGCGCATGAAGGCGCGATGTTCGAGCACTTCTACGTCAACTCTGTGTGCGCGCCGACGCGAGCAGAGTTCCTGACCGGGCGCTACCACGCGCGCGGCGGGGTGCGGGGGGTCTCCACGGGGCAAGAGCGGCTGAATGCCGACGAGCACACGATCGCCCAGACATTCCAGGCCGCCGGCTATGCCACCGGCGCGTTCGGCAAATGGCACAACGGCACGCAGCACCCGTACCACCCCAACGCCAGAGGGTTCGAGGAGTTCTACGGATTCACGGAAGGGCACTGGGGCCACTATTTCGACTACGAGCTGGATCACAACGGCGAACTGGTGCGCGGAGAGGGATACGTGATCGACGACTTCACCAACAAGGCGATGAGCTTCATGGAGCAGAATCGCGACCGCGCGTTCTTTGCCTACCTGCCATACAACACGCCGCACTCTCCCATGCAAGTTCCCGACGAGTACTGGCAGCGCTTCGAATCCAAGGAACTGGCAATGCGCAACCGCGACCCCGAATCCGAGGACGTGCCCAAGACGCGCGCGGCCCTCGCCATGGTGGAGAACATCGACTGGAACGTGGGGCGGGTGCTCGCGAAGCTTGACGAACTGGGCCTGGCCGAGAACACCGTCGTGCTCTACTTCAGTGACAACGGCCCCAACAGCTGGCGCTGGAACGCTGGCATGAAAGGGCGCAAGGGATCGGTTGACGAGGGCGGCCTGCGGTCGCCGCTGCTGGTCCGGTGGCGGGGGCAGATCCCGGCCGGGCAGCGCATTTCCAACGTGGCCGGGGCGATCGACCTGCTCCCCACCCTGTCGGACCTAGCCGGAATCGAGGTCGGAGCCACGAAGCCGCTTGACGGGCGCAGCCTAGTGCCGCTGCTGCGCGGGCAGGACGTCCAGTGGGAAGACCGGCTGCTGTTTTCGTTGCGCAAGGCGCGCGGCGAGCTGCAACTCAGCATCCGCACCCAGCGCTTCCGGCTCGATCCGGAAGGGCGGCTGTTCGATATCGAGAACGATCCCGGACAGCACAGCGATGCGGCGGATCAGTTCCCAGAGGAGGCCGAAAGGCTCCGCGCGGCCGCCAAGGAGTGGCTGGCAGAGGTCGCCCCCAGCGTAGGACCGGATGACCGACCCTTCCCGGTCGGCTATGCGCCGACGACGCTGCTGCCGGCCCGCGACGGCGTGCCGCACGGCGGGGTCGAGCGCAGCGGGCGCGCGCCAAACTGCTCGTACTTCACGAACTGGACGGGCACTTCCGACAGCATCACCTGGGACATTGAGGTCGCGGAGCCCGGCGAGTACGAACTCGCGATCTACTATGCAGCGCCCACCGCCGGCTCGACGATCGAGGCATCGTTCGAGGGAGTCACCATCCACGGAAAGGTGCTCGAGGCCCACGACCCGCCGGCCTATGGCTCCGAGGCCGATCGCGTCTGGCGCGGCTTGGGCGAGTCTCTCGTGAAGGACTTCCGCATGCAGGCCCTAGGCGCGGCAGAGCTCCCGGCCGCTCGGGGCACGCTGACTCTGAGGGCGCTCGATGTGGCGGGAGAACAGGTAGCCGAGGTCCGCTACGCCGTGCTTAGCCGACGATAGCGAAAGGGTAGCTCGCGTGCAGCGTCCCACCGTTGACCGAGTGAAGCCCAGAGTGTACGTCGAGACCTCGGTAGTGAGCTGCTTGACTGCTCGCTTGTCGCGTGACGTCGTGATCCTAGGAAATCAGGTCGTGACGCGGGATTGGTGGCGCGATGCCGAGGAGCGGTTCGAACTGGTAGTTTCCGCACTCGTCCTTGAAGAAGCCGGAGACGGAGACCCACAAGTGTCTCGGGATAGGCCTGCGGCTCTGGAACCCTTGACCGTCCTCGATGCAACTGACGAGTCCATCGCGTTGGCTGACGCATTGATCCAGGCCCATGCGGTCCCGGCCAGAGCGGCGCAGGACGCCGCGCATATCGCTATCGCCGTAGTAAACGGCGTGGAGTATCTATCGACTTGGAATTTTCGGCACATCGCGAATCCGTTTGCCGCATCCAAGATCGAAGAAGCGTGTCGAGCCGCCGGGTACGAACCCGCGAAGATCTGCACGCCTAGACAACTCATGGAGGCCCGACATGAACAGCTATGAGGCTGACCCGATTGTCGAGGAGGTTCGCGCGACTCGTGCCAAACAGGCGGCACGTTTCAAGAACGATCCGAAAGCGATCATCAGGCATGCTCAGGCTCATCTTCGACAGTTTGATTTTCGTGTTTCGCTAAGCCAAGCTATTACAATGGCTTAGAGAAGGCAGAAATCGGGCGTGGCACTACAATGCCCGGATTCGGCTGCGATTCGATTGCGCAAAGAGTTTCAGGCTGCCTTGCTCACCTCCGGCTTCGCCTCCCGGGCCAACTGACCGCACTGGCGGATCACC
>JAJDTX010000062.1 GCA_022826925.1 Bryobacterales bacterium
CAAGCATGCCTGAAGCGGTGGTTGTCAACCCGTCAGATCGCGGTGCCACAACAGGGAAAAATGGGGGTCTAGGTAACAACGCCAGATCGCGACCCTTTAAAATCAATGACTTCCAAACCCCAATGTCAAACATGGGATAGGATGGGGGATCGGCTCGAGAAGATGAACGAAGGATGGACAGAACAGGACAGCGGCACGTTCCTGAGGGATGCCGACTGCTTCGTGCCAGAGCGGGAGCTGCTGGTCGAGAGTGTTTGCCGGCTTATTCCGGCCGGGGTCCAATCCGACCTAGTCGTTGAGCTTTGTTGTGGTGACGGCGCACTTAGCGAGGCGATCCTTGGCAACGTGGAACGGGTCAGAGTGCTTGCCCTCGATGCATCGGACGTGATGCTCGAAGCCTGTCGGCAACGGACGGAGCGCTACAAGGATCGAATCAGGATCAGCCGGTTCGACCTCGGGAGCCTCGACTGGCGGAAGTTCGCCAAGCCGCCTCGGGCGATCGTGTCGACCTTCGCGATCCACCACTTGCCGGACAATGCGAAGCGCAGGCTCTTCCACGACATGGCGGGTCAGCTTGCCCCGGGCGGCGTACTGGCCATCGCCGATCTGATCCGACCGTCAAACGAGGCCTCGACCCAGCTGGCTGCTTGGCAGTGGGACGAAGCGGTCAAAGAGCGATCCATCCAGCTACGAGGAGACCTGTCAGGGTTCGCGTCCTTTAGAGCCGAACGCTGGAACCATCACGCGCTGGAAGACCCGGATCCGATCGACCAGCCCGCGCACCTGCTGGACCAGCTCCGCTGGCTGGCGGAGGCAGGGCTCGAGACCGTGGACGTGCATTGGTCCAAGGGCGGGATGAGCCTCTTCAGCGGCGCTAGGCCGTCATCCTAGCGAGCGGGTTCGGCTCGCTGCTTTGTGTTGCCGGCGGAGCGAAGCGGATCAACGCTTCGAGCTTTTCCGCGCCGTCGGCCCAGGCTCTACAGTCAGACCGATCAGCCCGGTCGCAACCCAGCGCTCCCGTACCAGCACTTCGGCCGAGATTTCGCAAGATCCTACGACAGCCTCCGGGGTCGCGGCCAGGCCCACCGTGAAGCGTTGGTCATGCCTATGCACCTCGGCGGACACTCCTTGCGGCAGCCCCTTGACGGTGAGCGGCGCACCCGCGGGCAAGTCCACGCCATCCACCTCGAGTGTCGCGTGACCGCCCTGCGCCAGGGTCACGCTGTCGGTGGCTGTCGTGAGGCTGCCCTCCAATGGCTCGACCACCGTCATCTCGATCCTTGGCAGCGGCCTGCGCACGAAGTTCCAAAGATCGAGCAACGGTCCCATGATGAGCGTGGTTCGGGCTTCCACCACCGGCCGGTCCGGACTCGACGCTTCGGCCGTAGGCGTGCCGAGAACTCGAATCGGATAGGTCCCGGGCGGGAGGGACTCCGGCACGGCGATCCGAAAGACATGCTCCGGGATGATCATGTCCGCGCCATCGGCGTTGGGCTCGAAGAGCTGGTCTGACCGGAATCGAGCAGGGGGCACAGCCACTCCCGGCGGCATTCCCTCGAGCCAGATCGAGACTTCTCCCGAGAAACCCGCCTCGCGGACCAGATGGACCTTGAGCTTGCCTTCGCCACCTCGCGCCACGGCGAAGTTCTCCGGCGTGGTGAAGAGCTGGAAACTCGGCCGCTCGCTGCGCACTTTCAAGCGATACCGGTAGCTGGGGTCGCCGCGCAAGGTGCGATCCTTGATCTCGACGAAGAAGACATCGTCCCGATCCGGCGTGTAATACAGGCTGCTGTCGGGATTGCCGAGCAGCGTACCCTGGCCGGCCACGACGTCGTCGTTCTCAGCGAGCCGCCGCCCCTCCGAGTCGCGGATCGTCAGCATCGGATCAAGGTGCGGCACGCCGAGTTGAGTCGCCAGTGTCCAAAATCGTAGCGGCACGCCGGCTACGCCGTGTATGGCGAACACATCGCGCTCGCCCGGCGCTTCGAGCACGCCGTCGATCACATACCCGCCTTCGCGCCAGTCGGCGGAGGCCGCGCTGGACTCGCCGAACTCCTGCAGGCTGCCCAACTCGATGACGGGCCCGTCGGCAATCCCGCCCGGTCCAGCAGCCCAGAGCCGCCACAGGCCGGCTTCGGTATCGGCCGGGACGGCCAGCTCCACCACGACCTCGTCCTGGCCGACCTGCACGACGTTCCCGTCAATGCGGGGCACGAGTGGTCCGCTGGCGGGATCCGGCCGGAAGTGTATCGGCATCGTGAACGGGTACGTCATGCGGGCATATTCGGCCGCTCGCAGGGCGGTCACGAACACGCGTTGTACTGTCTCCAGCGCGCTGCCATGCAGCGTCAGCTTGGCACTGGTGCCGATGGCGATGCCCAATGGTGCCGCGTATTCGATCGTCGGCAAGCCGCTCACGCGCAGGATGTAGGCGGAATTCTTCCCGAAGTTGAATCCTCGCGGGCCGCGATACTGATCAATCTTGATGTAATGCGTCCCGGACCTCTCAAAGGTGTGGTCGATGAACGGCGTTTCAAGGTAGTCGTCGCGGTCGTCGTTAAACTCCAAGCGTCGGTTTTGCGAATCTAGCAGGGCCATCTTCGCCTCGACCGCCGAACCATACTCGATCGAGCGCAATTCGATGGCCAAGCGCTTGCCGGCGGGCACATCGACCTTGAATATGTCGATGTCCGCAGATCCTTCCAATACTCCTTGGACTTCTGCGGCCAAGCCAGTGATTTCGTGCGCCTCGGCGACCGTGTCATTCGGCTCGGCTTCCCGCCGGTGCGGAAACTGGCCCACGTTGAACATCGCCGTTGTCGAGTACCCGTCCGCCGTTCGCACCCGCAGCAGGTGCGGGCCGAGGGCCGCGTCAGCAGCGATGGACACGACCCCGCGAAGCTTGCCAGCGCTCGCGTAGGTGGTGGCGGTCCAGGCAATGTCCGCGGAGTCAAACTCCAGCCCCGAGGCATTGGAGAAATGCCTGCCCGAGATCTCCAGCTCTACCTCGGTGCCTCGCTGCCCGCCCAGCGGGTCCACCCTGCTAATGGCCGGGCTAGGCAGATCGCTCGCGAGAGCGTGCAATCCGAGAGCGCAGGCGACTAGCGGCCCCAAGCGCGACAATGCTTAGCTCCAAAGCTCCTCGACGGGCTGGCCTTCCTTGTTGATGGCAATCGGTCGCCCGTTGGCGTGGTAGTTCTTGCGGTAGTCGATTCCCAGCGCTTCGTAGACCGTGGCGCCGAGGTCTTCGATGCTGACCGGCCTGCGGGTCGGCTCGGCCGCGTGCTTGTCGGTCTCGCCGATGACCGCGCCGCCTTGTATGCCGGCGCCCGCGAGCGCCACCGAGAAGGCACCCGGCCAATGGTCTCGGCCGCCCGAAAAATTGATCTTCGGCGTCCGTCCGAAGTCTCCGATCACGAGCACCAAGGTCGAATCCAACAGCCCCCGTTGCTCGAGGTCTTCCAACAAAGTGACGAACGCCCGGTCGAATTCCGGGACCAGCTTCTTGTGCTCCGGCTCGTTATTGACGTGGGTGTCGTATCCCCATTGGAAGATGCTCGCCAGGCGAACGCCCGCTTCTACGAGGCGGCGGGCCAGCAAGGCGCCCTGTCCGATGGTCGTGCGCCCGTACGCGTCGCGCAGCTTGTCCGGCTCGGCCGAGATGTCGAACGCCTGCTTGGCCGCCGGCGAAGAGATCAAGTCGAACGCCTTCTGGTAGAACTCGTCCATGGAATCGATCAGCGGGGACTGTTCGACCCGCTGGAACTCTCGATTCAGCGCGCCCAGCAGTTCGGTGCGCGAGCGGGCCTCGGACAAGTTGATCCCGCCGGGCAGCGTCAGGTCTTGGACCGAGAAGTTCTCGGCCGTGGGCTCCCCGCTCACGAAGGGATCGAAAGTCGGGCCTAGAAATCCCGCCTCGGCGGACAAATCGGCCATAGGAATCGATACGAACGGCGGCAGGCCGTTCTTCGGGCCGAGTTCCTTCGCCAGCGTCGCCCCGAAGCTCGGCTGGAGCACTTCGTTCCTAGGTTTGGTGCCGCTGAAGACGTACTGCCTAGCCCGCTCGTGGATCGCCTCGTCGGAATGCATCGAGCGGATGATGGAGAACTTGCCGAGTGCCTTGGCGGAGCGCGGGAGCAGTTCAGACACCCGGACTCCCGGCAGGGCGGTGGGAATCGCCTTGAAGCTGCCGCGAATGTCCGATACAGCCTCGGGCTTGGGATCGAACGTGTCAAGCTGGCTGGCGCCGCCGGCTTGGAACAGCACGATGCAGGAACGCTCGCTGCCTTCGCTGGCAGCAAGCAGCTTGGTCAGGTTAATGCCGGAGAACGCGAGCGACCCGATCTTGAGAAAGTCGCGTCGGCTGGTGCCGAACAGGGCGCTTGGAGGTCGGACGAATGGCATCGTGGCACCTTCTCAGTGATTGAGCTGGAACTCCTCGGAATTCAGCAGCGCCCAGAGGACGTTCTCGAACGCCCGGCGGCGACTGCGCCCGGCGGCTCGCTCCGCGGCCATGAACCGAGCGATTCGATCCTGCTCGTTCTGGCTGGGCTGGCGGGCGTAGGCACGTTCATAGAGCGCGGCGACAACTTGCCCGTCGGCGCTGCCCTGCCCCGATAGCTCGCCCAAGATGTTGCCTTCCGCCTCCACCTTGTCCCGGACGGTAGCGCCGTTCATCAGATGCAGCGCCTGACTCAATGTGGGCTCTTGCGCCCGGTCCTTCAAGATGTCCCGACGTGGCAGCCCGAAGGTGACCAGGAAATAGTCCGGGCCGTCCGGCACGTAGATGTCCTTTGCCGAAGTGCCCTCCGGGTAGCCGTCGAAGGAATGCGGGACGCCCGTGACTTGGCCCAAGATGTCGAGCAGCACCTCCGCCGGCAGCCTGCGCGGCTGGTAGGCGCCGAACAGCGCGCGCCGGAGCGGGCTCGGATCGTTCGCGCGGGACGAGAGCTGGTAGGTGCGCGAGTTCAAGATCGCGCGATGGAGGGGCTTGAGTCGGTATCCGTTGCGGACGAAGAACTCTGCCAGCCGATCCAGCAGCTCCGGGTTGGACGGCTGGTTCGTGGACCGGAAGTCATCGTACGGCTCCACGATGCCGGTGCCGAAATACTGGTGCCAGACGCGGTTGACCGTTGCCCTGGCGAAGTACGGATTCTCAGCCGAGACGATCCAATCGGCCAAGACTTCGCGCCTGTCGCGACCGTCCGGGATGTCGGGCGCGGGGCCGCCCAGGAGCTTCGGAGGCACCTGCCGCTTGGTCGCGGGATGCTCGACCTCGCCCTCTTCGTCCACGTACCAAGTTCGGCGGTACGCGCCGTAGCCGTGCTTGACCCGCAAGCGGGCGAAGAATGCCGCCAGGCCGTAGAAGTCGTCCTGCGTGTAGTTCTCCAAGGGATGGTTGTGGCATTCGGCGCACTCCATGCGCACGCCAAGGAACAGCCGCGACACCGTTGGCGTCACCTTGGCTACGCTGAACTCCTTGAGCATGAAGTCCGTGGCGGGATGCCAGAAGTTCGCGGCGGGGTTGAGCATGGTGTCCCCGGTGCTCGTCAGCAGCGCTCGCACGAATTCGTCGTATGGCCGGTCGTCGGCCAGCCAATCCCGGACCCAGTCCTTGAAGACCCCCATCGAGCGGCCCTGCGAGTGCAGCTGGCAGTTGCGGAACCAGTCCTCGAACCGCACTGTCCAGTGCGAGGCGTGCTCCGGCCGCTCGAGCAATCTGTCGATCAGGCGGGAGCGCTTGTCCGCGCCGCTGTCCTGCAAGAAGGCGCGCACCTCGCGCGGTTCCGGCAACAGGCCGATGGAGTCCAGATAGACCCGCCGCACGAATTCCCGATCCGATGCCGGATCGGACGGCCTGACGTTCATCTGCCGGAGCTTGGCGAAGACCGCCTCGTCGATGAAGCTACCCGTCTCGTAGGCGGGATAGTCCGGTCCCGCCACCGCGTCCACGACGCCGATTTGCGAGGTCGCCACCTTGCCCATCGCACGCGCCGTGACAGTCACCAGTCCCCGGCTAGCCGCGGCCAATGTGCCGTCGGGAGCGATCTCGGCGATGCCGCTGTCGCCCGAGAAGTAGCGCACCGCGCGAGTCATGTCTCGCGTGCTGCCATCGGACAGGCGTCCGACCGCGACCATCCTCTGTTCAGCACCCGAACCCACGAGCACGCGCTCGGACGGATACAACTCCAGCCGTTCCAAGCGGGCGCCGCGGCTTCCGAACGGCGCTCCTTGGCGCAGCCAGCTGAGGATCGTCTCGTACTCTTCGGAATCTGCCTCCATCAGCCGACCGCCGCCATGAGCCTCCTGAAAGGTGGGCTTGCGCAGCAGCAAGCTTTGCTCGGGGTCTTCCAAGTCGACCCGCTGCCGCTCGCCGCCGGCAATGATCGCGTCGTGGTCAGCGCCGATGTCGTACCCAAACAGCGACAGTTTGAAACCTCCTTGGCCAGCGGGCGAGCCGTGGCACGCGGATCCGTTGCAGCCCTTCAACGTCAATATCGAGACGATATCCGCCGCGAAGCTGACCGCCACTTCGCGCTCGCCTGCACCCACGCGCACGTCGGTCTTCACGGAGAGCGAGCCGCACTGCGCCTGCACTTCCGCGCTGCCCTGACCGATACCGACCAGCCTCGCCAGCGCGGCGTCAACCCGCACCACCTCCGGGGCGGACGAGGTCACGATGCAATCGCGGCTGACGTCGGCTTCGCGGCCGATGGCGTCCACCGCTGTCACCAGGAAGTCTTGCGCGAGGCCCGGCTCGGCTAGAACGATGCCCGCGGGCTCGAAACGCAATGTCTTCCAATCCGATTGCTGCGGCTCAGCCGGGGCCTGTGCGGCGAGCGCGACGAGAATCGCAACCGCGGCGCGGCGGCTGGTCCCCGGCGTTGAAGCTCGACCGCGGTCCGCCGCAGCGAGCCCGATTCGGCGACGCAGTCGCCAGCGCGCCGCGACAGCTTGGCAACCCATGCCACCTAGCCCATGTTTAACATTTTCGGATCGCAAGGGCGGCCCAACTGCGTTCTATGCCCGGCAAGCTGAGACTCGATTTGGTGTGGTCTAGGGCGGGCACTCGCCCGATAACCGACGTAGGTTTGGTGCGGCCCGGACAACT
>JAJDTX010000168.1 GCA_022826925.1 Bryobacterales bacterium
TCGATCAGGCCGGTGAGCTCGCTGAGGAACCGCAGGAATGTCGGCTCGTCGAGGCCAGAGATCTCCAGGGACCGTCCCGCCCAAGTTGTCACGGTCGCGTGCAGCCGGTCGCGCGCGAGCTTCGAGAGCGGCACACCGTCGTCCACACCGTGGAATGCATCCTCGAAGGCCGCTTGGTCCGCGAACAGGAAGCGCTCCAGCGCCTCGAAGCCGTTCGCCATGCCTCGAAGCGACCGTGTCCGCTCCGAGTCAACGGGGAGGCGGTGCCAACTCCAGAGGTCGTGAGACGGGTCGATATGTCTCAGGAACCGCGAGTATGCGTAGTAGTACTTCCGTTGCCGGAGGAACTCGACGACATGGACCTGCCAAGGTGAGTAGTGCCGCTCGACTGTCGTCAGCCGCTCGGTGTTCCCGTCAGGCGCCGCCAGCGTGATCCGGTCGTCGGTGTCCCACGGCTCGAACGTGGAGCAGTCTGGAGTGAGCAGGAGGGGATTGTGCTCACGCTCCGCGTCGAACGGATGGAGACCGTCTACATGGGACCGCCGCAGACTGCGCCAAGTGTCGGGGGGCACGAGGTCCTCAGGATTCGTGACCGGCCAGTCAAGGCTTCTCTGGGTCACTGCGATGAGGTGGCCACATGGGTGGTGTAGGCGTACCGCAGGCAGCAGCAGGCAGTGCCTCTCATAGAACTCCAGTTCGCGGTCGTCTAGAAATCTCACGTTGAGCGAGTTGGCGTGAGACTTGAAGTCCAGGAGGTTGATGAAGCGTCGGCCGTGTCGATTCATGGGCACCGGTCAAGTCTGGCAAGTCCAAACCAAGGAGAACGAGATCCGCTACCACTACCGGGGTTGTATCCTGCCGGGTCGGCTATCTGCTGCCAACGCAAGCCCGGAAACCGGGACCCCGCCACACTGCCCGGATCGTTCTGCGTCTGTTTGCTCTTGGACCGACCCCCATGAACTGGCAGCGGGACTGTGGCCGGCCTTCTACTTGACTCTGGTGCCGCTTGTCGGTCAGCAGGCGCTCCCTCAGCTCGGCCATGGTGAGCCTTCCGCCCTGATGCGGTTGCAGGACGAGCAGAGCAGTTGGAGGTTCTCGTCGACGTCGATGCCTCCCTCGGCGCGCGGCGTGATGTGGTCGAGGTCGAAGTCGTCGTAGCACTTGCGGTACTTGCGGCCACCGCAGCCGGGGCAGGGCCTCCCCGTCGCCCAACTCGGCCCAGCGGATCGCCCGGATGCGGGGCGAGCGCGTCGGCCGGTCCGGGTCGGTGTGAATCGGAGGCCTGGACGGCTTCAGCGACGGCAGACCCTCGCGGAAGCCGTCCAGATCGATGTTGTACACCGCCGCGTCGGACTCGTCCTGCAGCACTTGACGGACCAGCCCCGTCAACAGCCCGCCATCGCGGTCACCCTCGCTGCCCGCTCAAGCCACCGGCAGTTCAGCCCGAGAGACGGCCCTCACGCCTTCGCTATCTGTTGCTACGGCCTCTTGTTGGTAACGTCAGCCGGTTCCGTCTTGTTCGTCTTCGTCTGGAGGGGCTGTTGCCTGTAGTTGGGATAGGCCTTTGATGATGTGCCAGGCGACCAGGGCGAGGGCGGATGTGGCGTGTGCGACGAAGTCCTCCGCTGATGGGAGCGCCTCATGGTCCTGGCCCTCCTCGTCTTCGTTGTTGTGTTGTCGTTGTAGCCGTTCGTGGGTCCGCAGCGAGGAGACACCTGTGAGGAGCATCGCTTGGTAGAAGGTGGTGCGGATAAGTTCACACGAATCGTGCCGCAACCTCGGCTCCCAAATCAGCAATCTCTTCTTCTCGGCGACTTGCCCCCTCAGTAGTCGCTGCCACGGCCACCGCATCACGCGAAGCTACGGATCTCTCTTCCCGTGGCGCTGTCTGGCTCTGCGGCTCATCGAGGCTGGTGGGCGCGGTCGTGGTAGTAATCGCAGCAGAGCGGCTCTCCTACATATCTTGCCAGCGCAGCCCGTCCCCCGCGGCGGCTGCACCGACCAGGGGGCTAGCCACCAGCACCACCCCAACCACGCAGGCCCGCAGAGGCCGCTTCCTCACAGCAAACCAACCGTCAAGTCACTCATCGCTCATGATCCCCAGCACTTGGTATCACCTCGTCGTGAGGCTCTGTGCGGGGTGTCTGGTCGGGACTAGCGGCGTTTGCACTTGTTGAACACGATGGTGCCGGGCAGAGCCGCAAGCACGCCGACCCCTTTACGGCGCGACGCGACTCATCAAGGTCGCTGCCGTCGAAGCGCGGATGCAGTTTCATCTTGCGCCAGACTCGGAACGCGGCCCGGCTGGGCACCTGCGGGAAGGCGGCCGACTCGGACCAACTCCGGAACTCCGACACCGGCACCAACTCCGGTCCGGCGCGCAGTACCTCGCGATAGTGGCTCTCCGACGATGCCGGGCCCGGGTAGATGGCTACATGCGGCTCATCAGGTGGCGCTTCAAGGCCACCCCCTGGGCTCGGCTCGAGCGTTGGCCTTGCGGACTGCGATGAGGGCCACGGTGTAACGACCGTCGACGCCGTCGAAAGCCCACTGGCCTGTGTTGAGACAGGTGGCGACTGAGATGACCGTACGACTGTGATGAGCGCCACCGTGTAGGAGTTGTGGATCCCGTCGAACACCCATCCCTTGTGGTTGATGAGGGTGAACACCGACATCCGAGACCTCTCCCCGGTCTTCCGAGAGAGAGATTATCGACGTCCGTGACGTGTAGTCGCCACTTGGCCATGCCGGCGTCGGAGACGGCCGTGCGCGGCAGGACGATCCCTATGCGGCCTCCCTGTCGGGCGAGTTCCAGGTTCGCCCACGAGAACGCCTTGTACAGGTCGGTCTGGCCTGACCCGAGATTGGGGAAGGCGGCTCGAAGGACTAGCTTGAGCGACTCGGCCGCCTCCTTGTCCGCATCGAACTGGGCTGCGAGGTCAGGGCGACTGCGCTCCAGTTCGCTGACGGCGGCCCTACGCTTCGCCACTGGCAGCGACCGTACGCCGGGCAGGTGCATTCCCCACCAGACCTCGCGGTCAGCCACCACCTTCTCCCACGGAGGGTTGCCGATCAGGCAGTCGAAGCCGCTGCGCTCTTCTCGCCGGAACACCTCGGGGAACCTCGCCGGGAAGTGGACCGGCTTCAGGTCACCGACGGCCTCTTGCACCTCGCGGCGTTCGGCGAGGTGTGTGAGTATCTGCTCGAAGTCCGCGGGGTCGAAGGTGGTGGCGAAGTCGGGAAGGTCGCACGCTCCGGCGCGATAGGCGGACACCACATCGAAGCTCGCGATCGCCGGGGCCACCGCGGCGAGTGCGTCTTCGTGGGCCTCGCGGGCCTCCTCGATCTCTTTCTTGGTGGCGTTGGAAGTTCGGGCCAGTCGCCTCAACGCGCCATCGGCCCGCTCGAGCATCTGCTCGAAGGCGGCTCTGATGAAGGTGTTGTCGGTGACGTGCTTGCCGCCGCGCTCAAGAACGCGCAACACCTCGTCGAGGGTGCCGATGCCGGTGAGGCTGTTGCCCTCGATGAGGTTGTGGTCGAGGAAGCTCAACGGCAGGCCGGGCACGATGGTGTGAACCCAGATCGACAGGCGGGCCAACTCCACCGCCACCCGGTTCAGATCGACGCCGTAGATGCAGCTGCGGGCCACCTGACGACGCAGCAGCGAGCCGGTCTCGATCTCCGTGTCGCCGCCGAGCTCGCCTAGGGCTTCGATTGCAGCCGCCCGCAGTCGGCCCAGGCTGGCGTGTACTCCGGCCGCGCTTGAGGCGTTGCGGCTCAACCAGTTCAAGAGCCTCGCTTCGATCCGGTCCACCGCGGCCACAAGGAAATGGCCTGAGCCCATCGCGATGTCGGCGCAGCGGAAGTCGAAGAACGCCGCTTCCACCGCAGCGGTGTCGCCGGCGGCGGCCAGTTCGTCGAGCCGGGCGAGATGGTCTTCGAGCGCCGGCTCCAGAGCGTGGTCCAGCAGATGCTCGACCGCGAACGGCTTGGTGAAGTAGCTGCCTGTGCTCTTGCGCACGCCCGAGCGGTTGTGGAAGTAGACGCTTCCGGCAACCACCTCCACGGTGTCGCCGTCCTCCGCGGGGACGAAGGTGTCGGCTCCTCTGACCTCTCGCACCGTGAGGTCCTGCTCAGCCAGCGACAGCTGCGACTCCAACAAGCCCTCATAGATCGTGCCGAACGTGCGCACCGACACAGACCGGAAGTCCACCGGTCCCTCGCCCTCGGCGCCACGGTCGATTATCATCGCCGACAGTGCAGGTGTAAGCCCGGCGTCCCTAAGCGGTCTGAGCGCGTCGATAGCCGAGATAGGCTAGATTGTGTGCAACGTATGGTGTGCGAACTGGATGGGGTTAACTGAGATGGAGGCTCGTACTGCCCGTAGTGGCCTGATCGTTCGTCTCGGCGGCGTGCGCGCGGCTGCGCAGCGCCTCCTCCTCTCTCCCCCCCCCTCAGAGACTGAGCGACCGAAGCGCTCGAGCGCGTTCGCATGGCGGCGCCTGGGCGCCCTCGCGGCGCTGCTGGCCGTCGTGGCCGCTGTCCTGACGCCGACCGAGCGGGCCGAGGCGCAGAGTGTCCCGAAC
>JAJDTX010000073.1 GCA_022826925.1 Bryobacterales bacterium
CTGCCGCTAGCGGCCTACTGCCGGAACGCGCTCAACGCTGGCCCCGATTCCCGGATTATTCCGATTTCCAACCTGTTCGGCGTCGGATCAATGTGAGAAAAACCCCTACCCTACTGCCGGAATAATGTGACTCTGTACACCCCCATCCGGGCGTACTCCCGCATCTTGTACTCGGCATCCTTGTCCGCCGTCGCCGGCGACGCCACCTCTAGCACGAACTCAGGGGCCTTTCCTTCCTCCCAGGTCCGGTACGACCTGCGATTCTCAGAGCTCACCCCGAACACGACCTGCACGTCGGGCTGCAGCCAGTGATCGTTGTCGTCGCGCCGGTAGTACACCGCCAGTTCCATGGCCACCAGCACGTCCGTGCGATCCCGGAAGTGGTTCCGCAAGGCCGCCGCCGCTTGCAACACGGCATCGCCGTGCGCGGTGCTCTGCGCGATCCAATTCCGTTCCGGGTATTCGATCTCGTCCGGCTCCGGAGACGCCCCGGCAACGCCTGTGGCCAGCCCGGAACGTTCGGTTTCTGTGGCGGTCGTGACGGGCATGTCGCAGCGGGCAGAGCACGAACGCGCTGCCCGAAGATGATACCAGCACCGTATCAGGGTTCGTCTCCCGACCCGCCGCTGTGCTTGCATGCACCCTACGCCGGCGTGCCGGACCCGTCCCTGGCGGTCCGATTCGAGCACGGCAAGGCCCCTTAAGGCGCCTGTGATAGCCTACTCAAAACGTCGCTGGCGCGATGCCCGTACCGCTTCAACTGCCCAAGATTTGCGTATGCATCGGGCATGCTGACGCCCGCCACGCCGCAGACCTAGCCGTGGCCAGCTGCGACCGCGGAGAGAGTTTGTTGGAGGTTCGGATCGACCATTTGGACGACCCTGCCGCAGGCCCCGGAATTGTAGAGCGGATCGCTCGCAGGCACCCCGCGGTCACGATTGTCGCGACTTGCCGTCGCGCGCCGCACGGCGGGCAGTTCGCGGGCCCGCTCGATCAGCAGGTCTCGATTCTCCTCGAAGCCGTTGCCGCGGGTGCCCAGATTGTGGACGTCGAGATCGAGGCTTTCGCGGACAGCCCCGACGTGCTGGCTCCTTTTCGCCGGATTTGTACGACGCTGGTTTCTTTCCACGACTTCGCGCGGACGCCGGAGCTAGCACCGGTGATCCGTCGCTTGGCGGCGACCGGAGCGGACATCCTCAAGGTGGCGACGCACGTGCAGCGACCTAGCGACAACCTGCGGCTGCTTGCCCTCTGCCAGGATCGCGACAACGTCGTCGTTGCCGGAATGGGAGAGACGGGTTCGGTGGCCCGCTTGGTTTCTCCCGCACGCCGTGGCCTGTTCACCTATGCCGCTCCCGATGCGTATCCGCCCGCCAGCGGCCAAGGTCGCGCTGAATTGACTGCTGCACCCACGGCGCCCGGGCAGACCTCGGCCGCCGCTGCCCGAGATTTGTACCGCGTCGAGTCCGCCTCGGCCGAGACGCGAGTCTTCGCGGTGATCGCAAAGCCCGTAGGGCACTCGAAGTCGCCCCTGATCCACAACCGCTCGTTCCAGGCGCTGGGATACGACGGGCTATATGTTCCCCTGCTGGTCGAGCCCGACGACATTGCCGATTTCTTCCACACCGCCCGGAAGCTGCCGCTAGGCGGTGCCAGCGTGACCATCCCCCACAAGCAGAGCGTCATCCCCCATTTGGACCGGGTCGACGAGGCCGCCTTGGAGATTGGGGCCGTCAACACGGTCTACTGGGACCAAGGCCGCATTTGCGGTACCAACACAGACGCGCGCGGCATCGTCGAGCCGCTGAGCCAGCGAGTCAAGCTCGACGGGGCGCAGGTTCTGGTCGTTGGAAACGGCGGAGCCGCCAGAGCGGCCATCGTGGCACTCAGGAGAGAGGGAGCGAGGGTCGCCGTAACCGGTCGCAATCCCGAGCGAGTCCGCCAGCTAGCGGGCCAGCTCGGAGCGGACGCCGTGGCATTCGAACGTCTGGCAGGCGAGTACTTCGACGTGCTGGTCCAGGCGACTTCCGTCGGCATGCTGCCCGACTCCGAGGGAAACCTGTTCCCCGGCAGGATTCCAGCCGATGTGGTCTTCGACCTTGTCTACAACCCAGTGGAGACGGCCCTGCTCAAGCGTGCCCGCGCTGACAAGAAGGTCACGATCAGTGGCGTCGAGATGTTTGTCGAGCAGGCTGCCGCGCAGTTTCGGATTTGGACCGGGATGGAAGCCCCGCGCGATGTCATGCGAGCGGCTGTCCTAGGACGTAGAGTGGGATAAGCGGGCGGGGTCGCCGGGCATGGTCAAGCCAGATTTTCAATCGTTCCGCGAACTCGCGGCTCAGGGCAACCTGGTTCCGGTTTGGAAAGTGATCACGGCCGATCTGGAGACGCCGGTATCGGCGTACCTGAAGCTGGCCGAGGGCCGGGAGTACGCCTTCTTGCTCGAGAGCGTCGAGGGCGGTGAGCGGATCGGGCGCTTCACCTACATCGGCACAGATCCGTTCTCGGTCGTCACGGCGTACGGCGACGAGGTGGAGATTCGTGAAGGCGGGGCCGTGACCCGCCGTCAATCCGATGTCTTCGCCGTCTTGAAGGAGCATGCCGGGCGTTTCACGCCTGCCGGGGCCGACGCCTTGCCTCCCTTCAGCGCGGGAGCGGTCGGCTACGCCGGATTTGACTTGGTCCGGCAGATCGAGCCCCGCGTGCCGGCGTTCCGCGAGGACGACGTGAAGGCCCCCGATGCCGTCTTCATGTTCTTCACATCGGTGGTGGTCTTTGACCACGTCAAGCACCAGGTCTATCTTGTCGCCAACGCCCGCATCGGCGACGAGGTGGGCTTGGAGGAGTCGTACCGCCAAGCTTGCGCAGACGTCGACGCTCTGGAGGCTAGTCTGGCCAAGCGTGTCCCGCTGCCGAACGGATCCCGGCCGGAGCTCGATCTGCAGCTGCGCTCGAACATTGGCAAGGAAGCCTTCTGCGCTGCGGTGGAGAAGGCGCGCGAGTACATTCTCGCCGGCGACATTCTCCAGGTCGTGCTCTCGCAGCGTCTCGAAATGCTGCCGGGAGTCCACCCGTTCCAGATCTACCGCTCGTTGCGCACCATCAACCCGTCGCCGTTCCTGTTCTACCTCCAGCTCGGAGATTCCGCAGTGGTGGGCAGCTCCCCCGAGATGCTAGTGAAGGTGGACGGCAGGCGCATCGAGTATCGCCCTATCGCCGGAACCCGGCCGCGCGGTGCGACCTCGGAGGAAGATCAAGCATTGGCGGACGACCTGCTGGCTGACGAGAAAGAGCTTGCCGAGCATGTGATGCTGGTCGATCTCGGCCGCAACGATGTTGGCCGCGTGGCCGAATACGGCTCGGTGCGGGTGCCGGAATTCGAAATCGTCGAGTACTACTCGCACGTGATGCACATCGTCTCGAGCGTGCTCGGCACCCTGCGCGATGACAAGGATGCCTTCGACACGCTCAAGGCCTGCTTTCCCGCCGGAACGGTGTCTGGCGCGCCCAAGGTGCGGGCGATGGAGATCATCGCGGAACTCGAGCCGACCAAGCGGGGAGTCTATTCGGGCAGCGTGATGTATTTGGATTTCTCGGGCACTCTCACGTCGGCCATCGCGATCCGCACCATGATGGTGCGCGGCGAGAAGGCATACCTGCAGGTGGGTGCCGGGATCGTCGCGGACTCGGTGCCGGAACGCGAGTGGGACGAGACCATGAACAAGGCGGGAGCGTTGCTCAAGGCCGTCGAGCACGCCCGGGAACTCTAGCGCTCGGCAAGGCTGCCGGGCACAGCCTTCAATCTCGTCGCAAGCTGGGCAGCAACGGGGCGCGCAGCGCCATGTGCGCGGCTACCGCGCCGGCAGCTAGGCCGAGGGCGACGATCGCTCCCAAGGTCAGGGTCAAGGGCAGCCAGGGCGGGTCGGCCGCGCCGCTTGCAAGATGCGGCGCGATGGCTAGCAGCGCCGCCATCGTACCCGTGCCGACACCGAACACCAGCAGGAAGGAGTTTTCCAAGAAGATCAGGCGCCCCACGGCCCCTTGCGAAAAACCAATCGCGCCCAGCAGCGCTAATTCCCCGCGCCGTTCGAGCACGCTGCGGACCATTACGACTGCCAGGCCTAGGGTGCCCAGCAGCAATCCAAGGCCCCCAATGCTCTGGAAGGTGCTCAGGTAGGTGTTCTCGACCACCAGGAACCCGGCCAGCCGGTCGGACGACCTAACCGCATCGAGGCCCTCGTCGGCAAAGGCTTCCTCCAACACGCCGCCCGCACTGTCCTCGTCAGTCTCGACGAGCAGGGCTTGGTAGCCGCTGTGGTCGGAGTAAAGGTCGAGGAAGCGATCCTCCGCGACCAATAGCTCCGACTGAAAAATACTGCGCGAGAGCAAGCCGGCCAGCACAAGGCGGCGGTCTTGGCCGGAACTGTCCGCGACCAGCAGTTCGTCGCCGAGTGCCAAGTGCAGGATCCAAGTAACCGAATTGGCGTCCCCGAAGACCGGGATAGCCCCGTCGAAGTCCTTCTCGAGCAACAGCCAGGGGTTCTCGCGCTCCGCATCGGTTTCGGCCAAGCTGGCCTGGAAGGCAAAGCCTCCGCGCTCGATGAGCGCTGCGGACACTCCGGCGACGGTGGGTTGCGATGGCTGGTAGAGGTTCAGGCAACTCGCGTCTTCGCCGGCCCGTACCCGCAAGGGCACCAGCCGCATCGAGCCTGCGCTGGCCCCGGCAACCTCGTCGACCCGCGCCTTGAACAGCGGGACGTCCGCCTCGGCCAGGAAGCGGAAGCCCCCGTCACCGGAGTGGATGTCCGGTTCCTGCGCGCTTACGTCGTGGCGATTCATCGCGACGGTCACGATCATGAACGAGGCGCACGCCACCAAGGTGGCCGACAGGACGCTGCGGGTGGGGTTGCGACTGCCGTTGCGAAATCCCAGCGCTGGAAGCGAGGAGACGTTCAAGGCGCCGCGCTGTGGCCGCAGCAGTACCGACCGCAGCAGCACGAGCGCCGCTGCCAAGGCCAGACTGCCGGCGCCGAAGAACGCTGCCAGGCGCGACGTTGAATCGGCTCCCAGCGAGATCGCCAGCAATCCGAGCGCCGCGACTGCCAGTGCCGCGCCGGCGAGTCGCAGGCGGCGCGACTTGCGCTCGGCCGCGGTCTCGCTCATGGCGGGCTCGGTCCGGCCCGCGAGCAGGGCATGGGGGCTGAGGTCCGCCAGGCGCCGCAAGGAGAGTCCGATCGAGCCCAGCATCAGCGCGAACGCCGAGGCCGCGCCGATCAGGGGATCTGCGGCGCCAACGTGCAGTTCTAGGAACGAGCCGCCCACGGCACCGCTCCACCACGTGCTCAGGCCATAGAGCATCAGGCTGGCATAGGCAATCGCGCCGGGGATCCCGATCAGGCAGCCAGCGGCCGCTAGGGCCGCACCCTCGCACAAGAGCAGCACGCGCACGAAGCCCAGAGTGTGGCCGGTGGCGAGCAGAGTGCCGATTTCCCTGGTGCGCAGTTCGACGCCGAGCCGAAATAGCAGGAAGACCAGAATCGCGGCAGCCGCGATGAGGAACATGCTGAAGCCGATGAACAGCCCCGAAAAGTCGGTAGCGCCCGCCGACGCATCCAGCCCGACTTGCTTGACCGGTTGCAGGGCAAGGCCGAAATCGGCCGGGTGGAGACGTTGGCGCAGTTCTGTCCTGAAGCGCGCGAGTTCCTCGCCGCCACTTGCTTCGCCTCCGGACTCGAGGCGAATGGAGGTCAGCTGTCCGAAGCGGCTGGTCCACAACTGCTTGGCGGTCCCTAGGCTTACGAAGGCTTTGGGCGCCGCCCGGTAGCGGTCCCAATACTGCTCGTCCCGCGGGCGGATCAGTCGCAAGTCCATCGGGAACGGCGGATCCCAATCAGAGATCCGCGTCCTGTCCGACATGCCCTTGTAAGTCGGAGCGTAGTCGCGGTCCAGCGCGGCTCCTTGCATGCGAACCACCCCAACAAGGCTGAAGCTGTGCGAGGCCGTTTGCAGCTCGCTGCCCGGACCCACCACGAAGTAGCTCAGATCGACCGTGTCGCCCGGACGGGCTTGCAAGTCGTCCGCCGCCCATTGGTTGAGCAAGATTTCGCTGTCGCCCAGCTCCGGAGCCTTCGTGCCGTTGGCAAGCAGCAGTGTGTCGGGGTAGGACTCCGACGCCGTCACGGTGGAATACGGGACGCTCCGGCCGCCTGTCTCTAGGGTGTTGGCGAGATACGTGAGGACTTCCCTCGCGTGCCACCCGCCGGCTAGCGCGGCTTCCGCGATGACGGTGGCGGCCGCCGCGCCAAGCACCACCCGTTCCGACTCTACGAGGGCTCCGTGCCCCTGCGGGAGGGGCCTGATGACAAGTCGGGCGTCTTGTGGCGCGAAGCTCTCCTGCCAAACGGCCTGCGCCCCTTCCAGCGTGCCGCCCGCAACGAACAGCGCGTTGGCCCTTCCGGATTGCTCCAAGGCGCGCTGGAGCACGGGCTTGCCGACGAACGCGTTGTAGGGCAATTGCTGTTGCGGGGACAGGCCGAAGCGGCCGGGACCGGTGTCGTCCAGGATCGACACAACCTTCAGCCGCAACAGGCGCACGTTGTCAGCCTTCCGGCCCATGACGGATTCCGCTGGTATCAGCGCATCTGTCTGGAAACGGAGAAGTAAGTCGTCACCCTCGACAGCGCCCAGCTCTGCGGCGAGCCTGCGGTTGAGCACGATCTCGCGATTGCCGATTTCCGGCGCGTCAATTTCGTAGAAGGCCCAGAACCCTGCGTCGACACCGTGAATCCGAACCTTCGATGCCCGGGCGCTAGACTCGGCGTGCTCTGCGCTGCCGCGGACGAGCACAGCCGAAGCCGCTCGCGCGGTGTCGGAGAACGCCTCCGTTGCGCTCTCACGAAAATACCGCTCGCCGACGGCCGCAAAATCGATCTCGCCCAAGCGATCCAAGGTCAGGCCTCGCAGGCTCTCTCGAACCGACGAGCCAACGATCAGCGCCCCGGCCAGAACGGCTGTGCCGACGCCCACGCCCAGTGCGACAGCGGCATGTACCGCGCGGAAATGCAGCAAGCTGCGAGCCAGCAGGCGACGGCGAGTCATGCGGTTGCTCAAGAACTAGATGCCCGCAATCGCTACTTGGCGTCGCCGGGCCGATCGCCGCCTGCCGCTAGGGGCAGGGTGCCAAGCGACTGCTCCATCCTCTCAACTCGGCGCTGCGCCTCGCGGGACTTCTTGCCGGTCGGATCGAGCGCCAGATAGCGCGTGTAGGCATCGATCGCCTCGCGTGGATTCTTGAGCCGCTCGTGGGTTATCGCAAGGCGCCAGAACGCATCGGCGAAGTTGTCGTCCCAACGGGTGGCTTCTAGGTAGCGCGATGCAGCCGCGGCATAGCTGCCCTTCTTGAAGTAGTAATTGCCGACCTTGAGTTCCTTGGTGGCTTGGACGGGGTTGAACGCATAGGTCTGCTTTGGACGGGCAAAGTCCTCGTCTTCGTCGACCAGTTCCGAATGCTCCGGCGGGCGCTCCGCGAATTTGGGCTCTTCTCCGGGCTCTCCGCTGGCCAGCCCGAGCGCCAGTGGCAGCAGCAGCGATGTTATCCCGAGCCGCCTCACCGCATTGTTAGTATAGCCGTGGCCCGGTTCGGCCCCGGCCGTTGCATTGCTGTAGCTTGAGCCTGTCTGCGGCGCCTAAGGGCAGGGGCAGGGGCGTTCCGCAGAGTTCGACTAGCGGCTCTTGCTCGACTGGCCGCCGAGCGTCCTCAGATGGGTTTGGAAGTCCGGCCAAGAGTGAAAAAAACTCGCAATCACGTTACGATGGGGGCTTGCACCAATTTCTGGAGATAGAAGAAATTGCCAGACAAGCACGCTTTAGTACTGGGACTGGACTTCGGCACCGAGTCAGTGCGGGCGCTGTTCGTGGACTTGGATGGGCATGAGCACGGCTGGTCGTCTTCCAAGTACAAACACGGGCAGATCACGGCCAAGCTGCCCGGAACGAACGTCTCGCTTGCGCCGGACTATGCGCTGCAGCACCCCGGTGACTGGCTAGACTCGGCCGCCAAAGCGACGCGCAGCGCCTGGCGGCGCGTAGGCAACGCATCGGCCCGCATTATCGGGATCGGTGTCGACTTCACCAGCTGCACGATGCTGCCAACGCTAGCGGACGGCACGCCGCTGTGCCTGCTGTCCGAGCACAAGGCGAATCCGCTGGCTTGGCCGAAGCTCTGGAAGCACCACGCCGCGAAGACCCAGACCGAGCGCATCGACCAGATCGCGAGCCAGCGCAAGGAGCAGTTCTTGGAGCAGTGCGGCGGGACGATCGGCCTCGAATGGTTCTTCCCCAAGATGCTCGAGACCCTGGACGAGGCGCCGGAAGTCTACCGGGCCGCCGAGGTGTGGGTCGAAGCGGGCGACTGGGTCGTGTGGCAGCTGATCGGGTGCCAAGCGGACGAGATGGCGCGCTCGACATGCCAGGCAGGGTACAAGGGCATGTGGACATCGCGGGACGGATTCCCCTCCAAGCCATTCCTGCGGGCGGTCCACCCAGAACTTGTTGACGTCGTGCGCACAAAGATGCCGGGCCGGATGAAGGCCCCGGGCCAAGTTGCCGGAAGGCTGTCTCAGGCGATGGCGAAGAAGCTCGGGTTCCCGGAAAGCATTCCGGTCAGCACGGCAATCATCGACGCGCATGCCGGCGTGCCCGGCGTGGGCGCGGCAGATCCCGGCACCTTAGTTATGGTCTGCGGGACCAGTTCATGCCACATGCTCAACGCGGTGGAATACCACCGCGTGCCCGGGGTGGCAGGTGTCGTCAAGGACGGCATCTTGCCAGGGATGTACGGCTACGAAGCGGGCCAGGCGGCTGTGGGCGATGCTTTCGACTGGCTGCGGCGGCTGACCGGCCAAAAAACGTTCGCGCAATTGGGGAGAAGGGCCCGCGCCGTTCCGCCCGGCGCGGACGGAGTGTTGTGCGTGGACTGGTTCAACGGCTGCCGGACGCCCCTGATGGACGGAAACCTTCGCGGGGGGTTCCTCGGTCTAACCTTGCGACATGAGCCGCATCATTTGTATCGGGCGTTGCTCGAGTCCAGCGCGCTCGGCCTGCGGTGGATCGTGGACTTGCTCAGGGAGCGCGGCGTGCCGGTGAAGAAGTTTATCGCGACCGGAGGCTTGCCCCATCGCAATCCCCTCTTCGTGCAGGTCGCGGCCGATGTCTTGGGCGAGAACATCCTCATCCATCCGTCCCAGCAGGGGCCGGCACTCGGAGCCGCGATCTTGGGCGCGGTGGCTGCTGGCAAGCGGGCTGGCGGCTTCAGTTCGGTGCGCTCGGCAGTGCGCACGATCGGGGGCGTGCGGAAGGATGTCAACGGTCGCGGCGGCACTCTGATCGCGCCGGATCGGCAGCGCACCAAGCTCTACGAGCCACTATATGTGCGATATCGCGAAGCTGCCGCATTCGTGCAGCAGCAACGTGCTGTAACATAAGATGCCGTTGCTGGCTGACTTGCCAGCACACTCTTGATGGGCTACATTAGGGAAGCGAGGTGATTGACATGGGAAAGCTAGGGGTCGTTAGTCTGGCATTCGTGCTGGCAGCAGTCTGCGTGCCACAGGTCGCCGCGTTCTCGCATGGCGGGCCCGCGCGCACCAGCGGGGGACCTTTCCCGGCCGAAACCAATTGCACCCGCTGCCATGCTGGCGAGGTCAATTCGGGGCCGGGAACCTTGTCGCTTACGGTCGGGGGCGTCGCTGCATCTGGCGATTCGGCCGTAGCAGATCTTACCTACACGCCCGGCGAAACGATTGCGTTGATCGTATCGTTTGAAGACACGACCAAGTTTCGCGTTGGCTTTCAATTGACAGCGCGCTCCGGCGATGGCTGCGGTCAGCCGGGCTCGCTGGCTGCCGCTTCTTCGGACGATGGAAGCGGTATCAAGACGGGCTCCGGGACGTGCGGGCCGGCTAGCACCCAAGTGCAATGGGTGACGCACCAAAGTCCCCGTAGCGGCAGTTCCGCGACATTTGCGGTCGACTGGACCGCGCCGGCTGAGGACGTGGGCCCGGTGACCATCGCCATCGCGGCCAATGGTGCGGACGGTAACCAGGATAACCGCAACGACAACATCTACACACTGCAGGCTGTGCTGCAGCCGGAAGGCGCGGCACCTGCGGCACCCGTGATTTCCGATGGCGGAGTGACGTCGCTCGGGGATTCGGAGACGCCGTTGACAACCGGCGCACCGGGCGGGATCGCGGTGATCAGCGGAACCGGATTCGCCGAGATGGGCGAGGGGAGCCTTGGTGCCCTCGGTGCGGATGGCGGACTCGCCACCAATGCTGGCGGGGTCTGTGTCGAGGTCAACCAAGTGCGAGCCCCAGTGCTGTATGCGGACGCCACGAGCGTGTTCGTCCAGATTCCCGCCGAGACGGCCCTAGGGCCCGCGGCCGTGCAGGTGATTGGCAATTGCGATCCTGCCCCGGACGGCCCGCAGGAAGTCCGCAGCAATACAGCCATGTTCGAGATCGCCAGCGTGCAGCCGGTGTTGCTGCAGGTTTCGGAGAGCGTGCAGGGCGCGGTTGCCGTGCACGAGGATTTCTCGCTGGTCGCCAGCGAGCCGGAAACTCCAGCCGCCACCGAGATGCAAGCGACTCCGGCGACGACTGAGGGCGATGCGCAAGACGATTCGTCCGGCCCCGGGATGTCGCCGGCCGTTCCGGGCGACGTCGTCACGTTCTTCGGAACAGGCTTCGGGTCTACCGATCCTGCCCTGGCCTCGGGGGAGATCCCGGCTCTCTCCCATGTGCTGGCCGCCGAGTCGGTTCAGCTGATGCTTGGCGAAACAGTGATTCCGGACGACCACATTGTCTTTGCGGGAGCGACGCCGGATGTTGTCGGCCTGTACCAGCTGAGTGCAAAGATTCCCGATGCGATGCCTGCCGGTGATTTTGCGGTCTCTTTGATGGTGGACATGCAGTCTTCACCGCTTGGACCGATGATCAATATCGGCGTGCCTGCCGCGACCGACGATGGCGTGGCCTGTGCCGCGGACCTTGTGTTGAGCGTCGGCGAGTCATGCAGCGGGAGTGTGAACGTATTCGGGACTGACTACACGGGCGTGTTTGAAGTGCAAGAGACCCAGGCATGCGTCACAGTCGCGGAACTTCCGCCGTTCTGCGGTGAAGAAACGCTGAACCCCCTCAATCTCGACCTCCTTGTGGCGGAGAAGCAGACCGACGGCACCTGGAAGATCACCAAGTTCGGGGATTGAGCGCGCGGTGGCACAGAGGTAGCGTCGATGCGAGATCTTGAGCAAGAAAAGGTGGACCGACTCATGAATCGAAGATCCTTCAAACAATGGCTCTCCCTTCCGTGCCTGTGGGCCGTGGCACTGCTGACAGTGCAGGCGCAGCCGGTCGAGCTGGAGTACGCCCCCGAAGATGGAGCAGTCTTCAACGTTGTCGAGAGTGTGACTCGCGTCACTACGCCACCAGGGGACGATCCCGCCATCGTCACCGACGAGCGAAAGCGCGAGAGTGTTGTCACGGTCGCAGCTGTCGCTGTTCCGGATCCGGACACGGTGATTACCACTCCGGGCTTGACCGTCGACGTGATTCCAGACTCCACGGCATTCTCGAACAAGGTGACGATCGAATCCCAAAGCCTCACTCGCAACGGCGAGGTCGTGGCGAGCCCGCTCCACGCGGTGCTTAGCGGATTGGAACTGACCTACCACTTGGACGATCAGGGCAACCTGCTTGAGATCGCCGGATACGACGGCGTTCGCGACGCAATGACCGCGAAGTTGCCCGACAAGCTGGCAGCGACCCTGCTCAAGCTGGTCAACCACGACACGCTCCGGCACCAAGACCGGGCGAGCTACGAAGAGGTTCACGGTCCATTCGCGGAAGGCAGCGTTACCCCGGTCGAAAACGAGGTCTCGGCAGCGAGCCACGCTTTGCCGTCCGAGGGTTCCGTGGTCTTGTTTGCGGTTACTACGATCGCGAGCGATCCCGACGAAGGCAAGGTCACTCTCACGCGCACCTTCAACTCCGACGCCGCCGCCCTCGCCATGCAGATCGACGACTTGGAAGAGGCAACCATCTTGGAGGCCCAGGGCATGCTTGCGTCGATGCTCCCGGAGACGTACGCGAGCGCGAGCGTGTCCGGTTCCGAGACGGTGGTCGTTCAAACTAGCGGCGCGCTGGTAGAGTCCCGCACCCTCACACTGGTCGCGGAGTGGACGCTGCAAGCGCCCGAGGGCACCACTCCCGATACGCACAAAGTCGAAGAGACGAAGCAGTTCATGGTAACCGCTGTCGAAATGCCGCCCGACCCGGCGACGGTCGCACAGCCCTGATCTTAGAATCGGCCCTGCTCGGCCATAGCGGCCGGCCGGTCCTGCGGCGAACGAAAGGGAGCCTCGCTGCTGGCGCGCTTGGTGCGTGGATTCGAGGCTATGGGCGCCAAGAGTCCTCTGCCAGGGCGAAGACTTGAGGGCAGCGTAAGCCCGCAGTCGATATACTGGCTTGGCCGCGCCTCTTCCTGGCGCGTGCGACCACCAGGCGGGCGGAGTCGATTGCCGCACTCGGCCTAGTGGCGGCGCAAATCACCGTGTTGGATCTTCTGGACCGCTACTTCGAAGTCCGACAGCTTGGATCCAGTGTCCGGACAGAGGTCGTCGCGGGAGCGACCACTTTCCTTGCGATGAGCTACATCATCGCGGTCAATCCGGCGATTCTGGCCGACGCCGGGATACCTCCCGCCGCGGCCGCCTTCGCGACTTGCTTGGTCAGTGGCGTGGCCACCATCGCCATGGGATTCATTGCCCGGCTGCCTCTTGCCGTGGCACCAGGCATGGGCCTGAATGCGTTCTTCGCGTACGCCGTCGTACAGGGTCACGGGTTGGCCTGGCAGGAAGGGCTCGGCATCGTCTTTGTTTCGGGCCTAGCGTTTTTGGTGCTGACTTTGTTGGGCGTTCGGAACGCGATTCTGCGCACGATGCCCCCGCAGCTATTGCCGGCCATCGCGTCGGGTATCGGCATGTTCTTGGTCATGGTCGGGCTGAGGAACGCCGGTTTGATCCGCGCTCACGACGCGACGCTGGTGACCCGAGGCGACCTGACCGCCCCGTCGGCGCTGCTGGCAATCGCCACGCTGTTGTTCACCACCACGCTCCTAGCGCGCGGCGTGCGGGCCGGAATCGCTATCGGCATACTCGGAGCCGCTCTGGTCGGCATCCCCCTCGGCCTGACCGGTGCCGCGTCCCATCCCGGTGGCGGTGCATTCGATGCCCTTTTCGCCTTGGAGATCGATGCCGCCCTGTCCATAGGCGTCCTCGACATCGTCTTCGCGATGCTCTTTGTCGATATGTTCGATTCGCTCGGAACCGTGATTGGTCTGGTGAAGAAAGCGCGCCTGGGAGGCTCCGGCGATCAGTTCGCCGGGCTTGGCCGTGTCATGGGGGTGGATGCCGGGGCCACCATCCTCGGCGCCATGGCGGGGACATCGACCATGACCACCTACGTCGAGAGCGCGGCGGGCATCCAGGCCGGGGGTAGGACAGGACTCGCCTCGGTGGTCACTGGTGGGTTATTTCTGCTCGCCGTGCCGGTTGTGCCGTTTGTAGGACTGATTCCCCCTTTTGCTGCGGCCGCGCCCCTGATCATCGTCGGTGCGGCGACGGTCGGCCTGGCGCGGGAGATTGAGTGGGATGACATGGACACCGCCGTGCCGGCCCTGCTCGTGATGGCCGGGATGCCCTTGATGTTCAGCATCGCGGATGGGCTCGCAATGGGCGTCGTCTCGTATTCGGCCCTGAAGATTCTGCGCGGCCGCGCGGGCCAGGTTTCCTGGCTGGTCCATGCGCTCGCAGCGCTGTTCGTGGCGCGGTTCGTCTTTCTCGGCTAGGGTCGGCCTAGAACGTCGCGACGGCCGAGCGTCAGGCCGCCGGGCGCAGGGCCGCGGCTAGGACGCTTCGAACTCGTCGGCCGACGACACGGTCTTCGCCCGCCCCTAGCTCATCTTCGACAGTTTGATTTTCGTGTTTCGCTAAACCAAGCTATTACTATGGCTTAGAGAAGGCAGAAATCGGGCGTGGCACTACAATGCCCGGATTCGGCTGCGATTCGATTGCGCAAAGAGTTTCAGGCTGCC
>JAJDTX010000131.1 GCA_022826925.1 Bryobacterales bacterium
AGTTGTCCGGGCCGCACCAAACCTACGTCGGTTATCGGGCGAGTGCCCGCCCTAGACCACACCAAATCGAGTCTCAGCTTGCCGGGCATAGAACGCAGTTGGGCCGCCCTTGCGATCCGAAAATGTTAAACATGGGCTAGGATCTCGCGATTGTGCTGGCCCAGGGTCGGGGCGGGCCATTCAATCTCAAGAGGGCCGCCTTGGAGCCGGTACGGCGCGACACCGTTCGGGTGCTTGCCGATGTACGCCCGGTCCAGGATCTTCCAGAAGCGGCGGGCCTGCAAGTGCGGGTCTGCCATGAGCTCCTTGGAAGCGGCCACCGCCGCGGCAGGCACGCCGGCGGCTTGCAGCGAGTCCATGGCGTCGGCCGCCGGCTGGCGAGCACACCATTCGGAGATCGCCCCGTCAAGCTCGTCGGCCCGCTCCAAGCGATCGGTCAGGTCGCCGAAACCTGCGACACCGCTTCCAACGGCGCTGCGCAGAGCCTGCCACTGCTGCTCGCTCTGCACTTGGAGTACTAGCCAGCGGCCGTCGCTGCACGGGTAGACTCCGTGCGGTGCGTAATGTCGGGAGCGATTGCCCAGCCTCGGAGGGGGTGCACCGGTCAAGGACTGCTCGGCTATGCCGTGGGCCGCGAGAGGCAGCAGGCATTCCGAATGCGACAGGTCGACGAACTGCCCCTCCCCAGTGCGCTTGAGGTGGCGGAGCGCCACCAGCATTGCGGAGGCGCCGTTCAAGCCCGCCACGGCATCGCCCAGCGCGATATGCACCATCGTCGGCGGGTGCTCGGGATGCCCGGTGAGATGCGGCAGGCCGGCCGCTTGTTCGGTCGTCGAGCCGTAGGCGCGATACTTGCTCCATGGTCCGGTGCTGCCAAAGCCCGGCATCGAGACCATGACGATCTCCGGCTTAACGGCCTTGAAGACCTCGAAACCCAGGTTGAGCTTTGGCAGCACGTCGCCAGCAAAGTTCTCGATGACAGCGTCCGAGACGGCGACCAAGCGTAGCAGCAAGTCGCGGCCGCGCCGCTTGGAGAGATCGAGCGTGACGTCGAACTTGTTGCGGTTCAGCCCGTTGAACGGTTCGTGCTTTTCCGCTTCGTTGTCATCGATCCAACGCTGGCTGGCCTCCCAGCCCCGAAACCAGTCGAACCGAACACAGGACTCGACCTTGACGATCTCCGCGCCCATATCAGCCAAGTGCCGGGTTGCCAGGGGCCCGGCCCATCCCATCGAGAGGTCGACGATGCGAAGGCCCCGCAAGAACGTCGGCCGACTCATGATGCGCACCCCGCTTGCCGCAACGCGGCTTCGGTATCGGCACCTAGCCGAGCGACAGCGCCACCCTGGGCAGCCGGCATCGCATACAGGCGGAACGGACTCGCGGGCAGGCGCAGCGTGCCCAAGTCCGGGTGAGTGACATCGGCAAACGCCGCGCGCTCAACGAACTGGTCGACATCGAAGATCTGGTCCATAGTCGGGACGACCGTCAGCGGTACCCGCAGTGCCTGCCCTCGCTTTGCCAGGTCGGCGGCCGATTCCCGAGAGACCCGGACTTGGATGCGCACATCCAACTCATCCGCATCTTGGAGACGCTCCAAGCTCTGCTGGTAGCGCTCGACCCCGGCGAGGTCGTCAAAGCCGAGTAGCTCGCAGAACGCGTTCCACTGCGATGGCGTCAGCACGGTCACACCGAGCCAGCCATCGCGACAGGGGTAGATGCCAAGCGGATACGTCGCGCGGAATCGGTTCACTCCCAAGCGCTCGCGCGTCGGCTTGCCGGCAAAGCCCCGCAGGGCTTCGATCTCCGAAAAGCACAGATTCGACTCGAGGACCGAGACGTCTAAGTGCCCAGGACCGGAGACATTGCCCAGCTCGCGCGCCAGAATCTGTCCCATCGACCCGACGAAAGCCGTCATGCCCGCGATTATCTGGGCTTGGTATCCGCCGGGAATCACCGGCGGGCCATCCGGTTCTCCCAGCCAATCGATCTGACTGGTAAGGGCCTGACACACGCCGTCGCTTCCGGCATAGTCGCGGTACGGTCCCGTCTGCCCGAACCAGGTGATCGAGAGCAGCACGCCATCCGCCGAACAGCTCTCCAACTCGCCTAAGGTCAGCGGGCGGTCACGGCCCGGGCGGTCATCGATGACCAGCGCGGCGCCCTCGGCGAGCGCGATCAAGGCGGCATGGTCAGGGCAAACCACGCTGCGCTTGTTGGCGCTCAAGTAAGCGTGCATCCCGCTCGCTTCAGGAGCGGGGACGCCGGTTGCAAACGGTGGCAACCGACGCGTGGGACATCCCTCCGGGGGTTCGACTAACAGCACATCGGCGCCCTGATCGGCAAAAAGCTTGCCGCAGTAGCCCGTAGCGACCGTCCCGGCCAGATCGATGACCTTGATCCCGTGCAGCGCACCGGGTCCATCTTTGCGCGGGCTCAAGCTACGTAGTCTGACTGCCCGGGGCCGGGAATTTCAACTATGATGAATTGCCTTTCGGCGGGTGGCTGCCGCCGCGCCTGCCCCTCAATGCCTCCGGCCCCGCCCCCAAGTACCGGTGTATCCCGCCCGCGCACCCCATGGACGCTGCTCGCGATCCTGCTAGCCATCACGACGACCAGCTACATCGACCGGATCGCGATCTCCGTGCTCGCCCCGACCCTGCGGGACGAATTCGGCATGACCAACAGCGAGTACGCCTTGGTGGTCAACTGCTTCATGGTCACCTACATGATCATGTACAGCGTGGGCGGTCGGCTGGCCGACCTGCTGGGCTTCCGCAAGGCGCTGTCGCTTTACATCATTTGGTGGTCCTTCGCCGGAGCGCTGCACGGGGCGGCAGCTGGCTTCCGCTCACTGGCGCTCTGCCGGTTTCTGCTAGCGGTTGGCCAAGGCGGGGTTTGGCCTGCCGGGATGAAGACCGTTGCGCACGAAGTGCTCGGCCCGCTGCGTTCTCTGGGAGTGGGGATCGTTAACTTCGGAAGCAGCCTTGGTTCGGCGCTGGCGGTGCCCATCGTGGGCTGGCTAGCCGTTACGTGGGGTTGGCGGGCAGCCTTCATCGTCACCGGTCTAATGGGCTTCGGCCTGCTACCCCTCTGGCTCACGGCAACCCGCAAGTCCACCAAGCGCACCGCGGCCGCCAAGATCAACAAGGTCCAGCAAGTCTCGTGGCTACGCGTGATCCGCTACCGCCAAGCATGGGCTGGCTTCCTGGGTCGTTTCGTCAGTGCCGGCGCTTGGGGCTTCTATTCGTACTGGATACCTGAGTACCTAGCCCGCGAGCGGGGCTTGGACCTCGCCGGGATCGGGCTCGTGGCTTGGCTGCCGTTCGTAGCCTCCGGTTTCGGCGACTTGAGCGGCTCGGGCATCACAGCGTGGCTGATCGCACGCGGTTGGTCGGTCAACCGGGCGCGCAAGACCGTCCTGAGCATCGCGGGGATCGCCGCGACTGCAGGCCTAGGGGCGGCCTACGCGCCCAACATTTCCCTGGCAATGGTCAGCATCTGCATTGGCGCGCTCGGCTTCAAAATCGCGTCAGTCAACTTTCTCAGCCTCCCAAGTGACTTCTTCCCGGCAACGCACGTCGGCACCGCGTTCGGATTCTCCGGCACGGGGGGCAGCGCCGGAATCGTGCTGACGAATGCGGCGATCGGGTTGGTCCTCGATGCAACCGGCAGCTACGCTACCGTGCTGCTGGGCGTGGCCCTGCTCACGCCCGCTGCGGTCGCGGTGACATTCTTGGTGGCCGGTCGCATCGAGCCAGTGAGGGAATTGGTCGAACTGGAAGAGTCTGCGACACAAAGTCAGACGGACGTGGCCTGAGCAATCGTGCCGTTTGATGAGAAGTGACTGCGGACAAGGGAGAATCGCAGTCAGGGCACGGCCTGAGTGGATGGCGAATACTGGTAATCGAATAAACTAGCCTGCTCGGCTGGTTCATGAGAAAGTTCAAGTATGGACACCGTAGGAGCGTACGAAGCCAAGACCCATCTGGCCCTCCTTCTTGACAGGGTCGCAGGTGGAGAGACTGCGACCATCACCCGCCGAGGCCGCCCCGTAGCCCGATTGGTGCCTGTGGAGGACGACGCAGCAAGTCGCAGTCGGGAGGCGGCACAACGTATATTCGAGCGGCGCAAGCACTTGAATCGGGCACCGTTGTCTGAATTGCTCGAAACGGTGCACGAGGGGCATCGATATTGAGCGCCATCCCGGCGGCATCCCTCGATCGGTGCTGGACAAGCCGTGCATCGCCTGAACCGATACGGATCGGTCGTTGCGGGCATTTGGTGGTACGAATTGCGGACCGCCTCGGTGATGAACGAGCGCCGTGGACGACTGAGTGCTACTGATTCGGCGGCGACTCTCGCGGACCTCTACCAAACGTGAGTTCCCGGCGACCAAGCGCACAATTGCGCTAGACGCACAGCATCGGCACTCAAGGCGACCTAGGTGCGGTGTGCACGTTCAGGCTGTCCGGGCGGTGCGGTGGTCCCTTGGAAATCTGGATGGGAATGATCTCCTCGTCCATCAACTGCCCTTCGTTCGTCTCTCCGGGCGTACCTCGTATTTCCTTAAATCGAAGGAGGCCCAACCGCTCCAGCTCTGTCGCCATGCCTAGCGACTCGACCGCTACGGTCGGTTATACTATTGGTATGAAAGTGGCCGTTTCGATTCCGGACCAACTGTTCGAGAGGGTCGAGCGGTTGAGGCAGCAGCAAGGTTGTTCCCGCAGCAGGGTGTTCTCGGCGGCACTGGGTGAATACATAGCACGCCATGCGTCGGATGAGGTTACCGAGGCGATGAATCGTGTCTGCGCGAATATCAACACGGCACCCGATGATTTCATCCGGACTGCGGGCCGCAGAGCTCTGGAGCGATCCGAGTGGTAATTATTCAGGGGGAGGTCTGGTGGGCTGATTTGGCAGCGCCCAGAGGTGCCGGCCCAGGGTATCGCAGACCGGTCGTTGTCGTTCAGTGTGACGAGCTCAATCGAAGCCGGATCGGAACAGTTGTTTGCGTCCCAATGACAAGGGATCTTCGCTGGACAGACGCGCCGGGCAATGTTCGCCTCATGTCACGCGTCACGGGCCTTCCGCACGACTCGGTTGCGAATGTGTCTCAGATCGTTGCTATCGGCAGGAGTGTTCTCGTGGATCGAGCCGGCAAGCTCCCCCAGGCCAAACTGGAACTGCTGTTGGCCGGCATTAACATTATTCTTGGTCGGTCGAGCCTCCGTGTTCAGCAGATGACGAATTCCACCTAGCCTAACGCCGTCTAGCAGTCTCGCATCTGACAACGAAGTGAAGGGGTAGCCTGCTACAACTCCGCAGACCATATCGGATCGCATTGGCATTGGTTCTTCCCTGGGTCATCAAATCAAGTGCGGGCAGCCGATACTCATCGCACTTGGACACCCTGCCAAACAGCCGGCTACCGTTTGACGCCCGACTAGGAATCTCCGATCCTCACTGTCTGCTCGCCGCCGGACGTTCCGACACCACCTCGCAGCCTCAGCGCATCATCGCGGGCTTCACGCGCATCTCTAGAACTCGCCGACTCTCGCGCTACCCCGCGCCTGCACGCTTTGTGATCTGCAACCCTCGAGTTCACGACCGGTCTCGTGTGTTCCCTTCCCTCCCAGAATCCTCGTTGAAACCCTATTCCGGTTCAGAAGGCACTGCTGCTTTGGCTGCATGCTGCCGGATCGTACGCAGCATGGCGTGCAGCCCGTTGCCCCGCGTCGGGCTGAGGTGCTCGGTAAAGCCGATCTCGTCGATGAATCCATGGCCGGCATCCAAGATCGTCTTCGGCGCGAATCCGGAATACGCTCTGAGCAAGATCGCGACCAAGCCGCAGACAATCGCGGCATCGCTGACAGCTTGGAAGTGCAGCAAGCCATCGCGACGCTCCGAGCGGAGCCAGACCTGTGCTTGGCAGCCCTTGACCTTGTACTCGTCGGTCTGAAACTCCGCCGGAAACTTCGGGAGCTTGCGCCCGAGGTCGATGATGTGCTGATAGCGGTCCATCCAGTCATCGAGGAATTCGAACTCGTCGACGATTTCTTGATGCACGGCTTGGATTGACCGGCTGCTCAACTCGCCACCCTACCTTCGGATTCTACTCGCATCGGCCGACATGAGACCGCACGGTCCGTGACGTTTCGCCTCGGAGCGCAGCCTGGTTCGGTGCTATCTGCACGGTAGCGCCCCTCGAGACTGATCATGCTGGCAGCAAGAGCTTGAATCTTGCGAAAGCGTGGTGTTAGACTAATCTCGCCATTTACTGGCGTTTGTTGTCACTAAGGACAAAGGAGGGAAATCATGAGAGACGGAGATGCGATGCTACAGCAGATTGTTGAGAAATCCGCGTTGGATGCGGAATTCAGGCAACAGCTTCTGGCAGATCCAAAGGCCACCATCGGTGCGGAATTGGGCGTTACGATCCCTGAGTCGATGACGATCAAGGTGCACGAGAGCGACATGCAGACCGTGCATCTCGCACTGCCGCCGGATCCGAACATCACCGAGGAGCAACTCGAGGCTGTCTCGGCCGGCCTTTGCTGCTGCTGGTAAACCCAACAGCGGGCAAGTCGGAGGGGTTCCTAGGCCTTGGACAGTTACAAGCGACGGACTTGACTCGCTTGCGGGTCCGGTCGTCCTCAAAGCGTTTGGGGCTCAGGCATCCAAGCGCAGACGATAGGCACTTCCCATCGCGCGCCGCGCCAAGCGGCTCGCTTCCGCGTGATGAGGCACGAGGAGCAGTTCAGGAAGATCCGGTCGCGGGTCTCGCTGCGATTACCCTCGCTTCAAAATTTTGTTTGCCAACGATTGGCTCCACTGCGACCCAGTCATCGCCGCGCCTTGCGGTTGCGGTCGGGTGCAGGTGAGCCCCACCAGATTTGCCGTCCCGGTCGAATGGGACGGGAGCGTTGCACGCGAGGTGTGCAGGCGACTCGTTGCGATTAGTGCGGCCTATCTCGGTGACCTGATCGCAGCCGAGACGACGGCCGAACTGGACATTCCTGTAACACCGACCTTCGGGCGCTTGCGCGGCGCGGGCTCCCTAGGGATCGGGCTGGACGTCGATTGGCTGGTGGACTCGAGCATGAGCCCTGCCGACGCGCTTGAAAGGGTCGGGGCTGGCTAGTCGGTGGACTTGTCCGAAGTGAGGTTCTCAGGCGCGTTACGGTCACGCAGGCGCGCGGCGCGATCTTCGAGCAGGCGGCTCAGCCTTCGGTTAGTTAGGGCCTCAATGAGCCGGAAGAGCGCCGTCATGTTGTCGTCGTCCGACAGATTCTCTTTAGTGGAGGCCAAGCGTTAATGTAGGTACATCAGCCGACCCAATGCGGCGGCTCCTATTCCCTTCCGCGGTCCGGGCAGTGCTGTCGCACTCGGTCATAGTGCAGGAACACTTCGGCGGGTACGAATCGATATCATGCGGTCGCAATTTCGGTGACCAGCTGCCGTTCGAGCGGCGGCCGGGATGCCGTCTGAAGTTGCAATCGACTGCCTGCTTCGATTCGCTAGCCTGGCTTGCAACCTCCATTCTGCAACCGCATTGCCCGGCGCCCAGACGGGAACGCGACGGCGAGCGGTTTCTGAGCGCACTCGGGCTTCCGACTTCCGGCAGTTACAGCTGCCACCCGTGCCATGCGATCTTGGCGGTACCGTTGTTCGATACTTGTCTTAGGTAGCCCCGAGCCTAGGATCGTGGGTCATCAACTCGAGATCCGGGAAGCATTGAGGTCACTTAGCGTGGGAGCGACTAGGAGCGGAACGTTGCACGATCCTGCGCACCGCTCGAAGGCCCCCGCTGGAGGGGGCGGAGCGTGAAGGGCGTCATCGGCTGGTTTGCGCGCAATGGCGTAGCTGCAAACCTCATGCTGCTGGTCATTCTGGCCAGCGGCGCCATCGTACTGACGGATCTGAAGCAGGAGATTTTCCCGGAATTCTCCCTCGACGCAATCACGGTCGAGGTCCGGTATCGCGGGGCGGGTCCGGAAGAGGTTGAAGACGCGATCTGCCTGCGGCTGGAGGAATCGCTGCAGGGCATGGACGGCATCAAGAAGATGACGTCGACCGCCAATGAGGGCGTCGGGCTGGTCGTTCTGGAGCTCCTCGTCGGATATGACGTCCGTAGGGTCCTGGAGGACGTCAAGGCCAGCGTCGATGCGATCGATACGTTTCCGGAGGATGTCGAGAAGCCGGTCGTCCAAGAGGTCACGTCCCGGTTCCAAGTCATCAACGTCGCGATCGCGGGCGAGGCCGACCTCGCGACACTGAAACGAATTGGGGAACAGGTTCGGGATGGGCTCACGGCGCTCCCAGAAATCTCGCAGGCATCACTGCTGAACGCACCGCCTTACGAGATCTCGATCGAGGTATCGGACGAGGCGCTGCGCCGGTGGGGGCTCACGTTCGACCGCGTGGCAGATGCGGTGCGCCAGTCTTCCGTCGATCTTCCCGGCGGCTCGGTGAAGACCGACAATGGCGAGATCCTGTTTCGCACTAAGGGACAGGCCTACTCCGGCACGGAATACGAGAACCTCCCCCTGCTGACTAGACCTGACGGGACGCGGATCTATCTCCGCGATGTCGCATCAGTGATCGACGGGTTCGAGGATCTGGCAGTCTCCTCGCGGTTCAACGGAAAGCCCGCGGTAATGGTCAAAGTGTTTCGGGTCGGGGACCAAAACGCCATTGCGGTCGCCGAAGCCGTGCAGGAGTACGTGGAGGGCGCGTCGGCCAGCGCACCGAGCGGAATCGAGATCTTCACGTGGCACAACAGCGCCCGCTATCTGGAGAGCCGCGTAGGCCTTCTCGTCAAGAACGCGCTGACAGGACTGGTGCTGGTCTTCGTTGTGCTGGCCCTGTTCTTGCGCCTTCGGCTTGCGTTCTGGATCACCCTCGGCATCCCGATTTCGTTCCTCGGGGCCATCGCGTTGATGCCAACATTCGGTGTCTCCATCAACATGATTTCCCTGTTCTCTTTCATCCTCGTGCTCGGCATCGTGGTCGATGACGCGATCGTGGTCGGGGAGAACATCCTCACCAAGCAGGTGCAGACAGGGAAGGGGCCCAGCGCGGCCATCCGCGGGACCTACGAGGTTCTCGTGCCGGTCACGTTCGGCGTCCTGACCACGATGGCAGCCTTTGCGCCCATGCTATTCGTGCCCGGGGTGATGGGCAAGCTCATGGCGGTCTTCCCCCTGATCATCTTGCCGACGCTCTTCTTCTCACTCGTCGAATCCAATTTGATCCTACCCAGCCACCTTGCACACTACAAGAAGCCCGCGTCCGCGCTGAATCCGAACGCGATTGCGCGTCTGTGGAACGGATTCTTCGATCTCTTCTCGAACGGCCTCGACTGGGTCATTCGGAATGCCTATCGACCCCTGCTGCGCGTGGCGTTGGATTGGCGTTACCTGACCATCTCGCTGGCAATCTTCGCGGTGCTCCTTACCGTCGGCCTGATCGGCTCCGGCGTCGTGCGGCTCGTCCTGTTCCCGGTAACTGAATCCGACAATGTCGTCGCATTTCTGACGATGCCTCGCGATGCCCCCGTGCAATCGACGCGAGCAGGGGTGGCACTGCTGGAACGGACCGCTAGTGAAGTCAGGATGCAGCTTGCCGCCGAAAAAGGGTCGGATCCGGTGTTGCACATGCTCAGCGCAATCGGCGAGCACCCTTACCGGATTATTCAGAGCGGCCCCATGGGAAGCACTGCCGCAGCGCAGGGGGACTATCTCGGAGAGGTCGACCTCGAACTACTGCCATCTGAGCAGCGCACGGTGAGTGCCGAGCAAATCGCTAATCTCTGGCGGGAACGAGTCGGGCAGATCCCCGGGGCGGTCGAGGTCTCGATCGAGCACGACTTGGTCGCCGGGAGAAAGGCGATTGATCTCCAGCTCAGTGGCGCAGACCTCGGAGAGGTTCGCGAGGTTGCCGAGAGCGTCAAGGCCAGGCTGGCCGAGTACGCTGGCGTGTTCGATGTTTCCGACACCTACCGGGCTGGCAAGCCCGAGATTGAACTCACGCTGACAACGGAGGGCGAGGCACTGGGACTGACCCTGCAAGGGCTCGGCAGACAAGTCCGGCAGGGCTTCTTCGGCGAAGAGGCTCAGCGAATCCAGCGAAACCGCGACGACTTGCGGGTGATGGTCCGCTACCCGGTGGTAGAGCGTCGCTCTCTCGGCGATCTCGAGCGCATGCGCGTCCGAACGCCAGAGGGCGACGAAGTGCCGTTCTCGACGGTGGCGACTGGATCGTACGGAAGGGGCCCGGCGTCCATCACAAGGATCGACCGCCAGCGGTCAATCAACGTCCAGGCGGAGATCGACGGAACGGTTACGACCTCAGGACAGGTCATTGACGCCTTAGAGGAGCAGTTTCTCCCGGACCTGATGGCTCGCTACCCTGGCGTTACTTACTCCTTTGAAGGCGACGAGGCGGACTTCGCCGAGTCCATTGAGGGGTTGGCGAAGGGATTCGGCGTGATCATGTTCGTGATGTACGGGATGCTAGCGATTCCATTGAAGAGCTACTGGAAGCCCGTGATCATCTTGAGCGCGATTCCCTTCGGGATGGTCGGTGCGATCTGGGGCCACGCGATCCTAGGCATGGAAGTGAGCTTCCTGTCCATGTGCGGGATGGTGGCACTGGCAGGCGTGGTCGTCAACGACGCCTTGGTGATGGTTGCGTTTATCAACAAGAACGCGCTCCGGAGAGCATCCCTGAAGAACGCCGTGCGACAGGCGGGCGAGGCGAGGTTCCGGGCGATCCTGCTGACCTCCCTGACTACCGCGGCGGGAGTGACGCCGTTGATACTCGAGGAGAGTCTGCAGGCCCAGTTCTTGATTCCAATGGCGGTGGCCCTAGCCGCGGGCGTTCTGTTCGCTACTGCAGTGACGCTGGTCTTGGTCCCAGCGCTGTACCTCGTCATGGACGACATCCGGTCAGTGACTCGATGGATCGTTCACGGCACGTAGGATCCTGCACGGTAGCTTCCACTCGATACCCAAGGGCCCTTGGGGGCGGCTGGCCCTCTGTTTCGGAACGTTGCTCACAAGAACGCTCAACCGATTCCGGGATCCTGTCGGAGGAGTTGCGCCGAACGAGCAGCATGGGGTTATCGCGGCACACAACTAGATCCCATTCGATCTCCTTTCCTTGATCGCCTGCCTCGGGCAGCTTCAGGAATGCCCGCCAAGACACGCGAACTCCCTTATGACTCCCGTGTCAGTTGTGATGTCGCACTAGACAGAACGTAATGGTCTTGTGTCCATTGTGCATGGTCGCCAGACAGCCCGCAGCAGTTCTGTGGGTCAATTGTGTATGATCGCTAGCGCATCGGCGGATGACCGGAACGGACTTCGATAGCCATTTCGGACTTCAGGGAATTTGGATTTCATGGATAAGTCTGAGCGACTTCGCGTCTTGAACACTCTTGCCGAGCACATCGCTAACGGTACGACTGCTGATGCTGGCGGCATCATGCGTGTACCGATGTCGGATTTCACATGCCCAAAGCTCCTTGCGCAAGAGCAGGATGTGTTTTTTCGAAACACACCTTTGTTTATGGGGCTTTCCTCCGACCTGCCCGGACCCAATACATATTGGTCAGACAACGCAACAGGTATCCCGATATTGATGGTTCGAGACGGTGAAGGCGCTTTCAGAGCGTACGCAAACGTCTGTAGACATCGAGGGAGTAAAGTCGTCCTCGAAGGACGCGGCTCAAAGACGCGATTTACTTGTCCTTTTCACGCTTGGACATATGGAGTCGATGGCAGTCTTTTGAGTGTCTACAAAGATGGCCACTTCGGGAACTTGTCCAATGAGGATCTACCGCTCATCACATTACCCTCTGCGGAGATTCATGGGACTTTGTGGGTACGACCCACTCAAGGCGATCCTATCGATGAGCACGAGTGTCTAGGTGGACTCCAAGACGACTTGGCTCATTGGAACATATCAGAACATCCGATTGCCGGGACGCAAGTCATCGATGCGCGGATGAACTGGAAATTGGCAATCGATTCATACGGTGAGATCTATCATCTAAACATCCTCCATGCCAAAACAGCGGCCAAAGAAGCGCTGGGAAACTTGCAGGTGATCGACACTTTCAACAATAACCTTCGCATGGTCGTCGCGAATCAGAAATTCAAGCTGATGCGATTGTTCATGCCGAACATGGGCATTTGGCCTTACAGGCAGATAACAGAAACTACGTATTTCTTCTACCCAAACGTCTTAATGTTGGTGGACACGTTTGGCGTAGACGTAGTACGTATTTTCCCTCTCGAGGACTCACCTACGAAATCCAGGACGATCCATACTTGGTACATTCACCCCAACGTACAACAACATTTCGAAACCCATGGGATGTCGTACGAGGACAGGCTTAGAGCATTCAGGGATGCCGTCGCAAAAGAGGACTACGTAATGGGAGAGGATGTTCAATTGAACGCTGATATAGGGATTCAATCAGAGATATTTCTTGGGAGAAATGAGGGGGCATTGCAGCATTTTCACAATGTGCGCCGATCTGGAATTGGTCGTGATTTGCTGCCAGTTGAGGATGTGTAACTGATGTCCGGTTGTTTAGGACGTCGAACGTCACCGGGAGGACAACCCCAGCGGGGAGTCAATCGGGGCGGCGCTGCCCAAGAACGGTCGAAGCGTGACTCACGCCCGGGCCTCGGCTCCCCAAGATGGCGACCCGTCGCCGCAGGGGGAACTCGCGATCTCCTTGTCCCGGCCCGGAGCCTATAGCGCTTTCAGCGCCGGCTCGGAACACACTCGCCGGGCACGGTTCGGATCCCCGGCAGGCTTGGGCTTGCTGGCGTTCAACGGTGCCCAGGTTTCCGAGCTCGTGGCAGGCATCCCACGGGCCTCCGCCGTCGTGATGGTGCACTGATCCCAGAACTGAGACGCCACTTGTCCTATCGTTGGTCAATGCGCTGAGAATTGCGCGCAGGCCGAGCGTGGGACCGCAAGATTTGACCTCCGGTGAACACCGTGGCCAGACACCGGTATCGTCCTTTGAGTCAATTGGTTGCCGGCCAGACCGGGCGAGCTTGCTAGCGCGAGGGGGGCAGGCCCTGAGAGCAGGTGACGATGCTAAGATTGTGGCAGCTTGTCGTGCACACAGCACATCGGACTAGCCCAACAAGCGGTAATCGACTGACACCTGTCGAAGTCATGTGCTGTGATACTGCCGGGCAGCAAGTCTCTACGGAAGATCGCGGTTGTCGGGCGAGGGACCGCAGGCTCCTTGGCGGCCGCCAGCGTAGCGCGGCTTCACCCGGACAGCGACCACGAGTTACACCACATCTATGACTCGCGCATCCCGGTCATCGGAGTGGGCGAGGGCAGTTGGCCGAGCTTGGTCGAGCATTTGCAACAACTGACAGGCCTTCCCCATGAAGCCGTCCAGCAGCGCTTGAATGGGACTCGCAAGTACGGTGTTGCATTCGAGGGATGGGGTCGGTGCAACCGACACTTCACCCACTACTTCACGCCGCAACAGGTGTCCTACGCCTACCACCTATCCGCCGACTTGATGGCAGAACTGTTGCAGGAAAGCACGCGCGCGCGGCATATCGACGCGAGGGTACTCAATATCACCAGGGTGGAGGGTGGCGCGCAAGTGGAATTCGAGGGCCTAGCGCCGGAACGCTACGACCTAGTCTTCGACGCCCGCGGGTTTCCCCGAGAACTCGATCCCGACCAGCACATCGACATTTCTTTCATCCCGACCAATACGTCCGTTATCCGCCGCTGTCCGCCGATCATCAACGAAGAGCAGGACGGCCCGGTTCTGAAACCCACCTATACCCGGGCGGTGGCGCGTCCGCACGGCTGGATATTCGTCATTCCGCTCACAGCACACACTTCCTACGGGTACATCTTCAACCGCGATGTATCCAGCCTTGGCGAAGTGGAATCGGACTTTGACGCGTTCCTAGAGGCCGACGGCGTCTCAGAATACGAACAACGCGCCGTGATTCCGTTTCCCAACTTCGTGCACCGTCAGATCTATGATGGCGCGGTGGCCCGGATCGGAAACGCGGCAGCCTTCATGGAGCCCCTGGAAGCAACGGCGATCGTTTCAGCCCAGCTACAGATTGGGATGGTTCTCCACTTGCGCCTCAACCGTTCGGTGGAGCACCTTGAGCGCGACTCTCCGTTGGTCAATCGATTTCTGATCAATAACATCCTCTGCTATGGCCTGTTCGTCGGTTGGCACTATGCCTGTGGCTCCACGTACGACAGCGAGTTCTGGCGTTACGCTCGCGACCGCGCCTGGACAAAGTTCCGCAAGGCGGCGGATCCCGAACTGGTGGGCTGCGACGCGCTCCGCAAGTTTGACGACATGATCGAACTGATCAGCCAGCCGGTTATCGGCAAGGCGGACTGGAATCGTATGTGCGGGGTCCCCCTCACCAGTTATGCCCAGATATCCCAGGGTCTGGGCTATTAGCCACCCATCCTGCTTAGGCAGCGATCGTGGCATGGAGCCGAGTGTGTTGATTCTTGCACTGCACGGGGCTCGAATGTCCTGGCGCAGGGCGCAACCTGCGGGCGTTGCGGACCCCCTCGAACGTCTTCCAGCGCGCTCTTCGAGCTTCAGAATCTTGCAGAAGCTCGCGGCCATGGCGTCGTCGACGGACTGCCAGCCGGCGCCGAGACCCGACCAACCCACGTGCGAGAAGCAGCTCGCGAAAGCGCGTCGAGGCGCGCTGCAATCCGCGGGCGCTGTGACAGATGCACCCGGAAAACGGTCGGCGGCGAGTGGGCACAGCACCTCCGCGTGAGCCCGACATTAGAGGGCGACCGCTCCGGAAAGCACCATGAACACGTAGGCTTTCGCTTTCCGCAGCCGATTTTCCGAGATGACCAGCTTGATGTGGTGAATGCCTCGTAGCAGCACATAGCGCCCGGACTTCCCGAAGAGCGTGGTCGGTTTCGAGACCCAGCCGGCAAGCGCCGCTAGCTTCTCCGGAACTACAAGATCCTCGTGGCTCAGCGCTTCCAGAAACGGGTCCCAATCCGTCAGGCCATCGAGCCAGTACCGTGAGTCTTTCGTAAATCTCTGCTTGACGATAACCGTGAGGCCGAGCGTCGGGCCGAGCCCCCCTTCCTGGACGTCGATATTCGCCCCGGTCCTGACAATGCTGACGCGCTCCTGGAAGCGTACAAGCACTGATTCGACGGCCGAGATCTGACCCGGCCAACCCGCGCTCTTGAGATAGGAACACAATTCCTGCTGCGACTTGAAGCCCATGATCGCCAAGCGGACCGCCCGCGAACGAGACGGGAACACACCGAACGAATCCATGCGCGTGTCTCCCGGCTGTGCCAGGTAAACGCGTTCGACGATCTCCCGCTGGGCGCCATTCGTCTCCCACCCCAAGCAAGAAGCGAGCGCGTCAACCACCACACCTACATCGTTGACCTGACCGCCGGCTCCGACGATCGGTCGTTCGCCGGGCCGAAGGAACATTCCCGGCAGCGAACATCCGCCGTCCCGCTCCGAGGCGATGTCATACTCCAACATCAGCTTGCGGCCGACGATGTCACGGAGAGGCGAGTGCTCGGCATCCATTTGGCTGAACAGTCGCACGATCGCCCTTGCGGTCTCATCCGTGTTGTCCGTCTGAGCCCGATCTCGGAAGAAAGCCGCCGTTCTGGTTCCGCTCGCCAGAGACGCGCCGAAGTCCGCAGCTGGTGCGCGTGCATGCAGCGGCAGTTCAAACCCGAATGGAAGGGCACCCATCGTGATCGGAAGTGCCCTGGCGCATTCGAGTATGCGCTCCCACTCCGTATCTCCAATGAGGACGGGCGAGACCTTGTTTCGAAAGTGCCCGAGCAATTCGCCCATGGTGCCGCCCTCTTCCGCGAGACGGTCCTGGGTGAGTACGACTGCCTCGTCAATGTCCATACAGTCTCCTCAGGCGATTACAGGCACCGGATTCAAATCGGCCTCGGCCAGAGGGTGCTTGCAACGGCCCATGCTGACAGGCACGTCGTACAGGCGTCCGGGCGCGAACCTTGCCCAAAAATGGCGCATGCCCGGGACAATGACCCGAGCCACAGGCATTCCTACGTCCGGCCGGGTCTGATCCAGCACCAAGAACTCCATACCCCTGGCTTCGACGAGTGCCCGGCAATTCTCCACATCTTCGCGCGTATCGGTCGATTCGATCACCGAGTATTCTGAAGCCTTGCGGAGCGGCTCGTCCTCCGCCGGTGCCAGCCAGGGACAATCGGCCAGCCGACTGGTCTTCCACCACCAAAGCGCCAGCGGATCATCGATCATGGGCCGACCGTCGCGCTTCCCAGGACGCGGCAGCCAGGTAAGGCACTGGTTCAATTCGCAAATCGCGCGCAGGGCCGCGATAGTCGGGTCGACATGCGCACCGGCGCCGTAAATGATGTCCTCGGTTTGGGCGGCCGGCCTGCGCGAAAGCGCGACGAACGCGGGGATGCCAATATCGGAAGTGACGTCGAGCATCCACAGATCCCGCTCGTAGCCGGCGTAATAGTCCTGGGCCGACGCGAGGTACTCGTCGTTGAAGCTGGAAAGATCGACCCCGGGCACTCGCAGCCGGTTGTACCACCAGATGGCGAACGCATCGCGCTCGGCCAGTTCATAGAAGCCTTGGGTGATGGCTTCTTCCAAGGTATTGCCCGCGGCGCAGCCGTTGGAATCGGCGATCAGGTCCGCAGGGCCACGCTGTTCGGCCGGCATGCTGTAGAGCATCGACGTCGGAAGATGGCGATGTCGCTGCTGCGTAAGCGACCACACGGGTGTCCACTCGAGCTCGGCATCGGGATCGAGACGGGGCGGGACGAGGTTGTACGGGTGGCCCTTCGCGTTGATGCTTGTTGCGTTGTCAAGCTGAGCGTCGCTGAACAGCTGCGCATCGTTCGGATGAATCGCCCCCTCCCCGCTGGCGAAGTCGATGAACCGCTTGCGAACCCGGATCTCGTCTCCACAGCAAGCGCCCGAATAGCGCTCGACCGCCTCGCAGAGGGCGCTGACCTTGGATTGCTCTCGTGTACTGCCCTTGCCCGCGCTCTTGCTGCGCAGGCTGCGCCGGAGCGAACTCAACGTCCGACTTCTCATGCCGAGATTGCTTCCGGCCCAATAGACATGCAGCCAGGAATCGGTCTCAGCGGTCGTGCGCGACAGCCAGGTCACGACACCACTGATCGGGCTCACCAAGTGGCGGTACTTGGCCAAGGTGACTTCCGGCGCCACGCTGCGTGCCCCGCCGCTGTTTCGATGGGTCTTGGGGCTCGCCTTCAGACACAGCGCAACTGGCGGTCGATCCGGCCGGTACAACGCGTCGTCGCCACAGGCCCGACACTGCGGCCGGCGCATTACGCGGTGCCGCGAGCTCTCGAATGTGCCGACATTCATCGTGATCGCATGTTGGTGAATCGGCGCCAGCTCATCCAGCACAAGCCATTTGACGATCTCCCCCGCGATCAGCCCGTACAGCGCTTCGAGCACTGCGGGCTGAGCCGCGAACGGTTTGAAAGCAGCCTCCTCGCCAGCCATGTTGCGCAGGAAATTGTGGACTTCCTGATGGCTGCGCAGGCGGTAAGCCAGGCAGTCCCAGCAGGGTCCTTGGCTATCCGCGTGAAATATCGGGCCGAACAGCGCCTCCATGCCGCGCGGTCGCACCAGTGTCCACGGCGCTCCCGTCTTTAGGTGCCGCCGATTCGCCTCTGCAAGGTGTTCGGCGAGATAGTCGTCGCAGACAAGAACGGTGAGCTTGGGATCGACAGTCCCCACGCTGGCGCCGCTATCTTCCAGCTGCCGGATTAACCGGCCGTCGTCACCCTCGACCTCGATGCGCGATTCCGCCAGCCGCTGTTCGACCCAGCGCGGCGATGCACCAAGCGACGACCAGTAGGCCGCCCGGGATCGGTCCATGGCATGATCGCCTGAGACGACATAGCCCTTGGCCGAAAGCGAAAGAATGGCCGCACGGACATCGGCGGTGGCATGGGTGCCCCCAAGGGCCGCGACAATCTCTTCCTGGGGGTGTCGGCCGTCAAGCAACGGCAGCAGGCTGCGATACAGCTCGCCGTGCAGCAAGGTATTGAACGACTCGGAAACCAGCAGCATTTGCTGTTCGCCGATATCGCGAAACCGCAGGTGCGGGGCCAGCGCGGGAAGCTCGACGAGACCCTGGTCAGAAGGAGTCGCCCTGGCCAGAATCCCATGCCCGGGATTGATTTCGGTCGGCGCTGGCATCTGGGATTTGCGCGCCGGGTCAGCCGGCACGCTCACACCCGCGAGAGAAGCGTATCGATCTGCTCCCCGGCGCGGGATGCGGTTCCGGCGAGCGCTGACTTCAACGCATCAAGATCCTCGTGCCCGCAAGCGTTGGCAACCAGAGCCTTGGCCTTCGGGCCTGCCGCGGTCACGTCAAACCCTTCCTCTCCGATGAGGCGCGTGATGCCCTGCAAGTCTCGCCAAGTGGCGGCGGCTTGCGCCAGCGGCTCGGCACCGGCGGCATTGAACACCGCTGCGGCGGTCGGAGCCGGATCGTCAAGGCCTGCTCCAGAACCTGTCAACTGCAGGAACCGCGCGGCCCTTTCGACATCATCCAGCCCGCCGCGTAGACGGGCGTAGCTAGACACGTCAGGCTCGGCTGGATCTTCAGGTGCCTCGCGCAACCGGGCGACTAAAGACTCGTTCGCAGCGCACTCGACAAGGGCTTCGCGCCGCGCTCGGTCGAAGTGCAGGCCGAATTCAGAACCGCTGGACTCGAACACGCAACGTGCCCGGGTGAGCACGGGGATTCCGCCGGGGGCGACATTCCCACACTTCTCCGCCAGTTCGGAGAGCGGCAGCACGAGAAGCGAATTCGAGCCGGGCCGAACAGGCGAGAACAACAGGCTGTCCTGCGCCAAGTCGGTCACGGCCTTTCGAAAACGCAGGCCCAGGCGCTCGTGTTCGCCAGACCGCCAGCCATCATGGACAAGCAGCATCTCGACCGCCACCCCGGGATAGACTTCCCGGCTGGCGAGATCGCCCAAGAATATGGCAGCGAATCCACCGGCGCGCTGCGGCCCAACCCGCTCGACAACATCCGCGACGACCGCGGCAAGCACGGTCGCAGCCGACGCCTCCGCGAGATTGGAGAGCGCAATCTTCGCCTCAGCAGGCGACAGGTTGCCGCGCACAACATGCATGCCAATCTGAAAAGCCTTGTCGTTCGACCAGTTTCGGACAATTTCAGCCGATTCCTTCGCATCAGCCGTCGGCAATTCGGCAATCAGGTCCTGCATTTCGTGAACGCCCATTTCACGCGTCCAGTAGAGTCTGGTCAACCCGCGCCGAGCAATCGTTTCGGATTCCTGATCCGGCCCGAATCCGTTCGGCAGGTCGAGATCGGTGAATTCCCGGTCCTGTAAGTTATCGAGCAGCTCCGAGTTGCGTTCGATCCACTTGGCGAGCCGCGGGGCGGCACCGAAGATTTCTACGATCGCCTCAAAGGCGTCAGGTCGCGCTGCGGAGGCCGGGCTGTCGTAGGCGCTCCAGTCATCGATCTCCGGATAGAAATGCTCCCGCCATTGATCTACGAGCGGGTCCATCCTTGCAAACCAGCGCTTCGGCCGCAGCACGATGTTCATCATGTCGGCGTAGGTTCCCGGCAACTCCGGCGATTCACCCGGATCGCAAACTTGGAGGAGCGGATAGTGGCGGGATGCCATCGCATGATGATCTGCATGGCGCTGCATGTTGAAGAACATCCAGTTGCTGAACTTCCAATCGGCACTCCAAGAGTGGCGTGGCATCACCTTTTCCCAACGGCCGTTCGGCAGACGGACCCGGCGCAAGCCGTAGTGTTGAAAATAGTTGCTGATCTTCATCGAAAAGACGCAGCTCAGCCCGAGAAAGGCAAAGACCAGAACTGCCCAGATCCCGCTCATCCAGAACACTAGCCCGTACCAGAACGCAACAGTCCCGCCGTAGCGCCAAAACGGATTGCTGTAGTGCCACATAGACCGGTGGCGCCGCGCTAGACGTTCGCGAGCAACCTCCCAAGAATTGGTGAGATTGCTTACAACCTCCTTTGGGAAATATCTCCAGAAACTTTCTCCCTTTGGAGCGGATCCCGCGTCATGCGGAGTACCGACCTTCGCGTGGTGGACATAGACATGCTCCGTGGCATATTGCGGATAGGAGGCACAAGCAAGGAGAAATTCCCCGAGCCGCCTTTCCCAAGAAAAACGCCGATGGATCAGTTCGTGACCGACTACAAACACAGCCTGTGCTTCCATGGTCAAAATGATTGCTAAGAGGACGTCTTCCCAGAATGCGAACGGATTCGCAACAAGGATCTGCCACATGCCGAAGACGAGTGTCGGCGGCCACAGAAACGCCCACGCCCAAACCGGCAGATTGTGCCAGAACAGGTGGTGCTCCGACGTCTTCGCCGGGTCCATATTGCGTCCGTCGAGGCCCAGCGCCCGGTCAAGGGGCCCCGCGACACTCATGAAGAGGAATGCCGGCAACAACCACCAGCCGCCATAGATCGCGGCCAGAAGAATCAGTGGAAAGATCCCTAGTGGTAGATAGTGCGGGAGGGCGTTACGGATCGAAGGTTCGATGTGCTGCGTGGAGGCAGCCCTGTCCGATCCCAAGCCACCACCTATAGCTGTAGCTTGCGGCATGGCATGTCCCCTAATGAACTATCACTCCTAACATCGATGTCCATGTTACCACCGGACAACATAGCGTGCAAGTCCTTTAGTCCCTTAAGGTTTCGACAAGACGCCCCAGAGCTTCGATACAGAATGCCGAGGTCACGGCTTCCGAGCCGTGCCCGATCCTCCCTACCGCGCCCCACTTCAAGAATTGGTCACCGAACGCGAGGAGTTCCGGCCAGCTACCGTCCTCACGTTGCGAATTCATGAACCTCTCGACGTGGCGCTTCGCGTCGATGCTTTCAAGGCTTCCGACGTTGTAAAGCGCCGACACTGCCTGCGCGGCCTGAAGGACGTTGCCGAATCCTCCGCTCTTGTCGCCTAGGCCACGGATGCGGTCCGCGAGTATTGGGCGGAGTTGATCGAGAGTGGGCTGTACACGAACCACGGCACGAGCAATCGCATAGTAGATCGCGACCGTATCCGGATACCACTTGGACGTGCCTTCAAGGCTGTCTCCGGCGATCAAGGCTTCCAACCATCGTTGGGCATCCTTTGTTTCAGGACAGTCGCCTAAGTAGGCAATCACATTCGCATTGACTACTGGGTCAGATTCGAGGCGAAATCTTGACACAACATTGGGTTCATCTTCCTCCAAAACCCAGGTCGAGAAACAGCCTTTTTCGTCGCGATTCTCCAAGATTCTTGGCACGTTTCTTCCGAGAATAATCCAAGGATGATTCCCGACGACCAATGAACACAGTGCAGTACTGTCAAGATCTTGAGGAAGATGGCTGTAATAGCGCCAAAATCCGGGATATTCGATGGTGTCGGAAAGATACCTCTTGGTAGCGGTGCGCATGGCCTTAGCCCGCGCTTCGTTGCAACTCTCTAAGGCAAGCACACAGAGGGCTGAAACGAAAGGAGGCCTTTCGAAATGCCGTGGAATATCCGAGTCAGCCGTGTTGAAACGGATGCAGTGCCAAGCCCCGTTCTTGTCGATCGTGGATTCTAAGAAAGCGAGACCGCGCCGGATGCTGTCTCTACCCGCTCTCGCAACCGCCCCGGCGGAGGCATCGGTGCTTCGGGCTCCCGTCGGTTCCCGGGCGGGCCGGGCCGGCGGCGCGGGGTCGTAGAGTGTCTTGCGAAGAAAGTCGAGCGATGCTGCTCCGGCTTTCGCCGCGCTCCGTTCGGCGTCACTGAGTTTCCTACGTGGCGGTAGCACCACGTGCGTCGAGGAATAGGTCTCTTCGTGTACGTGAATCTCGTGGCCTTCGGGCAGCGTCACGCCGAATTCCTTCTCGAATGCTTCGCTAGGTTTCTCGAGAAGAAGTTCGCGAAAGTCATCGTCCTCGCCAGCTCTTGATACCAGAAAATCTTCTGCGCCGATAGGTTCCTTCATTGATGTCTTCCTCGCTCCCGGGCCTTTGTCGAGAGCGAATCCTCGACAGCCAAGCTGATTCGAGCACTCGGATCATCACAGCCCCAAACTACTCCAAGGCCGCCCCGGGCGCAGGCGCGGGAGACGCTGTCACGACTCCGATCTTGGGCAGGGCGGGATGAAATCCTATAGCCGGCCATCCAATCCTCGCCCACCAATGGAACGACAGCTCCCAGGCGGTTCGCCCATTCGGATCAGGCGATCTGCCTCTTGACCAGTTCCTTGAACACCCCGTCGACCTCCATCAGCTCGCTGAACGAGCCGCTTTGCACCACTCTTCCGGCCTGCAACACATAGATGTGATCAGCCTGTTCCAGAGTGGACAGGCGGTGCGCGATGACGATCCGGGTGGAGGTCAGAGCGGTGAGGTTCCGCATCACTTTGGCCTGGCTTTCGTTATCGAGCCAATTGGTTGCCTCGTCGAACAGCATGATTCGCGGGCTGCCGATCACCGAGCGGGCGATGGTGACGCGCTGACTCTCGCCGCCTGACAGAACAGCCCCGCTGGTGCCGACCATAGTCATCATGCCCATCGGCATGCTCTTGATTTCGCTTTCAACCTCGGCGATCCGGACCGCCTTCCACACTTCCTCGTTCGCCACTTCATGGCGGTGACCGACCAGATTGTCCCAGAGATCCAAAGGATGCAGTCCAACCGATTGGGGTACGGCGCCAATCTTCCGGCGCACCTGTTTCAGGTTCAGATGTCTCAAGTCGCGGCCATCGTAATACACCGCGCCGGCGGTCGGCCGGTCGATTCCAAGCGCAAGCCGGAACAGGGTGCTCTTGCCAGCGCCAGACTCGCCGGCAATCGCGACGAACTCGCCGGGGCGGGCGCGAATCGTGACATCGTCGAGAATCAGCGGGCCATCCGGATCGTAGCGGAAGGAAACACGGTCGAACAGAAGTTCGCCGCCCAGATACTCAACGGGCTGTCCTTCGACATCGCTCTCAGGAACCGCACCGAACAGCGGACGCATCTGGTCGAAGGCCGGCAGCATGGCGGCAACGGTGCCGAAGGACTCGCCGAGCCGCGCGATGGCGGACTGGAAAGCGATGAAGACGGTGTAAACGACGAGAAAATCTCCGACCGGGACGTTCCCCACGCCCATCTCGACCGTTGCGAAAAGCAATACCCCACCAGCAATAAAGGGGAGCGCGGCGCCGAATGCCCGCGAGTGTCCCTCCAGCGCGCCAATTTCGAGTTCCGCTCGTTTCTGCTCGCGATAATCCCGTGCCCAGATAGCGAAAGCCGACCCTTCCGCGTTTTCCACGCGCAGCTTGCCGATACCGCCCACGATCTGGAAGAGCCGGCCTGCCACACGACGCGCAGCGCTGATCATCCGCCCGTACGGTGGAATCTGGCGCAGCCCAAGGACGACGCTGATCACCAGAGCAGCCAGGCTGAAGAGGAGGGCGAGGGTTCCGAGGGTGGCATCGTAGAAGAAGATGAGGCCAAGAGCCGGAAGCAGAAAGATGGTCGACAGCAGGCTATCGGCGACGACTCCGTGCAAGCCATCGCGAAGATTCTGGAACGTCATTCCCGACATGGCCAGATCTCCGGCTGGATGGCGGTGAAGAATGCTTGGCGGAAGGCGCATGAGGCGGTCCCAGAAGGCAGCTTCGACCCGAGACGCCGAGCGCCCTTCCAGCCGCATCATCGCCGTGCTTTGAAACAGGTGCAGCAGTGCGCCGAGCAGGCCGAACCCCACCAATGCCACGGCCATGGCAAATAGCGCTCCAGCGCTTCCGCCCGCCATCACTTGATTCGCAACGAATCCAAGGGCGAGTGCCGGCAGCAGCTTGATCAGGCCGCCCGGAAGCCCGGCAATCACCAGCCGCGCCAGTTCCGCAGCCGATCCACGCAGGGCGATCCTCAGAAGGTCTGCCGGCTTGACGGTCCCCGACGGCAACGGGCGATAGAACACCCAAGCCTTCTCGCCCAGCGCGTCGGCGCGTCCGGCCGTGATCCTGACACGGCGCTTGCTGACCGGGTCGATTTCCCGGTAGCTTCCGAACATTCCCGGAAGTAGGGCTACGGGCTGGCCGTCCTCGGCGCGGAATGCCAGCATCGCATTGCTGTCGCCGCGCCACCATTTGCGCTCGGATGTGAATCGCACGCGCCGGGCGCGTACTCCGGACGCATCGAGAACGTCAGCGAGGCCAACTGGGGAATCGGAAGGGCCCGAGCGCACTGGAATCTTGAAATCGATTCCTTCATGGCGACCGATGACCTGCAGGGCATCCGCCAGAGCCGTGTTCTCGGCGTTGGCATCCCGGTCGATCGGCAGGTCATAAATGTTGAACAGCCTCTGCCGCGCAGCCCTTTCAGCCATGCGGCGGCTAGTTGTCCGCGCGCGTTCGAGATTCGCGTCATCGACCACCGCCAGCCGGCGGTTAAGGCGTTCCAAGTCGAATGCAACCGAGTGAAAGGAGGCGAGCGCCGGCAGCAGGGTGCCTTGCTGCGCCAGTGTTTCACTTGATTTGCCGGAGATTGTCACTTCGTCGAACAATGTCAACCAGCTTGTCCGCGTCAGCGGTATCAGAGCCTCGCGTGGGCCGCTGGCCCCGGCATGTTCTGCTTGGTCGGCAATGCCCATGAATAGGCTTGTGCCGAGCGGCGGCTCGGACACCCATACGACGCCACGTCGCACGGATAGCGTGCAAGGTGGCAATGTCTGCGTCAGGCCGGGCTCGGCCAGCGCGGTCGGCCGCGGAGGTCGGCTCACGAAACGCGCAAGTGCGTCGGAGACAGCGGCCAGCCAAGTATCGGTCTGTTCCGCAAGCTCTGCTGGAGCAACGTCGGTCAGCGAGGATGTCGGCAGGCGCTTTAGGAGGGTACCTGGCGATCCCTTGGCGATCAGGCTGAGGGTGGTGTCTTCGTCATTGCCTCGCTCGTCGGGTGCGACGCCCGGCAGTAGCCAGCCCGATTCGCGGCGCAGCAGATGCTGCGGGGCGGCCTGCTCCACCCCGTCCTTGAATTCGATCAGGAACAGATTAACGGCACCCCGTTCGATGAACCAGACACTATCCGGGTCGTCGAGTCTCAGCGGCAGGTTGCCGGCGCAGGGCACGGACGTACCGGAGCGGGCCGCGAGTTCGGCAAGCGATGTGTGACCCGGACTTGTTTCCTGCATCAGCCCGCCCTGACCAGCTTGTAGTACGTGCCGTCTCGGTCCGCAATCAACTCTTCGTGCGTGCCTCGCTGCACTTCGACGCCTTTGTCCAGCACGATTATCTCGTCACAGTCCCGCACGGTGCTCAGCCGGTGCGCCACGATCAGGCAGGTGACACCTCGGCGCCGCAGGGCGTCATCGACGTTTTCCTCCGTCGCGGCATCCAGGGAGCTGGTCGCCTCGTCCAGAATCAGCACTGTAGGATTGCCCACCAGAGCGCGGGCGATTTCGAGTCGTTGCCGCTGGCCGCCGCTGAAATTCACGCCGCCCTCCTCGACGAGGGTCGAATATCCGTGCGGCCTGATCAGGATTTCGTCATGGATGCACGCATCTCGCGTTGCGGCGAAGATGGCTTCGTCCGGAACGGCTGGATTCCACAAGGTGATGTTGTCGCGCAGGGACGCAGAAAAAAGCACGCTTTCCTGATCCACCATGGAAATGGACTGTCGCAGCACTCCCTCGGGAATCTCGTCACGCAGATGGCCATCAAACAGGATTTCTCCCGACCAAGGCTGATAGACACCCGCAGCCAGACGCGCCAAGGTCGACTTGCCGGATCCGCTGGGACCGACCACGGCAACTCGCTGCCCTGGCTTGATCACGAGGTTAAAGTCCTTTAGCAAAGCTGGCCGGCTCTTGTTGAAGCCAAAGGTGACGTCTCGCAGCTCGAGCTGGCCCGCAAGTTGGAGTCGGCCTTTGAACGTCGCAATTGACTCCGATTCCGGACTGCGGCGGCCGAAAACGGGGTCTTCGGCGGTCTTGGAGATGTCATCGAGCCGTTGCAAATCGGTCGCAAGCGCCTGGCGCTTGTCGGCGAACTCCAGGAAGCGCCCGACAGGAGCCAAGAACATCTCAGCCAAGATATAGAACCCAGCCAGCGTCCCTAGGGTCATTTCTCCAGTCATGACCAGCCACCCTCCGACGCTCAAAACCGCCGCGCTACGAAATGCGGCGACCAAGCCCGGAAGGGCGGTGTTGACAGAGCCCAGTTCGGAATAGAGCTGGCGCGCCTGCAGCTCGCGTGCCTGCTGACCACTCCAGCGCGAGAAAAATCGGTCATCGGCCCCTGTCATGCGCAGGTTGTCCGCATGACTGAGCATCTGCATGCCGACGCCAATCAGCAATCCCTGCTCGCGCCTCATAGCTTGGCTTCGAACACCCCGGGCCGCGTTGAGAAAGTGGGCCAGCATCCCGTGCAGCACGGCCAGAAGCACGACAATCAGGGCGAGCAGCACATCGTAGGCCAACATCGCTACGAGCAACACCGCACTCATCGCTATATCGATAACGAGCACGATAGACTCGTCCGTCAGATTCTTCGCGATCCTGTCCATCGAGGAAACGCGATCGGTCAGATCGCCCACCAGCCTGTGTTGAAAAAACTCCACCGGAAATCGCAGCAGCCGCGATAATCCCTGGCTGCGACCGATCACCGAGATCCGGACCGACAGCCGCTTCAGAAATCGTTGCTTGAGCAATGACAAGATGTAGACTAGGACGCCGCCACCAAGCAAGGCTGCCACCAATCTGTCCCAAGATCCATGGTTTTCCAGCACGTCATCTACAAAAATTTTCAGGGAGCTAGGAACAACAAGTGCCAGCAGAGTCAACATGAAACCGCAGACGATTATCCCAGTGAGAACGCTCCATGACCCGCTAAGCAATACTCCCACTTTTCCGAACAATCCGGGTTGCTGTCCGCCAGGGATGAAGTCTGAATTGAGCTTGAACCGCAATGCGATTCCACTGTATCCTTGGTTAAATTCTTCGACGGATAGCTTGCGTCTCCCTGTCGACGGATCATTGAGATAGAAACTGCTGCCATCGAAGCCTTCGAGAACAACGAAATGGCTGAACTGCCAGAACAAAATCAGAGGCAACTCCAGCTTTCTTAGTTGACTGACGCGTATGCTGAGTCCACGGCAGTCCAGACCATAGTGTCTCGCAGCACGCACAATGCTCGCGGCACTGCTCCCGTCTCGGCTCACCTCGCATTTTTCGCGCAACTCGGTGAGCGGCACCCACCGCCCGAAGTAGGCCCAGACTTCGTTACATCGTTCGATTAGAGTTGTCACGAGTTTGGGCTGAGGCTGCGGATGGGAGGGGCTGCGAGGCCAGCCGCTGGCTGTCATCGCTAGACGGGAATTCGTAGACCAAGCGCAACTGGGTTCCGGGAAACACGGTGCGCGTTTGGTTCAACTCGGCCAGCAACGGGGCCAGCGCCGCGTCTTGGGCGCGACTGGCTTGGTGTAGCAGGCGCACTGTCAGCGTGCCGGCCGCCGGGTCCGGCAGCAAGCTGGCGTCGCTCTGGAAGAGCGCCTTGAGCAGGCTGCGAGCGGTCTCGGGATTGTCCAGCTCCGGGGCCAGCGCCGCCGCCATGCAAGTCTCGGCGCGGTAGGCCAGCATGCGCAGCGTCTGCATCAGCTGGCGCATTGGCGCCGGCAGGGCTTGCAGCTTCTCCGGCTCCGACAATTCGCCCGCCAGCATGTGCTCGTCGGTCGCTTGGCGCGCCAGCTCAAAGCCTTGCACCAGCTCGTCGCAAGCCTCGATCTGCTCATCCAGCTGGCGTGCTCGGTCGGTCTTGGCGCTGGGCTCCGAGGCCCGCTTGCGGCGCAGGTGCCCGACTTTGTCACGAGCCTGCTTGAGCGCCTTGTTGATCGCACGCCAGGCCGGGTTGACCACCCAGGTGTCGTCCTGCACCGCCACCAGCGCGTGCTCGCACAGGCTGTCGAGACCGAACTCGGCGCGCATGTACTTGAAATAGTTCTCTTGCGTCCAGCGTGAACGCAACAGGCCCGCCACCTGCTCGGCCGCCAGGCTGGGATGGGTGGTCACCAGCGCCGGCTGGCGCTGCGTGTCGCGGGGCGCGCCGGCCAACTGGCGCGGCTGGCGCGCTTGGCCGCCCTTGCCCGTGCCGCGCAGGCGGCGGTCGATCCAGAAGCGGATCTCGCGCGCTTGGCAGCCTGCCCCCAACTCGACCGCCCGCTCGGCCAGCCGGCCCTCTGCCACGGCCTCGCCCAGCGGCGTGCGCAGCGGGATCGCGGCCGCCCCGAACTCGCTCTGCGGCCAGCGCTGGGGCTGCGCCCCCTTGCGCCAAGTGACCACCGCGATGCCCACCTTGCGCAACTCCCGGAACAACTGCGGGCTCCAGCCTTCGCGGTCGAACACCAAGGTCAGGCGGGGCTCGCTGTCCGCTTCGGCCCGCTCTGGCAGTAGCCCCAACTGGCGCAATTGCGGCACGATGCCACTCCAGATCTCGCGCAGCATGCCATCGTCTACCTGGCGGTGCAGGCACAGCAGCGGTGCCCCGCCCAAGGCCTGCACCCAGTAGCTGACCGCGGCCGGCAAGGCCAGCCGCTGGCGCGTCACGAAATGTTTCGGCAGCCGTCCCTGACCGCTGTAGACCTGCACGTGGCCATCGACGAACAGCGTGGCCATGGCCTCGGGGTCGGCCGCGCTCCAATCGCGCGCCAGCGCCCCGATCCAGTCCCCCAGCCCCGCGCACTCCGCCAACTGGCGCGTGCGGCGGCGCAACGTGCGCGGGCAGGGGCAGCGGTCCAAGCCCAGCAGCGCGCCCCACTCGCCGGGCTGCCGGTAGCGCAGCCCTTCGGCGTTGCGCACCCGGCCCAGCAGCAGCAAGGCCCACAGCAGCAGCAGCGAGGGCAGCGAGTAGAAGCCCTTCGGCAGCGCCAGCAAGCCGACGTGGCGCAACAGGCCTTGGCTTAACAGGGCCGGCAGGGCAGTCAGCACGCCGGCCCCGCTGACGGCCTCGGCCGCAGCGAACTCCGGGACGCGACCGTCGAGCACTCCCAGGCTGGCCGCCACCCGCCCCTCGCTGTCGTGGGCGGCCCGCCCCAGCACGGCCTGGGCGTCGCGCCGGTTGCGCTCTTCCTTGCCGGCCAGCACGACCTCCCCACGGGCCTCACACGCGTCTGCTGGTTCCGGCTCCGGCACTGCTTCCGGCTGCGCGGCTGGCGCGCTCTCCGGGACCGCTTCGCAAAGTCCCCCAGCCGGGCTCGGCGAGGCCTCTGCGGCGGCCTCTGCCGAGCGCCGCGGCGGGCACTGGCTGGCGGGCAGAACGCCTGCCCGGGTGTAGCTCCACAGTGTTGAGGAGCTCACCTGCAGTTGCTTGGCCACGCGGTACAGGCTGTGCCCGGCCTGTAACAGTTCGGCGGCTTTGGCCAGCACTCCGGGATCCTCGATGCCGTGCCGCCGGCGGGCTTTGCGCGGCGGCACGAAGTTGCCTTCGCCACGCTTCCGCAGGCGTGCTTTGGCACGCGCCACCGTGCGCGGGTTGAGCGCGAAGGCCTGAGCTAGCACGGTGTGTGTGGCCAGGCCAAACAGGGCGCAGCGAGCCAGACACAGATTGCGCCCGAGCTTGTCGTCGGCGGCATGCGAGGCGAACGGCAGGGTGAACACGAAGTAGACGAAGTCGCGGTCATCGCGGAACAGGCTCAAGGAGTTGCCCAGCGGCAAGGACTGGCCCGGCAGCAGGGCGAGGGCGGGTGCTAGGGGGGAGTCCTGAGGAGTGGCTTCGGCGACGGACACTAGACAAATTATATCGCAAGATACAAGGGCTTGTCAAGCCCGCCAATCTGAGCGGAAGAACCCCTAAGCCCTAACCCGTAGAGCAGTTACAGCGCAAACCAACATCACGCTAGCTCGCCCCATGTAACGAAGTCTGAGTATAGTTGGTGGGGAAGAGGTTTGCGGTCCGAGTTGACCGAGTGTTTCTAAACAAACGGACCCATCTTCATGTCGGTAGAGATTCGGATTCCTGATGATGACCTAACTGGCTTTAGCGAACAGGCCCGAGAGCTTCTGAAGGAAGCAACGGCTGAATACGCCACAAATCTGGTCGAAGAGTCCAATCGGATCGAAGCGGGTCGCAATTCTACGAGTGGACCGCCAGAGATCACGCGAGGCATGGTAGATGACGCAAGGGTCCTCCTGCGCCGGGGGCTGGGCATGCCGAGGAAAGGCTGGGGATCTAAGGTCCTGCGCATACTGGCCGCAGTGTCATCTTTGGCCGTCGGCGTCTCGTATAACAAGAGTGAATTGCAGAATAGTGGCGGCTATCTTCTGTTTTTCATTCTGCTTGTAGCAGTTGCAATACTAGCTGTTACTGTCGCGACGCTCAAGGAGTAGCTCGGAATGGACCGGCAAGACTATTCGGATACGCTCGAAGAGCTAGTGGAACGACGACGCTCTCGCCGTCGCTTTGACCTTATCTTGAGGATCTATTCATGGTTCGGACTCTTGCTGTCTAGTGTCGCTGGCGGCTATTTCTTGCTGACGCTGCTGCCTATCGATCTTTCCGAGGAACAGCTGTGGGCTCTGATGACAGCCGGAGTTGGAGTGCTACTAGCATTGATGTCTAGGATCGTCGTCACTTTCTATAGGGAAAGAGAAGTTGAACACTTAGCGCGTCTAACGGAATATGAGAAATTAAATGAGTTCTTGGCCGCATGGTCGAAATTCGAACGCGTTAGCCGAGAGGTGCTAGCAGAGCAGGGCGACGACCGTGCCATACATTCGCTTCGTTCTGTTATCTCGTTTCTCTATCACAATGGAAAGATTGATGGAGAAGATGTATTGGTTCTTGAAGAAGGGCTGAAAGCCCGCAATTCGATTGTCCACGGTGGCCGCCTGATGCCTACAAGATCCACGGACCGGCTGACGACTTCTCTCGACGAGGTCATAAGGAAGCTTGCGGTAACGTCATAGGATGGATTAGGGTCGGCACGAAGGGCATCATCACAGACTCCTTATCTCTGGCTAGCGGTTAGGAGGACCTCGGGAATGGATAGCGCTCCGATCGCCTCGGTAGTAGCCATTCTTCCAAGACCTGCTCGAGTCCAGTGGGGCAGTCTTCCAACTTCGCGGCGCTTGCCACCCGGACGCCTTCTATGCCGGAATCCTACCACCGTTGCCATTTCACTCTGGACTTGGTCCCTGCGGATCCAGGCAAATTCAATGTTTGATGCGAACGGGGGTTGAGGCATGTCTTGGAGTGCGCGGAGCTCGGGAGATGGCGTCCGGAAGCCGAGTCGGCGGGGCGTGCGAGCATGCGACAGCACACCCAGGAGCCTTGGCGCGGTC
>JAJDTX010000093.1 GCA_022826925.1 Bryobacterales bacterium
GTTCGATCATGGGAAGCAAGCCGGAGAAACCGGACTCGTAGGGCTTCGTTCGGAGTGCGCTGGGGACAGTCGAAGAGCCGAGAATCACGACTCTGGCAACCACAATATATAGTGGCTACCTGACTCAAGTGCATACCCCCACCGGCCCAATTGCGCCCGTTCCGGATCCCGGCGTCTGATACGCTCAATGGCGCCATGCGTCGTCGCGTGTGCCGATGTAAAGGAGTCAATGTCTTGAATCGCACAAACGGGCTTGCGGCCTTGCTGGTCTTGGTCGCTGTATCCGCCGGAACCGTCAAGGCGCTGGATTGCGCTGCCTTGACGGAACTGAAGCTCCCCGACATCCGCATTCAGGAGGCTGTAGCCTCGCAGGGTGAGGAGGCTCAACCCGAGGACCTGCCCGAGGGAGTGTCCTCGCGCTCGCCGCGCGCTACGGTGCCGCACTGCAACGTCAGCGGCGTGATCGGCAGCGAAATCCGCTTCGAGGTCTTGTTGCCGGACGATTGGAACGGCAAATTCCTCATGGGAGGGGGTGGCGGCTTTGTCGGCAGTCTCGGCTACCAGGGGCGCTTCTCGGTGAATCGCGGGTACGCGACAGCGGCGACCGATACCGGCCATCAGGGCGATGGCATCCGGGCGGAGTGGGCCTACGGACAGCCGGAACGTCGGGTTAACTACGGCTACCTCGCCGTGCATCGAACGACCGAAGCGGCCAAGGCGATTGTCCGATCCTACTACGGGGAGCCGGCCGAGCGCGCGTACTTCATGGGTTGCTCGAACGGCGGTCGGCAGGCCATGATGTCCGCCCAACGCTTCCCCCACGATTTCGACGGGATCGTTGCCGGGGCGCCGGCTCACGATTTCAGCGGCGTGCTCGCGGCCTTCGCCTACAACATGCAGCGTATCTTTCCCGATCCCAACGCCCTGACCGAACCTGTCATCACGCCGCAGAACCGACGGCTGCTAGAGTCTGAGATCCTCCGGCGGTGCGATGCTAGCGATGGCGTGGAGGACGGATTCCTCAACGATCCGCGAGATTGTGAATTCAAGCTGAGCGACCTGCCGGTTTGCGCCGGCGGGGCGCCGTCGGACAACTGCCTCACCATTCGCCAGCGCGAGGCCATTGCGGCGGTTTATGGCGGGCCGCGCAACGCCGACGGACAGATCTATCCGGGCTTTCCGTTCGGCGGCGAGTCCGCGCCCGCAGCTTGGCAGGGCTGGATTACCGGACCTAGCCGTCGCTTGATGACCGCCTTTGGAGAACCGAGCTCGCAGTTTGGATTCTCGACGCAGGGCTTCAAATACCTGATATTCCAAGATCCCGAGTTCGACTACTCCACATACGATTTCGACGCCTATGGCACGGACGCAGCACATCTCGAGGGGTTCTTGGACGCCACCAATCCCGACCTGACCGGCTTCAGGCAGGCCGGCGGCAAGCTGTTGCTCTGGCACGGCTGGTCAGATGCAGCTCTGACGGCGCTTGGCTCGATTGAGTATTTCGAGGCGGCCGAGGCCCTGGACCCGAACGTCCGCGACTATTTCCGCTTCTACCTCATGCCCGGGGTCTTTCACTGTGCGGGAGGTCCCGGACCCGATCGCGTCGACTGGTTGGACGCGCTGGAGAACTGGGTTGAAGATGGCGACGCTCCGGACGTCCTGACTGCAGTTAAGGTCACAGACGGCACGATCGCTAAGGCCCGTCCGCTGTGCGTCTACCCGGAGCGTGCCGAGTACGCTGGCGGCGATCCGAATCAAGAGTCCAGCTACACTTGCAAGCTGCCCTGACGGGCTCTTGCGCATGCGCGCAAGGGCCTCGTCGCGCCTAGTCGACGGATTCCAGCGCCTGCGCCACGTCGGCCACTATGTCGTCGGGATCCTCGATCCCGACCGAGAACCGCACCATGTTGTCGGTAATGCCCAGCCTCTGGCGGCGTTTCTCTCCGACGTTTCGATGGGTCGTCGTGGCTGGGTGCGTGATCAGTGAGTGCACGTCTCCCAAGCTCAGCGTGCGGACCACGAGCCTCAAGGCGTTCATGAAGCGGAACGTCTTCGCTTGATCTGCATCGAGCACTTCGAAGCTGACGATGCCGCCGTACATCGTTGCGTCCTGCGTGTCCCGATCAAACTGGCGCTCCGCCACGGCCCGATCGGGGTGGCTGGCAAGTCCGGGATAGTGGACACTGCGCACGCGCGGGTGCCGTTCCAGCGCCTGAGCGACGAGCAAGGCATTGCGGCAGTGCTCCTCCATGCGCATTGGTAGCGTCTTGACCCCGCGAGCGGCCAAGAAACACTGAAACGGTCCGAGGTTCGCCCCGAAGTGGCGGCCGAGCTCCTGCATGTACTCGGCGTCCGCTTCGCCGCAAGTCACGATGCCGCCTAGCACGTCGGCGTGGCCGGCCAGGTACTTGGTCACGCTGTGGACGACCGTGGTTGCGCCGGACTCGAGGGGACGGCTCATCACGGGCGGGGCAAACGTCGCATCCACGACTACCGGCACTCCGCGCTGGGCAGCGATCTTGGCAATCGAGTCGATCTGAGGCACGCGCAGGAGTGGGTTGGAAATGGTTTCGATCAGGATGCAGCCGGTCTCGGTTTGGTCCAGCGCGGCCTCGAACTGGGCCAGGTCGCACGGGTCGGCGAAGCGCGCTACGAAACCCTGCTGCTCCATCAGCTGCAAGAGTTGGAAGGTTTGGCCGAACAGCACATTAGCCGCCAGAATCGTCTTCGGCCGGTCGCGCAGGGCCGTGAGCAGTCCGATGTGCATCGCGGCCATGCCAGAACTGCACGCCAGGGCGCTGGCGGCGCTATCGAGGGCGGCGATCTGGCGCTGGAGGGCGTCCGCGGACGGATTGCCGTAGCGCTGGTAGACGAACCCGTCGATTTCGCCGTTCGCGACCGCCGTCAGGTCGGCGGCGCTCCTGTAGTGGAAGCTGGCGGCGGTTTCAAGCGGGGGTGCCGAGGCCACGAAGCGCTCGTTTCCGCCCGCGCTCCTTGCGCAGGCGTGAATGGCGAGAGTCTGCTGCTTCATGCTTGCTCCAGTGCTTGGAGGAGGTCGGCCATGATGTCGTCGATATGCTCGGCGCCCACGGAAAGGCGCACCAGGCCATCGGTGATGCCCAAGGCCATCCGCGCTTCCGGCGTGAGCATGCGGTGCGTTGCGCTTGACGGGTGGAGCCCCAGTGTCGTTAGGTCGCCGATGCTGGCCGAGGTGGCGGCTAGCCGCAGCGAGTCCAAGAACGCGCAGGCACCAGCGCTGCCTCCCTTGACATCGATGCCGACCGCGCCGCCTGCCTCGCCCGGGGGCATCAGCTCGTGCACCGCCGCGGCATCAGGGTGTTGCGGGTCGCCCGGGAAGATGAGCCGCTCGATCTTGGGATGTCCCCGCAGCCCTTCAAAAACCATCCGGGCGTTGGCGCAGTGGTGCCGCATGCGCAAGGGCAGCGTCTTGATCCCGCGCATGACCAGGTAGGCTTCGAACGGCCCCAAGTTTCCACCAAGGCAGCGGTGGGTCTGTCGCAAGGCCTCTGCATGCTCTTCCGGGACAACGACAGCCCCGGCCAGAACGTCCCCGTGGCCCCCCAAGTACTTCGTTGCACTGTGGATAACCATGTCCGCTCCATGGTCAAACGGCTTGATCAGCAGCGGCGTGAAGGTGTTGTCCACCAAAAAGAGGGCGCCATACTCGCTGGCGATTTCCCTGAGGCGGTCCAGCCGCGCGACCCGTAGGGCTGGATTAGAGATCGTCTCGGTCAGCAGCAGCGCCGGGCGCACTTCTCGCACAGCCGCTTCGACCGCCTCCAGGTCGCAAAAGTCACAGAAGCGGACTTCGACACCCTCGGACGGCAGCACGGTTCGCAGCAGTTCGAGCGTGCCGCCATAGAGCACGTCGGCTGCGACGATGGCCTGGCGGCGATCCAGCAGTCCGGCCAGAATGGCTAGATGCACTGCCGCCATGCCGGATGCCGTCGCGATGGCCGCGTGCCCGTCCTCGACGGCCGCGACCTGCTCTTCCAAGGCGCTGCTAGTCGGGTTGCCCATGCGGGCATAGGTCTCGCCCGGCAAGCGCTCCGCAAAGACGTCCGCCAATTCCTCTGTGGTTGGGTAGAAAAAACTCGAAGAGGCGAAGATTGGGGTCGAGACCGGAATGTAATTGCCGAGAGGTCGCCTTTCGCCGGCATGGACAAGAGTCGTTTGTGGCTTCATCGCGGGCAGTTCTGAGACCAAGCATTGAGTATATGTCGGCGCGCAGGCGAGGCTCGGACGGACTGCAAGCCCCCGGGCCGGCGCGTCAGTCCTCTGGCGGCGCCCCGGGATCTCCGTCCGCGGGCAGGGCTTGCTCAGCTGTCCGGTCAGGCGGATTCTTGCCGTCGGCCAGATAGCGGCGCACAACGCGCCGGACGTAGGCGGCCGTTTCCGGAAACGGGGGGATCCCGCCGTGACGGGCGACCTGTCCCGGGCCGGCATTGTATGCGGCCAGCGCCTTCAGGAGTTGCTCTGGATCGCCCTCGAAGCGGTCTAGCATTTGGCGCAAGTAGGCAGTGCCGCCTTGCAGGTTCTGTTCCGAGTCCCGCGGGTTGACGCCCAGTTCGGCGGCCGTCTCGGGCATCAGCTGCATGAGCCCGATCGCGCCCTTGGGGGAGACGGCTCCTTGCCGGAAGTCCGACTCCGCCCAGACGACGGCCCGGACTAGGGCCGGGGGCAGCCCGGCCTCGGCCGAGAACCGCGCGATGGCGCTCTCCAGTGCATCACTCGCATCCGATGCGGGTTCAGCGCGTGTGACGGACGGTTTCGCGCGGCGCTCCGGAGTGTCGGGCTCGATTCGATCCACGTCCGCCTCCAGAACCGCGATCCAGCCGCCATTTGGCATGAGCAAACGGATCTTGCCGTCGCTTGCCTCGTAGCCTTGCACCGGCAAGCGATAGCCGCTGCGCAACACGACGGTATCTGCCGCGCAGACTGCCGCCGCGATCAACAGCGAGGTCAGTAGACGCCATGCGAGACGCTGTTGCATACTTGCGTACTTGCATCATAGGACGTACGTATCCCATCTAGAGTGCAGCAGGACCGGCGAGCGATTACCCGCGGGGAAGCTCGCCAACCTTTCCCCCAGCGGAGCTCCTCTGCTGGTGCGCTACGACTTGGAGCGGGCCAAGCGCGAACTGGAGCGCGACCGCATTGCGCTCGGGCCGAGCTCGCTGTGGCGCTACGCGCCGCTGCTGCCGCTCCGCGACATGGCACATCTGGTGACCCTCGGCGAGGGCATGACGCCGCTGCTGGACACGCCGCGCTTGGCTCGGCGGCTGGGCTGCCGGCGTGCGTTGATCAAGGACGAGAGCGCGAATCCGACCGGAACCTTCAAGGCCCGCGGCATGGCGGCCGCCGTGTCGATGGCCAACGAACTGGGAGTGAAGAAGTTCGGCGCGCCTTCGGCCGGCAATGCGGCCAGCGCCCTGGCGGCCTATGCCGCCCGGGCCGGACTGGAAGCGAACCTGTTCATGCCGCGCGACGTCCCGCGCGCCAACGTGGTCGAGTGCCAGTCGATGGGAGCCAACGTCACTCTTGTAGACGGCCTGATCAGCGACTGCGGCCGGATCGTCGCCGAACGCGGTCCCGGCGAGGGCTGGTTCGACGTGTCCACGCTCAAGGAGCCGTATCGCATCGAGGGCAAGAAGACCATGGGGCTTGAACTGGCCGAGCAGCTCGGCTGGCGATTGCCGGACGCGGTGTTCTATCCCACGGGCGGGGGAGTGGGCCTGATTGGCATGTGGAAGGCCTTTTCCGAGCTCGAGAGCTTGGGCTGGATCGGTCCCAAGCGCCCCAAGATGATCTCCGTGCAGGCGGCAGGCTGTGCTCCCATCGTCCGCGCCTGGGACACTGGCGCGAACGAGTCTCGCTATTGGGAGAACGCCGCCACCGTGGCCAGCGGCCTGCGCGTCCCAAAGGCGATTGGCGACTTCTTGGTGCTCAACGCTGTCCGCGAGAGTGGCGGCACCGCAGTGGCGGTTTCGGATCAAGACATGTTGGATGCTGGCCGGATGCTGGCGCAGGCGGAAGGCATCTTCGGCGCCCCCGAAGGCGCGGCGTGCGTGGCGGCCGCCCAGCATCTGTTGCGCGAGGGTTTCTTGGCCCCGGAGGACGAACTCGCGATTTACAACACCGGCACGGGATTGAAGTATCTCGAGGCTTGGGACCCGGCCGGGGAGGACTTCTAGCAGTCAGCGCTCAGGGTCATTGGTACATCGTGGAGCGAAATGCCCAATCGGGCGAATCCGGCCGGAAGTGCCGGAGCAGGGAACTCTCTGTGCTTCGCCGACCATCCGCCGCACCAGTCTTCATGCGTCGGCTGAGGTGATCTGGCCCACCCTGGCAGCTCGGCCTATTGCGGTCGTTGCATACGACTGCCGTGCATCGAAGGTGCGCCCGCTCACTGTCCGTTCCAGATGTCCAATGCGCCGGTCCTCGTTAGCGGTGTCTGCGGAAGGGCGTGGGTCTTGCAAGAATGGAGAGTGGCATGAAAGTCAGCGTGCTCTTCTTCGGCCAACTCAAGGACTTGGTTGGTTGCTCTTCGGACGAGGCCGAGTTTGAGCGCGGCGCGTCCCTCGAAACGGTATTCCAGCACTACGCGTCTCAACACCCCAGGCTCGGGGACATGGCCGGCAGCGTGGCAATGGCGCGCAACCAGCGGTTCGCTTCGGCCAGCGAAGCCATCGAAGATGGTGACGAGGTCGCGATCATGCCGCCGGTGAGCGGCGGTTCTGAGTGGATTGCGAGCGCCGAACGCGACGGCGTGTTCGCCGCGATCACGCGGGCGCCAATCGACAGCGCCGCGCTGGCTAGGCGGGTGCAGGGTGATGGCGACGGGGCAGTGTTGGTGTTCGAAGGCGTCGTGCGGGACAACACCGGGGGCCGGCGGACGATGTACCTCGACTACGAGTGCTACGTGCCGTTGGCTCTGCGCCAGCTCGAGGAGATAGGACGTGACATCTTGGACCGCTCGGACGTGCATACCATCGCGCTGGTGCATCGGGTGGGCCGACTCAAGGTGCGCGAGGCCAGCGTCTCAATCGTGGTCGCTTCGGCGCACCGCAAGCCGGCGTACGAGGCTAGCTTGTCTGCGATCAACGAAGTCAAGAGCAAGGTGCCGGTCTGGAAGAAGGAACACTTCGCTGATGGCGAGGTGTGGGTAGAAGGCCAGTGGGACGCTTCGGTCGCCAGGTACTCGGCGGCGGGCGCAGGCTGATTCTCGGCTCGCTCGCGATCGCCGCTTGTGCAGCGGCGCAGCAACCCGAGCCCGCGGTGTTCACGGCAGACGTCCGTCTGGTGTCCCTGCCCGTAACCGTCAAGGACGCTCTCGGCGCACCGGTCGGTGACCTGCAACGCGAGGACTTCCGGATCGTCGAATCCGACGAGCAGCGCGAGATCACTGTGTTCGAGCGGAGAACCGACAGGCCGCTGTCGGTTGCGCTGCTAATGGATGCAAGCCTGAGCACGGCGGTGGAGCTGCGTTACGAGAGGGAGTCCGCCGGCCGCTTCTTGGAGAGATTGCTGGGGTCCGGTTCGCAGCCGGGCGATGTCGCCGCCGTCCTTTCATTTTCCGCCGACGTCACGGTCCTCGCCGATTTCACTCGCAACCAGAAAGAGCTTGCTGCCGCCTTGGGGCGGGTCCGGCCACAGACCGGCACGTCGGTCTATGACGCGGTTCTGCTGGCGTCCCAGTATCTGCAGCAGCGCGACGGCCGCCCGGTCATCGTCATCATTACCGATGGCGGCGATACCACTAGCGGCCTCAAGTTTGACGACGCGCTGCGCGCGGCCCATGCCGCCGAGGCTGCGATATACCCTCTGATCGTGCTGCCGATCCGGAGCGATGCCGGACGCAACCGGGGCGGGGAGCATGCCCTGATCACCTTGGCGAAACATACGGGGGGCGAAGCGTTTGTCCAGTACGGCGCCCGAGACTTGGATGCCGCATTCGACGAGGTTCTGCGCAACCTGCGGACGCAATATTTGCTCGGCTTCTATCCCGCGGACGAAGGCTTCAATCCGGCCGATGATTTTCGCAAGGTCGAGGTCGGAGTGGCTCGCGAGGGCGCTGTCGTTCTGGCTCGCAGCGGGTATTTCGCGAAGGGTCCCGTCAAACGACCGGCGCGCCGGAGCCGGATCGGTGCTCCGGTCCGCTTGCGCACCGTGCCGCAGGCAGGGGTTCCGGATGAAGAGGATGAGAAACCTGCCGAACCTGTCACGAGGCCACCCCGGCGCTCGCGAACTCCCAAGACTCCGATAGTGCGGCCCGGTCCGTAGCTGGCAGGGCGGCCGCTCCGATGCGCTGTGCACGGGGTTGGTAGCCTGAATGCGTGCCCTTCGCTGCTCCGGACTACATTCCGTTTGCCACGGAGCTTGCGCGCGAGGCGGGAGCCGTCCTGATGCGGCACTACGGCAATGTACAGGTCGAGCACAAGGGCAGCTTCGACACCGTAACGGCCGCTGACCGGGCATCCGAGCGTCTCGTGGTCGAACGCATCCGCTCGCGTTTCCCCAGCCACTCGATCGTGGCTGAGGAGGGTGGCAACTTCGAGGGGTCCGGCGAGCTGATCTGGCACCTGGATCCGTTGGACGGAACGACCAACTTCGCCCACGGTCTGCCGCGCTTCTGCGTAAGCATCGGCCTGTGGTCCCGCCGGGAGGGCTTGGCTGGTGTCATCTTCGATCCGGCGCGCGGCGACATGTATACGGCCGAGCGGGGCTCCGGCGCGTATCTGAACAGCCGCCGCATCCGTGTGTCGGCCGAGAGCGACCTCAGGCAAAGCCTGTTCGCGACCGGATTCCCGAGCGCGATCCGCGCGACCAACCCGAACATGCACTACTTTCACCAGGTGGCTATGGCCACTCACGGTGTCCGGCGAACGGGATCCGCGGCATTGGACCTGTGCGCGGTGGCCGCGGGGCACTTCGAGGGGTTCTGGGAGATCGGGCTGAAGTCGTGGGACGTGGCCGCGGGGCTGGTGCTGCTTTCGGAGGCGGGCGGGGAATACTGCGACTTCGACCGCAAGGGCTATCTTCCGGGCGACCGGCGTATCGTGGCCACCAACGGCAAGGTGACCTCGAACCTGCTGGAACTTCTTGCCGAGGTTTCGCGCGGCCATCAGCGGCACGCCTTGCCGCCGCTCGACAACGCCGGCTAGGTTCGGCGGCGTCTGCGCGCGACCCGGGCGGGTGCACGTAACCGCAAGTTTCTGTGGCATTTAGGGAATACGCTGTGGTAGATTAAGAACTCTGTGTACCTGCATATGCCGCATGCCGGCCCGACCAGCGTTGCTCGTTAGGCTGGATGGGGCGTTGTGTATTCACGCGGTAAGTCAATATGGATCGCATCGTAGACCTAATTCAGAGCAAGCGGCGCGGGGATGAACTCGGGCTGGCCGATTTCGAACGCCTGATCAACGGCTATACGCTGAATGAGATTTCGGACGCCCAGATGGGCGCCCTGCTGATGGCCGGGACTTGCACGGGCTTTTCCGACGCGGAAGCGACCGTGCTCACAACCGCGATGCTGCGGTGTGGCGAACGGCTGGAATTGCCCGACGGAATGCGGCCCACGGTGGACTGCTGCTCCACTGGCGGCGTTGGCGACAAGACGCCCCTGATCGTGGCGCCGATCGCAGCGGCGGCCGGGGTAGCGGTGCCGATGATCGTTGAGCGCGGCTCTGACCACGTCATCGGCTCGTTAGAAAAGCTGAACTCGATCCCGGGCTTTCGCACAGACCTGGAGGTTTCCGATTTCGCCGATCTCGTGGGCGAGTACGGCCTGGCGTTTGCCCAGCAGAGCAACGCGCTGGCTCCCGCGGAGAAGCGCTTGTACGACCTCCGCGACGAGACTGCGACCGTGGATTCGCTGGCTCTGATCGCCGCCTCTGTCATGTCGAAGAAGCTGGCGGAAGAGATCATGGGCTTGGTGGTGGACATCAAGGTCAGCAAGGGCTCGCTTCTGTCGGGCCGCAACGAGGCTCGCCGGCTGGCCCAGCTGATGATCGCGATTGGCAGGAAGCACGATTGCAAGGTGCAGGCGCTGCTGACCGACATGGAACAGCCCTTGGGTTACACCGTTGGAAACGCTCTGGAGATCATGGAGGTGTCCCAGACACTGCAGGGCCAAGGCCCAGAGGACGTTCTCGGACTGTCGGTGGAGCTGGCCGCCCGCATGATCTATCTTTCCGATACGAGCATCTCGATCGAAGACGCGCGCGCGCGCGCCAATTCCGTGATCCTGGACGGATCTGCGCTGCAGATGCTCGGCAACGTGATCAAGGCGCAGGGCGGCGACCCGGCGGTGCTGACGGACTTTGCCCGCCTTCCCAACCCAGCGGGCGCCGAGCCGATCACCTCCCCGCGCGATGGCTACGTGAGCCGGATCAATGCCGAAGACATTGGCAGGGCCTCAGTGATGCTGGGAGCCGGTCGCAGCAGCCCTGAGGACGCCATCGATCCCGCGGTTGGGGTTGTCTTGGAGACCAAGGTCGGTCAGCAGGTCGTCAACGGCACTCGCTTGTGTGCGCTGTACTACAACAGCGACGCCAATCTCGAGGAAGCCAAGCAACTCGTTGAAGATGCTTTCCGCATCTCCTCCCAGCCGCCTGCGGATCGGGAACTGGTCCTAGACCTGATCCAGGGCTGACGCGGCCGCGTCGGCGCTGCTCCACGCAAGCTTCCCGGGCCCGGGATAGTGTAGAAGCGCCAACGGCGCTCTCCGGTCTCTACATCGAAGGCGTCGATAAACCCCCGGATGCCGTACTCGCCTCCGGCCGTGCCGACCATGACCATGTCCTTGACCACCAAGGGCGCGAGCGTGCCCGAATAGCCGAGGGGTAATCGATCAGTTCCGTCGCCTACAGCAGGCGCCCAGTGTTGTGATCCGAACGACGACCGAGGAATCTCTCAACCCCGTGGATCTACCCCTGCATGCGGGGCGGGGCGAATTTCGCGTGTCGGTCCGTGACGGGCGCGGCGTGAGTCGGCGCGAACGATCAACATCAACACATCACATCTTCTATGATGCGATGCATGCGCACCACTTTGACGTTGGACTCTGACGTGGCGGCCCTAGCCGAACGGATGCAGCGGGTGCGCGGTCAGAGCTTCCAGGCGGTCGTGAACGAGGCGCTACGGTGCGGTCTGCGCGCCATGGCGAATCCGTCCCGCCAGCCGGCGGCCTACAGGACGCCTGCCGTCGATCTGGGTCGTTGTCGGATTGGCAGCCTCGACGACGTCGCCGAAGCACTTCCCGTCGCGGAAGGCGAGGATTTCCGGTGATCCTCGTCGACGCCAACCTGCTCGTCTACGCGCGCGTGGCTTCATTCCCGCAGGACGAGCGTCGGCCGTCGGCCGTCTTGTGGAGTTGCCCTGCGTCTCCCGACTTCACGTACCACTCCCAGCGGGCTCCGTCGGGGTCGGCGATCCACGTCTCCGTCTTCTCTGCATAGCAGCAGATCGTGTCCTCGACGCCGGTCGTCTCGAGCCCGGCCCGGTGCAGGCGCCGTTCGGCCGACGCAACCTCCTCGACCGTCTCAACCTCGACGCCCAGGTGGTTGAGTGTCGCTCCCTCTCGACCCTCGAAGAGGACCAGCTTCAGCGGCGGATCGGCAATCGCGAAGTTCGCGTAGCCGGGCTTCACCTTCGCGGGGGCGGTGTCGAACAGGCGGGAGTAGAA
>JAJDTX010000032.1 GCA_022826925.1 Bryobacterales bacterium
TACCGCCTCAAGCAGAGCAGGTCCCGACGCCGGCACCCGTCCGAGTAACTCCCCCGCTTGACCCCGTGGGCCCACAGGCCCCTCCCACGCGCGGGCCGCCGCCAGCCGCGCGGAGGGCGCGTCGCCCCGCGCGCGGGGCCCTCCCGTGGACTACGGGGACAAGCTACCGCCGAGACCGTGGTACAATTTTACTCCGCCGCTCTGGCGCATATTCCCGCCGCCGTTGACAGATCACTGCCGTTGCGGGCGCACTCCCGGGCGAGCTCCGGGAATTCGATGTCGAAACAGATTGGCACCGCAATCGTGACGCCTTTGAGTTCGACCAGGACGGGTTCGCTTCCCCGCAGGAACGTGGATTTCTCCCAGTCGCCGTAGAGAGCGCGTTTCCGATAGTTAGCCAGGATCGCTCCGTCGGCGCCAATCATGCAGTGCTGCGTTGTAGAGTCCGCCGTCCTGTGTCTCGTAGTACCCAACAAGGATGGCCGTTGCGTTCGACTTGGCCACGGCTCGCAGCGCAGAGACCGTCTCTTGATTGATTTGGCGGGCGATGCGCTCAGTCTCCTCTCGGTTGAAATGGCCGGTAAGGAAACACTCGGGAAAGACCAGGAGGTCAACACCACGGTGCGAAGCCTGAGCGGTCGTCCGCGAAATGGTCGCCATATTGGCAGCAACGTTCCCCAGCAGACCGGAGTCCTGCCATACGCCGACAGTGAGGATGGCCTCCGGGACGGTCATGCGTCTTGGCTGCGATGCGCACCCAGGAGGCGCGGCAGGTCGCCGAACCGTGCAATCGCTCCGAACACGACCACGGCGATCAAGACGAAGAGAACGGCAGCCGATGCCATGACGGGCGTGTAACCGTACCGAAGGGAGTTGAATATCTTGATCGGGAGGGTCTCGGCGGAGAAGCCTGCGACCATGTAGGCGATGATGTACTCGTTCAGGCTGAGGACGACGGCGAAGGCGAAGCCCGACACGACGTAGGGGCGGACCAGGGGAAAGACCACGGTCAGGAACACGGTTCGCCGGTTCGCGCCCATGATCCGGGCGGCTTCGATCAAAGAGCGGTCGATACTTTCGAGGCCGAGCGAGATGGTGACCAGCGGGAGCGCGACCAGAAACACGGCATGCGAGATGATCGTAGCGAGTATGTGCCCGTAGAGGCCGGCCGAGATCCAGAACACCATGAACCCGAGTGCGGAGATGACCGGCGGCAGAAGGAACGGCGCGATGCCGAGCCCGAACAGGACGCGCCCAAGAAGACCGCCGCGAGACCAGATATAGAGGGCCAGCGGCAGCGCGACGGATACCGCGAGAAGGCCGGCAAGCACGGCAATGATCGCCGAGTTGGTCAAGGAGCCGGCCCAGTCGCTCTTGGTGAAGAGCTCGCCGTACCACTTCAAGGAAAGTCCCTCAGGCGGGAACAGGAGGCGCTTGGGCTGATTGATGGATACTCCGGCAACCACAACGAGGGGCGCGGCCAGGAAGACCAGAATGGCGGCGACAAATGCCTTGCCGAGCCAACCCGTCATGGCTGGCTGCCTTTGCGGTCGCCGCTGACGGCGAGGGCCAGACCGACCAGTGCGAGCGATACGAGAAGGAAAAACGTCGCCATCGCGGCGCCGAAGGGAATGTTCGATTGGAAGATGGCCTGGTCGGTGATGTGGACCGGCAGGGTCCAGTGAGCGGGCCGCCCCAGCACCTGGGGAAGCAGGTAAGCGCCAAGGGTAAAGACGAACACGAGAATGAGGGCGCCGGTGATGGTGCGCCGCATGATCGGCAGCGTCACGCTCACGAACGCCTTGAGCGGCGATGCGCCGGACATGCGGGCAGCTTCCGGCAGTTCGGGGTCAAGCCGGGAGATCGCGGGATACATCGTGAGAACCGCGTACGGGAAGCCGAGATAGCTCAATCCCAGGATCAGTGCCACCAAGCCCGGCGTGTACGCTTGGGGAGCATCGCTCAGGCCGAGCCACGCAATGAGGTTCCCGATACCGGCCGTTCGCGACAGGAGGGTCGACCAGGCAAAGCCGATGATGACCTCGGAAAGCGAAAGAACGGAGAGGATGAACACCAGGATGATCGTTTGGGTACGGCGGTCCATCCGGCTCACGATGTAAGTGAAGGGAAAGGCGATCACGACCACGATCGCGGCCGCTCCCGCAGCAAGTGCGATCGATGTGAACAGGATCTTCCCGAAGAACGGCGACAAGAAGCGAATGTAGTTGGAAAGCTCGAAGGATGGCTCGAAGAACCCGCCCTCGATCCGCTTGAAGAAGCTGACGGTCAGCATGATTGCGAACGGGATGACAAAGAACACGAGCAGCACCAGGCCAGGGAAGAACGCCTGGGGCCACGAGGCGGCCTCCTCCCGCCGCTGCCTCATGGCGGGGTTAGCGCTGCGCGCCCGGTATGGAAGGTGATGCCCACCCGCTGTCCCACGTCTACACTTGGTCGATCTCTGGGCGTTGAAACAGAGAGTATCGTGAGTCCGCTCACAGCAACGGAAATCTCGACGCTGGCTCCGAGATCGCGGATGAACTCGACGACGCCCTCAAAATCGCCGTCGTCAAGGGTGGCGCTCAGCGCCACGTCTTCAGGCCGGATTGAGAGAACCCCTTCGGCACCGACGGCGATGTTGTGCGCCCGCGCGTCAGGAACGGCGACGGTGCGGCCGAATATCTCAACCGCATCGGCGTCCACGCGACGGCACGTAACGAGATTGCTCGTGCCGATGAAGTCTGCGACGAAGGAGTCCGCGGGGTTGCGATAGATGTCGATCGGCGGCGCAGCTTGAAGAATGCGGCCCCGGTCCATCACCACGACCAGATCGGCCATTGTCATGGCCTCGCGCTGGTCGTGGGTCACGACGATGGTCGTGATGCCCAGCTTCTGCTGAAGCAGGCGCAACTCGATCTGCATGTGCTCCCGGAGCTTGGTATCGAGCGCGGACAACGGCTCGTCCAGCAGGAAGAGCGTGGGCTCGATGGCGAGCGCGCGTGCGATCGCGACGCGCTGTCGTTGACCGCCCGACAGCTGATGAACCCGCCGGTCCTGCACGTCGGGGAGCTTTACGAGATCGAGCAGCTCATCCACGCGCGCGCTGCAGGTGGCGCGTGTTTCTCCCCGAATTCTCAGCGGATAGGCGATATTTTCGGCGACCGTGAGATGAGGAAAGAGAGCGAGGGACTGAAACACCATCCCGAAGCCACGTCTGTGGGCAGGAATGCCGGACTGGTCGACCCCGTCGAGCAGCACATGGCCGGCGGTTGGAATCTCGAGGCCCGCGACGAGGCGCAGGAGAGTCGTTTTGCCGCAGCCGGAAGGGCCGAGGAGGCAGACGAATTGGCCGTCCGGAATTTCGATGGTGACGTCGTCAACGGCGGTCACGCCGCCGAATGTCTTGGATAGGCCCTGGGTGCGGAGAGACGTCACCGCCTACATCTAGCACGTGGACGGGAGGCCACAGGAGCCTCCCGTCCTCGAAACCGCGCGAGCGCTAGCCGACGATCAGTTCGGACCACTTCTGGTTCAGCCAATCGCCGCGCGCTTCGTAGATATCGTAGCGGGGCAGGATCGGAGGAATGTCGCTCGAGACTGCGGCGAACTCTTCATCGGTGAGATCCGTCAGCTCTCGCCTAATGGTCGGTGCCGTTCCCACGTATCGCGACAGCTTCGACTGAATGGACGGCTGGCACATGTAGTCGATGAACACATGCGCCTCATCCAGCCTCTCCGACGCCTTCGATACGCTCCAGGAGCCCGAGTCCAGCACCCCGCCTTCCACCGGGAAGGTCGATCGAACCGGCTGACCGTCGGCCGCCGCAAGACCCGTTACGTCATGATAATACTGCCCCATCGGGATCTCGCCCGTTTCCAGTGCTTGCTGAAATTGACCCTCGTCGCGGTACCACAGACGGACGTTGGGCTTCACTTCCGCAAGCTTGTCCATGACCTGAAGGATCCCCTCCTCGGTGTCGAGAATCCCTGTGCCACCGAACCAGGTCGCTGCGGTCACCTCCAGCAGGTACGAGTTGGTCACGAGCGCGAGGAGCGCGACGCTGTCCTCGTTGGCCGGGTCCCAGAGCGCCTTCCAGCTCGTCGGCGCCTCGGGGTACGTGTCGGTATTGGTCACGAGCGTGATGTACCAGGATACCGCGCCGATCCCACTGATCGATCCGTCGTCGTAGCGATGGACGAAGTGATCGGGCAGGTTCGCCGTATTGGGAAGCTTCGCCTCGTCGAGCGGAGCCCAGAGCCGGCTGTTCTGTCCCTTCAGCCGCGGCACGTGCGCCATCATCGAGATATCCGCAGGCGCCTCGCCTCCCCGGGCTGCAGACTCGAGCTGCACGACCCAGGCCTCGCCCGTCGGCTGGCCGATCGATTCGATCTCGATGCCCGTCTCCTCGGTGAAATCCGGATAAATGTGCTCGTCGAACGAATCCTGAAAATAGCCGCCGTAGGTGCCGACCTTCAGCGGCTCGGCAGAAGCCGCCCGCCGCACGAGCGGCGCGGCAACGGTTGTCGCGCCGAGGGCAGCGGCGGAACTCGCCAGGAAGGCCCTACGCGTAAGCTTGTATCGTCCTTGCATCTCGCATCTCCTAATCAGAGAAGGTGGTGGGGGTCGTGGGCGAGGCCGTCGGCGACCAGAGACGGTAAACCCGTAGTCGCCTGAAGAGAACTGCGTGCGGCAGAGCTTCTCGACCGCCAGCCAGTTTCGTGAACGCGCCTGGCGGGCGCAGGTCGGCAGATCGCTGTCCTCCGCCCCGTCGGCCCCCTCCCTCGCGCCAGGGCGCATGAACACCGATACCCACTCTAGGCCGAAAGGCATAACGATTGGATAGCGCTCACGGAAACCTTGGTTTGACGAACACGAATGTAACTTACTTGCCGTATGCACTTCTGAGATCGCTGGCGAAGGTCTCCACGACCTGCGTTTGGCGATACCCCGACCTCAGGATCATGTCGAACACACAAACGTATAACACGGCACCCGACGCCAGACGGCGCAGCACGCCGCTCTCGACCCATGACCGTGCATAGTGTTCGGGAAGAAAGCCGATGTAACGACCGCTCATCACCGCAATGAGCTGCGGTTCAATCTGGTAGACGACGGCGGCAACGTTATTGAATCCCAGTGACTTGCGGTGCTCGTCACGCCAGTAGGCACGGCTGACGATCGGCTCGTTTCTCAGACCATCAATGTCGAGTTTCCGCTCCTCGACATTGAACAGGTGATGCCCCTGACCGCAATAGAGACCGTGCGTCTCTTCATAGAGAGGCGTGTAATCCAGTCCCTTGATCTTGTGGGGAAAGCTTCCGATTCCAATATGCAGATCACCTTTAAGGACTTTTTCCTGAAGGTTCTGTGGAAACTCCTGGCTCAAACACAGTGTCACCTCGTTCGGGCGAGCCGAAAAGCGACTGATGACCTCCTGAAGTCTGCAGTTGGGATCCGTCGCGATGCAGTCGACGACTCCGACCTTGAGATCGCCGGCAAGTTGACCCTTCAGGCTACCGACCTCCTCCGAAAAGTCGTCAAGTGCCTTCAGCAGCCGCTGGGTGGCAGCGAAGACCATCTCGCCCTTTTCCGTCAGCCGAAAGCCGGTGCGACCCCGTTGGCACACGCTAACTCCCAAACGCTGCTCAAGAGCTGTGATGTGATTGGATATGGTCGGCTGACTGACGTTGAGTTCGGCCTGTGCCGCAGCGAACCCCCCGTGACGCACCACGGCGTCGAACACCCTCAGGACCCGAAGGTCCGTTCCCGCAAGCTGCATGACCGCACCAAGCGCTACAGTCCCTCGTTCACTATGATGACGAGATGGAATTCGGGTCAAGCAATGCGAGATTCGCGGAGTCAGATGGTAAGCCTGGTCGGCAACGCCGGTCCAGTGCCAGGGAGGACTACCGGGCCCGCGCGTCTGGGCTGGCTCTGCTTCGGGCACATGGTCGTCGTGAAGCGCGGAGTGTACCTGAAGGGTCTGCCATAATCTGACCGACCGTGTTGGGCAGAGTGTGGGGCAGACAGAAGTCACGGCCAAACAACGCGTATTTTCAATGGCTTATAAGAGAGCTCGAATCCCACCGTGACGGCACACCAGTGGGACGCAGCCTGCCGCGAAGTGCCGAGGGGTGAGAATTCCTCTCCCACCACGAAAAGCAGCCGGCAAGGCCGCCCGGCAAATCAAGCATATAAGCACCAATACCCATGCCACCAATTTGAGACTTGTGTGTCTGGATCGGCAGGGTTTCTGCCGGAAATCGATCCGCGTACAATTGTGGCGGTTCGGCAGTGTGTTGGCAGTTTGGCCACTTGAGAGATCGATAGCCGATGTCGACTTGTAGTTCCGGTTGCTCGGACGGCGCGCGCACAGAGACGCACGCACTATGACCAAGCATGCGTCAGCGCGTGAGCCTGGGCTGCGCTACCAGCCCGACGAGAAGCCACCGCCCGCGCTCGCCATCGGTCTGGGCGTGCAGCTCGCGGTCTTGATCGTGGCGTTCCCCATATTGATTCCGACGGTGGTGATGCGGGCCGCCGGCACGACCGACGCCTACCTGTCGTGGGCCGTGTTCGCTTCGGTCGCTGTATGCGGTGCGACCACGGCGTTGCAAGCTGTTCGTTACGGCCGGATCGGCTCGGGCCATGTGTTGATGATGAGCAGCTCGACGGCCTTCATCTGGCCCTGCATTGCGGCGATCGAACGAAGCGGCCCGGGTTTGCTCGTGACGTTGGTCGTCATTTCGGCGCTGCTGCAGTTTGTGCTGTCGGCACGGATCGTCTGGTTTCGCCGCATCCTGACGCCAACCGTTTCGGGCAGCATGCTGATGCTGCTGCCGGTGAGCGCCATGCCGGCCGTCTTCGGCCTGCTGACCGAGGTGCCGGAGGGCAGACCAGGTTACGCCGCGCCGCTGTGTGCCGCTGTCACGGTCGTCGCCATCGCCGGCATCGCGCTCAAATCGACCGGGAGCCTGCGCCTATGGGCGCCGGTCATCGGGGTCCTGTGCGGCGCAGTAGTGGCTGGTATCGTCGGCCTCTACGATGTCGATCGTGTCCTTGTCGCTCCATGGATCGGCCTTCCCAGCGTCGAGTGGCCGGGCTTCGATCTCGAGTTCGGACCCGCATTCTGGTCACTGTTCCCCGTATTCCTGCTGTTGACCCCGATCGTGACGCTGCGCACGATCAGCAGTTGCGTCGCCGTTCAGAGTGTCTCGTGGCGCAGTCGACGCGCCGTGGATTACCGGGCGGTGCAGGGCGCGGTGAACGTCGACGGCGTGAGCAACGTCCTGAGCGGTCTCGCGGGTACGGTGCCCAATAACAGCTATTCGATCGGCGCATCGCTCACCGAGCTCACCGGCGTCGCCGCCCGCAGCGTCGGGATCGTCGCAGGCGCACTCTTCCTTATCCTCGCGTTTCTGCCCAAGGCTCTCGCCGTGGTCCTGGCCTTGCCCGGCGCCGTCAGCGGCGGCTTTCTCACCGTACTGCTGGCGATGCTTTTCCTTATCGGCATCAAGGTCCTGCTTCAGGACGGGCTCGATTATCGCAAGGGCCTGAAGCTGCGGTAATCGCCGCTTCCCCAGAGCGTCAGGTCGCCGAAGGGGCCGCTTCCCCTGCCACCCGCATCGTCGAGCGCCAGGGTGAAGGAGGAACCTGCAAGCAGCCGGCTCAAATCGAACGTGCCGTTCTCCAGCGCCGGGCCGTTTGCCAGGACGATATCGGACAGTGTCGAGGCTCCGCCGAAGCTGAAGCCCGCGGTCGGCGTCGCGCCGGAAGTCGCCTGCTCGATGCGGCCCGAGACGGCATCGACCGTGCTGGCGGTCATGGCCCGCATGATCTGCGGCAGCACCGACTTGACGACCGTGTTCCGACTCGCTGCGACCACCTCCGGCGAGCTCAGATAAATCCCCGACCCGATGATGAAGTCGACCGGGATTACGCGTTCGGCTGCGCGGATTTCACCGGTGAACTGGCGGGCGTAGCCCACCTTGGGGATGTCGGCCCTGTCGGTGTCGTCAGCGGGATCGTCGTAGTAATACTGTACGAAGCCACCTTCCGGGTTGCTGGTCGCCGCAGCGAGAACCTGCGGCAGGATGAGCTCTCCGGTAACGCCGTCCCGGGCCTGCCCTACCAGAGGAAAAAGCTCGAATCGGTCCGGCTCCGTCGCGTGAAACAGGACGATGTTGTTGGCACGATCCAGGATGTAGAGGTACACGGAACCGTGTCTCCACGGCCCGTTCGGATCCCGCAACGCGATCTTGGCTTTCGAGAGAGCGGCCAAATCGCCGCTCGTCTGGTGCTCGAGAAAGAACTCGCCGGCTTGCGTGACGAAGGCTTTCAGGGTTTCGCGGTCCACCACATCCCGGGCAGTGATGGACGGTGCACCGGAATCGATGTCTTCCTGCGCCAGGTGAGATTCATCGAGATCGAATCCGGCAAGCAGCACGAGGGGAATCGGGAAGTTGGGCGAGATATAGACGGTGGCATAGCCGGAAGCGCCCGGGACATCAGGCACCTTGAACGAGCCGCCATTCCCGGCTGCGGCGCCGGCGAAGGCGGCCAGCGCCGAGGCAGGGTCGGCCAGATCGGTCAGGTTGATTCCCAGTGCTCGAAGGATCGCTCCATAAATCAAGGGGTTGAGTAGCCGACCCGACAATGCCATGGCCTTTGCATGAAAGAATATCCGGTCGGGTGTGAGTTGCACGAGGTAGGTGGAGCCGGAACGCCAGGGACTGCCCTCCTGCCTGAGGATACATCCGATGTAAAACGCTTCATCTGTGGTCGTTACTCCCTGACTCAGTTGTTCTCTAGCGGCGAGTGCAAACTCCATCAGAGTAGCGCTGCCGTCTTCCACCTGTTGCGCCGTCACACGTGGGTCTGCGGGAGGAGTCACGCCGGCAGGGAGTGGACACGCTTCCTGCGTCTGCGCCGAGGCGTAGTGGGCACCCGCAAGAGCGCCGCCCAGCACGAACAGGCCGACGCAAAGAATCCTCAATGTCGCAGTGAGCGATGTATCGTATCCATCCGGCGTAGGCCGCCTGTCCTGTTGGCGGGGTCTTTGTCAGGCTGAGCGTCCGTGTAGTGGACGCTTCGTAGGTGTCCACTTATTGCTAAGTGGGCACTTAGCCAATGTCGATTTCCGAGGAGAACCCGGGC
>JAJDTX010000111.1 GCA_022826925.1 Bryobacterales bacterium
CTCGTAGGAGGGCGCGAAGGCGAAGACCGGCTCCTCGGGAAGCTCGTGCGTGGCCATCGAAGGTGTCCTTGTTGCAGTTGGGCGGAGCCGCCCGCGCGACGGCGGGCGGCAACGTGAGGCGAGAGGCGGATCGGCTCCGGAGTGGAGCGGTCAGGACGCCTCGGGCGCCGAGATGGGCCAGCGCTCGATGACGCGCTCGAGGGTTTCGCGGTCGGGCGCGAACAGCCGGGTGCGCCACGAGACGATCTCGGCGACACACCCCATGCGCTTGAGCGCGTCGGTGTCGCCGTCCGTGGGTCCTTCGATCTCGATGCGGAAGACTCCCATGAGGCGACGCCGAGCCAGTTTCCAGCCGTTGGAGAGATGGAAGGAGGCGCCGCATTTCATGATCTCGTCGTGGACCTCGACGGCGGTGAGGCCGGGGCCGCCGTCGAGACCGAGCGCGGCGCGGAAGTCGCCGAGCTCGGCGGGGCCGAGCACGCGGCCGATCAGGTGCTCGCCGTCGTCGCAGACGAGGCGGCGGACCCGCATGCTCTCGTCGGGCAGCCGGTCCCAGATCGGCAGCAGCAGGCCGGCCACCAGCCAGAAGCGGGACTCGCGGTGGGACGGCAGGGCCGCGATCTCGGCGTCCCAGAGGGCGCGCCAGCGGTCCTCGTCGGCGGTGCGCCACTGCGAGGCTTCCAACGCCGCCCTGGCCACGGTCTCGCGGATGGCGGGGCGGATAAGGCGCACCCGCTCCTGAACGTCGCCGTCGTCGAGCGTGCGCGAGGGCGCGTCCATGACCAGCGCGGCCCGGTTGGACTGGCCGTTGAGGATGAGGAGCGGCGGGTGCTTGGACGTGGCCGCGTGGAGCTCGATCGCCGCGTCGGCGGCGAGCGGCTCCAGCCGGTCCTTGCGCGCGATCTCGACGATCTCGGTCTCGGCGCCGGAACCCTCGTGCGTGAAGACGGACTCGCGCGAGGCGACGGAGAGCGAGTCGGCAACGATGGTCTCGACGCCGCGCTCGAAGGTGCCCGCTTCGATCGCGATCTCGATGTTGGCCTCGATCCGGGTCTCGAGCGCTCCAAAAAGCTGGTTCTGCTCGTCGATGGGGAGCGCCAGCAGCCTGTTGAGGAATTGCGGCATGGGCGGCAGGTCCTCCTTGAGGCCGCCGTCCCAGGTGAGCTTGAGTCCGGTGGCTTCCTCGAAGTCCTTGAGGGACCAGCCCGCGATGCTGCCGCGCCAGAGCGCGATGTAGAACTGGCGCAACGCCGACTTGGCGTAGAGGCTTTCGAGGTTGTCGCTGGCCCTGAACAGCGCGGTGTCGTCGCCGCCCATGGCGGTCTGGGAATCGCGCTGTCCCCGCGTGATGGCGCCGAGGGAGTCCAGCCTGCGCGCGATGGTGGCGATGAACCTGCGTTCGCCCTTGACGTCGGTGGCGACGGGGCGGAACAGCGGGGCGGACGCCTGGTGCGTCCTGTGGGTCCGGCCCAGCCCCTGGATCGCCTGGTCGGCACGCCAGCCGGGCTCCAGCAGGTAATGGATGCGGCGCTCGGTATTGGCGCAGCCGAGATCGGCGTGATAGCTGCGCCCGATGCCGCCAGCCATCGAGAACACCAGTATCTTCTTCTCTCCGTCCATGAAGGCGGCGGTCTCGGCGAGGTTGGCGGAACCGGGCCGGCTGCGCAGCGCCAGGCGCTCCCCCTTCGCGTCCTCGATCCTCAGCACGCGGCGCGAGCGCCCGGTGATCTCGGCCACGGCGTCGTGCCCGAACCGGTGAACGATCTGGTCGAGCGCCGACTGCACCGGCGGCAGCGCACCGAGTTTCTGGATCAAAGCGTCGCGCTTCGCCAGCGCCTCCTGGCAGAGCACCGGGTTGTTGTCGGCATCGAAGACGGGCCGCGACATGAGGTTGGGTGACGCCGCGGTCGCCCTCGCGGTTGCCGCAGGCCATGAGCGAGGCGCCTTCGGGCAGCTCGTACTCGCCGCACTTGCGGTCGCGGACGAGCTGGAAGAGCGCGGCCTGCACCATGGGCACGCCGGAGGGAAGCTCTTCCAGGTTGACGAGGTAGAGGTCGGTGCTGTCGGTGGGCGGCAGGAAGTCCGGGGGCGCCCAACGGGTGCGGTTGCCCTCGTCGCGCCAGGGGATGCCGCGCAGGTCGACGGGGTCGAGGAGCAGGGCGCGCACGTCGTAGTAGGTGCGGTCGCCTTCGGCGGCGACCTGCTGCGCGACCTCGCTCTTGCCGATTCCGGGCCCTCCCCAGACCATGACCGGCTGCCTGGCTTCGACAAGGATCTTGAGGGTGGCGGCGAGTTCGCTGGGGCGCAGCGTGTAGTCGGCGGAGATTGTGTCGTCGTCGGGCATGGGCGGCTCCTGAGTGCGGGGAGTCGGCGCGGACACCTCTGGAGTCCGGCCTCACCCGACCGCGAGCGGAGCTTCCCTCCTGTCGTATCGAGGAAAGGTGCCAGCACGAACTCGAGAAGGTGGCGGAACAGCGATCAGGCGCTCTCTGGCGCGGCCTGAGCAAGAGGGGCGGCGCCGGAGAGGCAGCCGACGCGGATGCGGCCGGTCCAGGCGCCGGAGCGTGCGGCCGGGTCGGCTTCGCGAAGCTGCTGCCTGAGTTCCATCCACAACCGGCCGAGGACGTTGTGGCCCTCGAAGCTGTCCGCGACGGGACGCGCGCCCCACCAGGAGTCGCGGGTCGAGACCTCGACGATGGGGCGCTCGCCGGTCTCGGCGAGCACCGCGTCGATCTCGGCTGCGTTCGCCTCCCGCTTCATGCGCAGGACCCAGCGCATGACGTCGACTCGCTGCGCGTTCCAGCCGGGGTCGATGCCGAGACCCGGCGTGCGGCCGATGGCGGCTGCTTGCCTGGCCGTGGGCGCCTCGGCGATGCGTTGCTGGACGTCGGGACGCGCCGGAAACTTGGCAGCCTGGTACAGGCTTTCGGAGAATTGGAACGACCAGGGGCCGGCCACGATCGGCACGGCGAGCGGCTGGAAGTTGCTGAAAGCGCCCCAGGCGGCTTTCGTGAAGCGGAACAAGCAGGCCTTCTCTTTAATATATACGCGCATGGGTTCCTCCCTGGCGGACGGCTGGCCGGGCGGCGGGGGACTCGCTTCCTCGTCGCGGGCTCGCCCCTCCCGGCCCCGCCTCTGCCTCGGGGCGCCGGGAATGCTCGCGGGCGGCGTTGGAAGCCCGGGTGCTGCGCTGAAGGGACGGATCGCGGGACGTGTCCGGAACCGGCGGGTTATGCTCGCAAGGGCGAAGCTGCGGTCATGCAGGCGTTGGCGGAAAAGCGGTGGCGTCGCGGCATGCGTCGGCGTCGCGGGAGGGGCACTCGTTTCGTGGCGCAATCGCGGGAGCGGAGGAATCGATAATGAACAAGGCGGCGATCGTCGCCCGCGTGGCCGAGCGGATGCGTCTGAACAAATTCACGGCGGAAGGAGCGGTGGATACCGTTCTGGAGGCGATCGCTGAGTCCCTTGCCAGGGAAGAGGACGTGCGGATCGCGGGGTTCGGCACCTTCAGGACGCGGAGCCGGGCTGCAAGACAGGGCCGCAACCCGGCGACGGGCGAGAGCGTGCAGATTCCGGCCTCGAGGATTCCGACGTTCAAGGCGGCCAAGGGGCTCAGGGAGGCGGTGAAGCGGGGCTGGCAACCGGAAGCGGCGGAGCCGGCGGACGACGGCGACGGCGAACCGCCCGACGCGGGCGCGATGCTGGAGATGTCGGACTGGCCGGGCGGCGTGGAGCCCGTCTGGACGCTGCTGGAGCCGGAGAGCGCACGGGCATTGCGGGCGGAACCGGCGGCGGACAACCCGACGCTGCGGCTGGCTGCGGACCTGCCGGACGATGCGTTCGGAGAATCGGCTTTCGTGCGCAACGCCATGATCGCGCTGGAGCTGATCGCCAACGAGTTCTTGCCGAGCCTCACCGAGAAGGGGCATTTCGGGCGCGACATGGTGGCGTCGATGCGGGAGGCGATGACCTGGCCGGGGATGGAGGCGACCGAGCAGTACCGGGCGGGAAAGATGCTTCACGAGGGGCACGTGTGGGAGCTTCATCTGCTGCATCGGCTGATGGAGCTGGCCGGGCTCGTCGACAGGCGGCCGTTCCTCGGCCAGTTGACCCCGCTGGGGCACGAGATGCGCGAACCCGGACGACGGGGCGGGCTGCAGGCGCTGCTGTTCAGACACCTCTATTGGCGCGCGGACGTCTCCGAGTTCGTGGAGACGTTTCCGCGAGGGCTGCCCGGCCGGTGGCCGCAGGACGATATGGGCGTGATCCTCTGGGGGCTCTCCAACGTGGCCGGCGAGTGGCAGAGCGTTGACACTCTCAGGGCGCTGACCGCGGTTCGCGACGATGCGGTGGCGAAGATGCACTGGAACGCAGAGGGTTCGATGTTCGTGGGCCGCGTCCTGGGGCCGTTGCGCTGGTTCGGGCTGCTCGAATACCGGGGGCCTCCCGAAATGGCGGAGCTGGGCTGGCGCAAGACCGCGCTGTTCGACCGCTTCCTTTCGTTCGATGTCCGGCTGTCGCGGGACCGCGGGGCGCCTCACTGAGCGGGGAATGAGGGATGCTGGCCAGGGACGGTAGCGAGAGCCCGGGATGGCTTGGCGCCGCGCCCGCATTCTTCGCGATCCGCAGATCCAGCTTGCTCCGCTCTTGGGGCACTCCCACGTCGAAAGCCGCTACATCACCGTTGAAACTGTGCTCCGATCACGCCAAGCTCGATGGATAAAGGTCGAAGCGGACAGTGCGGTCGGGCCGGAGCGCAATCTCCAGAACCCGACCCGCAATATCTTCCTCCTCCAAGCAGATTAGGGCCTGCTTGAACAGTTCCGTCTGCACGTCGAGGCTCATCAGCCCGTGCGCAACAGTGATGCAGACCAAGCCGGGATGGCGGGGCTCACGCTCCATCAACGGCGTGAAGTCCGCCCGGTCGTTCGTCACCAGCACGTATTCTTCGTCGACTGCGCGTCGCACCAGGGCCCAGTCTTCGCGCGCCCTCAACCCGAGCCAGGTGACGTGTGTCGAAAGTGGATATCCCTGCTCTCGCGCGATCGCCGCCAGGCTGGGGCTCAGGCATTCGTCGATCAGGAACTTCAACGCGGCCCGGGCGGGGCATTGAGGGTCACCTCGCCGGAGGCGACCGGAACCCGGGAGCGCCAGGCTGGCGAATTGCGGGGACGCCCGCGCCGGGGATAGGCGCGCGCGTAGCACGCCGCCGCGTCGAGCTGCGCGAACGTAAGACCCGGCCAGGCGTCGAGGATTGCTTCGATCTTGTCTCCGTTCGCGAGCATCTCGGCAATGTCGTGAGCGGGAATACGGGTCCCTTTCACGCAAGGAGTGCCGGAGAGCACGGCATCGTCGACCGCGATGGCCTCCCGCGCACGCTCCAGGCGGCACAGTCCCCTCCGCACCTCCTCCTTCATTTCACGCACGTCCACGGAGACGTCATGCACGCAGGCCGACTCCGCTTCGGGGCGCCCGAGCAGGTGGCGCACCAGGCGCCGGCGGCCGTCGAGAGTGAAAATCGCCGTCGTTTCGTGAACGAGCTTCAAGCACACGAGACCATCGCAATGGACGATGCGGGATCCTTCGCGACGTCCAGCGGCGCTGCCAAGAACGCCGGTATCGATGATGCGGTGTACCTGCCGGAGGGGCACGCCGGTGACGCACGCCGCCTCGTTGGCGGACAACGTCCTGAGTGGGGTGGCTATCGTCATTTATCTTTCCTCCATACTGGAAGGAATATAGGCGCCCCGTGACCGCGATGCCAGCGCAAGTCCGTCGGGTGTGCGGCGCCTAGTGGCTGCAACGTCATCGCCGAGCCTGAATTCGCCTTCGAGGCGCGCGAGGAGAATAGCGGAAGCGCGCCATGCGTGCTTCTGCGGCCCCCCCAAGTCCTGGACGCGAGGTCGCTTGAAGGTCCGCCGGATTATGCCGTTCCGCCGCTCATGGAGGCGAGAATGATCCGGTCAGCCTCTTCGGGAGAAAAGCCCATTCGGAGATTGAAGGCATCGCATGCCTCCTTGGCCTCGCGGCTGCTGGCCATCTCCATCTCGGTGGGGCGGTAGCCGGATTCGTTCTTGATCACGAGACGGAGTCGACAGGGCTGACCCTGGGACGGCTTGGGGTCGGGCATCAGCACATGCGGGCTGGTGGCGGGGTCGAGCACGGTCCCGTCATCGTCGATGAAGACGGCTTCTTCGAGGTCGTCTGCGGTGATGCGCTTCATTTGCGGTAACGGATAAGGTAGGTCCTGGGGCTGGGCCGTCAATGCCTCGGGAAGGGCACGACATTGCCGTTGTCTTCCGTGGGGCCAGTGCGGATCAAGCTATTTGAGCTTGAATAAGTCCTTTAAGGTCGCCAAGGCGCCAAGGGCCAGTGCAGCGACTGCGACAATAATATACTGCCATGGCTCTGTAGCAGAGGCTAATTGCCCCAGATTGATGAGCTGGGGAAACGCCAAGACTGCAGCTATCACGATAATGTAGATCGCCAATTTGCGTTTGCTGCTCGCAACACGGTAATCGAGATAAATGTCTTCTACGGATGTAGTCGATGTGCCGTCCTGGAAGGTCCGGGAAACTAGGATATTTCCGCTTGCTCCGCTCAGGGCACTGGTCGTGGAAAGCGTAAATCTCTTCACGTCGTATCGTGTGTTAAATGGATGCGAATCATTGCCAACAATTCTGGCGCCATCATGCGTGGTGCTGACATTGAGTCGCACATCGGGAAATTCTTTCGAAGGGTGGTAATGGTAAAATGACAATTCGTAGGTGCTGTCAGGAGCAAGCTTGAAGGCGGACTTGTTCGCTTCGGTTTCGGACTTGACAAAGGTCCCATCCGGTACGGACTTGAGACCATAGAAGACGTAAAACGGCGACTGATCCTCGAACTTTCCGTCGGCAGAAGTCAGAGCGTCCTTGTCGCAAAACTCGGTAGCAAATTGCTCCGGAGAGTTCATGATGTCGAGGTAATCACGGACAACCTGCTCCCACTCCAAGGCCCATTTGCTGTCGGTCACTACGGGCTTCAGCTCGGAATCCAGTTGATCCTTCGCGTCGATCCAAAGAAAGCCTTTGGGCTCTGGCTCCTCCTGTACGGCCTCGATACGGTGCATTTCTGGGAACGCCTTGCGGGCGACTTTGGAAAACTGCCGTATATCGGAAGGACGGCGAAACCGGCCGAGTGTGAAAACAAGCGTGTAGGTCGATCCGACCTGAATCACCTGCGAGAGAGTGGCTTCCCGCAACGGCAGGACAAAGGGGTCCTTGGGCTTCCCCCTCAGATCGATAAAGGAGAGGAGGCACTTCGCATTTGCGGGCATCTGGCCCTGATCGATAAGGTCGCGAATGGCCTGCGGGACCCATTTCCGGTCGTAGCGGAACTGGCGTTCTCCGCACATGGGAGCCGCCAAGGTGTCAATGACATCCTTGCTGTAGCCGTCTCGGGACGCGGAAGACAGGCACAGATACATGGTCAGTTGCCTTTCCGGGTCAATTCCAACCAAATATGGCGCGATCTGCCGAACAAAGCAAGAACAAATCATGCGGCACCGGCATCTCCCGCCGGCAGCCTGTCCTTCGTGAGCCATAGCAGATGTTGCTATGACAGGCTGCTGAAAAACCGACCATTTCGAGGCGTTTCGGTGGTGCTGCGCGGTTGCCGCGGCGTCCCAGCATGGTCAGCGCCGACTCCGGGTCGTCGGTGCCGCTGGCCCGCGTGAGCGCGGCGTCGATCAGCGCGTTGGCGTTCGCCATCATTTCAACGCGACGTCCAGATGAAGGCTGTTCACCATGCCTCATGTATACCACAGACTCGACTGGGGCGATCAGGATGAGGCCTGGCTTGCAGCACGTGGGGCACCAGCACATGTGGCCGTGCTACGGCGTCGTCTCGCCACGCCAGCAGTGAGACTGGTTACCGCGCCTTTCCCTGTGCAGCGCTCTGCCGAAAAGACTTCAGTTTATGCGTCGCGAAATCCTGTCGCGCAAGTCGGGCGGAGAAGATGCAGTGAGATAACGCCTGCCCCCAGAGGTGAGGCTCCGTCCGCCCGGTCCGACCTGGATCAGGTCGAGACGGGTCAGGTATTCCGACAAGATCACGAAGTCCGCCCTGTTCGAGATTCCGAGCGCCCGACGAATTTCGTCTTCTGCCGATGCACCACGGGTCCTCAGCAGCTTGAGGTATTCGACATGTTCCGAAGTAAGGCCATTCCGGTCGATGCCCTGTGCATCTTCGAACCACCGCGCCACGGCGCTCACGTTCATCAGGTCTGCCACCTCTTCTTTGGTGGGCACGCGGCCCAGCCTCTGCTCCGCCGTGCCGTAGAAGCTCGCCACCAGTGGCTCGAGGATGTTGACGCTCGGTCGCGGACTGCACTGCATTCGTGCCGAAATCTCGATGCAGGTCTCGCGACTGAGACCGGCCTGCCCGAGCTTATCCACCGAACGGAGCCATACGATCCCGGCCATCTCGTCCAGTGTGTACGACCGCAGCATGGTCTTGTCCGGCCGGCTCTGAAACGCTTCCGAGAGCTTTCCCGGATCGGTCGTCGCAAGAAGAAAGACGACGTTTTCGAAACTGTACACGACGTTGCCGATCGTGGTGTTGCGCCGCTCGTCCAGAGCGCTCAGCAACACCGTTGACACTTGACTGGTGAGCGCATGCACCTCGTCGATAAAGATCAGACACGGGGCAACGTCGACGGCGCCCGTCGGGTCCGCCGGCAGTTTGTCGAGTTCCACGAGGCGTTCGACGATCATCTCCGGTCGGCGAAGATCCGCCCCGTTGAATATGATCGGTTCAAGCCCAAGCAGATGTTTGGCAATCCGTCGAGCCAGTGTTGTCTTGCCGACACCGGCCGGCCCGACGAACAGCTTGTCAAGAAACCTCTCGCCCCAGCCTTTGGCCTTTCGCGCCTGATTCTGCAGTTCCTGGGCGATTTCGTACTGGCCAATCATTCCCAGCGCGTTCACCTGCGGCGGCCAGACCGGTTTCGCGCCAGTCCTTTGTTCGTCAATGGCCTCAATCGCGCCGTTGACTGCCGTTGAAGAGTCAGCTGCGTCTGCTGTGTTCAAGCGATGCGAATCGGACCGTACATCCCGCGATGAAGGCCCTGCTTCTTCTCGGCTTCGCAGGCCTGCCGCTCCCTCGGCTATCCTGCCGGCGGGCGGATTGGGCTCCGTTCCGGATACATCGTCGGCTGGCGATGCAATCTCTTCCCCCGGCGGCACCGGGCGTTCGCCGGGCTGGTCGTGCGGTTGCCTGTTGTCATCATGCGTACCGGCGGTTTCCGGCGCTTCCGTCTCTTCGAAGTCATTGCCGAAGAGTTCCTCGGCAGCCCGTTCCGTGATCGTCCTGACCGCGATCGGGATCTGTCTACCTCCGAGCGGCGTCACCCGAGCCGGTTCCGTGGACCTGAGCTTCACGACAACGATCTCGCCATCGACCCGCACGACCGGCGGTTCGGGACTGTCGTCGAACAGGTCCTTGAGCAGCGGCCCCCAGATCTTGCGCTGCGCAACGTCGTCCTTGTCTGCACCCCAGCGGTTGGAAGCCGCCCTGACCAGGACCTCCTTCAGCATCTCCGACCGCGGCGCCGCAAACGGTCCGTCGCCACTGACCGCGCTCGACAACACCGCCGCCGTCTGCTCGATCTGATCGGCCGCGTGGTCGACAAGCGCGTCCTCATCGGGCAATGCGGCTTCTCCGGTCGTCTTGACTTCAATACAGGACATCCGGAACGACCCGTCTCCGGCTCGACGAACCGCGATCAGGTCGCAGCGCTTACCGCCACCCGCCGGTCCTAACTTCAACCAGAGGCGGGCAATCTTGCCGTCCACGGAGGCAACCAGTGCATTTGGATCCTCGCTCCTCACCCGGCGCGCTGCGAGCAACATGCCGACGAATCCAAGCACCGACGCATTGTCCGGCAGTCCGGAGTGTTTCTTGATCATGTCGAGCAGACCTGCGCCGATCAGGTTCACGCCCTGCCGCAAGACCTGGCCCAGGCACTCGTTTGTGATGGTCAGATTGCAGCTGCTGAACGCGGCATGCATCAGGATTGCCAACCGACCGTAGTTCGCCGCGCTCAGCAGCACCTCGCGATGCCCTTCCTTGCGCTGCAGAAGCCGGATCGACTTCATGCCGGATTCCGGCGGCAGGGCACGGTCCGCGAGCAAAACCCAGTGCGCCGGCGGTCGATCTCCAAGCAGGAGACTGTCGATGGTCGAGCGCAGACGATCAGCGTCCGCGGAAGCGATCATCGTACTGTCGCGCTGCTCCTGCTCGAACTCGTGTATCATCATCACGAAATCGGAGAAGGGCGGTTCGCCCGGATGCGGGCTCAGACTGATATCGCCCAGCATGCTATCCACGACGATCTCGTTACGCACGCAGAACGGACTCATCGGCAACAGCCGTTCGACACGCCGACGCCGCACCGAGATCGCGGACTCATCGAAGATCGCGATGAGGTGCTGCGGCCGCTTCGACAACACTTCCCGCACGAGCCAATCGAGATTCTCAACGGTATCCTGCGAGACGCGGAGTTCAAGCCTTCCGGCGGAAACCTTCTCGTAGATCAGGTCCTGTGCCCTGCCTTCCAGCGTCGATGCCGCAATCAGCCTGTCTCGGTGCCCGGCCGTGGCGACGACCGTCACATCGAGCGCCGGAAGTCGCCGGGGCGTGTTCCGTCGCTCGTTCAGGAACTTTGTCAGCCGCTCCATAAGCCGCGCCGGTTCGGGCGGGTTGACCAGCGTTAACCGAAGTGGACGCGGATGGTTGGGATAGAGCATGACAAAGTGATCGAGAGCGTGAACCAGCGCCTCCATGCCGTCAGCGCTGCTCACGGCGTTGTGCAGGTTCTCGAACGTAGCGAGACCGCAAATGGCGTTTGCCACCGGAAGCAACTGGTTTAGCCCCCGGCCCTCCGGCGTGGCGCCGGTCCTGATGACGCCGAGGAAATGTTCGGGCCGGCGCAACTCTTCGATCACGACTTTTCTGTCGCTGTCGGACATCGGCCCGGCATGCGAAAGATCGCGGAGGATTTCACCGAAACGCTGATACCTCCACAAATGCAGGGGATGAAGTGGCAGCATCACCGCCTTGGCGCTGACCCCGCCGTCCAGGCCCGTCATGCGGACCTGTATCAGATCCAGCGCCAGGATCGCGTCCAGCGTCGCTTGGGCCCACTCTCGGGACTCGTCCCAGACGGCACGGTAATTCTTCTGAATGGCGCCGTAGAGTTCGGTCGCTACCGCAAGATAGCGTTCGCAGCTCTGGCGCGTTTCGGGATGCGTGTCGAGCCACTCGCGCGGATGGATGAGAAGCGGCCGCACCCCATCCGCGAGCGACGCACGCGCCGCGACGAAGTCGCGCCACATCTCGGCAATGGGGCGCCGGCACGCTTCGGCAACCGCGTCCACCCGGTCCCACGCTTCCAGCAGTGCCTCGATCGAGTAGGCGACCCCGTCGCGGTTCCAGACCGCCTCCGGGTCCAGGAACACGGGATCGAACTCGGCATGGCGCGCCAACGCCTGCGGCAGGTCGGCAACGTGGACCTCCATGAACCCGCCGAAGCGGTCCGTGTCGCAAAAGGTCGCAATCCAGTCGATGATCTTGGGGTCGACCGGTTCGTCGAGCCTGGCGACGCCCTGGCTCGTCTCCTGATTGGACGCCAGCCGATCTCCGCTCTGTTCGAATTCCTCCCACGCCGCCTCTAGCGCCTCGCCGATCGCGGCAAGATCTTCCACCCGCCCCTCCAGCAGCGCGTCCACCGCCATGTCATGCAGATCGGGCTCGTCGTCCTCCTCAGTGTCATAGGGTTCGTCATCGGGTTGGTCCTCCACGTCCGGATCGTCCGGCTCCGGGCCGGGAGGGTCCGGCCTGTCGGGGGGCAGGGTTACGATTTGCTCTGCATCCTCCAGGGTCAGACCTGCGTCGGGCCGACCGCGTCGATAGGCCTCCAACCTGTCGAGTGCCCCGCTCACCCATTCCGCCGTCGCCGCGTTGCTGTAGCGCGTCGCGCGCTCACGCCGCTGCCTGATATCGCCCGGCGACATGATGGTGACGCGCTCGCCGACCCGAAGATTGTGTTCGAGCCGCTTTGCCAGATCGTCCGCCTCGAACAATCGCGGGTCGCGGAGTAGTCCAAGGGCGGGAAGAACGTCGCGCGGCCTGTCAATCGCCCCGTCGCCGCTGTCGCTCCACTCTGCCAGGAATGCCGCCACGCCCTCCAGGGACCGGATTGGCCTCAGCGCCCGTGCCTCGCGCAGCGTCTCAAGCAGCACTCGATGCTGCGGCGTAGATGTGAACTCGGAATCGTTTTCCGCCCAGCCCAAGAGAATGGCTGCCAGCTCTCCGGAAGAGGCGCGAGAGAAGAACCGCAGACCGTGGACGCTAGGATTGTATCCGCGCGCCAGCGCGACGATCCTCGGGTGTCGTTCGCGATGGTTGCGCCACTCGGTGGCGACGTGGAGATCCAGTGTCACACCGGCCAGCCCGCCGAGACCCTTTGCATCCGCTGTCGCACGCAGCTCCTCTTCCGTCGTGTCGAAACCCACGAGCGCCAAGGAGAATCCCGCAGCCGGCAGACCTCCCTCGGACAGCGCCTCCAGCAGGCACGGAATATCGAACTCGGGAAGGCCCTCGCGCGCGAAATCGTTCTCATCTGCGAGGCGCGAGAGTATCCAGGCCGCCAGGGCCTCGCTGACCAGCGATGCAGCGGTACGCGGCATCTCAAATCAGCTCCTCTGCATCGATGGCAACCAGCGTCAGGCCGTCGGACGGTTCCACCGCCAGACCGAGCCTGAGGAGGAGCGCCTGAAAGGCAGTCGCGTTGGGAAGCAGGTCTTCATCCTGATCGAGAGGCCCGAACCGGTTTGCGCGCAGAACATCGCCGTCCGCGGGCTCGGCTCCGACCACGACCGACCAGGTCCTTCTGAGCTGGGCTGCGAATTCCGGCAGCGTCATCACTCGATCCTTCTCGAGCAGGCTGTATGCCAGAACCCGAAGCGTGTCCGCCTGCAACTCGACATGCTTGTGCTTCGCGACCGGCGAGCGGGGCTGTACGACGCCGATCCGCACGCCCAGGTCCCGAAAGTGGTCGTCCAGGATCTGCCGTGCATCTGCGGACTCGGCGAACACATTCCAGTCGGATTCCGGGATGCCCGACCCATTGCCGTCCGCGAATGCCCGGTCATAGCTGGACGAGAAGAGATCCAGCGCCCGGGCATAGGTCGCACGGCTCTGTGCGCGAATCCTCGGATTGCTACCCTGCAGTGCGTCGACAAGCAGAAGCGATGAGTCGCTTCCCTGGCGGATCATGTAGGCAAACAGCCAGCAACAGAGCCCAAGCACCACGTAGCGCATCGAATAGTTGGACTGGAGCCGCTCGAGATTGGCCGCAAGGCGGCTGACTGCAATCGTGCAGTCTTCCATTTCCGAGCCGATCCGCGTCAGCCGTTCCGGGTCGATTTCTCCGTAGAGCTCGTCGTGCCTGTCGCACCACTCTTCGGCCGCGTCGTCGAGCAGCGGCTCGCCGAACGCGGCCAGGGGCGGCGGCGGGAGCTCTAACAGCCTCCTGATTCTCTCAAGCGTGTCTCTTCCCGCGGCGGTCGCTTCCAGGACCGACAGGACGAAGCTTCCCGAGTACCCATGATTCTTCGACCGGTCGGAGATGTAGCGGGTGGAAGGGGCGCTGTAGTCCGCGCCGAACGTCGAATAGGGACGGTAGACGGCGGACAGCGCCGCACCGTCATTATTGTATGCGGCGTTCAGATGGGCCCGCAGCGTGCGGAACGCCTCCAGATCGACCGAGGGATCCAAGGTGCCGCGTTCGACCAGCAACGGATGTAGCCGTTCGGAGGGATACTCGTCCTGAGCATTTCGCCTGTCCCTGGGCGCCGTCTTTGGCACCGAAGCCTTGTTCAGGTATTCGAGCCGATAGTAGCGTCCGGTCAACGCCAGAAGAAAACTCGTGGCGAAGTGAACGGGCTTCATCCGGAAGGGCTGATAGCCGAGGAAGGCGCCATGCACGCGACGCACTGCGGCCGTATCAGCCTCCCGTTCGGCCTTCGTTCGTCGGAGCCTAACCATAGCTGCGTATTCGCTCGAAGCGCCTCCTGTCCGCACTCAGGTTGACCTGAATGAGCTCCAGGTTCTCAAGGTGGACCGACCAGACGGAGTCACGTTCGCCGACCGTGCCCGCACCGAGCTTCTGGAGGAAGGCGTCAAGGCGGTGAATGTCCCGCTCCGGAATCAGCTTCCGCGGCAGGCCGCGCGCTAAGCGGCGCAGCGTCCGCCAGAGAGGGAAATCGATTCTCAACCGCGGCGTTTCGGAGAGCCCGCGGGCGCTCAATGCAATGTGGTCCGGGCGATAGTCGAAGCACTCCTCCAATCGCGCCGGCAGACGCGGTACTTCGGTGACCAAGTCGTCCGTCGCCACGCGTTCGGCGGCGACAAAGGACCGCGACGGCTGTTCGTGAAAGCGATGACCGTTCCACAGGTACAGGTGCTGGTCGCGTGAATGGAACCGAAGCGGGCAGTACGCCGCGTTGATGGCATCGACGAGATTCGCGACCAGCGTCCGACCCGATCCCATTCTGCCCTGCACGAGATCCTCGAAGTCCTTCGCATCCGGATCGTCCAGGTCGAACACCTCCTCTCCCTTCTCGTGCTCGAAATAGAACCGGCGCTTGAGCGCGGCGAAATCCTCCCAATCGAGCGTCGGATGTGGCGCCGGCACGGGGGCCTGCCGCACCCAGCCTTCGCGCACCTCGGGCGCGCGGGCATCCAGCGCTGCATCCCATACAGGATGGCTGCAAGCCGCGGGATCGACCGCCTGCAGGGCTTCCGTCAGGTCGAAGCGGTCGTCCCGTTCAAACAGGGCCTCCGAGTACCAATCCGTCCGTTGATATTCGCCGCCTTCCCCCTTCCCGAACACCACTCTAGCGAAAAGGATCCACAACTCGCGCACCGTCGCCCGATGGCCGAGCGCGACCATGCGCTCGGCGAGCGCTTTCAGCCGCGCGCGTACCTGGGGATGAGTGAGGGCTTCGGCATTCCGTCGGAGAACAGCCTCCGCCGGACTGGCCAGGGCCGCCTTCACTCCTGCGTCGTCGAGCAGCTTTTTCAGCAACGCATCGAAGAATTGGCCGCCGAGCGGGTTTCGAAGACTGAGGTCGATCACCACCACGTCGCCGGCGCACTCGGAATCCTGATCATGCCCGTATGCGAGACGATCCTGACACTGTCGACCGACTGCCATCAGGTGCGTGGCCGACAGATCGGCCATTCGCAACTGGTAAAGCGGATATTCGTTGGCGGCCAAGCAAAATGGCTGTCCGTTCTCGATGGCCTTGCGCCACATCTCCAGAATTGGACCAGGATCGCCACCCCGCATCTTGGCGGTCGCGTCCTCGACCACGACAGCGCCGGCGCTTTCAAGGTCGTGCTTCACGCGGCGCAGCAAATGCGTTTTTCCATCGCCGGCATTTCCGGTAACGACGACGCTTCTGCCCGCCCGCACCTGCTTGCTGAGAAACCGTTCGATTCCGCTTTCGATATGCAGTCGTTCGAAATCTTCTTCGGTCAACGCCTCCGCGATCGCTTCCCTGCCTGCCGCGGCAAGCGTGCGCCACAAACGGGTGCGATCCCCTGCGCCCCCTGCTTTCGCCGGGTCGCCTTCCCCCTCGCTCATCTGTCGGATTCTCCCACCACCTGCTCTCCAGCCTCGCCTAGAGGAACGAAAACGTCTCGCGGCAGGGCCGCCATGCTGGACTGATGATGAAGCCGGCTGGCAAGCCAGCGTCGGCGCCAAAAGGCCGCGATGCGTTCCGTGGCATCCTCATGCCCGTCCGGCGCCGCAACATAGTCTGGCAGTTCCGCGACGCGTTCCTGCAGCCAATCCCGTGCCTTCGGAAACAGCGGGGCGCCGTAGATCAGGCGGTGATGTCGATGCTGGATCAGCTTGTCGGGATCGAACCCCAGCCTGCGCAGCCCCATCTTCACCTTGCGGAGCTTTGGACTGGTCCCTTCCCCGAAGACGCTATTCACCTCCTTGAAATCGCGTTCATGGGCGAGATATGCGTCTATCGCTCTGCTCGTATCGGGCGAGAATTGAATGGTCCCGAAGCCCGAGGTCTGGCCGATCGCGTTGTAGCGGATACTCTCCTGATCCGGCGCGATCGTCCCGGCCGGCAACTGCAGCCGGTTGTACTGGCTGGAGCCGTGCACGTAGAGGCTGGTCGTGCCGAGATAGACGAGCGTGCTGTCGCGTGTGACCCGGCTGTTCTTCATCTGCGACGAGATGATGGACGGAATTGCATATCGGCGGCGGTAGTCGGCGCTGACCTGCGGGCTGAGCATCAGCAAAGCGACCAACTTGCCGCCAAGAATGCGATTGTACGGCGCGATCGCACCGCAGGTCGTGATCTCAAGCAGATTGGCGCCGGCCCGCCGCCCCTTCAGCGCCTCCAGCACGGTGTTTACGGCACTCCTTACCTTGTCCTTGCCAAGCGCCGCAGGCGCGCGGTCAGGATCGGTCAGCTCGTCCCGATGCTCGGCAATGACGAGCCGGGCTGACAGCAGACGCGACAACGCGGAAGCCCGCTTCCTGGCAACGAGCTGCTTGCGGGCAATGTGCATGCGTGCATCGACGGACGCCTTTGGCTCAAGCTTGAGGATGTCGTCATCAACCGGAGGCGCTGCTGCATCGTCCCAGACATGGGCCTCGAATTGATCCTGCGTGGACCCGGCGACCTCCCTGAGCAGAGTCTCGCGCAACTTCGCGAACTCCTGACTGCGCCGTGCGAGCCGTCGGGTCACTGCATCGTCGGGAGCCTCGATTTCCTCCGCGTCTACCAGATTGGTCCAGTCGATTTCCCCGAGCGACGTCTCGAGCTGCCGTTCCAGCCATTGCACCTCTTCTTCCAGCGCTGCCTGGCCTCTGGCGGCGGCGGCACTGAATCGTTCGACGATCGCCGAGAAGTGCCAGCCGATATATCGCTCGCGCGGCTCGCCCATTTCCAGAGGACAATTGTTGAGCGCGGCGATGCCGATGACGGGATGCGCAGGATGCGCGCCGTCTCTCACGAGGTAGAGGAGCTGGCGTCCGGGCGTCGGCACCTGGGGGATTGACCAGCTATATCGAAAATAGCGCCAGATCTCGCGAAGCCGGCGTCCCGTCGTCGGATCGACGCTCTTGTCCGCTTCCTGAAGATACGGCTTGATGGCGTCTGCCAGAGCGGCCACTCGTTCCTCACCTTCAAGCTCGCGCGCCGGGGCCAGTCTTGCCGCCAACTCCGCTCCGCCCGTCATGAGCAGTCGCACACTGCGCCGACCGAATCGGTCTTCTCGTTCCATTCTGGCAATGAAGTTCTGGACAGCGGGGTGCCGCTTCTGCTCATGGACAACGGGCTCGAGCTCGCGGCGCAGCACTTGCTTGATGGCCATGATCTCCGGCGTGGGTCGCCCGCGTACGCTCTCCTTGCGATTCTCCAAAGCGAATCCGTAGCCTTGTTCGACAATCCGCCAACGCAACCGGGCGAGGTCGGACAGAACCCGGATACACGCTTCATATGCCAACACAATCTCTTCGCTGCACCTCGTCGATCGACACCAAGCTATCTCTTCTTCCAATGCACTGCTCATGTCGTCGCCTTTGCGCGCGCGCTGGGCGCATGCGAGTTTCGTTGCGAACGCATGAAACCGCTCGGCGGGTTCTCCATCCAGGGGTGGAAATATGGGAACGATCATCAGCCCACAACAGTCGGAGAGGTCAATATAGGCCCTTCCCTCGCTCACGCCGGGCGAGATGCTCCGACGGGGTCGCCGGGGCCGGCTGCTGCCGCTGCTCTCGCGGCACCGGCATTCCTCGACCAAGGGCCCGGCCGCGTCAATACCTAACGCCCCTGACCAGCCTAATCAGTCCCCGCAACACCGTGCCGCCAAATCCTCTCAGGGGCTTTCCGGATTGCCTCCGGAACGCGAGCACGGGCCCGCCCGAGACGGGCACAAGCCGTCGTAGGGCAGTACCTCCGTCGCGCCCGGGCAACCCTGGGTGGGAATGGCATGAACTTCATTGCCCCCGGGTCGAACTCTTCATCCGGATCATCCTGCTGAGCTGGCTTACGCCCGTCTCAGAAAATGTCCGCAATGCGGCCGAGGACAACCTCGTCAAAAGATGCAGTTCCACGCTGCCTTTCCCGATCTCGAATACGTCAACCTCGAAGCGCCGAATGTGTGCGAACTCGCCAAGGCTGACGCGCGCAGTGTAGGGATCGGTGTTCAGTCGCCCCTCTAAAACGATTCGGAAGGCCACGGTTCACCTAGTTCAAGGATACGGAGGCAAAGGAGGACATATTGAGCACGAAGGTCGAGTTCATCTAGTTCACCAATTCGTTCTTGAAGCGCAGGCAATAGATCAACGGCGCTAAGTGATTCTGCGTGCCTATTCTTGGTTTGATTATCGGGTATGACCCTAAGCTCTCCGCCCTCTATAAGAAGAGTAAAGGGACAGTGAACTGAACTATTTCTCCTAGAGCTAAGCGTATCTATTTTATCCAAAAGGCCAATAATATTTTTTCTTGCTTCAATGTATTTTTCGTTTTGATATTTCTTTTCGGTCTCCGTTCTTAGCAGCTCCCTCTGTTTTCTATCATTGTAGAAGGAGTTCCACTTTGTATACGCAGCATCCTCGTCAAGCTCAGTAACGCAAGCGAAAATATTCCCAAGCTCGTTATGTATGCTGTTCCATTGCATGGCGATCAGTCCAATAGCCTCAGCTATTGGTTGGAGTGTTTGCCGGATCTGTGTTGCAAGCGTTATTTCCTTCTCAGAGAAGGTCCAGAAATCGTCCAATCTCGTGTCATTCAAGGTACACTTCCTCTGCAGGATATAGGCTTCGCGGGACTCCCGCGCGAAGCTGGGTTAGAGCTGAGACATGTTCCCCAGCGTCTCCGGTCGATCCCCTGCGATGCCCGGTTGTCGCGTCATCGCCTTTTTCTCTCGCTCCCTCGGGCCGATTCGGCGTCGAGCCCGACGAAACCTGTTTGACCAAGAATGCCGTCCTTACCGCGATGCAGCCCTCCAACGAGGTGGTCGCTTTCTCCAAACTGGCCGAGGCCGGCTAATCGGGTTTCCGCCATGGTGGGCCGCTTCGGGATGTCCAAGCTGTTGGTCGAACGCCGGTTTCGCTTGTCAACGGCGTCGGTACATGTTGCGGGTGCTGTTGATGTGCTGCATCAAGTTGGGTTATTTTCCCTTTTTTGGATTTGATTTTGTTTTGCTTTTCTTGATCCAAGTGCGTCGAGCTCTCCGAGCTTGATCAGAAAACTCGGATACGAGCTTCTCCGTCGACCATCCAAGTGATATGACCGGCACACCCGACTTCATGAATTCACGTTTACGGTCTGTTTCGCCATGCTCTGGTAAAATGACGGAGATTACGTCCTTTGGCTTAAAGTCGAGGTCACCAAGTAGCCTCCATTCTCTTTCCCATGCAAAGTCGTAACCTTCATGCATGGCATTGAGAAACGGTAGAAGTCGCCATAGCTTGTCTTTCTTAAATCGACTCTTCTTTGAGAGTTGGTAGACGCGCTCAGCCGCTTCACGCGACCATGTATTGTTGTTGTAGGAATTGATATATATGGCTGGTTGTGCTCCTTTGGACACGAGAAAGTCTCTCGAGAATACAAATCCATATTCGCTCAGTTGTATTTTCCGGCCGGGGATATGTCTGGCGAGCAAGTGCAATTCAGAAAGCGGCACTTCGGTAAAGCAGCACACTGAAAACCTTTCTTTGTGTATATTGGGTATCTTTCTTCCATGTAGACAATGAGGTCTGATAGCAAGGATCTTGCGCTGCTTAACTATAGACGTGAAGTTCTCTGCAGCACTCGCACCGTTGGGATCATCGGCGGAGTCGTCTCGCGTAAGGTGAACAACAAACCGTGACAGATCGCCACGACCTTCTATCGCTCGGGACTTGGGATGGCTCATGAATATCTCCTTGAGCCTCTCGGGAGTGGCATCTTTTTCAAGTCTTCTTCGCCGGCTAAAACGCAGTCGAGTCTTCAGGAACTAAGCGGACTGGTAGCGTTTGACGTTGATCTCGTCGGCGCGGCGACGCATCGCATGACTGTCGTACCACGCCCCCATGCGCAAGAGCGTGTCCATGGACACCCCGAACGCCTTCTCAATCCTGAACGCCATTTCCGGCGAAAGGCTTGCCTTTCCGTTGACGAGATCCGACAGCGTTGCGCGGCGTACACCGAGAATGTCGGCGGCGCGAGAGACCGAGAGACCCAGCTCATCCAGGATCTCGGTGCGGATGAAGCTGCCGGGGTGCGGCGGCGTCATGCCGATCCTTACTCGTTCGTCGCTCATCGGTGACAGTCCTTCATATCCAGATCGTGGCGCGTGTCATGGGTGGGACAAGCACTTGCCCGTCAGTGGTAGTCCTCAAGATGCAGGTTCGCGAATGCCCGATCCTCAATATCGAAGGTGATCCGCCAGTTACCGGAGGCGCTGATGCTCCAGGTTCCGGCTCGGTCTCCGGACAACCGATGGATGCGCCAGCCCGGCGGTCCCTCAACGCTCTCCATGTCCGCGGCACTGATGAGGGAGGCCAGGATGCTCCCGTATCTTCACGGTCAAGTCGGGCCGATTCCCCTAGTGTCGTCATCTTCAACAAGCCACCTTAGCCCCTTGTGGCGGATGCTTCGAAACTCCGTGTCAGAAATGTACGGTCATGCCGTACAGATATCAACTGGGTATTGGCGCCTCGAGTTTCAAAATTCCGTTCCGAAGACATTCCGAAGCCCATTTCGGAAGGGATTGCCCGGAAATGGAAACGCCGCTAAGATGTTGTCTTAGCGGCGTTTTCTTTGGTTGCGGGGGTAGGATTTGAACCTACGACCTTCAGGTTATGAGTGTGTCTAGGAGATATTCGGTCTGGAACGGTCCTGAGTGGACTGGAGCGGACAGAATGATACTTTCTTGTTTTATCTCATATGGATAGTGTGTGTCGACAAGCGCTTTCTTGCCGGGCCCGAGCGGACTGGAGCGGACCCGAAGTTGATTCCTAATGATTCCCATGTGATTCCCAGTATGGTAGGCTCTCTTCGTGCCTTCCGAGGAAACCGCCGTGACCGCTCGCACCAAGATCACCAAGCGCATGGTCGACCAGATCAAGGCCGACGGCGCAGACAAGTTCTACTGGGACGTCGACCTTCCCGGCTTCGGCGTCCGAGTGCGCGGCTCCGGCCGCAAGTACTACGTGGTCCAGTACCGCGCCGACGGCCGCGTGCGGCGCATCACCCTCGGCCGCCACGGAGCGGTCTCCACTGAGACCGCAAGACGGCGCGCCATGGCCGCGATCTCCGAGGCCAAGGGCGGCGGCGACCCCGCCGCCGCCAGGGACGAGCGCCGCAAGGCGGTGACGATGAAGCAGCTCGGCAAGCGGTTTCTGGAGGAATACGTCCCCAACCACTGCAAACCGAGCACGGCCTACGAGTACGGCCGATCGGTGAAGTTCTTCATCGACCCCCGGATCGGCAGACGCAAGGTGCGCGACATAAAG
>JAJDTX010000064.1 GCA_022826925.1 Bryobacterales bacterium
GCCAGACCTGCAAGATCCTGCTCTGAATCCGGCCCCAATTTCATTAGCGCGCACTTTGTAGTGCAAGTCGCGCTTTCTGGAGCGGTCTAACTCCCTGTTAATCAATCACATCCTAAAATCCAATGTTAAACATGGGCTAGGATTCTACATCCCAGAAACTGCGAGCAGGCCCGCCGCGAGAGCACTAGCGGCCGTTGAAAGGGCGCTCTTGCGGCGCCAGGCCGCCGCCACCGCTCAACGCGCGGCACCGGCGCTAATCAGGTTGGCGAAGATCCGAAAAGCACCGGGAACGCCCGCCGGCAGCTGCCGGAACCACGAATAGGCGGTGAACACGTATGCGCCCTTGCCGTGGCGAGCGTAGAGCATGCCCCCTGCCAAGGGACTCTCGCCCTCGTCGTTACAGGCCAAGACCGCGTCATAGCGCTCATCCCAGTCCGACATGAAGTACAGGCCGCGTTCCTGCACCCAGCCCTCGAAGTCATCCGCGGTGATGCGATTCGGGAAGCTGAGCAAGGAGTGGTCCGCTCCCGCTGGGAAGCTTACCTTGGCGAGTTCGTCGGTCACGCGCAGCCTTGACGCCGTCATCGGATACGGCCCCAGCGTGGACGGCGGCGCCCCCGGCCCGCCCCTCCGGAACGACGCGGTGTTGTACTGCACCACCAGTGTGCCGCCATTCTCCACGTATTCCAACACCCGCTCGCGGGCCGCTATGAGGTCGGGCCTCGTATTGAGAGCCCGGACACCGGTGACCACGGCATCGAAACGGCCCAGATCGCCAGCTGCCAGATCCTCTGCGGACAGGAGCGTGACGTCCGCGCCGAGTCCTCGCAATGCCTCCGGTATCTTGTCGCCCGCTCCCATCACGTACCCGATCTCCCGCGCGAGCAGCTCGACGTCAAGCCGTTCCACGCGCATGGCGGCCCGCGGGAACACAGGCGTTGCGGGAATGTGGCCGTACTCGATCGTGCGCATGCCCGACCGGATCTGCCGGCCGCCAACCGTCACCGTGGCGGTCAGCTCGCCGCCGGATGCGCGGCTGGGGGGCGTCAGCTTGAAGTTAGCCGTCACTTCCTGACCTCGGCGTTCGAAGCGGACTTCCTTCTGCGCCGGGGAAACTGTCCAGCCCCGCGGCGCGGTCAGTGCCACCGCGGCACTCGCAGGACCCCCGGTCGAGGCTAGGCGCACCGCAACCTCGGTTGCTTCAGAATCCGTGAAGATGCGGTTCTCGCGGGCGAATGCGACGGTCAGGGGCGGCACGACGGCCAGTGGCCGCGTGCGCTCTCCCAGCGAGGGGTCGACCCAGCGATACACGACCGGCTTTTCGATCTCGACCTCGATGCCAGCCGGCGTCTCGAAAGAAAAGACCGCCCGAAGCACCGTCCTCGGTCCGGGCGAATCCTCCAGCTCCGCGCACTGCGCGTCACCCTCCGGGCGCTCGCCTAGCCAGTACGGCTGCGAGTAGCAGGCGTGGTCCGGGATCTCCACTGTCACGGACTTGCGGGCAATCCGGTTAGGCTCCAAGGCTCCCGCGCTGCCGAGGTCGGCCGCCACCACGCCCTCCAGCCTCGTGGCCGTCCACGCCCAAGCGGCCGGAGCGCGCCACAGGACACTGCCGGTAACCTCGATGTCGCCCCCGGCCACGGCATCCCAGCGATCCGCGGCGGCATCGACCCAAACGCCGGAGGCCAATTCGATGGCCCGCACGAGTTCGCCTCGCTTGTACTCGACATCTGGGCCGCTCAGCGGCTTGAGCTCCCTGTAGGCGTCCAACAGGTGAGCAAGCGTCTCGCCCGGCCCGTCGGGTCGGTAGTTGTCCCGGGCCAAGGCCAAGCTCTCGGCAACCTTGGCCGCGCCTTCGACACGTCCCCAAGTGGTGTCAATGCCGTCGAACACGTCTCCGGATGCCCCGCTCCCCGCCACGTACTCGAAAAAGGCGGGCACGCTTCCCTTGCGCTGGGATGCACCCATTGCCTGGCTTCTGTGCATGCTGCGGCTCTCGCCCGCGATCTCGGCGTAGGACCTGCCCAGCACCGGGTCGTACTCACCCAGATCCACCCGCAAGCGACCCGGTTGCTGCGAGGCCTGCTGCTCCATGCGGCGACTAAACGTTGGAACGTTGAAGTAGTAGCGCTCGGTTCGCCACGGCGGCAGGCCAAGCTCTGGAAAGCGCCGCGGGTCCGCGGCGGCTTCGAAAGCGACCGGCCCCGTCCAGCCCACCGCGGTGTGGTGGCCGTGGCCGCCGCTCCCCGGATGCGGCGGGAACCGCGCCACGATCACATCGGGCCGGATCGTCCGAATGGAGCGCACCATGTCGCGCAAGAGGGTCTCCTCGCCCCATATGCTCAGTGCCTCTTCGGGAGTCTTGGTGTAGCCGAAGTCCACGACCGTGGCGAAGTCTTGCTCTCCACCATCGATGCGGCGCGCCTCCAGCAACTCGTGGGTGCGGATGACGCCCATGAGATGGCCCTGCTCGGTGCCGATGCGGTTCTGGCCCCCTTCCCCGCGAGTCGCCGAGAAGTAGACCGTCCTAAGGTGCCGCCCGCGGGCGAAGTAAGCCATCACGGCGGTGTTCTCATCGTCGGGGTGCGCCCCGAGCATCAGCACGGTGCCGACCGTGTTGAGACGGTCGAGGAGCTCGTGCAGTTCGGCGGAGCCGCTCAAGGGCGTGGTCTGCGCCTTCAGCAGGCCGGCAAAGAGCAGGACGCAGACAGGCAAGCAACGAACCATGATTGATTTTGAGTGTAGCGCCTAGCGCTGGCTATTCTGGAGGGCCGGAGAATGGCGGACAGTAACGCGCAAGCTCTGTTCCAACGGGGCATCGACCTGTTCAACAGCGAGGAATTCTTCGAATGCCACGAAGTGTTCGAGGAGTTGTGGACGTACTCTCAGCAGCCCGATCGTTGGTTCCTGCAGGCACTGATCCACTTCGCGGTGGGCTTCTACCACGCCGGGCGGAGCAACCCTAACGGGGCGATACGCCAGTTGCGCAAGGGCGTGCGCAAGATCCAAGGCTATTTGCCGGAGTGGGATGGAGTGGAGACCGGCAAGATCGCCCAAGCAGTCGAGCAGCGGCTTCGAGAGATCGAGGCCGGCGGCACCGTTTCCAGCTACCCGCGGATCGTCCTGTCCTCGGCGTGGCCCGGTTTGCGCTCGCCGTTGCGGAAGTGCCAAGGTAACGAGTGATGCACTCTTCCGCAGAATTTCTCCAAGGACTGTTCGGTCTCGATTCGCAGGTTGCGATCGTCATCGGCGGCACCGGCGTGCTGGGCGGAGCGCTATGCGACGGCCTCGCCGGGGCGGGCGCCCACGTGATCGTGGCGGGACGCTCGCAGGAGCGCGGCGAGGCGCGGGCGGCGGCGATCCGAGACGCCGGCGGATCGGCTAATTTCGCCGCGGTTGACGTGACGTCGCGCCAGTCGTTCGAGCAGTTGCGCGACGGCGCGCAGTCCAGGCACGGACACGTCGACATCTTGGTGAACTGCGCGGGCGTCAATTCCGCTGTCCCCTACGAGGAGATCAGCGACGACGACTGGCAGACGGTGCTTGATACCAACTTGAAGGCCACCCATCTGGGTTGCCAGATATTCGCGCCGGTGATGGCTGCCCAGCAGGACGGGGGCTCGATCCTGAACATCGGCAGCGTCACCGCACACCTGCCGCTGTCCCGGGTCTTCGCCTATTCGGCTTCCAAGGCCGCAGTCAATAACCTGACCAAGAACGTGGCCCGCGAGTACGCTCAACGAGGGGTGCGGGTGAACTCGCTCAACCCCGGCTTCTTCCCCGCCGAGCAGAACCGCAAGATCCTCCAGCCGGAGCGCGTCCGGAAAATCATGGACCAAACGCCCATGGCGCGCTTCGGAGAGCCGCCCGAGCTGGTGGGCGCGGCGCTGTTACTGGTGGCGCGGAATGCTGGCAGCTTCGTAACCGGTGCCGAGGTCTTTGTTGACGGCGGTTTCACCGGGATGCGCTTCTAGCCGCTCGTCTGTGCTGCCGGCGGCGCCACGTCAAGCCCGCTGCGCCGTGTCGGCGTCGAGTGCTCGGACGGCCCGGCCGACGCCGGAGTGGCTCTGGCGCTCTTCTCGCAGCCCTTGCAGGTAGTCTTCCACCTCGAAACCGGGCTCGCGACACTCGGCACCGAACGCAGCCAGCCAGCTTCCTGCCGACCTTTGGAGGCCGTGGCGCTCCCTGCGAATGAACGGGGACTTGGGCGGCCTGCTCGCAACATCGGTGATGACGTTCAGCAGGGCGTACCCGTTCTCGCCCAGATTGCTGGAATACTGCTCTGAAATCGACTTCAAGCTCTCGGCCAGCCGCTCCCACGGCTCCTCTTGGCGCTTCGCCAGTGGCTCGGGCTTGTTGATGCACAGGACAGCGAGCGTCGCTGGAACGAACAACTCGAGCGGAACCTCGCATTCCCGCAGGGGCGCGAGAAACGACTGGAACCTCTGCCTAAGCTGCCTGAAGCTGTCGTTCTTCACTTCGAACTTCACGCGCTCGGAGATCTTGCGCGTGTTGTGGTCGAATCCGAAGTGGATGCTCGAATCCGGCACGATCAGGCCGTTCTCACAGATCCAGCGAATGAAGCCGATTTCGAATCTCAAGGCCCGGCTCCTGTTGTAGCTGTTGGTGACTCTGACGAACGGGCCGTAAGTGTCCGGTTTGCCAAAAGCCCCGCCCGCATCAAAGTCGATGGCGGATGCAGGATGCACCAAGTCGATCCGGCAGCTACCCAAGGTATTCGGGGCCTGAGCCTGGAGGACGCGCCACTCCCGTCCACCGGACTCGGGAAAGGCGGCTTGGCAACAGAGCTGGGCGTAGTGCAGTGCCTCGCGGTTCGTAACGACCTGATAGTTCTCGCTGACGACCGAGATCACTTGATCCGTGGCGCAGTTCACGATGGCGCGCTGGCCTGGGATTCGTTGCATCCCGTAGTCGGAACCTCGGCGGATCCCGGCATAGACGGGTACGCTGCGAACCGGAAACAAGAGGTGATCAGGGTGATCCATTATCTGTTGCATGATCGGTCTCCTTCATGGGCTGGCTCGCCGTGCTGGAAGAGTGGCTTTGACCGCCCGCTTACCGCGGCTTGCGAGCCGTAGCTCAGCGCACATTGCGGACCGCGCCGAACCAGCATCCACGAGCCTCCCTTGATAACCAGAATATTACCACACTATAGGCCTATTTATAGTCTAATTGAAGAACTATAAATAGGTTCTTCGCAAGGAGTCACTCAGCATTTGCAATCGAATAGCAGGCTTGCCGCCAGAATCAAGATCGGCCATTCGACAGCATTCTGGGGAGCGGCACGAGCAGGAGCCGACCAAGAAAGGGTCAGTCCTGACGCAGGTCCCGAACGGTCAGCGTGTCGGAGCGGCTGTCGGATTGGGATGGGAAATCGAGCAATCGCACGGTGCAGTTCGAGAACAGGTGCCCGCCTCGGACACCTACCATTCACCCCAAGGGTGATCGTTCATACTAGACCTCGCCCGCCTTGGACATTTGCCATGTCGCGCATCTCCCACCTGCGACAGTTCTATTCCGCGCTTAGCGAGCTTGACAAGCGGCTCGGTGGCCCACGAAGGCTGTCCGAATGCTCCGCTAGCATGTCTTGGCCTCTGCGGGGTGTCTACTTCTTCATGGAGTGCGGTGAGGTTCGCGGCGACACTGGGGGTGGCCCGCGCGTGGCACGAGTTGGAACGCATGCATTGAGAACAGGGTCGAAGAGCCGGTTGTGGGACCGCTTGGCGAACCACAGAGGTCCCGCGAGTACGCGTCGCGGTAACCACCGCGGGTCGATCTTTCGGCTCATCGTGGGAACGGCACTGATAGAGCGAGAGAGTGGCTTGGTTTGCCCATCTTGGGACGATGGCTCCGATTCCGCACCGCGCGAGATCCGGAATCGTGAGCAGGAATTGGAAATCGCCGTTAGCAGGGTGATCGGCGACATGCCCTTCCTTTGGCTTCCCGTCGAGGACGAGCCCGGACCTAGCAGCCTTCGCGGATACATCGAGCAGAACGCGATCGCCCTGTTGAGCAACTATCAGCGAGCTGCTGTCGATCCACCATCTGAGTCCTGGCTTGGCCATCACTGCAGCAGGGAGCGGGTGCGGCTATCCGGACTGTGGAACTCACAGCATGTCGACGAAACGTACGACCCGACATTCGTTGAGACAATGGCTCACCTCGTCGATCGAGTGGAGAGCCGAGAATGCTAGTGGTCATACAGTGTGCCGCGAGCAAACGCTCGGACGCCGGGCACCTCTGTCTAAACGATGGCAGGAGGGTGATGTTCGTCGCTAGCCCGTCTTGTGCGCCTTGGGGCGATGGCCACGTCTACGCGCACCCTGATGACGATTCTGACAGAGGAACGTCGTGGCGTGATGTTCTGCGTGAGTACAACGAGCACCACAACCCAAGCCCGGACAACAACCCGGATGGCCTACTACCGGCATGGCAACTGTACTGCCCGCCCGTCTACAAGCTCTTGGCAGACCGTTTCGGGCAGGACCAGCTCTACATCCTCTCGGCGGGATGGGGGTTGATCCGCGCCGACTTCCTGACACCCAACTACGACATAACCTTCAGTTCGGCAGCAAATGTGGCGAGCTTCAAGCGTAGGTCACCCCGAGCGATATATCGCGACTTCTACTTGCCACCGTCTTTGACCGCCGAACCAATTGTCTTCTTCGGCGGCAAGAGCTACGTTCGCTTGTTCTGCAAGCTGACCGCGGCGGCAAAGAGCACCCGAATTGTCTACTATTCCGGGAGCAGTCCTTCTGCGCCTGGCTGCAAACTCCGGTCGTTCGGAAAGCCCTTCACGAACTGGCACTACAAGTGTGCTGCGGCATTTGTTGATGCAGCGTCTGACTCGCCCGAATCAGAGTGACGGCGGCGGGATCCATCAGTCGTGGATTCAGCCTCACCAATTCATCGACGGTAGTTCAGTTCAAGCTAAAGCCAAGAGGTCTCTGCCGAAGCGTTCGCCTGCATTTTGCGGATTGCTATATCTTGGGCTTCGGCGTGTCTGAGATCACATGGGCAGCGTCGATACAAGCGTAGGAACAAGGCACCCATTCACACCGCGCGCAACGGGCGTGCTGTGCCGTGAGGACCGCGCCAGCGGATGGATGCGGGAGAGGCGGCTCCTATCGGCAGCAGCCTCATTGCGACGTTTCCCATCTCATGAGATCAAGGAACTCTCAGATAGCACCGAAAGCCTTCCCAAAGAGATCGAGTGGATTCAATCCCAGCGACAAGCGAACTTAGTGGTCATGGTCATCACTTAGACCACGCCAGCGCGCAGCCTCAAGGAGCCGAAGCCCTGCCCTGGATTCGGCAGCAGGGCGATCAGGCGGCGACTCGCTCGGATCTAGCCGTTACGGGCGCGCCTTGCACAGGAGGGCCGGGTCGACCATGGCGATGCCGGCGGTGTTCTTCTAAGCCCTCTCTGATGATGCGCAGGAAGCTCGCGCGATTCTGCCACAGCAGCCCGACCCAGTGGCGCTTCTTCATCTGCGGGAAATAGATTCCGCGAAACGCCATCCGAGTAAAGAACATCACCGCGCGCTCGTGGAACGGCCGATGCTTGATCTGATCTAGCGCCCGCTCCGTCGATTCTGGGGAATAAGACTCCGTCCAAGCCTGGTGCACCTCGGCCTCGGCAGCTTCGATGCTGATGTGTTCCGGCGTGTAGGCCATGCGGAACGGCCGGAAGTCCAGCCAGTGCTTGGGGCGCGTTAGCCGCCCCTGCTCCATCAGGCGGTCATACAGGGGCGTCGCCGGATAAGGGGTCATGAGCCCGTACACCGGAAGCCCTGGAGGCCAGCTCGCGATCGCATCGAGCGTCTCGCGGGCCACGCCCGGCCGGTCGCCGTCCATCCCGAAGATGAACGAAGTGATCGAGTAGATGCCCCGGCTGGCCAGCCGGTCCAACACTTGCCCGTACAGGTCGGGCTTGTTGAAGCCCTTGTTGACGTCCTTGAGGCTGGCCGGATCGATGGATTCCAAGCCCATGAAGATCCAGCGGCCGCCGCTCTCCTTGATCAGATCCGCCAGCTCCTCGTCCTTGAGCAAGTTCATGCTGATCTGAGCAACCCACGGTATCTGGGCGTCTTGGGCGATCATCTCCCGCAACAGCGACTTGGTGCGCTTGACGTTGATCGCGAAGTTGTCGTCGATGAAGAACACCGCGACGCGACCGCCCTCGGCCTTGGCCCGCGCCTTCAACCGCAGGATCTCGTCGATTACGCTCTGGTTGCTGCGAAAGCGGATCGAATCACCGAAAAAGCCCGTCACAGTGCAGAAGTCGCAGCCGTAGGGACAGCCCCGCCCGGACTCGATCGGCACCACGTAGAGACTCTTCCAAGTGCTGCCAGCCTTCTCGATTAGGTAGCGGCCCCACTTGGGGACCTTGGCGACCAGGTCGAACTGCCGCAGGTCCATCGTCTCCCAAGGGATCTTGGGGTAGTTTTCCAGCGACGGCTTGACCTCTGCGCCGGATTCATCCACCGGCATGTAGACTTCTTGCAGCTGGCCGGCCGCGGCATCGTTCACGATCTTCGGCCACAGATCGTCGGCCTCGCCAAGGGCAACGGCGTCAGCGTGGCGGGGCTCGCCGTCCTTGCCGATCGGCTCGTTGGGCACTTCCGTGACGTGCGGTCCGCCCATCACAACCTTGGCTCCGGCCGCACGGATCGCGTCGGCCATGCGATATGCCCTGGCGGCCATGCGCGTCATCGCGCCGATGCCTGCCAGTTCGATGTCGTTGTCACGGACAAACTGCGCAATGCTCTCCTCGGTCATGTGCTGGGCATTCCCATCGATTAGGAAGACCTTGTGACCGGGGGGCGTCACAGCCTGCAGAACGAACATCCACAGGTGCGGCATGTAGTTCTTCGTGACTTGGTTGTCCGGGTTGTAGAGAAGAATGTTCACAGTGCATCCGGCCGCTTGGATTTCGAGGACGCTAGCAGCCGAACGCCGACAAACCCGAGGCACTACACAGAGTGTCGTTGTGCTCCAAAGAGAGTAGCACGGAGTACCCGTCGCGTGATGGCGAGCCAGACCGAAAACGCTGCCTTTCCCGAAGCACTGCCGCGCGGCTAGGCTTGGCCACTCGACGCGACCGGCGCCTAGTCCGTCCGGTCGCGGGCTTCGCTCTGCTCCGCGCGACAGTCGCTCTGACTTCCGGCGCGCTGGCCAAGAAGAGCGATCGCCGCCCAAAGATGCCGCAAGAAGTCTCATAGAGGCAGCCGCGCACAGATCGCTCGGACGGTCGCGGGGGCGGTAGCAGTGTTGCGGCAAGCACTTCCATCGACTACGCTTGCAATGTGCGCTTGGCACGAGTCGGAATCTGCATCTGGGCGGCCGTGCCAGCTTGGTCCGCGCCCGCCGCGGTCCTGATCCAGCCCTCCGACATCAGGCTCCAGAGCCCCGGCGAATCCCAGCGCATCGTGCTTTCCGGCGGATCTGGCTGCGAGACATCCAGCGCGAATCCTGAAGTGGCCACGGTCGAGGGAAACCGCGTGGTGGCACACGCTCCGGGGCAAGCTCGAATCGACGTGCGCTGCGCCGATGGATCAGCCGCGACGACCGTTCGCGTCGGAAACCGGCACTCGGCCATGGGAGTCGGCTTCGAACGCGACCTGCTCTCGATCCTCACCACCAAGGGCTGCAACTCGTCCGCGTGCCACGGCTCGCCGGCCGGCCAGAACGGCTTCAGGCTTTCCCTGTACGGCTCCGACCCCCGCTTCGACTACGACATGATCGTGAACCAACATGAGGGGCGGCGAATCTCGGTCGAATCCCCGGAAGACTCGCTGCTGCTGGCCAAGCCGAGCTTCGCCATTGCTCACGGCGGAGGCCAGCTCATGACACCTGCGGCGGACGAATACGCGACCATCCTCGAATGGTTGCGGCAGGGCACGCCGTACGGCGCGGGCGACACGCGGTTAGAGAGACTCGAGATCCATCCGGGCGAGCGGGTGCTGACCGGCGCGGGCCAGCGCCAGCCCGTCGTCGTGGTGGGCCGGCTGTCCGACGGCTCGACGCGCGATCTGACCGCAGAAGTCCGCTACGCCGTCAAGGACGAGGCCGTCGTGACACTGGACGACGATTGGACCGTCACCGCGAAGGCGCCGGGCATGACAACCGTCATGGCCCGCGCAATGGGCAAGGCAGCCGCGGCACAGTTCATCGTCGTCGAGGAGTCGCCTAGCCGCGCCCTGCAGTTCCCCGAGCCAGCCAGTTTCATCGACGAGCATGTCTTCGACAAGCTCCGCAGCGTCGGTGTCGAGCCGTTTCCGCTCAGTGACGACCGCACCTTCCTGCGCAGGGTGTACCTGGACACTGTCGGCGTCCTGCCCGCCGCGGGCGAGGCCGAGGCCTTTCTTGCGAGCGACCGTCCCGACAAACGCTCCGCCCTCGTGGATCGGCTACTGGACAGCGACGAGTACTCCACCCACTGGCTGGTGAAGTTCGAGGACTGGTTCCGCAATTCCCAGTACTACTCCCAAGGCCGCACCAACGGCTCGTTCAAGCGCTGGTTGCACGACTCGATCCGCGAGGACTGGCCCTACGACGAGACGGTGCGCGCCATGCTCACGGCGGAGGGCGACACGACGGTGCGCCCGGCCGGCAATTTCTGGCATCCGGCGATCGACTTCATGCTCAAGAAGTTCGAAATTGAGAAGGCCGTCCCCACCATCACCCGCCTGTTCTTGGGACAGCGGCTCGAGTGCGCCCAGTGCCACAACCACCCGCTGGAAAACCTCACCCAGGACGACTTCTACGGGCTGGCAGCGTTCTTGGCGCGCACGCGCGTCAAGCACGGCTATGGCCAGTACCGCAGGATCTGGTACGACGACCGGCGCGGAGAGATCGAGCACCCCGTCACCAAGCAATCTGTCAAGCCGCGCTTCCTGGGCGGGGAACAGCCCGAGATCCCCGCCGGAACGAGCCGCCGCGAGGTCTTGGCAGACTGGATCACGCGCACGGAGTACGAGCAGTTCGCCCGGGCCACCGTCAATCGGGTGTGGTACGAGTATTTCCAGCGCGGCATCGTCGAGCCCTTCGACGACTTCCGCTCTACCAACCGGGCCACGCACCCGGAACTGCTGGACGAGCTGGCGCGCTACTTCGTCGATTCGGGCTTCCGCTTCAAGGCCCTGCACCGCCTGATCCTCAACTCCAAGACCTACCAGCTCTCGGCTCACGTGCCGGAGCGCCCGGGAGGAGAGCGGCCGCTCGAGGACGCGCTCTTCGCTCGCTACCTGCCGCGCAAGCTGCCCGCGGAGGTGCTGCTGGACGCGATCTCGCGAGTCACCGGCGTTGCGGAGGAATTCAACAACTACCCGGCCGGCACATCCCCCAAGGAACTGATCGCCAGCATCGGCGCCACCCACTTCCTGACCACGTTCGGCCATCCCCGCAGGGATATCATGGAAGCGCGTTCCAGCGCGCCCTCGCTGGCCCAAGCCTTGCAGATGATGAACGGCGACGTGCTCGCCAGGCGCATGGCAGCGGAGGGGTTCGTGCTGGACACGCTGCTGCAGCAGGGGATGAGCGATGGCGCGATCATCGACACGCTATACGGACGGGCCTTCGCGCGCGCTCCCGAGGCCGCTGAGCGGAAAGCTCTCGATGCCTACCTCGCGGCCGAGACCGCGGCCGGACGAAACCGCCGGCAGGGCCTGGCGAGCGTGCTCTGGGCGATCCTGAACACAAAGGAATTCCAGATGAACCTCTGAGGGAATCCGCGATGCAACTCTCCGAAATGCGCACACGTTACTCCCGCAGGGACCTCCTGCGCATGGGCGGATTCTCAATCGGCGGCATCTCGCTCCCGCAAATGCTCACCGCCGCGCCAGGGCGCAGCGACATGTCGTGCATCGTCTACTTCCACACCGGCGGGCTATGCCAGCACGACTCGTTCGATCCCAAGCCTGACGCTCCGCGGGAGGTACGTGGCGGGTTCGGCACGATACCCACGGCCGTTCCAGGAGTGCGGTTCAGTGAACTGCTGCCGCGCAGCGCGGCGAACTTCAAGCGCCTCTCGGTCATCCGGTCGATGTTCTCGCTCGAGGCCATCCACGAAAAGGCCAAGCAATACGCCTTTTCCGGGCAACGGCCCAACAACGCCTACAAGCACCCGGTCTACGGGTCGGTTGTGGCGCGCGAGTTCGGCACTCGCAACGGCCTGCCGCCGTTCGTTGTCATTCCCAAGAAGGACATCTGCGCGGAGGCGGGTTTTCTGGGGTCGGCCTACGACCCGTTCATAGCGGGAGATCCTTCCAAGGAGAAGTACTCCGTGCAGGACATGACCCTGCCCACCGGCCTGGGGCTGGAAGAAGCCCAAGGGCGCGCCCGCCTGCTCTCCGCGCTGGACGCCCGGCTCGAGGCTGTCGAAAAATCCGGCGTGGTCGACAGCATGGACCACTTCTACCAGAAGGCCCTCGACCTGGTCAGCTCGCCAGAGGCGAAGCGGGCATTCGACATCGGTTCAGAGCCTGACAAGGTGCGCGACGCCTACGGACGCACGACCGGCGGCCAGGGCGCGCTGCTGGCGCGGCGGCTGATCGAGGCAGGCGTGCGATTGGTGACGATCTTCCACGGCGGCTACGACACCCATTCCGACAACGACAAGACCAACAAGAAGCTCTACCCGGAGTTCGACCAATCCTTCAACGCCCTCTTGGAAGATCTGGATGCCAGGGGGCTGCTCGATTCGACACTGGTCTTGGCGATCGGCGAATTCGGGCGCACGCCAGAAATCAACCACTCAGCCGGAAGGGACCACTGGCCGGGCGTGTTCTCCATCGCGGCCGCAGGAGCGGGCGTGCCCGGCGGCCAAGTGATCGGCAGCTCGGACGCGATGGGTGCGGAGCCGACGGACCGGCCGACTTCCATCGAGGACCTTGGCGCGACGATCTACCGCAAGCTCGGCATTGACACGCACAAGCAATACCACGCGCTCGGCAGGCCGATCAGGATCAATGATGGCGGGGCACCGATTCCCGAGCTGTTCGCGTAGCCGCTACGCCCCCGCGGCGCGGCTTGCCCTCGCATGCGCCTTGGCGCTAGCGGGCGCCTTCGCGGCGGAGGATCCGTCCGACCCCTGGATCGACCGCATCGAACCGCTGGGCGGACAGCTGGCCACGGCTGTCGAAGTGACCTTGGTGGGCAGCAATCTCGAGCGTCCTGCGACGCTGGAATTCGATTCCCCTCATCTGGCGTGGCAGGCGACAGGCACCGCCGGCCAAGGCGCCCTCACAGGCCGGATCGTCATCGGTGCGGACGCACCGCTAGGGCCTCATATCGCAACGCTGCGCACCCCGCGGGGACTGTCGAACTCGCGCATGTTCTACGTCGATAGATTCGCCTCCACGCCCGAGGTGGAACCCAACGACACCATCGCGAGCGCGCAGACGATCCGCCTCGGGCCGCAGACGATCCAAGGCGGGATGTACCAGCTGAAGGATATCGACACCTACCGGTTCGAGGCCCGGGCCGGGGAGCGCTGGACGTTTGACCTGCGATCGATCGAGTACGGGGGATTTCTTGAAAACGACATGTCGCTGCTCGACAGCGACGGCAACCGGGTCGCCTTCAACGACGACCGCGACGAGTACTTGGAAACACCGTTCATCGAGCACACCTTCGAGCGCTCGGGCACGTATTACCTCAAGCTCGACCAATACCGCGGCCCGCAGCGCGTCAATTGCCACAAGAACTGCGGGTACATGCTCCGCATCGGCAACCTCCCCGTGGCCCACGCGGCATTTCCTCCGGGAGCGCGGGCGGGCCGGCAAGTCGAACTCTCGCTGCGAGGGCGGTGGCTTCAAGACGTAGAGAGGATCTGGCTGGCACCGGTGCGACGTTCCGAGTACTACCGGCTGACCTTTCCGTATACGATTCCTCTGCGCGGCACGGATGCGGCTCCTTGGCGCCTGACGGTGGACATCGAAGAGCGGCACGGAGATCGCGTCACGGGAAGGCTGACCATACCCAGCGACGCTCCGCGAGGCCTGTGGCGCATCTGGACCGAGTCACCGGGCGGCAGCACGGATGCGATCAGCTTCGAGGTCTCGGACATGGCCGAGCCCGATTGCGCCAGAGCGATATCGCCCTCGCCCGAGGGCGTCGCCTGCAATGGTGTCCTTGGCCGCCACGATGAGGAGCACGAGTACTGGCTGGAGCTTCGGGCCGAGCGGCCGGTCGTGGTCACCACGCTCGCCGCGCAGCTCGGACTGCCGAACATCGACACCGTGCTCGAGCTGTTCGACAGCGACGGATCGTTGGTGGCAGAGCACGATGACTTGATGTCGGGCCAGGGCACGGTGATCGGCAACCCGGACTCGATGCTCTATTTCCGGGCTCCGGAGAGCGGCCGCTACCGCCTGGTCGTGCGCGACCGCATCGACCGCGGCGGGCCCGACATGGTGTACCGCCTGCGCATCGAAGAGCGAGAGCCTCGCTTCGCCTTGCTGGCGGCACCGGAAAACCTCAACGTAATCGCCGGCGCAACGGAGCGCATTGACGTGCTGATGATGCCCGAACCGGGCTTTCGCGACGCGGTTGATGTCTGGATCGAAGGATCGCCGCAGGGAGTATCGGAGGCGCTCGGGCAGTTCCGGGCGGAGCAGTTCTTCGGCCCTTCCGGCGATGGCGACAATGTCGTGATCCCGACTGCTTTCTTGGACGTCGCAGTCGCAGCCGACCTGCCCGCGGGGGACTATCCGCTCCAGATCCTTGGACGGGCCCGCGGCAGCGACGAGACGGTCGAAGCGTTCTCGACGCTCTGGATCGGACCTCCGCGAAAACGCAACGACGTTCGCCGCCCGTTGGAGTCCGTCCGACTGACAGTGGTCGATCCGCCGGCAGCGACAGAGGATGAACCTGCCAGCGAGACACTAGCGGCCGGGTCTGAGTGAAGAGGCTCGAGCACGATCCGGAGCAGTTCGCCCACGCCTCGCGGTTCGAACGCAGCGTCCTAACGAACTGCTCTTCTGCGGGCGGTCTACTGGATCGGCAGCGTCGGAGGCGCGTCCTCGTCCTCGACCACTTCGTCGATCTCGTCGGTACGCGGCACGACCACCGCGGCCGCGACGACATCACCGTCTTCAAGGTTGACCAGCCGCACGCCCTGGGCCGAGCGCCCCGTGGCGCGGATCTTGTCTGAACTGGTGCGCAGTATCTTCCCGTTGCGGGTCACGATCATGACCTCGTCGTCGGGAAGCACGCGCATGACCGCCACGACCGCGCCGTTGGCCCTGGTGATCTTGGTGTTGATCACGCCCTTGCCGCCCCTTGCAGTCAGGCGGTACTTGCCCAGCTTGGTGCGCTTGCCATAGCCGAACTCGTTGACGGTGAGAACCAGGTGCTCGTCGGTTGCGCAAAGCATGCCGATGACGTAGTCCTCTTGCATCAGCCGGATGCCCCGCACGCCCCGGGCTGTGCGGCCCATTGCCCGGACCTCATCGTTCGCGAAGTTGATTGCCTGGCCTTGATTCGTGGCAATCAGGATCTTGTCGTCTTGCTCCGAAAGCCTCGCCGAGACCAGCTCGTCTCCATCCACCAGGGACAGGGCGATGATCCCTCGCGACATCGGCCTCGAGAACACATCAAGCGAGCACTTCTTGACCGTGCCGTTGCGTGTCACCATCACGACGTACTTGTCCGAGTCAAAGCTCGTCACGGGCAGGAACGCCTGTACGGTCCTCTCGTCGGGCCTCAGCGAGAGCACATTGACAATGTTGCGCCCCTTCCCGGAAGCGGGCACCTCGGGGATGTTGTAGACCTTGAGCCAGTACACGCGCCCCAGATTGGTGAAGACCAAGATGTAGGAATGGGTGGTGGCGAAGATCAGGCGCTCTACGATGTCCCCGTCCCTGGTGGTCATGCCTATGCGCCCCCGACCGCCTCGCGACTGCTTGCGGTAGGTGTCCAGGGCGGTGCGCTTGAGGTAGCCGTTCTTGGTCACCGTCACGACCATGCCCTCGTCCGCGATCAGGTCCTCGATCGAGATTTCGCGAACCTCCTCGCCGATCTCGGTGCGGCGCGGGCTTCCGAACTTCTTCTTCAGAACCCGCAGCTCGTCGATGATGACCTGGTTGAGAACCGCTTCCGACCCAAGGATCTCTTCGTATCCAGCGATCTTTATCTGCAACTCCTCGAGCTCGTCGAGGATCTTCTGGCGCTCCATGCCGGTCAGGCGCTGCAGCTGGAGCTCGATGATGGCCTGCGCCTGGCGCTCCGTGAAGTCGAAAGGCCTGAACGTCGCGTCTGCGTCTGCGCGCAGGAAGCGCTTGTAGTCGACTTCGATCTCGCCGGTCAGTCCTGCCTTGGCATCCTTGGGCGTGGCCGATGCCCGAATCAGGGCGATCACTTCGTCGATGCGCAGCAGCGCCTTGGCGAATCCGAGCAGAATGTGCTCCCGCTCGCGAGCCTTGCGCAGCAGGAAGTTCGTGCGCCGGCGGACTACGTCCTGGCGATGGCCGATGAAGACCTTGAGATATTCGATCAGGCCGATTTCCTTGGGCCTGCCGTCCACGATGGCGAGCATGCCCACGCCTGAGCCGTGCTGAAGGTCGGTGTGCTTGTAGAGGTTGTTGAGCACGACCTCGGGGTTGTCCCCGCGCTTGACCTCGAATACGATGCGCAGGCCGGAGCGGTCGCTCTCGTCGCGGATATCGCTAATTCCCTCGATCTTCTTCTGGTTGACCAGTTCCGCCGCCTTCTTGATCAAGCGGGCCTTGTTGACTTGATACGGCACTTCGCTGACCACGACTGCGGTGCGATCCTTGCGCAGCTTCTCGATATCGACCTTGGCGCGCACCATGACGTGCCCGCGGCCCGTGGCATAGGCCTGACGGATGCCCGCCGTGCCGCACAGAATGCCGCCCGTGGGGAAGTCAGGCCCCTGAACCATCGCGATGATGCGCTCGAATCTCGTCTTGGGGTGCTTGATCAGCTGGATCGTGGCGTCCACCAGCTCGCCGAGGTTGTGGGGCGGGATGTTGGTCGCCATGCCCACCGCGATGCCGTTGGAGCCATTGACCAGCAGGTTCGGCGCGGAAGCTGCCAAGCACTCGGGCTCTTGGGCGGAATCGTCATAGTTGGGCCGGAAATCGACCGTGTCCATGTCGATGTGCTCCAGCAGCGCCTCCGCATACGGGGCAAGTCGCGCCTCCGTGTAGCGCATGGCGGCGGGCGGGTCGCCATCGAGGGATCCGAAGTTCCCCTGCCCCGTCACCAGCAACTCGCGCATGCTGAACGGCTGGGCCATGCGCACGAGCGTCTCGTAGATGGACGAATCGCCGTGCGGGTGGTACTTGCCCATCACCTGGCCAACGATCCGGGCGCACTTGCGCGGCGGCCGATTCGACCGCAGCCCCTCTTCGCGCATGGCGTAGAGGATGCGCCGCTGCACCGGCTTGAGTCCGTCCCTGACGTCGGGCAGGGCGCGCCCGATGATGACCGACATCGCATAGTCGAGATACGACTTGCGCATCTCGTTCTCAATGTCAATCGGGCTGATGTTCCGATCCAGGTTGTCGGGACCGCTCAAGATACCTTGGGAATCGTTCGTATGGTCTTCCGGCATAGCACCTGTTGTGGGGGGAGCCCTTTCATTATACAACCGATTCCACCCCGAGCGGCCATCGGCGCGAGAGGCGGCGAGAGGGTCATCCAAGGCAATCTGCAGCTCTCATGCCCCTCGCCTGGGGCGGCATTGTCCAAGCGAAATTCACTGGGATTTCGTGGCGAAGGACCCGAAACGGAAGTGCTCGGCAGACACCTCCGTCCTAGGCCTGATAGACTAAGCTAGAAAGACTAAGTCTACAGGGCACTCTCATGCGAACTGTCAACATGCACGAAGCCAAGACGCATCTCTCACGTCTCGTAGCCGCCGCTGCGGATGGCGATCCGTTCATCATCGCCCGCGCCGGAAAACCCGTTGTCAAGGTTGTCGCTTTGGACTCTGCGGTGGCCGGAGCACCGCGTCGAACAGGCTTTCTGAGCGGGCGGATCTCGGTCCCCCAAGACTTCGACCGCATGGGATCGGATAATCTCGACCGCATGTTCGAGGGCGTCTCGTGAGATTCCTGCTTGACACCCAAGTTCTGCTGTGGGCGGCGGGCGTGCCAGAGCGGCTGTCGGAGGACCTGCGCGACCTCATCGACGATCCGGCCGCAGAGCTCGTTTTCAGCGCTGCTTCGGTCTGGGAGGTCGCGATCAAGAATGGCCTAGGGCGCGAGGACTTCCGCGTCGACCCCCGCCTGCTGCGGAGAGGCTTGTTGGAGAACGGCTACAGCGAGTTGGCGGTTTCTGGCGCACATGCGGCTGGCGTCGACATGCTCCCGCCGATTCACAAGGATCCGTTCGATCGAATCCTAGTCACGCAGGCCGCGATGGAGGGGATCACGCTAGTGACAGCCGACCCTTTGGTCGGCCGGTACCCCGGGCCGATAAGGGTGTTCTGATGCCTCGGCATTAAGCATCGGGGAGGCGAGCGACCTCGCTCGCGACCGCTCTCTCTCGCGAGAGGACGGCTTGGCCACGATGGATGCCCAGACACTGCGGGGGAAGCCGGCCTGCACGAGGGACGCGGAAACGACAATTCAACCGGTGCCCGACAATTCAAGCCTCGGGCGCCCGAAATCGACTGTAATTCGTTCAGCAATAACAAGTGATGTGAAATCTTTCACGTCCTTGAGCGATACGCTGATACAACGATGGCTCCCGCGTCACCGCGGCTGGTGCAAGGTTGGGGGTTCGCCTCCTTCCAGCCAGTCCGGGAGAAGCTCCGGCTCTCGCCGGTCGATCGGCAAGAGACCCGCACGCCCGCGCGATTGATGCCGGCCTTGGCACGATCGGCGCGAATGCCCTGCGCGGCGGCTTCAGGCCTGGTCCACGATGAAGCCCGGCCGAGCGGGCTGCGAAGCGTAACGCGCGTGATCGCGGCCTGCATGCTTTGGCTGGGATGCATCCACGCGCTGCCGGGCACCGGATCGGCGCAGAATCTTCCGCGAGTCCGCGACGGGCTGGTGGCGCTCTACGACTTCGGCTCCCTCAAGGGTGCACTCGTGCCGGATCGCTCGGGCTTCCTAGAAGCGGCGGACGCGAAGCTGGACGACCCCGACGCCGTGAGACTGGCAGACGGTTCCTTGACGATCGACCGGCCGACAAGGCTGCGCTCGCGGGAACGGGTCGCGAAGATCGCGGACTTGGTGCGGGTCTCCGGCGAGCTGACGGTGGAGGCCTGGATCGAGCCCCTCGCCCAATACGAGGCCGCAAGCGCAGGCATCGTCATGATGTCCAACACAACGAGCCAACACAATTTCGCGCTAATCCAGGCGGGCGGCCGTTTCGAAGCTCGCTTTCGCACGAGTAGAACGGGAACAGGGGAGGCTCGTCCAATCAGGACGCCGGAAGCCAGCGCCAGGCCCTCGCTGACGCACTTGGCTTTCACGCGAGATCGTACCGGGCGAGCGCGGGTCTTCGTCGACGGAAAGGTCGCTTCCGAGGGCACGATCGCAGGATCCTCCGCGGACTGGGAGAAGACGACGCTCGTGATCGGAAACGGCCCGGGCGGCCGAGAACCCTGGCTCGGCAGGGTGTATTTGGTCGCCATCTACGGCCGCGACCTGCTGGCCGAGGAGGTGGCGCGAAACTTCCGGGCAGGGCCAAGCTTGGTCGAATCCGTTCCTGTCAAGGTGTCCCCAAGCCGGACGCTGTTCGAGGACAACATCGCTCCGCTGCTGGCAAGCCGCTGCCTTGACTGCCATGATTCCGCCGTGAGGCAGGCAGGGCTGGACCTTTCTTCGCGCGAGTCGGCCCTAGCAGGAGGAGACCACGGCAATGCCATCGTTCCAGGGGCGGCGAGCGAGAGCCTTGTGTGGCTGATGGCGGAATCGGAAGCGATGCCGCAGAACCGCCCGCCGCTATCGGCTGCCGAGAAGCAGGCGCTGCGCGAATGGATCGATGACGGTGCAACTTGGTCATACGAGGCGATCGACCCCGCGCTCCACGGTGGCGGTGAACACAACCTCCCCAGTGCAGTCCGCAGACTTACGGTTTCCGAGTATGCCGCCTCGATTCGCAGCGCAACGGGAGTCGATCTCTCGGAAGAGGCGGCTCGACTCGTGCCGCAGGATCTTCGCGCAGATGGATTCGAGAACACCGCCTACAACCTTACGGTGGACTTGCGGCACGTAGAAGCGTATGCCCGGCTCGCTGAGTCCACAGCAGGGCGGATCGACATCAAACCCATGGTGGGAGGCGCCGCCGCCCTGACCGACAGACACCTCCGGCGAATGGGGGAACGAATTCTCCGGGGCCCGCTCTCAGAACGCGAAATCGAGCTGTATCGTACCCTCGCAGAATCCGTGCGGTCGTCGGGGGGCAGTTTCGAGGGGGCCGTCCGGCATGTAGTGGAAGCCATGCTGCAGTCGCCGCGTTTCCTCTACCGCATCGAGCAGCAGAAGGGCGATGGAAGCAGTTGGCCGACCGACGCCCACGAACTCGCCGCACGGCTCAGCTACATCATCTGGGGAGAGCCGCCGGACGCGGCCCTGTCTGCCGCCGCGGCCGCGGGAACCCTTCACGATGTCGGAGAGCTGCGACGCCAGGTCCGCCGCATGCTCGCCGATCCGCGGGCAGTCGCCCGCTCGCTGGAATTCGTCGCCCAGTGGCTCGACCTGGGGCGGCTCGAGACCCTGCGCCCCGACAGCGAGCACTACCCCCAGTGGAATCCGCAGCTGGCAGCGGATATGCAGTCCGAGACTACCGCCTTCTTCAAGGATCTGGTCTGGGATCAGCGGCGGCCGCTTGCGGACCTGCTCAATGCGCAGTTCACCTATCTCACCCCTGCTCTCGCCACGCACTACGGCCTTGACGTTCAGGGGTCCGGACTGAGGCGCTACGAGCTCGCTGGCGTCCCGAGCCGGGGAGGGATTCTGACGCAGGGCGCGGTGTTGACGAAGGGCGGCAGCGAGGCGTCGATGGTCACCCGGGGGCTCTTCGTTCTTGAAGACCTGCTCTTCGGAGAAGTCGGCTCCCCTCCCCCCGGCACGGACACCACCCCTGTGCCAGCGAGCGCTGGCCGCTCCCGTCGGGCCATCGCCACCGACCGCGTGGAAAGCCCGGCCTGCGGGGGCTGTCACGCCAGGTTCGAGCCCCTGGCTTTCGGACTGGAGCGGTTCGATGGCCTCGGCAGCTACCACGATGTCGACGAGCACGGCAATGAACTGCGGGAGGACGGCGAGATCCTGTTTCCGGGCTCCGACGTACCGGTCCCGTATGCCACGGCCGCCGAAATGATGGAACTGCTCGCCGCAAGCGACCGCGTCCGGCGCAATCTCACCAGGAAAGTCGCTCAATTCGCTATCGGCCGGCCACTCTCGCCAGCTGACCAGCCCACGGTCGACGGAATCCATCGGCGCAGCCAAGCAAGCGGCGGAACCTACGCAAGCCTGATCGAGGCGATTGTCACAAGCGATCTGGTGCGAAGGACGCAGACAGAGCCGTAGCCGCACAGCTATGATGGAGGCCTCTGCGAGATGAAGAAGCGCCACATTAGCCGGCGAACGCTCCTCAGAGGCGTGGGGGGAATCGGGGTCGGCCTGCCCCTGCTTGAGGAAATGCGGGCCGATGCGTCCGCTGCCGTTCCAGTGCGGGCGTTCAATGTCTTCTTCGGCCTCGGGGTTCCGGCACCGCTGCAGTCCGAGGGATTCGATGGCGTGATGGAGCCCCTGCGACCGCTCGCGGACAAGCTCTTGATCCTGCGGAACGTCGATCAGGTTCGTTGCGACGAGTCAGGCATCAACGCTCACTTCGACGGCGCTAGCGGCGCGTTCACCGCCGAGCCTCCGAACGGCGAAGCGCGGTCGGGCGGTCCCTCCATAGACCAAGTCGTTCGCCATGCGCACTACCCGAACGGACAGCCTCGGGGAGTCACTCCCACGGTGATCGCCGGCACCTATTTCCGGCGGAGCCGCGTCAGCAGATACGTCCACAGTTACCGTTACGACGGAACGGTGGCGGCGGCCATGCAGGAGAAGCCCCGTGACCTGTTCGACCGGGTGTTCGGACGAATCGAACTCCCGGAAGGCGCTGCAGGGGAAAAGGAGCGCTTCCGCCGGAGCGTGCTCGATGCCGTGGTGGGCCAGTACCAGCACTTCATCGGGGACAATTCCCCGCTGGGTGCCCAATCGAGGTCCCGCTTGGCGGACCACCTGGACCGTATCCGCGAGTTTGAGCAACGCGCATTCTCGCAACGGCGGGAGGAGCCGAGCAGACCCCAGTTGCCGCCGAGGTCGCGGATCGCCCACGGGGGATACGCTGACCCGGGTGGCGAGGGGATTGACATGGACCTCGCCGCCCTGACCAGCGAATGGCGGCTGACGGCGGACTTGTACGCCTTGGCAGTCGAAGTGGATCGGGTACGATTCGGTTCGCTGACGTTTCTGGCGGCTGGTGAGCGCTTGCGCATCCGAGGGGATTACGAATTCGCCGGCCGCAAGGTGTTTGAATTCGATGATGCCGGGCAGCGCGACGCCACCGGCGCAAAGGCGTGCAGCCATGAGTGGTGGCATGACTACAAGCCGGAGGGCCAGAATCCGCAGTTGCGGGCCCACGCTCACATGCACTTGCGGGAGGCGGCGTACTTCCTGCACCGTCTCGACGCCGTGCAAGACGCCAACGGGCAGTCCGCGCTGCAGAACTCGATGGTGACGGTTTCGACCGAGTCCGGCGATGGCAGGCACTCAGACGTCAAGCGCGAGCTTTCCGGCGTATTCCACGCGATTTCAGGGGCAGGCGGCAGGTTCAAGACCGGGCAGATACTCGATCTGGGATGCGAGGCGCTCGACCTGTACAACACGATGCTCGAGGTGATGGGAGCCACTGATCGCCTCGGCCCGGCGGACCGCGAGGCTCGACCGGCCGACTCCATCCGCGCGTAGCCCGCCGCGCCACTCGATCCCCCGGGCGCAAGCCCTTCAACGCTGATTCCGGAGCGCGTTCAATCGTCTCGCGCGAGAGGACGCACCCTGATATTGCGCCATTTCACGATCAACGGCTGGCTTGTCGTTATGCCTTTGCCAGCGTGCACCGGCCTGGCGATGTCGTTCTCGTTGATCCCGTGCACTTGGAGGCCGATAAAGCCGCGCTTGTGCGTCTTGTACACCTCTTCGTTAACGAGGTCCTCGATCATCTGGCCGTTCACCCAAGTCTGGATTCGCGGTCCCTCGGCCACGATCCGCAGCTTGTTCCAGCCCTCGGCAATGTAGTGCTGGTGACCCTCGTCGATCTTCTCTTGGGAGGACATCCACCCGATGCCGAGCGCCTCTCCGTACAGGACGCCGGTTGTCGGCTGACCCGGATAGTAGCGCCGGATCTCCATCTGGGGCCCGTTCACCCTGCCCGCCCTGCCCGCCGTCCCCCGTGCGGCATCACCTGTCGCCGACATGGGTCGGATCTTGGTCCGGACCTGGATGCCCGAGTTCGTGATCGGATCCAAGTACGTTTCGGCCTCCAGCTCGAAGTCGTCGAACTGCCGCAGCGAGCACAGGAACGAGTTCATCCTCGCGCTGCCCTCCACGGTCCGGCCGACGATGGCGCCGTCCTCGACGGTGAAGTTGTGAAAGCCGTTCATGTGCACCCACCCGTCCAGCGTCTTCCCGTCGAAGAGCTCGATCCAATCGGAGCCCGCTTCCAGATGCTCCTCGTGCTCGGACAATGCGAATGCGATGATCGAGTCTCCGGACTTGGTGCCGTTCTTGCCACCGCCTCCCGCCGCGATCGCCACGTATTGCTTGCCGTCAACCTGGTAGACGCTCGGCGTCGCGTACCCTCCGGCTGGCAACTGGTACTCCCACAGGACCCGGCCGGAGTGCTTTTCGAAAGCGCGGAACTTCTCGTCGGCCGTGGCCGCGACGAAGATGACTCCCCCGGCCGTGGCAACCGCGCCGCCGAAGTTCATCGTCCCGGTGTCGCGAATGCCCTTGGCCGCCAGCCGCGGATACTCGCCCAGTGGAACCTTCCACCGGATCTCGCCCGTCAGCAAGTCGATCGCATTGAGGGTGCCCCAGGGCGGAGCGATAGCCGGGACTCCGTGGGGGTCCCTGAAGACCGTGTAGCCGTCGATCGAGTAACGATGCGCCCGCGTCGCACCGCTGCTGGCGGCCGTGTCCGGAACACTGTCGATATAGGCGGCGATAGCATCCAGTTCCTCCGCCCCGAACTGTGGGTACGCGGGCATGAGATTGCGCCCTTCGGAGATGACCTTGTCAAGATCTTCGCGGCTTAGGCCAAGGTTGACAAGGCTCGTGCCGGGCTCGGACGTTCCTCGCCGGTCCGAACCGTGGCAGGCCATGCAGTTGGATTCGTAGATCTGTCGGCCCTCTTGGACCCTCGTCTGCTCCTCGCGCGAGTCGCTTCCATACGCGGGCCGGAGCCTCCCGATTGTCGGTGCCTCGTTGACGTTGACGAAGAGCGTGTTCAGCTGAGGATCGAAGGACCCGCCGTTCCATTGAGAGCCGCCCAGATGGCCCGGCATGGTCAGCGTTCCCTGGAGGCTGGGCGGCGTGTAAATCGATCCTGACCTGTACTTTCTGAATTCCCGCAGGGCGTGTTCGCGAGCTTCGGGAGTAACGTTCGTCAGATCCGCTTCCGTGATCCCGATGCGCCCGAGCGGCGGGGGCTTGACGGGAAACGGCTGGGTCGGCCACGCCTCCTCGCCCGGCACGTCCGAACTCGGCACCGGCCGGTCATAGACCGGGAAGATCGGCTCGCCCGTGTCGCGGTCCAGCACGAACGTCAGGCCCATCTTCGTGAGCTGGACGACCGCATCGCGCTCGCCACCGCCGGACCTCAGGGTTACCAGGATGGGGGCCGCCGGCAGGTCGTAGTCCCAGATGTCGTGGCGCACGACCTGGTAGTGCCACTTGCGCTCGCCAGTGGCGGCATCCAGCGCTACGACGCTGTTGGCGAACAGGTTCGCGCCCTTCCGGAACGCCCCGTAGAAATCATCCGTGACGGCACCGGTGCCGACGAAGACCCAGCCGCGTTCCTCGTCAATCGTGACGCCGCTCCACGCGTTGCCGCCTCCGAACGATTCCCCTTCCGGCCATGACCATGTGTCGTGCCCGAGTTCCCCACGCCTAGGAATCGTGTGGAAAGCCCACTCGAGCTCTCCGGTCACAGCATTGAATGCCCGGATCGGCCCGGGAGAGGAACCATAGGACTCGTTCACGCGGCAGCCGAGAATGAGCAGGTTCTTGTACACCGCTCCCGGCGTTGTCATCTGCAGCGCAGCCGCTCGGGGGTCGACGCCCAGATTCTCGCGCAGGTCAATGTAGCCCCCGCTTCCGAAGGACCGGATCAGTTCCCCGGACCGCGCATCTATGGCGTAGGCCCGGTCGCGGACAAAGTGGAAGATCCTTTCGCCCTCGGCCCCCTTCCAGTACGTGACCCCTCGGTTCCGCTGCCGGATGACCGTGCCGGCGTTATGCACGGAGGGATCGAAGATCCAAATGCGCTCCCCGGTTGCGGCGTCCAGCGCCACGGCGTTGAGGCTTGGCGTGACAGCATAGAGCACCCCATCGACGATCAGGGGGTTCGAGTACATCGTCGAACGCTCGGCGGCGTCCCCTGCCCGATACTCCCAGGCGGGCTGGAGGCGGTGCACGTTCGTCGCGTTGATCTGGGCCAGCGGCGAGTACTGCCCCCTGGTCTGGTCTCCGAGGTAAACCGGCCAATCCCAGTCGCCGATGGCCTGCACCGTCTCACTGAGATCACGCTCAACCTCGGGGGTCTGTGCTGCCGCGGTTACAGCGATGACGGGGAGCGCAGCGAGGCACAAGGTCCGAACCACCGAAGCCCCCGGCAGGATCACGTCGCAGGCGGGCTTGGCCGGCGCTCCCGGAACTGAGGTGCGACAACGGGATTTCATAGGGCCGCCATACCATTCTTGTCGATCAGACACCGAGCCGCCCTGCTGAGCTCGACATCGTCATTCCAATGCTCGCGCTTGGCTCTCCGCTTCGCGCTCCACAGACCGATTCCACCAACGACGATCGGTTCGTACGGCAAAGCGGCGATCAGCATAGCGAATCTCGCAAGCCGGCGAGCCAGGTGGGAAAACGGCCGATCGCCGTAGGGAGGCGAGTACGACTGAGTCCCCGGTGGACCTGACGTGTCAACCCTCTGCCCAGCGTGCTATCTGGCATGGGCTCGCGCCCGCCCCGCGGGGGCATTGCTGCCACAGAGCAGCCGGACCCGGCCGTCGAGCCGGAAGACGCTCGATCGTCGGGCGAGAGCCCGGCGTTTCAGGCGGTGGCAACGAGGATCATTCGTCGATGCGATCGATGACGTGAGCTCCGCGATCCTCGGGGAAGGTTTCCAGTGCACCGACCCGGGCGAACATGCCGCCATCGCGCAGGCTGAAGTCCCGGGGCATGTTCGGCGCTCCGGAGTCGAAGTCACGGACGAAGGCCGCCAGCTCTTTCACGAGCTCCGGGTGCTCCGCGGCTAGGTTGTCAGACTCAGCGTGGTCTGCGTATACGTCGTAGAGCGCCTGCTGGCTTCGTTGCTGCAGCCGGCCCGGACGGGATCGCCCTGCACCCGGGCGACCTGGACCCGGGGGGCCTGCACCTGGGCGGCCCGCGCCTCGTGGCCGGCCTCCTGGGCCGGGCCCCGGACGCCCGCCCGCCGCGCCGAGTCCGAGCCATCCTGGAACGGTCTCGACATACTTCCACTTCCCGCGAAACAGAGCGCGGCCGAAGCGGGAACCGAGGACTAGGTCGCCGCGCTCGACCGATTGCCCGGCAGCAATCGCTGGCCACATGTCGAATCCGTCCAACGGCTTGGTGGCTACCCAGGTGACCCCTGTGGCGGAAAGCAGCGTCGGCAGCCAGTCCAACGCGCTAACCCGCTGGGAAAGGACTCCCGGCTCGACCGTGCCGGGCCAGTTCACGAGGCCCGGCACGCGCGTGCCGCCTTCGTAAGGGCTGCCCTTGCCGCCGTGCAGCGGGCCGTTGTCCCCGCCCCCTGCCGGCGTTCCGCCGTTGTCGCTCAACCAGATCACGAGCGTGTCCTGGCGCAGCCCCTCCCGCTCGAGAGCGTCGATCAAGGACGCGACCGAGTCATCGAGATGAGTCACCATCGCGGAATATGTCCGCCGAACTTCGTCATCAATGTGGGCGTACCGCTCCAAGTACTGCTCAGGCACCTGCAAGGGCGTGTGCGGCGCGTTCCAGGAGACGTACATGAAGAACGGATCCTCCTTGTCGCGGTCCTCGAGCAGGCGCAGGGCTTCCTGCGTGTACAGGTCCGTCGTGTGGCCCTCTTCCTCGACGGGCTGGCCGTTCCGATGCCAGTCCGGAGCGCCCATCAGCACGTCGCTGTTGTGGGAGTAGTGGTCAAGCCCGCCGGTCAGCGAGCCGTAGGAGTGGTCCCAACCGCGTTCGTTTGGGAGGTAGGCGCGCCTTCCGTGGCCGAGATGCCATTTGCCTAGGTACCACGTCTGGTAGCCTGCCTTCCGAAAGATCTCGCCGACAGTGGTTTCCTCCAGCGGAAGGCCGCCGCGGTCGATGATGGGACCGACGATCCCGAAGCGGAGCGGGGAGCGGCCCGTCATGATCGCGACGCGGGTCGGGGTGCAGAGCGAAAACGCGTAGTAGCGATCCAGCCGCAAGCCCTCCGCGGCCAAGCTGTCGATCGCCGGCGTCTTGATCTCGCTTCCGTTGAAGCCGACGTCGTTCCAGCCCAGGTCGTCTGCCATCATCAGCAGGATGTTCGGTCCGGCGCCCCACGCCGCCGGCGTGGAGGCCATTAGCAGCGGCACTAGGCTCGCCGCGCGCTTCGCGATTCTCATGACAATCGTCCCGGCCGTCAGGCTCGCTGGACTCCGACCGTCAGGGTCCCGACTTGCGTCTTCCCATCCGTCGTCATCGTGGGAAAGACGCCGACCGGCTCTTCCCCTGCGGTCGTCCAGTACTTGACTCGATCCTTTGAGTTCGGAAAGGGTGTCGGGTAGCGGGGCGCGTAGGGTTCCGCCTTATGGATCGAGTCGGTCAGGTCATCCGGGAAATAGAGCTGGGTCGTGAGCAGTTCCTGGCCGCCAAGATGCACCTTCACGTGCACGTGGACGGCGCGCGGGTTGTACCAGCCGGGGTAGATCGTCAGGAATTCGACCTCGCCCTGGTCGTTGGCCACCTGCGAGCCCCGCAGGAATCGGCGCGGGCCCGTTGGCTCGCGATGGCCTCCGCCGCGAAATCCGCCGCTCGGCCTGCCTCCACCTGCACCCGGCCTACCTCCGCCTGCACCGGGCGGCCGCCGCCCACCGGGCGGCCGGCCTGCTCCGCCGCTTGGGGGGCGACCTGCTCCGCCAAGGTTCGGCGGAACGTTGGGATCCACGTCTGGATGGCCGCTGTAATTCCCTAGGGCGTCGCAGGACCAGATCTCCGTCCTGACGCCAGAGATCCCTTCGCAGCCATCGGCGTCGACGATCTTCATGCGGAGCAGGAAGTCGACGCCCGGCTTGCCGGAACGCACATCCCGTCGATCTTCCGCCCCTTGGATGTGGTAGGGGCCATCGATCTGCCTAGAAGTCAAGATGCACTCGGCGGCCCGAGAGAATTCGGGGCCGATGACAAGCGAGCCAAGAGCGGCACCGCCCCCGATGATCGCCGCCCGCCGGGTGGGTTGGACGATACTCGGCTGTAGGTCTGGCACGTTGTTGCCTTCTCCTTGGTTGATTCCCTTGGTGTTTCTGGCGATTGTATTCACCTGCATCGTTGATTCTCCTTGCGCTGGGACGACTGCACGATAAACGCCTAGGCTGTATCAGGACAGCTGCGCTTCCCCGTGAGTCTGCCGGCAGGACGGCTGCTTAGATTCGAGGACGACAAGAAAGGACTCACTGCCGCCGAACAATTGGTCTGGCGGATTTTCGTGCCCGATGGTTATCAGGAAGGCGCCAGGCTCGGACTTCCCGCCCGCATGCACGTCTGTCCGTGACCGCGGTTGCCTCGAGGCCGATTCCGGGGACCCGAAAGGTCTCGGAGACGGCCGAGATCCGCACAGGTCCGGACGGCCTGAGTGTTCGCGCTAGGATGCCGTAAGGTCGCCTCAGCCAGCACGGCCAAGGCAGATGCCGTACCGGCTGCGGAGTCTGCAAGGATCATGGGAGCCAGCGATTGAAGACGATTCCGCAAATCTCGGCCAGCGAGGCGGCTGCACTGATCCGCTCGGGTGACGTGCTCATCGTCGGCGGCTTCGGCATGACCGGACATCCAGTCCACCTCTTGCATGCGCTGGCGGAAACGGCGACTCGGGACCTCACTTTCGTCGGCAACAACCTCGGGGAGCCAGGACTGGGAGGCAGCCGTCTATTGCGAAACGGTCAGATTCGGAAAACGATCGGATCGTACTTCACCAGCAATCCAGCCGTAGTCCAGGCGGCTCAGTCGGGGGAGATCGAAGTCGAACTCCTCCCGCAGGGCACGCTGGCCGAGGCAATCCGGGCGGGCGGGGCCGGGATCGGCGGCTTCTTCACGCCGGCCGGCGCAGGAACACAGCTTGCCGAGGGCAAGGAGTCGCGTCTGATCGATGGACGCGAGATGATCCTTGCCTCTCCGATCCGAGGAGACGTGGCGCTCTTGCGCGCCTGGCAGGCCGACACGGCGGGCAATCTGGTCTACCGGATGACCGAAAACAACTTCAATCAGGCGGCGGCCACGGCTGCGAAGCTTGTGATCGCCGAGGCCGAGCATGTCGTTCCGGTCGGTGCGCTGGACCCGAATGCAGTCCACACGCCGGGATGCCTTGTCGACTATCTGGTGCAGGCTAACGTTCAGCCGGACGAGCTCGGCTCGTCCGTTTCGGTCTCCGCCGAGCTCAAGCGGGTCGACGATTCGCGGATGGCCATGGCCCGCGCCGCCCTAGCCGAGCTCAAGCCGGGGGAGGTCGTCAACCTCGGGATCGGGATCCCCACCCTAGTTGCCGACCTGATCCGGCCGGAACACGAAATCGCCCTGCATTCTGAGAACGGCATGCTCGGTGTGGGGCCCGAACCCAGGTCCGGCGGGGCTATGGAGCACCCGGTCAATGCCGGAAAGATCCCGGTGACGGCCATGCCTGGCGCCAGCTATTCCGACTCTGCCGCCTCGTTCGGAATGATTCGAGGCGGTCACGTGGATGTAGCGATCATGGGCGGCCTGCAGGTCGATCAGGCTGGCAACCTGGCGAACTGGACGGTCCCGGGCAGGCCCGTGCTAGGTGTTGGAGGCGCCATGGACCTCGCCTCCGGGGCCGGGCGACTCATCATCACGATGTCGCATACCGATAGGCGCGGCACCTCGAAGGTTGTGCGGCAGTGCGACCTGCCCTTAACGGCGAAAGGAGTCGTCGACGTGCTGATCACCGACTTGGCGGTGTTTCGGTTTGTTGACCAGAGGATGAAGCTCGTCAAGCTCATGCCCGGCGTGTCGGAGTCCCAAGTCGCAGCAGTGACAGAGGCCGAATACGACAACGATCTTGGCTAGCACAGCGCTCAAGACACCGTCGACTGCCAGCCACGGGCCGAAATGGGCCCCCGCGGCACGCCCGGGCGCCGATGGCTTGCGCGGCGCTCGGCCGAATCGGGTTGGACAAGCCCAACATCCGGCGGGCCTCGCCATGAATCCCGGATCCTCCCAAACGCCCGATACGGCCACCCGCCTGTCGCACCGCATTGGCGTGATACCGTGCAGGACATGAAGCTGATGGCTGTCTTCCTTGGTTTCCTTCTCGCCGCAGGCGCCGCCGCCGGTGCGCCAAACATCGTTTACATCATGGCTGACGATCTGGGCTACGGCCACCTAGGCTCCTACGGCCAAACCAAGATCAAGACGCCAAACATCGATCGGCTGGCCGCCGAAGGGATGCGGTTCACCCAAGCCTATGCCGGATCAACCGTGTGCGCTCCATCGCGCAGCGTCTTGATGACGGGTTTGCACGGAGGGCACACCCCGGTTAGGGGCAACCTCGGCGATGCGCACCTGCAGGACTCGGACATCACGCTGGCGGAGGTCTTGAAGTCGGCAGGCTACGCCACTGGTGGCTACGGCAAGTGGGGCCTCGGCCTAGCGGACAGTCCCGGGCATCCTCTGCGACAGGGCTTCGACGACTTTCTTGGATACCTGCATCAGGTGCATGCGCACTTCTTCTACCCGTTCTGGTTGACGCTCAACCACGGCCGGATGGACCTGCGCGAGAACGAAAACGGAGGCAGGCGGCAATACTCGCACGACGTCCTGTTCGAGCGTGCTCTCGAGTTCGTTCGCAACAACCGAGACGGGCCCTTCTTCTGCTACCTGCCTGTGACGATCCCTCATGTAGAGCTGGCAGTTCCGGCCGATTCGCTCAACGAGTACCTAGGCCAGTTCGCCGAGGTGGGCGGGGGCCAAGAACGCCGGATCGGCTATATCGTGTCGCCGAATCCCAGAGCGACCTATGCGGCGATGGTTTCCCGCCTCGACCGCGACGTAGGCCGAATGCTGGAGCTGCTCGAAAGCCTGGGCATCGACGAAGAGACCGTGGTGATCTTCAATTCGGACAACGGCGCACAGTCCCGTTTCGACGTGAGCGAAGACTTCTTCGGAGCCTCGGGAGGCTTGCGCGGGTACAAGGGCTCGATGTATGAGGGCGGGCTGCGGATCCCTCAGATTGTCAGGTGGCCGGGCCGCGTGAAGGCCGGGGCTGTCAGCGGCCACGTAACCTACTTCCCGGACATGATGCCAACCTTCGCGGAGCTTGCCGGGGTCGACTCTCCTAGAACGGACGGAATCTCCATCGTCCCCACGTTGGTCGGGGACGCAACGCAGCGCAAGCACGACTGGCTCTACTGGGAAGTTGTGGCAGGTGATAAAGAGCTGCGGGCACAAGCAGCCCGCAACGGTAGATGGAAGTTCGTCCGCAGTCCCATCGACGGCCCAGTGGAGCTCTACGATCTCGACAGCGACGAGGCCGAGACGACCGACCTGGCATCTGCACACCCGCAGGTGATTGAGAGCTTCGAGCGCTGGGTCCGAGAGAATCGAACGGAACCTCCTGATCAGCCAGCCCGCTCGGCGGTCAACTATACGGACTACGTTCAACTGGCGCCGGGCGGACCGGTCGACCGAGCTGAGCTGGGTACGCGGAACCGTCCACGAGAGTGAGCTCGTGCCAGGGATGCTGAAACGCCCGGTATTGGACGCTATGTCGTAGCAAAGCCGGACGCTCCTCCCGGCGACAAGTGCCACCAACCGTGCGTATGCCGAATCCTGAGTCGGAGTTCGAGTGGGACGATGAAAAGAACCTAGCCAACATCAGGAAGCACGGAATTCGCTTCGAAGATGCAGTGCGTATTCTTACCCCGGATACGTTGGGGCTGCTGGCTCGAACCGGAGATGAGGATCGCTGGAAGGCAATCGGCTGGTTGGAAGACTAGCGAGGCTTTGCCTCAGACCGACGAGACTCGGTTCGAAGCTGCTTAGCCATACCCGGGGTGGAGTGCGGGCTCCAGACGCTGCTCCGCTCTGCGGCCGGGGCCGCCGTGTGGTCGCCTAGGCGACAGTGCCCGTATC
>JAJDTX010000189.1 GCA_022826925.1 Bryobacterales bacterium
TCTTACCCCCGCCACCCCGACCTGGGGGCTCTCGGGATCGGCAAATGGGCGCAACGGGCTACTCTTGCCCCTTGCCCGACAGGCAATTCACGGCAAAACAGCCGCCAGACCAACTAAGTTATTGTTGCGCCGCCCCTAAGCGAGCTTCCGCCCGCCCGTCAGCGCACTAGCCGGGACGAGGAAGAGTTGACAGCAGAGGAAATCCGCGCAATCGAAGAGGGCCTTGCGGACCACCGGGCTGGCCGCACCTTCACCTTGGCAGAGATCAAGCGCGAGTTTGGGATCGATTCTTGAGCTGCTGGGCGGCGCATTTCTCCCCGCCGGCCGCGCCGCGGCAGTGAGAACTAACGGTCTAGCGGCGAACTCGTAACTCTCGCTCATGCTTGCGACCTAGGAGGGTTCTGACGCGGCAGGCTCTGTCTTCACGAGGCTGGCGCGCACCTTGGCGATGTCGTCGCGCAGATCGCGCGCGACTTCTGCGACTTCCTTGGACACTCGCGGATTCCGGCCGAGTTCCTGTGCGAGGGCCGTGGATAGCGGCAGCAGGAGATCCGCCGAGGGGGATTGCTCGATGCTCGCCAGCACCTGATCGACGCCAAGGCGGGCTGCATACAGCACGAGCTGATTGATTGCAAGGTGCAATGGAGCGTCACTCTCGGGTAGAAGTACGAGCGCGTCGTCAATGTCGGAGTGACAGCCACTGGCGTCACCGCTTGCGTATCGAGCTTCGGCTCGAAGCCAAAGCGCCCGAACGCGGTCCTTGGCCGCATCGGAGGTCCCCTGGACAATGACTCGACTTGTCATTTCGTTGGCCTGGCTTGGAGCTTGGGCCTTGATTGCGATTGCATCTGCCACAGTGGAGCTCCCGTCTGAACAGCTTTCTTCGGATTCAGTGACAATGCGCGTCCATCCCCCGATCGGTTCGTTGACCGAGTAGAAGGACGCCATGAAACGGATTAGAGCTTCTACGACCGCTGCCGGTCCGCCTCGCTTACGAACCAGGTAGTAGATGTTGTAAAGGCGCTCAGCAAGGTAGTACTCCTTGCGACGAGGTGTCCCGCCTGCTTCGACTACCGCACCTCGGCTCACTAGCCGCTTCAGATGGGCACTGCAGTGACTGCTTTGGAGCCGCGCATGCTTGGCGACCTCACTTGCAGTCGCAGGCCTCCAGATCTCGGCAAGGGCAAGATACACACGACGCTCCTGGGGAGGCAGAGCCTCGATGTGGCTCTTGAAGTGCTCGGTATGGTCATCCACGAGTCTCATCAGCTCGTCTAGCAACCTCTCAAACGAGAGTCCCCCGCCGAATTGAGCAATGATCGCGGTCAGGCGGGGACTGCCGCCGGTGAGAATCTCGATGGCGCGGATTTCCCTGCCAGCGGTCTGCTTTCCCGATACTCCCTCCCACAGAGCAGCACACTCATTCGTGCGCAGGGCGGACAACGTCAGCGTTCCGAAGAAGTCATAGAGCGCGTGCTCGGGATGGTCGATATCATCGAATCTACAGGTTGCAGTTGCGAACAACATGATTCGAGGCTCGGTTTGTAGCACCTTGCGCAGACGCCAGCCGGCATCAGGGTCGGACATATCTTGGAAGAGCGTGTTTAGGCTCTCGGCGATTACTAGAAGACGCTTGTCGGCTCGTAGCGCGAAGTCCAGAAGCGTAGCCAGACATCGATCCTCGAGTTCCCGATCCGACGCCACCCCGCGAAGTTCCTCGTGGGTCAACCGTAGGTCGATTCCGTTGCTCTCAGGCGGGGCACTTGCCGCTAGGCGGCTTACACACTCAAGCCAGAACTCGCCACAAGTCGAAACCTCGTAGTGCTCCTCGGGGAGCACGAGCGGGAAGAACATCGCGGACAGGCCAGGGTCGCGGCGAATTTCGGCGGCGACGCGTAGCACTAGAGTCGTCTTGCCGCTGCCCCTCGGGCCTATGACAAGTCGATGGACATTCGAATCCCCCTTGGTTTCCCGTAGCGTCTCCAGCAGGGATTCAAGCTCGACGCGCCGGACGCAGAAAGAGTCGATCAGAGCTTGGTCCGGCAGGAAGCCTGGGTTGTATTTCATTAACGGCATTTCGAGCTTGGCCTTACACATCCTGAAACACCCCATCTGCACCAGACACGTAGTGGGTGCCATGGCGCCTTCTCGACTAGTCCTTGAGCAGGTCGTAGACGAACGCACTCCTTAAGCAATAGGCAATTCCAGATCGACCTGCCGCCCGAGGAACCCCTCTCCGTCGACCCACTAGGCACAGCCCATCTTGAGCTTCCTGTTTGCAGCCGTACTATATAACAATTCTGTTGGCAGCAGATTTGCTGCGAAACCGGGCGCGAGAGTCATTTGCCAATCGACTTAGGCGCTGGCCTGATAAAGCGACTCCGCCACCTCGGAGTCTGGGTCGCGCCATCCCGGTTCGTGCCGCAGGGTCGCTGTCCATACATTGCGACCCTGCATATCGAGCACTCCGCGCTGCAGCAGGTCTCGCAGCGTGACCGTTCGTTGGCCCGCCTCGAACCGCCCGTCGAATTCAACGGTGCCGACCAGCGGTTCGGTAGGCGCGATTCGGTACAAGGGCACGATGCGCCTGCTGCGCTGGTTCTCCCCGTCCTCGGCACGGCCGCTATCGAGACTCTTGGGACGGCTGACTAGGAAACGGTTCCACGAGGCGGTCCGGCGCACGTCCTGCTTGATCGCTCGCTCAAGCACTGTCGTCAAGGTGGCAAGGGCTGCCTCCAACAGCAGGTATCGCCCGCGGCCGCGCTGGTCGGGCCGCAGTTCGTCGCTGGAATCGTGTGGCAGGATCTCGAGCGAGATCACGTGTGTCGCGCCCGCGTCGATGGCGATGTGGACGGGGCTGTTGTTCATCACTCCGCCATCGACGAAGTGGTGGTGGGCCACCGAGCTCGAGCCGCCCTCATAGATGCCAATCCGTTGGGTCGGGAATGCGCCCGGCACGGCTGACGAAGCCACCAGCGCTTGCAGCAGCCGTTCTGATCGGGTAAACAGTGCCTCGGTCTGCCCCCGATATTCGCCCGCCGCGCCCGAGTCGGAATCGAATTGCACCGCCATCCACTCTGCCCGCCGCAGCAAGCCATAGGTCTCTGGGCGCACCAAAGTGAACAGGCACTCGCGTCCGGCCGAAATGTCAGTGCCGGTGATGATGAATTCCGGCGCGTGCCCGCCGCGGTCATACCAGCGGCGGACGATATTCCGGCTGAGCACCTTGGCCTGATCAACAGCTTGGCCCTTGGGCCCGCTAGGGCGGCGTCGCAGATCGCCCTTGGGCCCGGTGTTGGCAAGGAATCCCAGCAGGGGCAGGTCGAGGAACAGGCTCTGGCCGAACCTGCGCAGGACCAGCCACAGGACGAGGCTCAGCACAACCGTTGCGACGACAGCGTACCCGAACAAGAACGGTACGGCCCCCGCGAGGCCGTCCGGGCCCGGCTCAGCAATTAGCGTCGCGAGCGGCAGGAGCAGATTCGGCTGGAACAGCAGCAAGGCGCCGATGGCCGCCAAGATCAGGCCGACTAGGCTCCAACGCCTTCGCGCGCCGCGCGACACCAGCCTGACGATCCACGAACGGCGGCCGACCACCCAGCGCGATGCCTTGCCGTCACGGGCCATGTACGACCAAACCGAAGCGATGTAGCTCTCGTAGGGCTGGCGCACCGAGGGCTCGCTGTCGAACTGGGGATTGCCCATGCCCAGCGACTCAAGGAAGACGCCGTAGCCGTTAAGTGCGCCGGAGGACGTGCCGACCAGCAGGTCCGGCTCGATTCCGCGTTGCCGCATGCGGGCGAGCAGCACTTCCAGCAAGCCTGCGTTGTAGGCCCCGGCTGCGCCGCCGCCGCTGATGGCGATCGCTACCTTGCGTCCTTCGGCAGGACACTTGCGCAGTCGCAAACCGGGCTTGCCGAACAGGCTGGAGGAAGGCTCGACGACGAGTTCGAGTGCGTCCAGCAGCCCGTCAAGGTCCAAGAATCCCGAGTCGAGATACTGCTCAACGTCGCTGCGTTGCTGTTGCACAGTTCTCATTTTCGGGCTCCGTAACGAATCTCTCCTATCTGAGGCAAGTATAAGGAACGCCTGAAGCCCCCTGACGCGAGCCGCTGATACAATGCTGCGGTGTCGCTACGCCCGCTGGCAGCGGGAGGTGCAGGAGGTACTCGATTCATGCAAATCAAAGCACTCGTTGCCGAGTTTATCGGGACGTTCGCGCTGATCTTCATAGGCGCCGGCGCGGGCCAGATCAGCGGCAGTCTCGTGGCGGCCGCCTTCGCCTTCGGCTTGGTGGTGATGACGTTTGCGTTCTCCTACGGCAGCTATTCGGGATCGCACATCAACCCGGCGGTCACCATCGGCTTGCTCGCAGGCGGCCAGATCAAGCTCGGCGACGCGATCGGATACATCGTCGTGCAGTTGCTTGGCGGCATTGCAGGGGCTTCGACGCTGTTCTATGTTCTGGGTGATTCCGCAGGTGCCATGGGTGCGACGGTTCCGGCCGCGGGCGTCGGCATCGGCCAGGCGTTTGTGCTGGAGCTGTTCCTGACGTTCTTGCTCGTCAACACGATCTACCATACGGCTGTCAGCGGCAAGGCGGGCGATTTCGCGCCCATCGCGATCGGCCTCATCGTAACGGCTTGCATCTTGGCGGGCGGCCCGCTGACAGGGGCCTCGCTGAACCCGGCGCGCTCGCTCGGGCCGGCATTGTTCAGCGATGCCCCGAATGCGATTTCCTCCCTGTGGATCTTCTTCGTGGCTTGCCCGCTGGGCGGAGTGTTGGCGGCCCTGGTGTATAAGTTCTTCTCCAGCGAGGAATAGCCAGCAGTCCTTCCCGGGCGCGCCCGGGAAGCGCGTTGCTAGCATGAGGTCGGGATCCGTCGACCCTCGCAAAGGGTGCCGGGCCTGCGGATCGGCGAACCAATGAGCGGCTTCATCCCAGTTGCGGACCTGCGTTCCAAGCCGATCGTTCCGGCTCATGCCAAGCCGCTCGAGAACCCGGCTGGCGCGCGCCCCCGTTGGCTCGTTGCCCCTGCGGCGACCGGTCAAAATTACCAACGGCTGAAGGACTTGGTCCGCGACCTTCGCTTGCACACCGTCTGCGAGAGCGCGGCTTGCCCCAATGTCGGGGATTGCTGGAATCGCCTCAGCGCGACGTTCATGATCTTGGGCAACGTATGCACGCGGCGCTGCGGTTTCTGCGCCGTGCAGAAAGGGCCTCCCGAGACAGTGGACTACGACGAGCCGAGACGAGTGGCGGATGCCATCGCACAGATGGGGCTGCGTCACGCCGTGGTCACCAGTGTCAACCGCGACGACAGGTCGGACGGCGGCGCGGAGCTATTCGCCATGACGATCCGGGCGATCCGGGCGCGCCTGCCGGACTGCACTGTGGAGGTGCTGGTGCCGGACTTCCAAGGCTCGCGGCCTGCCATGGACATCGTGTTGGATGCCCGGCCGAACATCCTCAATCACAACATCGAGACTGTGCCGCGCCTGTACCGCACGGTACGGGTCGGCTCGGACTATCGCCGCTCACTGATGATGCTGCGGCACGCCAGCTCGGCGCGGCCGGCGATTCCGACCAAGTCGGGCATCATGCTGGGACTCGGCGAGACCGATGCCGAGATCTACGACACACTAGGTGACCTGCGCGAGCACGGCGTGGAGATCTTGACAGTGGGTCAGTATCTGAGGCCCTCGCTGGACCACTTGGCGATTCAGAAGTACTACACCCCTGAGGAGTTTGAGCGGATTCGCGAGCATGGTCGCCGGCTAGGCTTCCGGCACGTAGAGTCTGGGGCGTTGGTGCGCAGTTCCTACCACGCGGACGAGGGTGTGCACGCGCTGTCTTCTAGTAGTTTGACCGATTAGCCCTCAGGGCAGTTGGTGTCGGGCGTAACCACCACTACCGGGGGGCTCAGAGTGCGATAGTATCTCAGTGAATATTTCTAAGGTATTGGAAAAAGGATAGCGGGTGCGCGACATTTCTGTGACCGAGACGTAGAATCGCTGGTTGAGCCTTGCAAGTCTGTGTGTATATACTACACACAGACGGAGGCCCCATGTCAGACTCCCTGCCAGCCCTGGAACAGCGCCGCTCCCAGATCCTCT
>JAJDTX010000048.1 GCA_022826925.1 Bryobacterales bacterium
CTAGCGAGGCTCCGCCTCAGACCGACGAGGCATGTGGGCTTGGGCGTCTGCTGACGGTGAAGCGGACTCCGACCGCTGCTCCAGCCGCGGCGCGAAGCCGCCTTCATGGTCGCCCGGAGGCGATGGTGGCCGTAAACTGGCCGGTGAGGAGCCCATCGACCGGAGTCCGGCCATGAAGGTAGCACGTTCCGTCGCCGAGGTGTTGGCAGAGCACACGACCCTGACCCTGGAGTGCGTCGACCGGATGTACCTCAACGTCTACGTGCCCCTGCTACAGCGGGCCGCGGGAGCGGCGTACTTCTTCCGCAAGATGCGGGGCGCGGCCGTGCCGTCCTCGGCCCTGATGGCCCCCATGACCCGGCGTTTCGTCGGCGCCATCGAGGGCTTCGCCGCCCGCGAGGGGATTGAGATCGTGTCGTTCCGGCGCGGCGAGCGCAAGGACGACCGTACCCGGCAGTACCTCCGCAACTGGACCGGCGGCGAGGGCGTCCTCTACATCGGCAAGGCGCAGGAGAAGGCGCGGGTGGTGCGCACCGAACGCCGCCACGACCCCGCCACCGGCGACACCTATCCGTGGCTGGCCACCTCGACGGCGATGGTCAACCAGTTCTACGTCTACGCCGTGGACGACGACTTCGGCCCGTTCTTCCTGAAGTTCTGCTCGTACTTCCCCTACAACGCCAAGCTGTGCATCAACGGGCACGAGTACCTGAAGCGGCAGTTGACGAAGCGGGGTGTCGCGTACCAGTCGCTCGACAACGGCATCCTGCGCTGCACCGACGCCGAACGGATGCAGCGGCTGGCCGACGGGTTGACGGCGCGGAAGGTCGACGCGCTGCTGCGCAAGTGGCTGGCGCGGCTGCCCCACCCCTTCGCGGCCTCCGACCGGCAGCAGGGCATCCGCTACGACGTCTCGATTCTCCAGGCCGAGTTCGCTCTGACCCAGGTCTTCGACCGGCCCGCGCAGGGGCGGGTCTTCTTCGAGGAGGTGGTGCGCGAGAACCTCGACATGGGTCGGCCCGACCACGTGCAGTTGATCTTCGACCGGCGCGTCAACCGACGCACCCCCTCGCGGTATCGCACCCGCGTCATCACCGACGGGGTCACCCCGTCGCTGCACGTCGACTACAAGCACTCGCGCATCAAGCAGTACCACAAGGAGGGCCGCGCCCTGCGCACCGAGACGGTCATCAACGACACGTACGACTTCGACGTCGGCCGCCGGCTGAGGAACCTCGATGATCTGAAGAAGATCGGCTTCGCCGCCAACCGACGCCTGCTCGGCGTCCAACGCCTCAGCCACGACTGCACCATCGGGGCCGACGTGCTCGACCGGTTGCACCGTCCGGCTCTCATCGACGGCCAACGCGCGTCGGCCCTGCGCTTCGGCGACCCGCGTGTGCAGGCGCTCTGCGCGGCCCTGCTGCGGTTCGACCTGATGCCGCAGGGCTTCCGCAACCGGGAGCTGCGCGAGACGGTGGCGTCGTTGTGCGGACTCGCGCCCGACGACTACGGCGCCGGGCGCATGACGTACGACCTGCGCCGACTCCGGCTGCGGGGCATCATCGAACGGACTCCGCGCACCCAGCGGTATCGGGTCACGGCCGAAGGGCTGTGCGTCGCCCTCGCGTACCACCGCACGCAGGCGCGGGTTCTGGGTCCCGTTCTGTCGGCGACCCTCGACGGCGAGTCGACCACGCGTCTACGTGCAGCCGTGGCCATCTACGACCGCGAGGTCGACCGCGCCTGGCACGGGCACGCCCTCGCCGCGTAAACCGTCGAGCACCGACCAACTGAAACCATCGAATGCGCTGATCTCAGAACTTGACTCAACTGTAAAGATCACGCCTGTTCAAGGAATCTAGATGGCTTTTGAGTTCGGCTTTCAGGCGATCCTCCGACACTTCCCGGAGCAATACAGGCGCCACACCGCCAAAAATGTCATTCCAAGTAGCACCGTGAACACCATCGTATTTCGCCCGTTGTCCACGCCGAAGATCTGTAGCCTCGAAAGAAAACCGCACAGCAAACGTCTCATTGCCTTGCTGAAGATGCTCCGCACCGGGCGGTCGGGTGGTCCCGGCCCGTTGAAGTTCCGTCTCCAGTTCGCTTACCCTACGCTGCAAGAACAACAAGTCTGTCACCGTCGCGTCAGATGGCACCTGATCGGCCCTTATCCAACCCGTCGCTGGATTGCGCTTGGTCGTCTTCGTCAATCCCACAATCAGCTGCGCCTTCAGTTCTTGTTTAGAGGCCCAATAACTACATGTATGGGCATCCTCGACCTTTTGCCTAAAGGCCTTGAGTTTATCCCACCCTGCCCCATTCTCTTCCGTCTTGCCCCGCGGTATTTCGTCGGGATTCTGGTGTAGTAGCGGAATTACGGGCTTCCCACAAGATACTGCGTAGTCGTATTCTCTTTCCGTGTATCCAAGGCCCGTTGCGTCCAACGATCCGTATCTGCCCCCGACAATTACCACGTAATAGTCGGATGCGTCTATGACGTCCTTGATGAGCTGCCAAGTACTGTCGTCAGTCGCCGGAAACAACTCCATGCCGGCGGGCATGTGGTCGAGTTCCAACACGGCCTGCAACGCTGCCTGTCGCTCCTCAATGAGGTCTCGGAACGTTGACGACATAAAGACTTGATAGCGTTTCTCTGGATTCATCGCTTCTCGATTCCTTCGCAACGGTCCCGTCAGCCGGCGGGCGCCGTGTCTTCGGCTGTTATCTGTCCTCTCCCCGGAGCCACTGGCACCTACTTTTCGTACAAGGAGCCGTGCGGATGCGTCGGAAAGCTGGTCAGCAGGAACTGCTCGACGAAGCCGATGAGACTGCTCACCTCTGGCTCGGTGATCTTGTTCCAGTCGGCGTGCATCGCGCTGTTCCTCGTCTTGAGCATGCCGTCTAATAGTGACTTTTGCGCGCCGGAAACTAACCCCTTCGACTTGAGTGCATTGATCACGGTTGCCATCGTCTTGTCGCCTATGTTCAAACCACTCCGCACGGCAAAGCGTTTCAGAGCGTCCTCCAACGCCGCGGATGCAATAACGGCTGCGACGTCCTTCTTGTTCTCCTTCATGGCGTGCTTGGCCGCGGATGCGAAGCTACCGAAGACGTCCGCAGCTGTCTCGACCTCAAGATCGAAAAGAAATCCATTGTCGTACGCTTCGCGAGCTGCTTGGAATACGCCGAACAGCTCATGCAACTGTCCCTTCCTTCCGTGGCACTCCGTGCATCCGGCATCAAACGCTCTAGAATACGTTGATTCGGATCCGCACACACCTCTAATCAGGCTCGCGGCGCTTGTGATCCATCGTCGCCATGCAACGTGGTCTGGAGCGTAATCGTCTGAGATTACATTCGGACCAGGGGCTCTAAATGAAATGGCATTGAATCCCGCCTCTAGTTCGGCAAATCGCTGTCGGACGGCGTCACGAGACGGCAATGTTCCCTCCCTGCAGTTCGTGGCAAAAGCGGCTTCTTGGACGCTTCTCAACGCCCACCTCCTAGCCCTACCGTAAGTAGAGTAGTCCCAAGCGCGCCCGACCGTCAAGCATTCGGGGAAAGTCC
>JAJDTX010000092.1 GCA_022826925.1 Bryobacterales bacterium
GGGGGCTTGGGGCAGTTGGTCCGGTGCGAGGAACATCGGGATCTGTCCGGGTTTGCGGGTACCCATCGCCATGACTACGATTTTATCGAAGTCTGATCGGGATTTGTTGGGATTTCAGTCGACTTTTGCCACAGGCTGTTATGCCCGGCGGCAGCCTGACAGCGATCGGCCGGGCTCGGCGCGGCCTGCCGAAGCAGGTTCGGGGACTCGCTCTCGCGGGCGACTACACGCACATGCCTTCGGTGAACGGCGCGGTCGCGAGCGGCATTGCGGCCGTGGAGGACCTGCTGACCGCCAAGGGTCATGCGACCACCTGACTCCTGGGTCGATGGGCTCGAATCCGAGGCCGGCGAGATCCTGCGGGAGGGCGTCGCCACGGCGGCCGGATCCGCGATCCTCTACTGCACCGGCTAGCACCCGGCGGCCCTCCTGCATCTGGCCCGCACCGTCACCGATGCCGCTCTTGCAAGTCGACGCCTCTTTCGTGCGCTGGCAGGCTAGATTCGGTTTTCGCGGGTCCGGGCGATTCCCGTTTCGGCCCTCGCGGGTGACAACCTCACGCGACCATGACGATTCCGGACATCGTCGGATCCTGTACGTCCGACTTGCGAGGCGCAAGAACCAAGCGCTGGACCGGCTCGCCCGAGGCACGCGGCGCAACGTGCCCAGCGGCGACTCGTTACGAGCGCGAGCGCGCCCCGCTCCAGTGCTAACGCAGATCCTTGCGCGGTGGGCGCTCCAGCCGCCAGTCCAACCGAATCGCACAATCTAGACCAAGCGCGTCTCAAGTGGAGTGGTACCCTGCCCTAGGCGCGACGCGCCGTTTCCGACATGGCACAAATGCATCGCAGGCTGGGACTGTTGAATGCGACCACGATCAACATGTCCAACATGGTCGGGATCGGGCCGTTCATCGCGATCGCCCTGATCCTGAAGACCCTGGCAGGCCCGCAGGCGTACCTCGCTTGGGTGGTCGGGACCGTCATCGCGCTGGCCGACGGCATGGTCGTGGCTGAGCTCGGCGCGGCGAAACCTGCCGCCGGCGGCACCTACGTGTTCCTGCGGGAGGGCTTCGGCCCGCGCACGTGGGGCCGGATGCTGGCCTTCCTCTTCGTCTGGCAGATCCTTTTCGCCGGGCCGCTCGAGATCGCCAGCGGCAACATCGGCCTTGTCCAATACCTGCGAGTATTCCTGCCCAATCTGTCCGAGCTCGACGGCAAGCTGCTGGCAGCAGGCATCTGCGCCCTGCTGGTCGTCGCGCTGTACCGGCGCATCGACGACATCGCCAAGCTCATGTTCGGGCTGTGGTCGGTGATGCTGCTGACCACGGGCTGGGTCATCGTCACAGGAATCCTGCACTTCGATCCCGCCCTGGCGTTCGACCTGCCCGAGAACGCGTTTCGCTTCGACCTCGAATTCCTCGCCAGCCTCGGCGAGGGCTCGGCCGAGGTGCTCTACCTGTTTCTCGGCTACTACCAGGTCTGTTACCTCGGCGGAGAGATCCGCGATCCGGGACGCACCATCCCGCGGGCGGTGCTTTACTCGATCCTGGCCGTAGCGGCCATCGACATCGCCATCTCGTTCAGCTTCATCGGCGTCGTGCCGTGGCGCGAGGCCATGGAGTCGCAGTTCCTCGGCGCCCTGTTCGTGGAGCGCGTGTACGGAGCGAGGGCTGCGCAAGTCTTGGCGGGCATGATCGTGGTGACCGCTTTCGGTTCGATCTTCGCGCTGCTGCTGGGCTATTCCCGCGTGCCCTACGCGGCAGCCCGCGACGGCGTGTTCTTCCGCCAGCTCGGCGTACTGCACCCGACCAAGGAATTCCCGCACCGTTCGCTGTTGCTGATCGGCGCGGGCGCGATCTGTGCCAGCTTCTTCAGCCTCGACAACGTCATCAAGGCCCTGATGGCCGCCCGTATCCTCATCCAATTCCTGGGGCACACCTTCGCTCTCTTCCTGATTCGCTCGCGGCGTCCCGACATCGCGCGGCCATTCAGCATGTGGGGCTATCCGCTGCCAGCGATCCTGTCAATCGTGGGTTATATTTATGTATTCCTGTCGCTTGGCACCACGTTCGTTCTGTTCGGGACCGGCACGCTCCTGCTCGGGGCGATCGTCCACCTAGCGATGGCGAGGCACCAGCGCGAGTGGCCCTTCGCTAGCGGTTCAGCGCAACAGTAAACGTCGAGACAACCCCATGCGCGGCGCCGGCCTGACCCTGCTTCTCTCCATGACGCTCACCGCCACCCCAGCCCTTGCCGAAGCGATCCGCGTGATCGCCATCGGCGCCCACCCAGACGACTGCGACATCAAGGCCGGCGGCATCGCGGCCAAGTACGCCGCCCTGGGCCACAAGGTGCGCTTCGTGTCCGTCACCAACGGCGATGCGGGCCACCAAGCCGAGGGCGGCGGCATGCTGGCCGCCCGGAGGCGGGCGGAGGCCCAGGAGTCAGGCCGCCGTCTCGGCATCGAGTACATCGTGCTGGACAACCACGACGGGGAGTTGGTACCCAGCCTCGACGTCCGCCTGCAGATCATCCGCCAGATCCGCGAATGGGACGCCGACATCGTGATCGCGCCTCGCCCCAACGACTACCACCCGGACCATCGCTACACGGGCATCCTGGTCCAAGACGCTTCGTACATGGTCACCGTGCCGAACATCGCCAGCGACACACCCGCGATCAAGAAGAACCCGCTGTTCCTGTACTTCTCGGACCGATTCTCGCGGCCGCAGCCTTTCCGTCCGGACATCGTCATTTCCATCGACGACGTGTTGGAGAAGAAATACTCAGCCCTGGACGCTCACGTGTCGCAGTTCTACGAGTGGCTTGCGTGGCATGCGGGCGTGCTGGACGAGGTGCCCGCAGATCCAGACGCTCGCTTGGCGTGGCTGAAGTCCCAGCGGAGTTTTAGCATTCGCGACGAGTGGCGCGAAGCCGCGAGGGCGCGCTACGGGGCCGACGCGGACTCCATCCGCAATGCGGAGGCCTTCGAGATTACCGAGTACGGCATGCAGCCCAGCGAGGACCAGATCCGGGCGCTCATGCCGTTCTTCCCGCAATAGCGCCGACCGCTGCGGTCCGTCGATCGGTACAATTGTGTTGCCGTGTTCCGACACCGCATACCCGCCGGAGTCGCATTTGCGATCGCGGGCGCGCTGCTCCCCGCGGCCGCTAGTGGCGTGGATTTTCGCAGGGACGTGCGACCGATCCTGTCCGACCGCTGCTATGCATGTCACGGCCCGGACGCCGCCACGCGCATGTCCCCGCTGCGGCTGGACACCGAGCAGGGGGCCTTTGCAGAGTTGCCGGGCGGCAGGTTCGCCATCGTGCCGGGCAAGCCGGACCAGAGCGAGCTGATCGCCCGGCTCGAAGCGCCCGATCCCGCCCGGCGGATGCCGCCTCAAGCCCTGGGCCACGCACCGCTGAGCGAGCAGCAGACCGCCCTTCTAAGGCAGTGGGTCCAAGAGGGCGCCAAGTGGTCGGGGCATTGGGCCTTCGAGCCCTTGGTCAAGCCAGCAGCCAACGCACCTGCGGAGGGCGAATGGGGCCAAAACCCAATCGACGGCTTCGTGCTGGCCCGCCTGCAGGAAGCGGGCTTGCAGCCATCGCCGGAGGCGGACCGATCCAAGCTGTTGCGACGGGTGACGCTCGATCTGACCGGCCTGCCGCCAACCGCCGAGGGAGTGCGGGAGTTCTTGGCAGACGACTCGCCAAAGGCCTACGAAGCAGCGGTTGAACGCTTGCTGGCCTCCCCTCGCTTCGGCGAGCGGATGGCGTTCCGCTGGCTGGAAGCCGCCCGCTACGCAGACACCAACGGCTACCAGAACGACCGCCCGCGCGATATGTGGCGCTGGCGCGACTGGGTGATCGACGCCTTCAACGACAACATGCCCTTCGACCAATTCACGGTCGAGCAACTCGCGGGAGACCTGCTGCCCGACGCGACCTTGTCGCAGCGCATCGCGACGGGCTTCAACCGCAACCATCGAGGCAACGCCGAGAACGGCACCGACCCGGACGAGTATCAGGTCGAATACGCCGTGGACAGACTCGAGACCACCGCCACGGTCTGGCTGGGGCTGACGGTCGGCTGCGCACGCTGCCACGACCACAAGTACGACCCGATCTCGCAGCGAGAGTTTTACCAGTTCTACGCCTACTTCAACAACGTCTCCGATCGCGGGCGCTATTACAAGTACGGCAACACCCCGCCAATCGTGCACGCTCCGACGCGGGACCAGCGGGAGCGGCTCGAAGCGATGGACAGTCGCATCAGGCAGCTCGAGTCGCAGATTGAACGCCACGCCGCCCAAGTGGAGTCCTCCTTGGCGACAGCCGATCTGGACAGCGCGGAGGCATGGGCCTATTCGGAGCGACTGGCGGCCCGGCGCACGTTTGACTCGGCCCAAGCGGGACCGCTCGGTCTGTTCGGAGGCGCGGCGCAGCTGGACGGGCGACGCTACTTCGACTTGGGCGACATCGCGGACTACGACTTCTACGACCCGTTCACACTCTCGGCTTGGATTCGCCCGGACCGCAACACCGGCGGAGTGATCGGCCGATACCTAACGAGCGGCCCGAAGGGCTACGGCCTGTTCTTGCTCGACGGCAAGCTCCAGTTGCGCATCGACACCGCCAGCATTTCCGACCGCATGAGAGTCGAATCCGTCGAGACCGTTCCGCTGGGTCAATGGACCCACGTCGCAGGCGTATACGACGGCACCCGCAATACCGATGGCATGCGGCTCTACATCAACGGCCGACCCGCTGGATCGACGGTGCTAGTGGACGAATCGCTCAACCCCACGCGGGTGAGTACCTCCTTGCGCATCGGCCACGGTCCTGGCGAGCAGGACCGATTTGCAGGTCATCTCGACGATGTCCGTGTGTACTCGCGGGCCCTGAACGCATCAGAGGCGGCAGTCCTCGCCGTCCCCGAAACGCCCGCGGAAATCGCGGCCCTGGCGCCCGATCAACGCGCGCCCGCCCAGCGTCTCAAGCTGCGTTGGGCCTATCTGGAACACGCCGCACCCAAGCAAATCTCGGCGGCGTGGAAGGATCTGAGGGATTTGCGCCTGGAACGCGAGGAATTCATCGGCACGCTTCCCACCGTGATGGTGATGGACGAGCGCGAGGACGCCCGCCCCACGCACATCTTGTTCCGCGGAGCCTTCGACTCCCCCCGCGAGCGCGTCGAGCCCGGCCTGCCGGCGGCCCTGCCGCCGCTGCCGCAAGGCCTGCCCAACAACCGGCTCGGATTGGCGAAGTGGCTGACCAGCCGGCAGAACCCGCTGACGGCCCGCGTCACTGCCAACCGCTTCTGGCAGATGCTATTCGGGCGCGGAATCGTTTCCACTGTCGAAGACTTCGGCTCGCAGGGCGCGGCACCGACGCACCCCGAACTGCTGGATTGGCTGGCGGCTGACTTCGTCGACAGCGGCTGGGACGTCAAGGACCTGATCCGGACCATCGTCAGCAGCGCCACCTATCGGCAGTCGTCGAAGGTCCTGCCGGGACTCTTGGAGCGAGATCCAGACAACCTGCTGCTGGCGCGGGCACCGCGCCTGCGGCTGCCGGCCGAGTCGATCCGCGATCAAGCGCTGGCAATAGCGGACCTGCTGTCGGGCGATCCGGGCGGCCCGTCGGTGAAGCCATACCAGCCCAGCGGGCTGTGGAAGGAGCTTTCCAACTGGGGCGCATACTCCAATGACCACGGGGACAAGCTCTACCGCCGGAGCCTGTACACCTTCTGGAAGAGAACTCTGGGACCTCCGGCCATGCTCGCCTTCGACGCCGCCGCGCGCGAGACCTGCGTGGTGCGGCAGGAGCGCACCAACACGGCGGTCCAAGCTCTCAACCTGATGAACGATCCCACCTACAACGAGGCAGCCCGCCTCTTCGCCGAGCGCATGCTCAGTGAAGGCGGCTCCCGCGACAGCGATCGGCTGGCCTACGGCTTCGTGCTCGCAACAGCCCGGCAGCCCGCCGAGGAAGAGGCCGAGATCCTGCATTCCAGCCTCAATCGCTACCGCGATCGCTACCAGACGCGGCCGGAAGACGCCGAGCGCTACCTAGCAAGCGGGGAGCACCGGCGGGACGAGTTGATCGACCCGCCCGAACTGGCGGCCTTTACCGCCGTGGCCAGCATGCTGCTAAACCTGGACGAGACGATTACGAGGGAGTAGACCATGCCATTCGATGCGAATCTGGCCCTGACGCGCCGCCAGCTCTTCTCGACCTCGGCGGGCGGCTTGGGGGTGGCGGCCCTGTCCCACTTGCTGGCGACCGATCTCAAAGCCGCTTCTGCCCAAGAGGGCTTGGCCGGGCTGCCGCACTTTGCGCCGCGCGCCAAGCGGGTGATCTACCTGTTCCAATCCGGCGGCCCGTCGCAGATGGATCTGTTCGACCCCAAGCCGGGGCTGGCTCGCCTGCAAGGATCCGAGCTGCCCGACTCGGTTCGCGGCGGGCAACGGTTGACCGGGATGACGGCGGCCCAGACCAGCTTTCCGGTGGCGGCATCGAAGTTCCAATTCGCCCGCCACGGCGCTTCGGGCCACCAGCTCAGCGAGCTGCTGCCCCACATCTCCTCGATCGCGGACAAGATCGCGGTGATCCGCTCGATGACCACCGAGCAGATCAACCATGATCCTGCGATCACATACCTGCAGACAGGCCACCAACTGGCAGGCAGGCCGAGTCTGGGGTCTTGGCTCTCCTACGGCCTAGGGAGCGAGACCAGCAGCCTTCCGGCGTACGTGGTGATGGTCTCGCAGGGCAGCGGCGGCCAGCCCCTGTATTCGCGCCTGTGGGGCAGCGGCTTCCTGCCCACGCGCTACCAAGCCGTGAAGTTCCGCGCCGGCCGGGAGCCGGTCTTGTACCTCAACGACCCGGACGGATTCTCCCGCGAGGACCGGCGCTCCTATCTGGACGACTTGGGCGCGCTGAACCGAGTTCGCTTCGAGAAGCTCGGCGATCCGGAGATCGAGAACCGCATCGCACAGTACGAAATGGCCTACCGCATGCAGGCCTCGGTGCCGGAATTGACGGACCTTTCGGGCGAGCCTGAGAGCGTGATGGAGATGTACGGGGAGGACTCTCGCAAGCCGGGCACATATGCCAGCAACTGCCTGCTGGCCCGCCGGCTGGTCGAGCGCGGAGTGCGCTGCGTGCAGCTGTTCCACCGCGGCTGGGACCACCACAACGCGCTGCCTCGGCGCTTGGAGGAGAAGTGCCTCCAAACCGACCAGGCTTCCGCGGCCCTAGTGAAGGATCTCGAGCAGCGCGGCCTGCTCGACGAGACATTGGTGGTCTGGGGCGGCGAATTCGGTCGGACCGTGTACTGCCAGGGCGAGCTGTCCGCAGAGGTGTACGGCCGGGACCACCACCCGCGATGCTTCTCGATCTGGCTTGCGGGCGGTGGCATCCGGGGAGGAGTCAGCTACGGCTCGACCGACGACTTCTCGTACAACGTGACCAAAAACCCGGTCAGCGTGCACGACCTGCACGCCACGATGCTGCACTTGATGGGCGTGGACCACAAGAAGCTAACCTTCAAATTTCAAGGGCGGCATTTCCGCCTCACCGACGTACACGGCGAAGTCGTCAAGCCGCTGCTGGCCTGATGCCTCGCAACGTCCGCGCGACCCACGCGAAAGGATTTAGTTGGTAGTGCCCGACAGCGTTGCGTTGGTCACCGGTGCGAGCCGGGGCATCGGGCGGGCGGTTGCCAGCGAGCTCGCCCGCACCCACAAGGTCATCGGCACCTACCGGGGCAATCTCGCGGCAGCCGAGAGTCTCCGCGACAGCTGTGGCGCCGAGATCTTCCAGATGGACGTCGCATCGCGAGCCGACCGCGGGGCGCTGATGGAATTCGTCCGGAGCGAGTACGGCCGCCTGGATTTGCTGGTCAACAACGCCGGCATCGCCCCGCGCGTGCGCAACGACCTTTTGGAAGCAAGCGAAGAGAGCTTTGAGGAAGTGCTGGGCACGAACCTGCAAGGGCCGTACTTCCTGACCCGGGACGCGGCCAAGCTCATGCTGGAGCGTGGTTCGGGCCGGATCGTTTTCGTGACGTCGATCTCGTCCTATACCGCGTCGACAAACCGTGGCGAGTACTGCGTGTCAAAGGCAGGGCTCAGCATGGCGGCGCAGCTCTATGCCAGCAGGTTGGCCCCGGAAGGCATAGGCGTGTTCGAGGTACGACCCGGCATCATTGAAACCGACATGGTCGCGCCGGTGCTCGACAAGTACAAGCGGCTAGCGGAGGAGGGCCTGCTCCCGCAGGGTCGGCTGGGTCGGCCCGAAGACGTCGCGCTAGCCGTGCGAGCCGTCGCGGACGGCAATCTCGACTACTCCGCCGGCCAAGTCATCGACGTAGACGGCGGATTTCACCTGCGCAGCCTATAGCGCAGGCTGCCGCACCGGCACGCGTTGCGGAACTGATCTAATCCGTTCCGCGCCAATTTCGGGCCTGATCATGGCGGACGTTGTCAACGCAGGCTGACATTCCGGGCGCTGTTGGCGTTGGCAGCCTGAACGCTCCCGCCGCTTTCTCCGCAATCGCATCCCTCCCCGTCCGGGCGGGGTTGTGCCAACTCATGCCAACTCGCCCCCAGAGAGCCATGCAAGACGCCTGCCGGGTAGCGCTGATCTAACTCAGAGCCGCTGTCGTCCCTCTCCTCACGACCATCCAACGCCGCCAAACGGTGAGCTCGATCACCCGGACCGCTCGCCCCTTTGGCTGGTTCGAACATCCCCGCGTGATACACTGCCGCCAACACGAGGAAAGCGAGCTTGATGAAGCAACGTACATCTCACCTGGGCCGGAGATTCCCCAGACTCGCCGCCGGGTGCCTTTCCGTCCTTGGCACCACCGCATTCGCCGCGAGCCTCACCGTCACCGTTGAAAACCTCGAGGAGAACAGAGGCAGGATGCATGTCGTGATCTACGATGACGCCAACTGGATGGCCCCTGACCCTGCCAAGTTCGCCGCGGCGAAGTCCGTCGACCTCTCCGAACGCAAGGACGACGGTCCGCTGGTGACAGAGGTCGAAGTTGAACCCGGCGAGTACGCCGTCTTCGCCTACCACGACCTCAACTCCAATAACAAGTTCGACAGGAACTTCATGCGGATTCCGGAAGAGCCCTTCGCGTTCAGCGGGCCGTTCAAGAGACTTCAGAAGCCCCAGTTCAAAGACTTCATGTTCGTCGTCGGCCAAGACGGGGCGGCGATCTCACTCGTATTGCTGAAGTGATGCGCTCAGCCCAGTGAGCCAGTACGCGAAGCAGATGGCTCAGCGCCTAGGGCGGCTATCGGCCCTACGTGCATGGAGGGCAGTCCGGTGGCTCGCGCCCGCGAATCGCCGAGCACCGACCCAGCGGATTGTGCGCTCACCTTAGTCCGGGGAATTCCCAAGCAGCCGTTCTGCCCTCAACCTTGCTACTCCGCCCTGTCGTTCAGCTACGGCGGAGCAATCTCGCGGCATTCCCACTGGGCATCGTCCGAGCGGCGGATTCGCTCCGAGCGAGCCTGCGGGCAGTCGGCCGGCCGTTCGACCCAGTGCGATTCGCGCCGCGGCCGTCATAGGAGGCTTGATTCCCCCCTCAGGTGGAGATTGGTGAGGAACTTGACTTCCTCCCAAGCCCTTAGGCCGGCAAACGTGAGCGCTACCGCCTCGAGCGCTCCTTGAGGCGCGCCGCCTTGCCTTTGAGCTTGCGCAAGTAATAGAGCTTCGCCCGGCGCACTCTGTGCCGCTTGACGATCTCGATCTTCTCGACGACGGGCGCGTGCAACGGGAAGATGCGCTCGACGCCCTGGCCGAAACTCACCTTCCGCACGGTGATGGTCTCGCGGATCCCGGGGTTGTTGCGAGCCAGCAGGATTCCCTCGAAAATCTGGATCCGCTCCTTCTCGCCTTCCTTGATCTTGACGTGCACCTTGATCTGGTCACCCGGCTCCAGCGCCGGAAGCGACTCCTTGCGGTGAGCCTTTTCGATTTTTTCGATGATCGCGTTCTGCATTTTCCATTCTCCGGTCTCGTGTAGTGGCTCTCCGCCTCAGCGAGACTTGTCCTTACGATCCAGCGCGCCTGGATCCTGCGCTTCTCCGTCTGCCCCCTCTAGCGAGCGTAACAAGTCGGGACGATTGGCCCGTGTCTTCTTTGTCGCGGCCTCTTGGCGCCACCGGGCTACTTCGCCGTGGTGGCCGCTGAGCAGTACCTCCGGCACATCCCAAGACTGTCCCGCCGCCCGCGGCGAAGAATAGCTGGCCGGACGCGTGTACTGCGGGTAGTCAAGCATCCCGACGCCCCCGCTTTCCAGGGGGCTGAATGATTCCCGGCGGGTCGAGTCCGCATTGCCGACGACCCCGGGACAAAGCCGCGCCACCGAGTCAACAATCACGCCCGCACCCCACTCGCCGCCGCTGAGCACGTAGCTGCCGACTGACAGCTCCTCGTCGACCAGATGCTCAGCCACGCGTTCGTCCACGCCCTCGTAGCGCCCGCACACGAGCACCAAGTCATCGAGGCCAGCCAGTCGCTGCGCGGCCGACTGGTCGAACATCCGCCCTTGTGCGGAGAGCAGGACCTTCCACGCGGCACCGCCCGGGCACTGCGACGAAATGTCAGCCAGCGCGGCATCGATCGGTTCGATTTTCATGACCATGCCTTCATCTCCCCCGAACGGCCTGTCGTCCACTGTGCGGTGCACATCCGATGTCCATTCCCGGAGATCGTAGAGTTCGATCTCCACCAGCCCGGCGTCCTTGGCGCGGCCGACCACGCCACACGAGAACGGACCCCGGAAGAAGTCCGGAAATATGGTGACAATGTGAAACCGCACTTCAAGCCTTCAACTCGTCCATCCCCTCAGGCAGCCGCGCCACGATGCGCTTCGCCGCGATGTCAACGTCCCGGCAGATCTCGGCCACGAAGGGCACGAGCATCTCCTTGCGATCCTCGTCGATGACCGAGAAAAGCAAGGTGCCGCCGGGCGGCTCGTACACGTCGGCGACCGAGCCCAGTACGCGTCCCGTGGCTTCGTCCACCAGACTGCACCCCACCAAGTCGTCGAAGTAGTAGTCACCCTCCGGCAGCGCGGGCAGATCGGCTTTGGCCATTCGCACTTCTGCGAGCCGCATCCGCTCTGCGTCGCTGATCGTATCGATGCCTTCGAACTTGAGGATCAGCCTCCCCTTGTGCTCCCAAGACCGTTCGACTCGAAAGACCTGCTGCGTGCGATCCGCCAGAACCACATCCAGCTCGCGGCCCTCTGCGAAGCACTCCAGGCCACCGACTAGATTCTCGGCTGCAACCTCACCCTTGTTTCCGCGCGGCCGGGCGATTCTCGCCACCGCCAGATAGTCGTCTTCCTCCTTCATACATGAAACGAACCCAGCGCTCTCCGGCCTCAGTCGTCTTCGAGGATCTCCAAGGTGTAGCGGTGGTTGTACTTCATGCTCACCGCACCGAGGAGCGTCCGAACGGACTTCGCAGTGCGCCCCTTCTTGCCGATGACCTTGCCCAGATCGGACGGATCGACCGACAGTTCGATGACGCAGCTCTGCGTTCCGTCGACCGCATCCACTTCGACCTCGTCAGGACTGTCGACGAGCGACTTGGCAATCACTTCGACCAATTCAACAACGGATTCCGTCTCCTTTGTCATGGCTCGTCCCTCCGTGCGGTTCGCCGGTGAACCGCGCTCCCCGCAATCCTGCTGCTAGTCAGATGCCGATTCTTCGTCGGACTTCGCGTCCTCGGCGGGCTCGGCAGCACTGGCCGGCTCCGCAGACTCCTGTGCCTCCGCCTCCTGTGCTCCTACCTCTTCCGTTTCGGCCTCCGCTGTCGCCGAGTCCTCCGTCTCCACCTCTTCTGTCTCGGCCTCGGCGGGAGCGGCCTCGGCGGGGGCGGCCTCGGCTTCTGTCTCGGCCTCGGGCGGAGCGGCCTCGGCGGCGGGAGCGGCCTCCGCGCTCACGTCCTCGGCAGGTTCCGGCTCTTCCACCACCTCGGGGCTGGCGGCGGGCTGACCCGCAGACTCCTCCTCTGCAAGCGCCGCTTCGATTTCCTCGTCCAAAGCTTCATCGGACTCGTCCGCGGCATCCGCTTCCACCGGAGCTCCGGGCTGGGCCGGCATGTCGGATTCGGGTTCGGGGGCTGGTGCTTCCGCTGGCACGGCTTCGGCGGGCTCGGGCGCGATCTCGTCCTCGGCCGGCGCGAGCGGCACGACCTTCTCGTCGAAGTACCTGACGAGGCGCTGCACGGTCGACGAAGCTTGGGCGCCGACGCTAAGCCAGTAGTCGATGCGGTCGCGCTGGAGCACCAGCTCGATCGGGTCGGGCCGCGGGTTGTAGTGCCCGACGATCTCGATGTTCCGGCTGTCGCGGGCGCGACGCTTGTCCATCACCACCACGCGGTAGCTGGGCTTTTTTTTGGCTCCTGTCCTAGACAGGCGTATTGCAACCATGTGTTTCCTCCGAAGCGCCGGCCGGGCGCTACTAGCGGCCCATCAATTTGCCGAGATCCATGCCCCCGGGACCCATCTGCCCCGGTCCCATCCCGAGCGGCCGGGATCCTCGCCTGCGCTTGCCCCTCTTGCCTTTCCTTCGCCTGCGCGTGCCGGGAGCTCCGGCAGCCACCCCCTTCATCATGTCCCGGGCCTGGCGGTACTGCTTGAGCAGCTGGTTAACCTGTTGCACCGTGGTGCCGCTGCCCGCAGCCACCCGGCGCCTGCGGCTGCCGTTCAAGATATCCGCGTTGGTCCGTTCCTTGGCCGTCATCGAGTTGATGATGGCCTCGGTGCGCGCCAGTTCCTTGGGGTCGATCTCAGCCTGCTGGAGTTGCTGGAACGGGCCGGCATTCGGGAGCATGTCGATGATCGACTGAAGCGAGCCCAGCTTGCGCACCTGGCGGAGCTGGCTGCGGAAATCCTCCAGCGTGAAGCCGTCCGCCAGCATTCGCTCCTGCATCTCGACCGCTTCTTTCTGGTCGATCTCCTCCTCGACCTTTTCGATCAGCGTGAGCATGTCGCCAAGGCCTAGCAGGCGCGAAACGATGCGCTCCGGGTGGAACACCTCGAATGCGCTGGGCTTCTCGCCGGTGCCCAAGAACTTGATCGGGCAGCCGGTCACCTGTCGGATCGACAGCGCGGCACCGCCGCGGGCGTCGCCGTCCATCTTGGTCAGCACGACCCCGGTCACGGCCAGGCGGTCGTGAAACTCCGCGGCCGACTTGACCGCGTCTTGGCCAGTCATGGCGTCGGCCACGAAAAGAATCTCTGGCGGCGCGAGCGCTTCTTTGAGCTGCTCTAGCTCCGCCATCAGCTGGTCGTCGAGGTGCAACCGACCGGCGGTGTCGACCAGCACGATGTCGCGTCCGGTCTGGGCGGCCTCGCGCCTCGCTTCGAGAGCGAGCTGCAGAGGGCTGGTTTCGCCCTCAGCGCCGCGGTAGACGGGCTGGTTGATCTGGCCCGCAACGATGGCCAGCTGCTCGCGCGCGGCCGGTCGGTGGACATCCACCGACACCAGCAGCGGCTTCTGCCCCTGCTTTGCCAGCCAAAGCGCCAGCTTGCCGGTCGAGGTGGTCTTGCCCGAGCCCTGCAGTCCGACCATCAGATATACGGACGGCGGCGTCTTGGCGTAGCGGACCCTCTCGCGGTCGTTTCCGAGAATTTCCGTCAGCTCGTCGCGGACGATCTTGAGCAATTGCTCGCTGGGAGCCAGGGCGGTGAGGACCTCTTGGCCCAGCGCCTTCTCCTTGACGCTGGAGACAAATTGCTTGACGACCTTGAAGTTGACGTCCGCTTCCAGCAACGCCAGCCGGATCTGTGCCAAGCCCTCCTGGATGTTCTCCTCGGACAGCTTGCCCTGGCCGCGGAGGTTCTTGAAGGCCCGCTGCAGCTTTTCTGAGAGGCTGTCGAACATGGGACTCAGGCCAAACGGAGGCTACGCGGGTAACAATTCATCCCGTGCGCAGCCGCTCGGATAAGGAGGGAGCAGGGGGAAACCACGAAACGAACCGACGCCCCCCTAGGCGATCACTAGGACCATTGTAAGCCGACACAGCGGTGGCGGTCAATGTCGGCGGGCATCGCGGGTGCGCGACATTTCTGTGACCGAGACGTAGAATCGCTGGTTGAGCCTTGCAAGTCTGTGTGTATATACTACACACAGACGGAGGCCCCATGTCAGACTCCCTGCCAGCCCTGGAACAGCGCCGCTCCCAGATCCTCT
>JAJDTX010000136.1 GCA_022826925.1 Bryobacterales bacterium
AACCGCCGCATAAAGCTCCACGCCGTACATCTCCCGCCCCTCGCCAAAACAGACAAGGGGACATGAGTGGCGCATTCTTGCGCCGCCGCGACCGGACCAACCGGCCGCTCCGCGTGGACCATTATTCCGCCGCCCTTAACAGGGAAGCCGTGCAACAAGGGATGACGGTTCTTCTCCCCCGCCTGATAGCGATCGCCAATGCCGCCAAGCCCTATGCCCGCCGCAAGTACTTCCATCTGCTGTGGATGCTCGACGATCTCCGCCTGATCGCGCTGCCTCCAGGCCTCATGAACAAGATCTACGACGACTCACGTGGCGTCCACGAGTGCATCGACGACATCGCGGTCGCCTCCCCACTTCCCACCCTCGAGCTCATCCACATCCTTCCGAAAGCGATCGACACCACAGATTGCATCGACTTCGAGACCTTCGCCAGCATCATCCAATGCCGTGGAGACATCGGAAAGGGCTTTGCCCGTCACCTTCGCCAGTGGGCCCGTGTCGAGGCGGGAACCGAGCGGCCCGGCGAGGCCCAAGCCGAATAGCGTCGCCCCCAGTACTTCCCCGTGCTCCTGTCATGCCGAACAAAAACGGTCAGAAGCGGGCTGGAGCGGACTGGAGGTTGCGTCCTCGTGATTCCCAATAGATTCCCAGCCACAAGTCCAGCCACTGAGACCGAAAAGGAGAACGCCGCTAAGCTATTGACTTAGCGGCGTTTTCTTTGGTTGCGGGGGTAGGATTTGAACCTACGACCTTCAGGTTATGAGACTCGTGTTGATGTTGCGGCCATACGCGGCCAGGCCGGACAGTAGAGCGGCATATACGGCTATATTTCAAAAGGTTAGTATAGGTTCTCCCGGCCCTCAAAAGGGCCAAGCGCGTCCAAGCGCGGCCACCGAGTTCTTTTCTGGTGTTGACTGTGGTGTTGACTGTAAACCTGACGGTCGCTAGAGTCCCGCCATGGACACCGGCACCGGAAAACGCACCGCGAGGGTGCGCGCGAACCTCACCAAGCGGACCGTCGATGCCCTCAAGCCGGGCGAGAAGTCGTGGATCGCCTGGGACGCAAAGCTCACGGGTTTCGGCGTCCGCATCCATCCAAGCGGGACCAAGGCCTTCATCGTCAACTACCGGAGCGGCGACGGCGGCAGGAAGGCACCCAACAGGCGCGTCGTGATCGGCCGCTACGGCCCGGTCACCGCCGACCAGGCGCGGCGGAGGGCGCATGAGCTCCTCGGCAAGGTCGCCGGCGGCGACGATCCCGCCGGAGAGCGCGCCGAGGCCCGGGGGATGCCTACGCTCGGCGACGTGTTCGAACAGTACATGGCGGCGAACCCCAACCGCTCGAAGCGGACCAACGAGCTCTACCGCTACGAGGCCAACCGCTATCTCGGCGACTGGCTCCCCCGCCCGCTCGACGCCATCGGCCGTGCCGACGTCGAGACCCGGTTCAACGGCATCACTGCCGACCATGGCTGGTCGGCCGCCAACCGGGCGATGTCGCTGCTGCGCTCGATCTACCGCCGGCCCTGCGTCGACCATGACGGGCTGCGCAACCCGGTCGATCTCTGGCTCGCCGGCGGCGGCAAGTTCCACCGCAAGGCGCGGCGCAAGATTTCGGCGCCGTCCGAAGTGCTGCCGTGCTGGCGCGCCGGCATCGAGGCGGAAGTCAACAACCCGGCGATCCGCGACGCCCTCTGGTTCGGGCTCTACACCGGCATGCGCCGGGATGAGGTGCTGACGCTCCGCTGGGAGCGGGTCGATATGGACGCGCTCACCTTCCGGGTCGAGGAGACCAAGACCGGCGTGCCCCTGGAGCTTCCGATCACCGATCAACTCGCGGCCATCCTCGAACGCCGCCGCACCGCCGCCGAGGATCTGCCCGCAGGCGTCCGGGAGTGGGTGTTCCCGTCGCCGACCAGTGCCACCGGCCATGTCCAGGACCCGCACCACCTCTACGCTCGCATCGGCAAGGCCGGCGGGGCAAAGTTCTGGTTCCACGGTCTGCGCAACAGCTTCATCACCGTTGCCGAGCGCGAGCTGATGCTGCCCCCCTCGCTCACCAAGCGGCTGGTCAACCACGCCCGGCCCAACGACGTGACCCAAGGATACGCCGCCGACTGGACCATCGCGCAGCTCCGCGAGCCCGCGCAGAAAATCGCCGATCGTATCCAGGCGCTGATGTGCGCCGAACTCACTGCGTAGCGCACCGTCCCCTTCGCCAAGTCAGCTCCATAGGCCAAATTGGACGCCCAACTGAGGACTATCGTTGCTGGGTCGACTACGTCTATCCCAGACCGGACGGGACATGAATGCAGGCAGCCCGGCGCAACGCCGACACCAGCCTGTTTGCAGCAGTTTCATTATATTGTGAATATCACCAGTTTGTTGAAAATGACGTCTGACTGAAATTTCTCTTGACCATCTTCACCGATTATGCCACTTTCACCACATGGTGAAAGCATATGATATAGAGAAGTCCGTCGAGAGTGCGGCGGTGGACGCGGTGCGTGCTCTGCTTGAGCGCGTCCCGAACATACAGATCATCGGCGTTCGCCACGAAGCACAACTCGCGTCTGGCTACCCGCTCGATGCCAGGATCGATTTCGACCACAACGAAACCCGCTATGCGCTCCTCATGGGGATCACGTCAAATGGAGCGCCGCGCTTTGCCCGTGACGCGATCTATCAGCTCGAGGCCTGTGTCGCGCACTTGCAGCGATCCGAACACCAGGACGACATCCGGCAATTCATTCCGATGCTGGTGAGCCCCTACCTGTCGCCGGAGTCTCGCTCCCTCTGCTGCAGCTACGAGATCGCCTACCTCGACCTCTACGGTAACGCGTACCTCGCTTTCGGCCCCGTCTATATCGAGCGATCCGTTCCGGGCAGACCGAAGCCTGAAGCCCGCGCGCAACGGTCGCTGTTCACTCCGAGGGCAGGCGCAATCCTGCGGGTTCTCCTCCGCGACCCGGCCCGCGCATGGCGCGTCACGGATCTGGCCGAGGCGGCCAACGCCAGCCTCGGGCACGTGAGCAATGTCCGCAAAACGCTGTTCGAATGGGAATGGGCCGACACACGGGACGACGGTCTCGTTCTCTTCCGGCCGGGCGCGCTACTGAAGTCCTGGCGCGAGAACTACCGTCAACCAGCCGGCCATCAAATCAGCGGATACACGGTTCTCCACGGGGACCAGCTGCGCGATTGCCTGTCGACAAGCCTACACCCGGGACCGCAACCTCCGCGCGCGATCTGCGCCTCACACTCGGCTGCCGAGTGGATTGCGCCATATGTCCGAGGCGGCACGCAGACTTTCTATGTGGACGAGCCCGGGGCGCGGGTACTGAAAGAGACGCTTCAACTGACTCATGCCACACGGGGAGCCAACGTGATCCTGCGCATCCCCAAAGATGAGTCTCTGTTCGAAGACGCCGTTGAGCCGGTGCCAGGCATCTACTGCGCCAATCCGGTCGTCACCTACCTCGATCTGTGGAACGGCAACGATCGGGACCGTGAGGCCGCCGACCATCTGGCCGCAAAGTGCTTTCCATGGTTGTGAGGGAACCCCAGGCCGCCAGCGACTACGACGACCGCACGACGGGCGCGGTCAAGTCGGTGCTGGTCGAAATCGGCCAGGTCCTCGGCAGTTACCGGGGCAAGTTCGTCGTGATCGGCGGCGCCGTCCCCTGGTTGCTGCTGAAGGAGTCCGACATGGCGCATATCGGAACTCTGGACGTGGATCTCGGTCTGGATGCGGCAGCCTTGGGCGACGGCGAGTACGCCCGGCTCGTCGAGTCCCTCCTGAGCCGGGGTTACCACCAGCCGGAGGGTCGGCTGCGCTTTCAGCTGGTGCGCACCGTGCCCGCCCGGGACGGCGGTGCCGACATCGACGTCATCGTCGATTTCCTCCGGCCGCACGACGCCACGATCGCGAAGAACGTTCCCCCGCTCGTGCCCGATTTCGCCGTGCAACGCGCCGACGGCGCCGACTTGGCACTGCGGTTCCATGAGTTCGTCCCGGTCGACGGCGACATGCCCGACGGCGGGACGAACCGCGTCCAGATCGCCGTCGCGTCCATTCCCGCGCTGCTGGCCATGAAGGGCTACGCGATCGCGAACCGGCACAAGCAGAAGGACTCCTACGACATCTACTACAGCGTCCGGAACTTCCCGGGCGGCATCACGGCGCTCGCGGCGGCAACGAAGCCGCTCCTTGAGATCGAAACGGCGAGGACCGGATATCTCCACATTGCGGAGAAATTCCGGCACCCGGACGATTTCGGTCCGACCAGCGTGCGGCAGTTCGCCGACCGACCCGAAATGCTCGCAGAGCGCACCGCCGATCAATGGCAGCAGGACGCGTTCGGCCAGGTCGACGCCTGGATCACGGCCCTGGGATTGAGGTGATCCGTGGCTACATCGTCGAATGCCAGAATCCGCTCCATGGACATCCCGATCATCGACAGGGTGTTCGGTATGGAGAGCGGTGTCGTACTCAACTTCTCCAACCGAACGTTAGCGAACTTCTTTCACCAGGAGTTCGGCATCGACATCTACGATGACCGGTGGGCGGCTCACCGTCGTTGCGCAGGCGCGCCTCCACCCAGCTCACGTCACCGCCGAACTCCCACGTCAGCCCGAGATACGAGCGACGCTCGCATTGCCTGATCGTGCCGCCTGCGTTGCCCTCCAGTTGGAAGCGACCGCCGGGTTCGAGGCGGCCGCTGACCGGCAGGAACCAGCGCGGGATTCGTCCCGCGCTCGTCACGGCGTCCCAGAGGTCCTCCACCGTCGTCGCGTAGCTGCGGGCGAGGGTGACCGCGCGCGCGGCCTGTCCGTTGCGCTCCTGCGACGACACCGTGCGCTCCACGGCGCCGAGGAGGCGTTCGACATCCAGATCCATGGCTTCTCCGTTTCGTCAAGCAGGCGACTATCTATGTACATGCCACTGCGTACAGCAAATCGAGCCGCGTGGACGATGGCCCGCACCGCTCGCAAGTTCGCAGACCGTCCGACAACCGCAAGTCGGAAGCCCGCCCGATGGCGGCGCGGCTCTCGCACTCCAAGAGGTCTTGCTGTATCGAGGCGCGATAAGGACACTTCGCGCCACCAATCGTTCATAACCCTTCAAACGCTTTAGAAGCGACAAATCTCTCGGCGGAGAATTTCGGTCATGATGAGTTCTGGATCACAATGGCACCGCTGGGAACCTCACATCCACGCGCCAGGTACGGTACTCAACGACAGCTTCAGTGGCAGCGATCCCTGGGACGCTTACTTGACCAAAATCGAAACCACTACGCCTTCTATCCGGGCCCTCGGCGTTACTGACTACTACCTCACTGAAATCTACGAGCAGGTTCTTCAACACAAGAAAAATGGACGACTCCCGCACGTCGATCTGATTTTTCCGAACGTGGAGATGCGTCTCGACGTTGCGGCCAAGTCAGGTTTTGTCAACATTCATCTCCTGGTCAGCCCGGAAGACCCGGACCATGTCGAGCAACTGAAGCGAATCCTCTCCCGGCTCCTGTTCCAGGCCCACAAGGATTCGTTTAACTGCACCCGGGCAGATCTGATTCGCCTCGGCAAGTCCACCGACCCCAACAAGACGGACGAATACGCAGCTCTGCGCGAGGGCGCCAACCAATTCAAGGTGAACTTCGCACAGCTTCGTTCCGTCTTCGACGACAGCGCCTGGGCGCAGGAGAACATCCGCATCGCTATCGCCGGCGGATCCGGCGATGGGACTTCCGGCATACGCGCGGCGGCCGACGTGACGGTTCGCCAGGAAATCGAACGATTCGCCGACATCATCTTTGCCAGCAACTCCGCACAGCGGGAGTTCTGGCTTGGCCAGCGAAGCGCAAGCCCGGCGGACCTGAGAAGGCGCTACCGAGGGCTGAAGCCCTGTCTTCACGGAAGCGACGCCCATGACGAGGACCAGGTCGGTGAAGCCTTCGAGGACCGCTTTTCCTGGATCAAGGGCCGACTGACGTTCGACGCGTTGAGGCAGGCCTGCATAGACCCGGCGAGTCGCGCGTATATCGGTCCGAAGCCGCCGTCGACCGCCTTGCCCTCCCAGATCATATCCAGCGTTCACGTCGAGAACGCGGAGTGGGCCGGCACCACCGAGATCCCCCTCAACCCGGGCCTCGTTGCCATCGTCGGCGCCCGAGGGTCTGGCAAGACGGCGCTGGCCGAAATGATCGCCACGGGCTGCGACGCCGTGCCGGCGACACTCTGGCGGGACGACAGCGAGCTCAACTCTTCCTTCCTCGCGCGAGCCTCTTTGTTCCTGGATGATGCCGCCGTACGGCTGACCTGGGCCGGCGGCAACCAGGTCTCGCGGGCTCTCAACGGGCGAGATTCCGGCGCCGTAACGGCCTTCCCCCGCGCCCGCTACCTCTCCCAGCAATTCGTCGAGGAGCTGTGCCTGCCCGCACAGGAGCCGGCCGACGGTCTGCTCGCCGAAATCGAGAGGGTGATTTTTCAGTCCCACGACCAGGACGCCCGGGACGGCGCGCTCAGCTTTGCCGAACTGCGCGAACAGCGGACCGATCGGTTTCGCCAAGCTAGGGCGCGCGAAGCCACGGCCATCGTCGCCATCTCGCAGCGCATCAGCGACGAGCTCGAGAAAGAGCGCCTCATACCGTCTCTCAAGCAGCAGATCGGACCGAAGGAGAAACTGATTGCCGGCTACAGGGCCGATCTGTCAAAGCTCGCGATCAGGGGCTCCGAGGCAGAGATCAAGCGCCACGGCGAACTGCAGGAAGTCGCCCAGACAAAGCGGACGGAAATTGAGAGATTCAAGTCGCAGCGCCGGACCTTCGAGACTCTCCAGGACGAGGTCTCAAGCATGCGGGCCACAACCGCGCCCGAATTGCTTCGTCAAACGCAAGCCCGTCATCCACGCAGCGGACTCGACGAGGGCATGTGGGCCGAGTTCCTGCTCGACTACAAGGGTCCCGTTGACAAGAGCCTGGAGGGCTACATCAAATGGGCCGACAAGAAAATCGCCGAACGGACCGGCGCGCCTCCGTCCTCTCTTCCCTCCGGCACGCCTTACATCCCGACAGACGCCGACCCAAACTCCCTGGGTCTGGCCGTACTCACGGCGGAGATCGCGCGCCTCGAGAGCCTCTTCCGGGCCGACAAGCTGGTGCGCGATCAATACTCCGCCACTTCTCAACGCATCGCCCGCGAAGAGCGTGAACTCCAAACCCTGAAAGATCGCCTCACCGATCATGAAGGCGCCGCTGAGCGCAGGAAGAATCTCCAGCAAGAGCGCGGCGACGCCTACGAGCGTGTCTTCGGCGCGATCATCGCCGAGGAAGCGGAACTGGCCGCTCTCTACGAACCCCTAAAGAAACGTCTCGCAGCCGCCAGCGGCACCCTGAACAAGCTCGAATTCTCCGTGTTCCGAACGGCAGATGCCGTCAGGTGGGCGGAGACTGCCGAGGAAACCCTTCTCGACCGACGCCAGGCAGGGGACTTCAGAGGGCGGGGCAGTCTCGTGGAAAAGGCGGTGGCAGATCTGAAACCGGCCTGGGAAACCGGCTCTGCCGTCGACGCCAAGCAGGCGATGGACGATTTCATCGCCCGCTACCAGAATGCTCTACTGGCTCACGCCCCGGTTCCGCCCGCCCAGCACGAGGCATTCCGCAATTGGCTCAGGGGATTCGCTGGATGGCTGTTCAGTACCGATCATCTGAGCGTCCGCTACGGAATCGCCTATGACGGCGTCGACATCTCCAAGCTGTCCCCCGGGACCCGCGGCATTGTCCTCCTGCTCCTGTACTTGGCCCTGGATGACGCCGACGACAGACCGCTCATCATGGACCAGCCCGAAGAGAATCTGGATCCCAAGTCCGTGTTTGACGAACTCGTCCCGCTCTTCATTGCCGCCAAGGAGAAGCGGCAAGTCATCATGGTGACGCACAATGCCAATCTCGTCATCAACACCGACGCCGACCAGGTGATTGTCGCCGATGCCGGCCCCCACACCGATGGCGGTCTGCCACGGATCACCTACCAGGCTGGTGGTCTTGAGGATGCCGAGATGCGCCAAGCGGTCTGTGAGATCCTTGAGGGTGGTGAAGAGGCATTTCGGGAACGTGCCCGCCGCCTTCGTGTGGGACTTGACCGCTAGGATTGCAGGAATTCGGCTTGGCGGCACTCAGCCGCCATCCGACTTCGGTTCACGATGCTTCGGGGCAAGGAGGCGTTCCCCACAATGAGTGGCGGCTCCCCGGCGTTGCCGGCCTGCTCTCGGCGCCGCGATGGCGCGCCAGCCTGAGTACGTGCTGACGCCGGGTAGGAGGGGTCGTTACCTGAGCCCTTCCTATTCGGCCTCTCGCCATCACTGCCTCGCCGAACGACAACGCCGGTCGCCGACGCCGACTGTCATAATTTCGACTTCCCGCGCTTCCCATGCGATTCCCATGGACTGCAAATGTCTCGGATCAGAATCGAAAAGCCCCCGAAAACATCAATGTATTCAGGGGCTTCTTTGGTTGCGGGGGCTCGCAACCCCCGAGACCGACATTCGATCGACGTTCCGGTCTGATCCGCTCAACCCTCTGAACTACTGGACGGTTTAGCGTTACGGTGCGCCGCCTGCGTCCTGCGTACCAGAGTAGCCCAATCAAACCCACAGTAGCCGCACAATCCAGTGCCGGGCGCTACCAGACCAGAGCATACCTTCGCAATGGATCGTTGGCCCTCAATCTCACTGGCCGGTTCCGGCGCGCTCACCGCCGCCCCGCCTTCGCCGCCGCGACCACCGCCTCCACCGTAACCATCCGGCGTAGGCCGTCTGTTTGAAACGGGGGAGTTTTGGCAGGCTGAGCGCTCGGGTAGTGGGTGCTTCGTAAGGTAAGCATCCGCCAAGGACCGCAGGGTATCCCGGGCTGAGATTGGCGGCGCGGTGATG
>JAJDTX010000100.1 GCA_022826925.1 Bryobacterales bacterium
GTGGTGGCTGCCCACCCCCGGCATGACGTGGTCGCCGCCGGATACGAGGACGGTGCCACCATCCTCGTGCAGATCGACCGCGATCATCCGGTTGTGGTCAAGCGACCCGGCAAGGGCGCTGTGACAGCACTCGCCTGGTCGGCAGATGGGCAGCATCTCGCACTCGGTACCGAGGGCGGCTTTGTCGGCCGAATTAGCCTTTCCGACTGGCGGACTCCATCATGAGCGCGAACAGGGAACTCCAATCGAGGTTCTTCCATGAGACGGAAGGCAAGACGCGCGCAATCCCCATGCATCGACGTCTGCCGTCTCGACGCGAAGACGGGGTGGTGCCTGGGCTGCGGCAGGACCGCCGCCGAGGTCGGAGACTGGCTCAAGCTCACACCGTTCCGCCGAAGCCGGCTTGAACGGGAACTCGCACGGCGCCTGGCGAAGCTCGGACAGCGCACGCCATTGGAAAGCGAATGAAACGGTCGACGATCGCTATTCACGATCCATGAACCCAGTTTCTGGCGGTTTTTCATTTGCCAGCGGGAGCCAGTGGATTTCCGGCTGTAGCGCATCCACACGCCTAGCCCGCATCGGTTCAGGAGAAGGAAGTCTGGCCCTCTATCAACTCGTGGGTGCAATCGAGCGGCGGAATACGCGCAAGGATGCCGCTTCGCATGCTCGGGGGCCGCTTGTTACGCTCCACGAACCCATCGCTTCGCGACAGCCACATCCGCACTGCTAAGAGAATATCGTCGACGTGGCGTGCCGGATCCAGGTCGCCGAACAGGTATGTGAATCGGTCGCGATGCGAGAACGCAATAACGCAGGGGCGCAAACACTGACTCATGTAGCGTACGCGGCGCAGATTGAAAGGTGGCGGCAAAACTGCACCAAATAGGGACTGTTGCAATGCACTCGCTAGCACCGCGCCAGGGCGCTGGCGGTTTGCAGTGTCTGGCCAGCCCTGCGGTCGACAGCGCGTGCATACCGAAATGGTCGGTAGCTCAATATTCATGATAGCGGCGTCTCGTGTTCAACGCCTCTCGGCCACGGCTCCGGAGATGCGTCCGATCGCTTGTTGAGGGAGAGCAGCAATCGCGTGCAGCCAGTGCCCGCGATGGGCGGCGAGCGGTGCACAATTCCGCTGCCTAGTCCGGCGCAGTTTCCCTTGAATAACGCCACGTCGTTGCCACGGATGTGCTCTAGCGGCCCTTTGAACCGCTTCTGTGCGCGCAACGCCCGCTCGGCGTGGATCGGTTGGACCCACTCGGTGCCGGGACCGCGGTACGTTGTCAGGAGGCGCGCCTCCACGTAGTCCCGGTGGAACTTCCAGCAGGAATCGTGGCTGACGCGCTCCAGCCTTACATCGACGAGATCGCTTCGGGCGATGCCGGCAAAGGCCGAGACGAGATCATCGACGTCCCCGACCAGCAGGTCGCGCATGTCTCCGGCAGGCATACCAATTTCGTCCAAATGCGGTTCCACCGCACGTCGAAGGTCGCCGGGCCGGACAAGAATACGTAGGTCAGGAAGACACGAAGCATCCATTCGGTCGAGCCAGGTCTGCAGGCACATGGGAAGCGCGCGCCGCCAGATCACGAGCTCCATGTCGGGCTTGTTGATGGTGGCGAGGTCTTCCGCTGCGTCGCACGTCGCGATGCCCACGCCCAACGTGGCGGAGGTCCTAACGGACCCACCTTCCAGGGATACCGACGGAACGGTCATGACGGCTCGGCCCGCTTCCAGACCGGGAATGGATCCTTGAGCTTTTTCCAGGCGCCAGGCTGCATGGCTTTGGCGTTGGCATCGCCGACAAGGCAGGCGTCGAGCCGGCGTCGGATCGCGGCCTCGTCCATGTCGGTGCCGATGAAGACGATTTCCTGGTGGCGGTCTCCGTAGACCGGATCCCAGGATTTGGCGATGTTCCGGCGCCATTCCGGGTGATCGGGCCAATGTTCCTTGGGGGCGTTCGCCCACCAGAAGCCCACGGCCCTATGGCGGACAAGCGCGCCGGCCTGGCTCAACTCGCCGACCCATTCAGGACGGTTGGCCAGCCAAAAGCGTCCCTTGGCACGAATGACCCCCGGCCACGACGAGTTGATGAAGGCGTGGAATTTCTCAGGATGAAAGGGACGGCGTGCCTGATACACGAAGCTGCGCACCCCATATTCTTCGGTCTCCGGCTTGTGCTCGGCGAAGCCGTATAGCTCCTTGAACCAAAGCGGGTGTTCCTGCGCCTTGTCATGGTCGAACCGGCCAGTGTTCAGCACCTTGTCCAGCGACACACGGGACATGCTGGTCTCGATGAGTTCCGCATCGGTGTTGAGCGACCGAATGATCTTGCGCGCGGCATCGAGCTGTTCGGGCCTTGCCGCATCGATCTTGTTCAGAATGATGACGTCGGCGAATTCGATCTGATCGACGAGCAGATTGACCAGCGCGCGGTTGTCCTCCTCGCCCAGCGCCTCGCCCCGGTCCTTGAGGAAATCGGTTGATGCGTAGTCGCGCAGAAGGTTTGCGGCATCGACCACGGTCACCATCGTATCGAGGCGCGAGACATCCTCCAGGCTCTCGCCCTCTTCCGTCCGGAAGTTGAAGGTGGCCGCTACGGGCAGCGGCTCGGAAATGCCGGTCGATTCGATGAGAAGGTAGTCGAACCGGCCATCCTGAGCGAGCCTACGCACCTCCTTGAGAAGGTCATCGCGCAACGTGCAGCAGATGCAGCCATTGGTCATTTCGACCAGAGTCTCTTCGGTGCGGCTCAGATCTGCGCCGCCGCCACGGATGAGATCGGCGTCGATGTTTACCTCGCTCATGTCGTTGACGATGACCGCGACGCGCTTGCCTTCGCGGTTGTTAAGGATGTGGTTCATCAGCGTGGTCTTACCGGCGCCAAGGAAGCCGGAAAGTACGGTGACGGGCAGAATGGGTCGTTCCAGGGGCTGGGTCATGGCAATTCTTCAGAGCGTGATTGCGAAGTCGGGGGCGCTGGGTGCGAGCGCCGCGTAGAGCTGGGGAAAGCAGCCGGCCTGAACACCGGCGACCGTGCCTTTCGCCGTGACGTCGCCCTTGCCGCATTGCTCGAGGGTGGTCGGCAGCGGACGCTGTCAGGCTCTGCCTCGCACCCAATGCCCAGAACGAGCAGCCGGCGGGCACGGGCGCCTCGGGCGTGGGAGCGCCAACTGGCTCGTTGGAGACCCTCAAAGCTGCGTCGGATTCGGCGCGTCACCGTAGACGTCCTTCGGATCAAATGATTTCCGCAACTCCGTGAACACGAGCCGACCAGGTCCATCAGAGTGGCCGCCGAGCTCAACCGACCGGTAGAAGCAGGAACGGTATCCGACGTGACAACTGGCGCCCGAACCAGCGACCCGGACGCGCAGCCAGACGGCGTCCTGGTCGTCGTCGATGCGCATCTCGACAACCTCTTGGACGAGGCCGCTAGTTGCACCCTTGCGCCAGAGGCACTGGCGGCTTCGGCTCCAGTAGTGCGCCTCGCCGGTCGCGATCGTTCGCTGTAGAGCCTCGCCATTCATGTAGCCCAGCATCAACACTTCGCCCGTGTTGGCGTCGGTCGTGATGCAGGGGATCAGTCCGTCGGCGTCGAATTTGGGTGCCAAGGCGAGGCCTTCTTCGACTTGCTCAACCGACATGCGTGCTGCAAAGGGTGTCGAAGTCGTCGGGTCGCTGCGTTCAGCTTTCATGCGGAGCGTTCCTGTGGCTACCGATCATCGACAGAAACTCTTGCCGCGGGGTCCGGGGCCTTCGCGGTCGGGGTCGTCGCCCGCCCATTCGACCAGCGTCCGCTCCGCCGCTTCCGCGTCTGACTGGCTGGGCCGTCGGCGCCCGCCCGAGCTGGTGAACACTGATTCTATGGGCCGGCTTCCGACCACCGCTGTGTCCATGTCAAACCCTTTCCGGCGGCCACGCCCGGCTTCCAAGGGGGCTGGGCGCTTGCAATCGATCAACGCAACGTTATAGCGTTGCGTACTCAAAGCGCAATAGAGATCAAGCCGATGACGCTCCCGTCGACCCAGCCTCGGCCCTGCACCGAACCCAACTGCCGCGGGCAGCATGCGCCGGCTGAACGGGTTGCGCTGGCGATGTCCCTCTGCAGCGCGCGCGGGGTACAGCTTACAGAGCTGCGGCGCCAGATACTGGAACTGCTCTGGGAGAGCGGTCGCCCGACGGGCGCCTATGAACTGATCGACGCCTTCAAGCTTCGGGGCTCCCGCCCGGTCTGGCCGCCCACAGTCTACCGGGCGCTTGAGTTCCTGATGTCCCAGGGGCTCGTCGCGAAGATCGAAAGCTGGAATGCTTACGTTCCCTGCGCGCATCCGGAGCGCCGGCATGATTGCCTGTTCTTCATTTGTAGCGACTGCGGGGCGTCGGCCGAATTGGAGGATTTGCGGGTCGAGCAGCTGCTTGCAGAGGATGCCGCCGTCCTGGGGTACCGGGTGACGCGACGCGTGGTCGAGGTGGAGGGCACCTGCGCGAGTTGCATCACGGCCGGCGCGGCCTGAACAGGAAAGAGGGGCGCGCCATGGAAAGCTGGATTCTCGATGGACCATCGCAGCGTCTGCCGGTCTCGGTGCTGACCGGCTTCCTTGGCAGCGGCAAGACGACCGTGCTCGACCATCTGATCCAGCAACCTACACTGAGCCGGACACTCGTGCTCATCAACGAGTTCGGCGAGATCGGCCTCGACCACGACCTCGTCATGCACAGCAAAGATGACGTCGTCATCGAGATGTCGAGCGGCTGCCTCTGCTGCACCATCCGGGGCGACCTTGCCAAGACCTTGCGCGAGGCTCCCGGACGCTTTGCCCGCGGGGGCGAGCTATGGTTCGACCGGGTGGTTATCGAGACCACCGGGCTCGCAGATCCGGCCCCGATCCTTCATACCTTGATGACCGAACCGGCCGTCGCGCGGCGCTATCGCCTGGACGGGGTCATCTCCACAGTCGATGCGGTCAATGGCGGCGGCACGCTGGATCGCCAGATCGAGTCCGTCAAGCAGGCGGCGGTGGCCGATCGCCTACTCATCACCAAGACCGACCTCGTCGATGACAACGTGTTGCGTAGACTGCGGGACCGTCTGCGGGTCTTGAACCCCGCGGCTCCGCAGATCATTACAGAAAACGGCGTCGTAGATCCGGCATCGCTGTTCGATGCCGGTCTTTACGACCCGAAGACCAAGAGCCTCGACGTGCAGAACTGGCTCAAGGCGGAGGCCTATACCCAGCCGCACGATCATGAACACGGAACGGCCGGCCACGGCCGCACCTACCAACACGACGACGTCAATCGCCATGACGCTCACATCAAGGCGCTCTGCCTCACGATCGATGAGCCGATCCATGGCGATGCGCTCGATCTCTGGCTCGAAACGCTGCTCCTGCTCCGGGGCGCGGACTTTCTGCGAACCAAGGGAGTCATCAATGTGGTCGATCTCGATGGACCGGTTGTCATTCACGGCGTCCAGCACATCTTCCATCCGGCGGTCATGCTGAAGGAATGGCCGAGTGAAGACCGCCGCTCCCGGATCGTCTTCATCACGCGCGATATAGACGAATCCGCGCTCCGAGAGACGCTGAAGATGTTCGAGACCCGCAAGGCCCGGCAGCCGAAAATCCTGCCGGTCGAGGCGGGCGACAGCGACATCGCAATGTTCGAGGCGCGAAGATGACGCTGTGCCTGACCAACACCATGAAGCGAACGAAGGAGCCGCTCGCGCCGGCAAACCCCGATCACGTCACGATGTATGTCTGCGGGCCAACCGTCTACAACTTTGCGCACATCGGCAATGCCCGCCCGGCGGTCGTGTTCGACGTGCTCTATCGTCTCCTCAAGCGGCGCTTCGGGCGGGTCGTCTACGCCCGCAACTTCACGGATGTCGACGACAAGATCAATGCCGCCGCGAAGGAAGCGGGCCTTCCGATCTCAACGGTCACTGAACGCTATATCGAGGCCTACCATGCCGACATGGCCGCGCTCGGGGTCCTGACGCCGGACCTTGAGCCGCGCGTGACGGAGCATATCGCCGAGATCATCGGCATGGTGGAACAGTTGATCGCGCGGGGTCATGCCTATGCGGTCGAGGGGCATGTCCTGTTTCACGTGCCCTCATTTTCGGCTTACGGAGCTCTGTCTGGCCGCAATCGTGATGAGATGATCGCCGGTGCGCGGGTGGAAGTGGCCCCCTTCAAGCGAGACCCGGCGGACTTCGTCCTCTGGAAGCCCTCGACTCCGGACCTGCCGGGCTGGGAGAGCCCCTGGGGCCG
>JAJDTX010000179.1 GCA_022826925.1 Bryobacterales bacterium
CGCACCCTCAATCGGTAATATCCTCGCTCGGGTCGGTGTAAGCACCCGCGGAGGACGCCAAGCAGATCGCCATGCACGGCTCGATTGAACGGCTACAGACCTTCATCACGCCGTGACCGAACAAAAACGGCCGTACGGGGAGGTGAGGGGTCGCTGGGTTGCATCCATCCGCATACGATTTGATGACCTCCTTGGGAATTTGCGACCGGCTAGACGTTGGGCAGAAGAAAAATTCATTTTATTGCAATGAGTTAGAGGATTTCTGACCAACAAGACGAGCCAGGGTTCGTCTAAGCGACAGCAAGACCGGCCCGCGCACGATCTCGCTCTCGCCCGAGGCGGCGCAGGTTCTGGCCCAACTACCGCGCCTCCCCGGCAACCCCTGGGTGGTCCCCGGCGCGAAGCCCGGCGCCCGGCTCTCCAGCCTGTTCGAGCCCTGGCGGCGCGTGCGCGCCCGCGCCGGCTTGGACGACGTGCGCATCCACGACCTGCGCCACTCCTATGCCTCCCGCGCGCTGGCGCTCGGCGAGAGCCTGCCGGTGATCGCCAAGCTCCTCGGCCACGCCCAGATCCAGACCACCGCCCGCTACACCCACCTCACACGAGACGCCGTCAAAGACGCAGCCATAAGAGTCGCCAGAGACATCGCCGAGGACGTGCTTGAAGATCACGCGCCGGACCGCGCCTCTGCGTCGCGGGGACCAGGTGGAGCGACGCGCATTGGTGTCGGGCGCATCGCGCAGGGCGCTGCTCGGGGCCACGCGGTGCGCGGCCCTATTGTTAAGGAAGCGATGCGGGCATCGGCCGCGAGGATTGCGGCCGACATCGGGGCGGACATTCTCCCGCCATGGCAGCAAAGCAATGTCCCTGCGCCGTCCGGGTCCGAAGCCGACACAACCGCCCGTGCCGCATGAGAGCAGACAGACCTGCCCGGCATAATCTTTCGCCCAACATTTTTATGCTAAGTGCGATTCGGCGCTTGCATTCGCCGCACGCATGTGGCGTGCTTGCGTCGTGGCATGCCAGATGACAAGAGGGACGTCGTGACGGTGTGCAGAACAGCGGCGGTGACGGGGAGGATGATCCTGGAGGGTCAACGCGGTACGCGCGGGTTGACGGCGCTGCAGATAGCCTGTAAGGGCTTAGGTGCGTCGCCCGCTGCTTCGGGGTTCGCCCCAGGCACGTTGCAAGACATTGCGATGACTATGGACACCGCGCGACTCGTCTTGGTAAACTCGACGCTGCAGTCCACAAACGAGGCCTCCTAGAACCGAGGAAAGTTCAGGGCAGGAGGCTTTTTCGCCTGCGATTCTCTTTGTTATTTTAATGACTTAGCTCCCACATTGGCCTCTTTCGACATCCCCAGAACTCGCTTGCCGTCATCACTTCGAAAGCGGTTGAATTCGAGTTCCAGCGTACCCGGGCGTACGCGAGTCGCCTAATCCGGAATTGGCAGTCCGTTCGACGTCCACCTCCAAGGCGCTCTCCCTCCGGCTGAAGTTGGACGGGAACCCCGTGGGCTCAGCCTGTTCTCTCTCCGCCCGGGGGCGGAGAGGACGGGGGTGAAATGGGAGCGCTCGCTCTGGCGAGACGCGGTGCTCAGCAAGCGCCAGGCATCATCGAAGGCTGAGCGCGCTCGTTCGGGTCAACGCACGAGAGCCCGTTCCCCGACCGATAGCGTCAAGCTCAAGACCGATCTCGTTCCGACGGGGCCGGGCTTCTCTGAACGAGGGATCGCACCGTTCCAGACCGGCTGGATGCAGCCGGTTCCGGAGAGAATCGATTTGACCATAGACATGACTATGGTAAGATGATCGTCATCCTCCGATGACGAGTGACATTGCGATGAAAACCGATAATAGCATCGGCACCCGCGGCGCCAAGATCGTCAAGGCTTCCGAGTTCAAAGCCACATGCCTGAAGCTGATGGACGAAGTGGCGGAGGGCGGCGAGGAGATAGTCATCACCAAGAACGGCCGCCCGGTGTCCCGCCTGGTTCCTTACCGCGAAAAGCCCGAATCCCTCCTCGGGATCGACCGAGGCAGAGTGGATATCCACGGTGACGACCTAGCGCCTGTCGCCGCCGATTGGGATGCCGAGAGCGGCAACAACTGGGACGATGTGCTTTGATCGTGCTGGACACGCATTCGCTGCTGTGGCTGAGGCGCGGTGATCGCAGGCTCGGTGCCCGCTCTCGAAGCGCGATCCAGGGCGCGTGGCAAGCGGGCGAAGTTGCCGTCTCGGCGATTTCCTTTTGGGAGGTTGCCATGCTGAAAGTCAGGAAACGCATCGACATGGGGATGGATGTCCAGGCATGGCGGCAGGAGAATTTGTCTCAAGGCCTGATTGAGCTCCCGGTTGACGGCGCGATCGGCGTCCGAGCGGCTGGGCTGGTCGATCTCCCCGGAGACCCGGCGGACCGCCTCATCGTCGCGACCGCGTTGGAGGGCCATTGCCTGGTGACTGCCGATCGGCGGATCCTCGATTGGCCTGGCCAACTGAACCGCCTCAACGCGACGGAGTAAGTCGCCACTCCCTCGGCCGTACATCGCCGAATATGCAAGAGGGCGCAGGACGTAGCGTGGTCAACGCGGCATTCTGCGCCGTCGCATCGCCGGTGGTGGCCTCATTCACGCCTTTCCCCGCCTTAGTCCCCCGACGACACTTTGGATCTGCGTGACAGAGCCGCAGCCTCCGGGCGATGGCCAACGGCTTCACGCGTTGGGTTGTCGTCGGCATGTGCCTGTGAGAGTTTGAATCATAAGCGTAACTTATGATTTGTGTGTTTTCTATCAGGTGCTTAGTTCTCGTGCGACCCTGCGCATCAGAAAGCGGCATGCGGCCAGCCTCGCCCAGGCCAGGGAACTCGCCTCGTTGCGTTCGAAGTCC
>JAJDTX010000028.1 GCA_022826925.1 Bryobacterales bacterium
CCGCGCTCACACGATCCCCTGCCTCCTCCCAGCTATCCTTCTGCCCCGCACACCCGTCCCGAATAATCCGGGAAAACGCCCCCTCCTGCGACCGGATTAGTCTGAAAATCTACCGCCGGAATACCCCGGCGCTGTACAGCAGGTGTGCAGTTTCGACAAGGGGTTCCACAGCGGGGCCAACCGGGCGGGCTTGGAGCAGTTGCTGGAGCTCAGCGCGTTGCCGAAGAAGGGGCGCCTGACGCAGGCGGATCAAGCGCGCGAGGGGGCGGCGGAATTCCGGGCGGCGCGGCGGGCGCATCCGGCGGTGGAGTCGGCCATCAACAACCTCGAGCAGCGCGGCTTGGACCGGGTGTTGTCGCGGGGGGCGGACGGGTTCGAGCGGATGGTGGGGCTGGGGGTGCTGGCGGCGAACGTGCATCGGATCGGGCTGGTGCTGCAACGGCGGGAGCGGGCGCGTTTGAAAGCGGAGGCGGCCCGGTCCCGGCTCAGGGCGCTGCCGCGGGCGGCCTAGCTGGCCGCCCACCCAGCCCCAACGCAGTGACTGGGCAGCGCCCCGGTAGGGCGCGGTACGTGGCGGTCACCCATGATCGACGCGAACGCGGACGGAGGTGCCAGACGAACCTCGATGGCAGCACGAATCCGGGCAAAATCCAGCTTCATTCGCGCCTCGAACCGACCAGTAACTAGACAGATGATGGTCTTCCAATCCCGAAATCCTGCTTTTTGGCACGGGCACTAGTTACAAAGTCCGCACGAATCTATCTGAAATTCAACACCCGTCACTCGACGGTGGCTTGCCGCTGTTGCTGCTGTTGAGACCGACCTGTCGCTCCAACTGCTCCAGCCGCTGCCGGAACCCGGCATTGTCCGCCTGCAGCTTGGCGAGCTCGGTTTTCAGTTTGGCGTTCTCGGCCTGCGCGGCGGCACAACACTCGGCCGGCTGACCCAACTCCTGCTCGCCCAAATGTGCAGCCTGACCCGACTGCGACTGCTGTTTTGGCACTGCCATCCCCGGCACTGTCCGCCTTGCATCCGACAGCAAAGCGCACGCCTTCTCCCCGCGTGCGGACCAGCGAGCTGACTGCTAATCGCACCACGTTGCGGAAACAATTCCATCAATACATGTACTGGCAGGCCACTGTCAAGCCCATCTTAGTTGCGGGTGCTCACAGCCCCAGCCTCCGCACCGAAAGCTAATCCCGACCACCGGACCTGGGTAGTTACTTGAATTGAATGCATCGCAATCCGCGCTCTTGGCATGCGCAAACTCCTCCTCGAGGAGGAGCTCGTTCGCCCGTCACTCGGTCGCGACGCTCCGACCCTCTCCTAGCGGAGACGGTCGGCGTTCACTTTCAATCGGAACAGGTGTTCACTTTCGATCGGAATCGGCGTTCATTTTGAATCGGAACGACTGTTCACTTTCCGTCGGAATCTGCACGCGATCCCGGCCGCCTCCAGCGCCTCCCACGGGGCCTGCCAGAAAATGCCGGTGGCCTCCATGGCCGCGGCCGTGACGCGATGGCTCTGCAGCCACTTGGCCAGCTCTCCCAGCCCGTCGGGCAAGGCGCTGAACTGGCGCGTGGCGCACTGCACGCCGCCGCCGGGCTGGCACAGCCGCACCGAGGCGGTGATCTGCATCTTGTGCACATCGAGTCCGGCCGCGCGGGGATGCACGACGTGCATCTCGTCGGGTTGCAGGCTGTCGCCTGCTGTGGTTGTCATGCTGTATCCTCCTGTACAGCGGAGGCGGGTGATGCTGGCCCGGGGAAATCCCTCGGCTCGCGAGCGAGCCGGGGCTCGATTTACTGTGCGTCCTAGGCCGCAGCCTGGTACGGTACGGGGCTCGAAGGGGCGCAGCGGCGTCAGTTTAGACAACGAGGTAGGGGGCCACGGCCCTTGCGAGGATCGCGGCCTCTCCACCACTTAGAGATCCGATCTTGCACCCGCCTCCGCTATCCGCAAATCTAGCAATGCCCCCCACGCCGCTGGCAACCCTCGACCGTTTCATACATACGGGGTGGCTGTACGCGGCCATGGGGGTTTAGCACCGAACCGCGTGGCACGCCTCCAAGCGTGGAGGCTATCTGTGTAGATGACGAGGAATGCCCCTGACGGAGAGTCGGAGCTGCGTCCGCATTCGTCGGGCCACTTTGTCTCTTACATCGCGGACTCGATGCGTACCTCAGCCATCAAGACTACAGCAGATCGAGCGCTAGGCGTTACGGAAGCACCTCTGCGCCGAAAGCACCTATGACGTCTCCCCAGTCCCAAGTCCCAAAAACGGCCCCCGGCCCAGCAGCGGTGTAGCTGACGAATTTGCCGTCCAGCGTGACTGTGCCCGAGAACCTCTCCGAACGGCTCGGGTCCACGTAGCGGACCCGGGCCGAAGATGTCCCTGCGAGCCCGATACGGTTGCTGCTGTCTAGTACGACACGCCCTCCGCTAATGATGAGGCTGCTGACTTCGAACTGTTCGACCAGCAACGGCGCGCCATCGTCGATTCCGATCAAGTTCTCGATGACCATCGTGACGTCGGAACTCTGAGGGCTGGAGCTCCTCCAGCTGACACTCACCTGGACATCGCCGTCATAGAAGGTGGGCCCGTCCAATCCGCGGTCTACGGCGACGGTGCGACCGAGATAGGTCGACGTGAATCCCCTTGGGAAATTCGGGTCGCTGGTAAAGTACACCGTTTGCTCGATCGGGCTGTACGCGAAGGCATCCCCGCGCTCGTTTCCTGATGCCAAGGTTCGAGGCGAGAGGGCGTCCTGGCGAACCTCCTTCGCCCATACCCCGAATCGGGTCAGGTCGGTATGGTCGTACTTGGCCAACACTTCGTACTCGAGCGCCGTGGCAATGTCTTCAAAATCGTAGTCGCCACTATCGAGCCGGGACTGGGTAAGGATGTTTTCGAATATGCCCCCGTCATTGACCGCGTCGCGGAAACTCGAGGCGCCTGCAAGGGCATAGTATGCCTCTTGCAGCAGTTCGACTGCGTCTTCGTCACGGTCGCGCCCCGTGGGGTAGCCCGCACCCAGCACGTTGGATCGGCTGAAGATGTTGTCGTGCAGACTCTGGTTCGCTGCCGCCCAGACGTCTCGGCGAGCCTGCGAGTCTTGGCTGCCGAGAAGGTTGATGTAGATGTCCAGCAACTTTAGGTTGTCGTCCAGGACCTGCCGGGTCTTGTCGAACAGCCGCTGTCCTTCGACGATGGTCCCCCGGTTGGTGTAGAGCTCGGACGCCGGCAATTCGATCGGGTCACCGTCGGCGTCAAGAGCGGCGATGTCAATGTCGCCGTTTTGATCCGGCCGGGCCCCGACATAGGTCGCGGCCTCTTCGCCCAGATCTCCGGACGGATCCACCGGCGGGCGAGTGGTCGGCGGCGGCCGCGTGGGCCCCGACTCCAAGTCTGCTCCGAATCCGCCCGCCAAGATCACAGAGCCACCCGAAGACACGCTCCAAGTGCCGATCGCGGATTCCCCGGCGTCGTTGTCGCGGCCCACGAAGCGCCCTTCGAACTCTGAGGCGAGCGAGCGCGCGGACAAGCTGATAGCGATCGGGCGGAACGAAACCCTGGCCGTCCCGCTGGACAGTGGCTCGAATGAGCCGATGGTGGAATCGAGCCTAGCTACGGGCAGCTGGATCGAGTCCACGTCCCTCAACGAAAAGCGCCAGGCACCGCCACTCGCGTCCTGCAAGTCGGTCACCAGCGCGTTGACCTGCCTGCTGGCGAACTGCACCCGCAACTCGATATCGCCCGTATAGATGACCTGCCTAGACTCCCTGCTGGCCGCGACTGTCTCGCCGAAATAGTACGCTTGGCCGCTGCTCGGCAGTTCGCGGGTCCGCGTGGTCTCCCACGGGCTGTAGGCAAACGCGCCTATGCCGTCGGTGCCCGAGGCGAAAGTCAACTCGTCGGAGATCCTGCTTCGCTGCAGCTTGGTGTACGCGCCATAACGCGTCGCCGACGTCCAGCCGAATCCCAGCCTGGTCACGCTACGCACCGCGAAGAACGTGTCGTCGCTCTCATCGGGATCCACACTTCTGGCGTCGGAGAAGATACCGTCCTCAAGCGCGAGCTGAAACGACCTGCTGTTCTCGAGCGCCGCCAGCACGTCCTGAATGTCTTCAACTACCTCTTCGTAGTCGATACGGCCATTGCGCTGCCTGGGCGCGTTGATCCCCAGAATGTCATCGCCCTCGTTGGGAAAGAGCCTGTCTAGGTGCCCTGTGATGCGATCCCAGCGCTGTTCGATTGTGGAGTCCAGCCCGCTCGAAGTTTCGGCGAGAACGATCAGTGCCTCGAGATCGCTGAGTTCGCCTGTGATCAAGGCCCGCGCCTCTTCTGCGAAGGTAATCTCGCGGTCGTGCTGGCCGTGCGTGAACAGCGCGTTCACCGAGTACTCTAGGTCGTTCAGCTCGAAAATCGATCCAGCGCGCGAGGCTGTGCTCCCGTCATCGGTCAGGCGCGCTCGGGGGCTGATGCCGACATAAGTGGCCAGCGAGTCGCGCGTCAGCGGATCTCCGGGAGATGGTATTGGTGCAGCTGAGGTCAGTGCTGCCCGCCAGCTGCCGTCCGAAAGCTGGGTGAGCCGGTAGTTGGTTTGACCCACGGAGATCACGTCACCGCTGCTCACAGGGGTACCTTCGTACAGATAGCTGCCGTCCTCGACGTTGGTCAGGACGATGCTCCCGCCGGTGCCGCGCAGAGCGACTTGAATCGTCATGGGCTGCGGCTCGGCCCGCCAAGTACCGCCGGCCAGGGTCAGCCGATAGGTGTGACCGTTGGTGCCTTGGACCAAATGGCCCGTTCGGATGACCTCTCCCCCTAGCGCCCATCCGCCGTTTTCTTGCAGGGTCAGGCTGATCGTGCCGCCATGGGCCCCCAAGCGCACCGTCACAGGATCGGCCACGTAGGTCGCGGTCCAGCGCCCGTCGCTGCCTAGAGAGAACCTGTACCTGAAGTCGCCTATCTCGCGAACCTCGCCGGCCCAGAGGTGACTGCCTTCAATCTGATAGGTCCCGCTCTCCAACATGTCCACCAGCACTGTGCGACCGCTGGAGCCAAGCGCCACTCGCTGCGGTGGGGGTTGCACGAATACCGCTCTCCACATCCCGTCGGGGCCGAACGTGAGCGTGTAACGGCTGCCGTTGGCCGCCTGTACCACGCGTCCGGTACTCAGAGGAGTATCGTCGAGCCAGTAGTTGCGATCCTCCCGCATTTCGACAACCACCGAGTCGCCGCTCGCGCCGAGCACGATGCGCCGTGGGTCCGGGGCGAGGAACGCTGCGCTCCAGTTGCCGCTGGCGTCAAGCGTGAGCGTGTATTGGTTGCCGTTGCTGGCATTGACCACGTCCCCGCTTTGCACGGCAGCACCGCCTAACTGATAGGTGCCGTCCTCCTGCAGCTGCAGGGTGGCCTCGTCTCCGCTGGTGCCGAGCTGCACTCGCGCGGGATCAGGTGACACGAACGCCGCGCTCCACGAACCGCCGGACAACGTCAGCTGGTAGGTGGCCGCGTTCTCGCCGCGAACGGTGCTGCCGCTGGTGAACGGCTCGCCGTTGTGCGTCCACCCGCCGGCCTGGGTCGAGATGAGCGTAGTCGCGCCACCCTGCTCTCCCAGCTGCACCACTACGGTGGCGGGCACGAAGGGTGGCGGCGCGGGAATCCTCGGGGTTGCTTCACCCCCGCAGCCGACCAGAACAGCCGCGAGCAGTGCGGAGAGAATCACCCACGATGTCGAGGCAGTTTGGGCATTCCGATTCACTTGTGATGCTCCTTGATTTAGTACAGCATAGACCATTCCGTTCTGACAATGGACACGGACCGGCTCATTCTGCACCACATGAGCCGAGACTGCCCGCTATCGCGTAACATAAATGCGGTCGGCTTGGCGCGGCGTGCCCGCGCCTGCACAATCTCATCCGCGTGCCGTGTTGGCGGTGCAGGTTCGGAGGTGCGAACTGAATTAACAGGGGTCGTCTCGGCGAGAGAATTCGCGCTTTGGCGAACGAGTAGGTTTATTGCAATTTCGTGTTACAATGTGCGTACCAAAACAAGAGGTGCAAGAAATGAAGCGTAACTGGCGTCCCCTCGGTCTGGCGAGGTTCTGCCTCGTCGCAACGGCTGCACTACTCTTCTTTGCCTGCTCGAACGAATCCTCGGGGCCGCCTACGCCGCCCCCTCCTCCTCCTTTCCAGCCCCAGACGGTTGTGGTGCAGCTGGGCGAGCGGGGCGGGGCAACCACGCTGATCTCGACCCAGGCTGGCGGCTGGACGCGCAACGGCCAGCCGTTCACGAGCGGCAGCACAATCACAGGGGAGAATGCCGCCAGCTACCGCCTGACGCTCGCCAACGGCCGCTGGACGGCCGAGTTTATAGCACCCGATCCCGAACCTCTGGTACTGGGCACGAGCGGTGACGCGATCCTGCTACAGGCGCAGGAGAATGGCAGCTATCTGCTGGACGGCGAGCCCGTGACGGCGAACACGGTAGTCGAGGCGGACAACGGCAACCAGTATCGACTGGTGCGCGGCAGCGATGGCGCTTGGACGGCGGAATTCGTTCCTCCAGCACCGCAGCTTGTGTTCTTGGGCTCGAGCGGCGATTCACGCCAAGTGTCTCGTCTGGAGGGCGGCGGGTTTACCGTTGACGGCAGGCCTCTCGCTCCAGGCGAGGTAGTCACCGCGCAGAACGGGAACCGCTACACGTTCACGTTTGGCACCGATGGCCGCTGGACTGCGGTCTACGTGGAGCCGGACCCGCAACGCTTGCAACTCGGCACCAGCGGTGATCCGCCGCTGTTGGTCTACCGGCAGGAAAACGGCACCTTCCGCCTGAATGGCGAGCCATTGCTGGGCGGCACTGTCGTTCAGGCCAGGAACGGCAGCAGCTATCGCCTGACCATAGGTCCGGACCGTATGTGGCGAGCAGCCTACATACCCGAAGACGTCTCGGTTCAACTCGGAAGCTCGGGTGAGACGGTGACCTTGACTCCTAACGAAGACGGCAGCTGGCGACGGGGCTCGACGCTGTTCTCCAGCGGCGACACTGTCATGGGCGCGAATGGATTCGAATACCGGCTGACGCTTGGTGCCGACGGATGGATCGTGGAGGCGTTGCCGATGACTGTCAACGTGCCGGTGACCGGATCGGATACGACCATCGCGCTGGCGCGCCTTGAAGACGGCACCTATCTCTACAACAACAGGCGGGTAAATTCCGGCGACACGGTGACGGCGGGCGAGAGCACTTACACGCTGCAGTTTGCCAACAACCGCTGGACAGCGGTATTCCTGCGCGGCGAGGTCTTGGTGAGCTTGGGGACGGAGGGTGACTCCGTGACCTTGATCAAGAGAGCTGACGGCACGTACGAGCAGCTCGACGGCACGCGTGTGCGAAGTGGCTCGATTGTGAGAAGCCCCACGACGCAGACACGGTACCGCTTGAGGTTTTCCAACGGGGTGTGGACAGCCAGCCTGTATGTGCCTCCGATCCCTGGTGGCGGCGACCCTGGCGGCGGCGACACGCCGCTAGCGGTGTCGGAAGACATTCTCTCCGCGCTGCCGGACGAATTCCTCGATTCTAACGGCGCGTTCGATACCGACGGGCTAACTACTACAGTTGCTAACCGAATCCAAGAGGACGTCGGTAGCGTTTCGGACGACTTTTCGGCCTTCCGAGGTGGCGGGCAATACGAAGACGACACGTTCATCGAGAGCGTGATTCGAGCAATCGACCGGATTCTCGTGCCAATCGAGACGCAGGGGCTCGCCGACGGGACCGATTCGGAACGTTTTGTCGCCGGCGTGCTTATCGACAGCTACTGGGCCGACGTACAAAACGAGCTGAATCTAATCTTTGACACGCCGATTCCGTTCACGAAGCCGACGGATTCAAGCGGAACGGATGTAGACGAATCGCTGTCTAAGCTCGAGGACCTCAGGGAAGACCTCGCCGACGTCGCGGAATTCAAGGACAGGTTCAGCGTGCAGATCGCTGCTGCCAGTACCACTACTGGTGACAAGATATACGAGGCGAGAAAGCACGTGCTGGCGCTTGGAGCTTCCACGAACACGAGGTTTGGAGTGATTTCGACGCTCGCCGCAGGCACTAAAGCCCAAGCGGCCGCAGTAGGCGGGACCTATACACCGATTCCATTTGCCTTCAGTCCGCTGGAAGCCACTCAAGCCAACGCGCTGCCTAGTCGCGGCACAGCCCGCTACTCAGGCAGGGCTTGGGCGATCGATAGTAACCAAGCGCTTTACTCGGGCTCGATCGAATTGCTGGCCTCGATAGCGATCGAACAGGTTACGGCAACGATTTCGAGCTTGCGTCGCACCGATGACAGCGCCAGCTGGATGCATAACGGCAAAGCCGTACGAGATATCACTCTGCCCGAAATCAATCGCGACCAATTCAACGACGATGGATCGTTTAAGAGAACCGGTGACGCTAGGGTGGTCTATGACGAGTTCGGCGGGCTCTCGTTTACTAATGAGGGTTCCTCTGCCCTGACAGGGCAGTTCGTAGGCGGCAGCGACAATACGAGTCCGGGAGTAGCGGTAATGGGCACGTGGGAAGTTGGCGCGCTATTAGATGGATCGTTCGGAGCAGAGCACATCGGAACCACCGCTGCGACGCTTCCTTCCTCTGTGTCTGAGGTGAATTACGGCACTGCGGGTACTGGCTCCACCATCAACACGACCACTGACATACTGACGATCGACGCCTTCTTGATTGACGGTTCAGCCTACGAATACCCGCTGGCTGGCCTCGGAAGCTCGACTAGAACCATTGGCAATTTCACAGCGACGCTTCGCATCGGGACCACGTCGCTTACTCGCTTTGGGGCTTGGAAACTCGTGGACAGTACAGATGCGGCGAATCCGGCGACGACCAGTGGGGTCTTTAACTATAGCCAGCTCTCAGAAACGGATTTTGGCACCAATTTTCGTCCGCTCAGGGGAATCGCTCAATACGCCGGTAGGACAGTGGCGGTCGATTCCGACGGCGATCTGTACAACGGGAACTATCGTCTCAACGTGACTTGGGACTCCGGTGGCGACACGATCAGTGCGGCGATCAGCGGCTTGAGCGGATTCACCCTACGCGGCCAGACCGTGACGCAGATCGGCTTTCAAGGTACTGTCACCGGCATAGCATTCTCAGCGACGACAACGACGGTGCAGTACTCAACGAGTTCGCAAGGCGTGGCCCTGCCCGCTAACACCACCGCGACGCATGCGGGCACGTTCTTGGGCAGTGGAGGTCCTGACGGACCGTTTGCTGTGGTCGGGTCGTGGAGCCTGACGGATACCAATCCCACTCCCAGTTACACGATCAACGGGGCCTTTGGTGCTGACCTAGTGCGGGCTCCGTAGATCAACTCCCGGTTAGCGGCGGACACTCAATGCTCACACTTGACATGTAGGGCGTGTAGGGTGAGTTGGGAATTGGTCCCAATCGGCTATATCCACTGATCACGGCTGTCCGGCTTGTTGTTATGTGCCGTTCCGCATGACATCCTCAAGGCTGTGCTAGCTGAACCACCTAAGGAGGACTGGAAGTACCTGCGCCAGGCTGGCAGGAAGCACTCAGAGTCCAAGTGATTCCGGGCTCAATTTGTAAGATTGTACGTGATCCTCAAACATCTACTGACAGCCGAACATGGGTTCCCATCCGAGAACGGCAACATGTGCACGGTGATGATCGGCGTCGACGCCATGTTCAGCGCCGAGTACGTGTAGCCTCCGGCCCTGAGCATCCCGCTGGGGATCTCCGGCTCGTCGGTGGAAGTCCGCTGCAACGAGGACCAGACCTTCTCGGCGATGATCGACGGCGAGTAGATGATGATCACGGCCGAGACGACAGTGAC
>JAJDTX010000049.1 GCA_022826925.1 Bryobacterales bacterium
ATTAAAAAAGTCCGGGATGTTTTGGACCGTCAAAGGCGCGAACGCCATCATCGCCTTGCGCTGCGCCCAACTCTCCGATCGATTCGACGACTACTGGGAGGACCGGGCGGCTGCATAGTTTCACAGAATTGTCGCGCACCCAAGGATAGCTACTCCGAGAGGTTCGTCAAGACAGTGAGGCGGCCCGAACGACGCGGCGGCCGCGGGCTCTCTCTGCCTGTCAACAGCCGATGAAGTACTGAGTCTATGGGAGAATCTGGAGCCAGCGGCTGAGCATCAATCGCCAACCCGTGGCATCGGGCTCGAGGCGTTTCCGGTCGTCACTCTGGCGGAAGTTCGCCAAGCGGCGGTAGAGAATCGCCGCGCCGTCGCAAGGGGCATGGTCCAAGCAACTCCATTCCGAAGTTCGGCCAGACAAGCGAGAGGGTGCTGGCGGTCCATTCCGCGATCTGGAAGCACAGCGGCCGCACGGAGCGGATCTGGGGAGCTGTCACTGAGAGTCAGGATTAGGAGGGGATCGATTTCACCGGGGCTTCAACAGGACCTACAATCCCCACTGTTCCGCGAAATGCTCTTCTACGAGTTTCTTGGCCTCTGCAGAAGTTCGCATTTTCGTTGCCTGAGGCGCATGGACCGTGGCCCAAGGCCGTCCGGGGTGAAGGGTATCCCACCAGCTTTGCGTCGTCGCCGCTCGGTTCCTGCCTTGGTGGTGCTTCCCGAATCCCTCGAGGCAGGTGTTCCAGACAGGACGGTACTGCTTGATTAGCGCTTGTTCGGCGAATACGATCCAAACCGGAACAATCGGTAGCGCGCGGAATAAGAAATCTTCCAGGTTGAGATTGTCTGCCTCTGTAATGGATTTGGCATGGTCCCTGAGCCTGTTTTGTAGTGCCGGGGCCGTGACGTCACCGACGCCGCCTTTCCTTGCACCCGGAGGAACCGCCTTGCCCACGTAGATTGGGTGGTTGCCATCGGCGATGGGCCGGTACTCGGGCATGTTGCCCTCGTAGTACAGCGCGTAGATCCCTGGCCCCTCGATAGCTATTCTGCTTGCAAGCGGCGCAGGGTCCTGTGTCTCGAAATGCGCGACCGTACCGGCCATGAGGGTTTCATAGGTGAGAGGGTCCCACAGGTCGGGCATTAGGAGCGCCGCAATTCTACAACAGATTCGTACAGCGCGTTGCCGTTCGCCTTGCCGGCCCGGACGCTGGAATCAAGGATGCTGTTGCCGATTCGCGTATTGCGAGGCACGTGTATGGCCACGATGTCGAAGCCATGCGATTCTGCGATCTTGGCGAGAAAACGGTCGGTGGGGATCGGAACGCCCTGCAGGATGGAATTTCCGATCACTACCAAGGCAGTCGCACCTGAACGAAGGCACGACGCCGCGCCCTGGGCGAAGCGGACGCAGTCGTTGAAATATCGCGCCGCGTAGTTGGCCCAGCCGTTCCCGCCATAAAGCCCCTTGTCAGGATTCTTCTTGCGCAGGGTCGAGAGCGTCTCTCGAATGGTTGCATCCTCAATACACGGATCGAGATCCACGTGCTCCTGATCCCGTGCGTTCTGCCAGTAGGTTCCGAAGTTGAGTTCCTCGAGATGCTTCATTTCCCGGGGGGATGAACAGAACCCCAGCCAGTACAGATGCGGGCGTGTGTTGCGGTTGTAGTGGTAGTTGTTCAGGTACGGCGGGGATGTGATGAGGAGATCCACACTGCCCGCCTCAATCTCAGAGTAGCCATCAAAGAACGACCGATTGAGTATCTGTCCTCGCTGATGTTCTCGTTTCCGACGGGCACTGCGATACCAAGCGGCATCGTCTGCTATCTGGAGCACTTTGCTCCTGATCGTCTCCGCGACATCGCAGTCATCTACTTCGGGCCTGCCGACCGTTACCTTACGCCCTAGGCTCGGCTCATAGGAGTAGTTCGAGTATTGCACCATCGTCGCTGCGAACGCCAAGCGGTAGATGTCCGCGATGAGAGGCGGACAGTCGACGATGAAGTCCAAGGCTAGCAAGACCTTGCGTTCGACCTTGGGGCTGTAGAAGGGAGTGCGCGTCCGGAACGCCGCCGGTGGTTGCGTCAGTGGTCCGTCCCCTCGTCGTGCGCCGCGCTGCATGAAGTTGATGAAGCGGTCGGCAGTCCGAAGGAGGCTGTCTTGGTCGATCCTGTATGCTTGCAGCTTCGTTCGTGCCGCAAACGCGGCGTAAGGGTTGATCTCGAAGCCAATGGCGTCGTGCCCCGCGAGGTCGGCCTCTACAAGCGTCGTACCAACTCCAGCGAAAGGGTCGAGCACTATGCTTGGCCCGGATGTGTAGTTGGTGATAGCGTCTTCGACGAAATACTTGGAGTATCCGGCGATCCAAGGAACCCATCGGTGGATAGGTGCTTCCCGGTTCTCCATGAATGCGGGATCGCGGAAGGCCCCGCCGTTCGGGCCATTGCCATGCATGGGTTTCCGCTCGGGTTGGTGCACGAGTGAAAGCACCGGTTGCTCGCTCGTTGGTCGTGCTTGCTCTTGTGCGAGTTCTTGCATTATCCCGTGACCACTTCTATCGAGTATCCCAAGCCATTCAGCCGGATCGCGAGGGCTTGCGTGCTGACGCCGTAACGCCTTGCCAGCACTCGAAGCTCGCTATCGTCCGCAAGGTCGAACTCCTGCCGCTTGAGGTCGTCTCGAAGAAAGTCGATCGGCATGAGGAGCTCAGCCGCGAAGCGATTGGCTTCCATCTCGTCCCAATCGGTTCCCTCGCTCGACACGCCGCTGCGCAGACGGACTCGAAATCCTCGGTCGACATGGACCTGGCCTTGCTCGTGCAATCGCAGGTGGCCGAGTTCGTGAGCGATCGTGAAGCGCCGCCTCACAGTAGCCCGGTCTCGATTAACGCCGATGACCACCTCGTCTTCGTCTCGGTATAGAAAGCCATCAATGTCTTCGTCGTTGCCGGGGACCAGCACGATGCGCGCTCCGCAACCGCGAGCCAGTTTTTGTACCGGTACAGGAGGTTTCCGCACCTCAAATCTCGCCAGCAGTTCCCTGGCTTCCTTCCGAATGCGCGTCCATCGATGAACCATGTTCCTCCCTTCCAAGACCGAGACCGCGCTCAACGAAGTCCCGTGCATCGCGCGCCAAGCTGTGCAGCTCCCGGGGTAGTGGCACATGCCGAGCGGGAACCAGCAGTTCCCCAGGCTGCACGTTTAGGACGTGCAGCATCTCCTCAAACGTATGTAGGAGCACCTTCTGGCGGCCTTTCTCAATGTTCGAAACGGATGTTCGGGTCAGCTTGATCGCCACAGCCAAGTCGGCCTGCGACAGGCCGGCCGCTTTCCTTGCTTGACGCAAGTGCCGACCGAAACGCCGGTAGAAATCCGTGTCCACCTCGGGTGACTCTAGCCTACAGCTAGCGCATGCAAAATGTCAACGCCACAAACTGATTGTGACACTGTCATTCTAGCTGGCTTGACAATAGGTTTCTATCGAGGTATTATCGGTATGGCGATTCTTCGCCTGAGGTAGACAGCATGGCAACTCGGAACAACCGGTTCGTGGTCCGCCACTCCGGTGGATGGGCGGTCAGGGGTCCGAAGAGCCGTCGTGCGAGTAGCGTCTTCGACACGCAGCACGAGGCGATCGGGAGAGCACGCGAAATTGTTCGCAGGCGGGGAGGCGGCGAGGTCAGGATCCAGAACAGGCAGGGCCGCTGGCGGGACTCCGACACGGTCGCGCCCGGAAACGATCCGTTCCCGCCGAGAGACACCAAGTAGAGGAGGAGCAAGAGATGATGTACAGAATCGGAGACAAAATGCGCGTTCTGAGTGCCTTTGGATTCATTCTTCTCCTTGGTGCCTGTAATGGGCCGGTGGAGAGTGTCGATGGCGGTGGTGGTTGGGACGACGCATTCAATAGCAATTTGAACGAGGCTCTCGACAATCCCTGTGTCGAAGACAGCAAAGCGTTCTACGTGAAGGTCGATGGCAGTTGGCGCTTTCGCCCGTGTGACGGGTGCGACTCGATATCCATTGAGGCGTTGTGGGGTGGAAACACGGGGCAGCATTTGGAGATCGAGCAGACCCTAGATGCAATGAGTGCGGAGTTGCGTAGTCAGGAGATCTCAATGCTTCAGTACTCACAGCACACCGGTGAATGTCCGTAGCGGAGCCACTCCGTCGCAGTGTGGACTGACCCAGATGTGGCTCCAAGCGATGCTGGAACAGGGATGAATTTGACAGCCGTCCAGAAAATGCGACTCGGGGAGCGGAGGGCATTGCTCCGCGAGAGGTGGGGCATCGAGATCCAATACTCGAACCCCGAGTCTGCATGTCCCATAGACATCTTGGAGAAAGAGGAGCGAATCGGCAGGATCGTCCGGAGCGGAAACCTTGTTGTCCTCGAGTTACCGGAAATCGATGAATTTGACGGTGACAAGGCGTGCGGACCAGATGCCCTAGAGATTTGGGAATATCGGGGATTCGAGGTTGGCCCAGCAGCCGATCGCGACGCAGAATAAATCAACGCCCGCATCTATTGCTTCGTGGGAACGTGGGCAGAGCGACGGGGGCCGAGATGACCTTGAGCCTTCCGTAGCGAGGTTCCGGCGCTCCCTAATATCCACCACCCCCACCGGGAAGGGCTTCGTGCTCACCTAGATTGCCTGTTCGATGATCGCTGCTCCAATGATATGCTACGGGCTTCCCGTACAGGGTGCTGCGTCTCCTGGGCATCCTGACGGCGCACTCGAGACGAGTGGGGACGTTTGATTGGGAGACAGCGAGGCGGCGGTTTCGCCTGCGGATACGTCTTGGCCATAGCGCGTCTTTGGGATGTCCCAGTACGCGGTAGGCGGGGCAGCGAGTCAACCATTCCGGCTAACAGTTGGAGCGTCTGTCGGTGTCGTTCTAGCGCCTCGGGATGCAAGTCAGTTCGTTCTGAGCGGGGTGTGGCGCTGGGAGAAATGAGGTAGGGGAATCGATTCTCGCCCTATTGAGACATCGATATATCCAATAGCTCTATTATTCGTGATATCGTGGCAATAAGAGAGTCTATTCATGAAAATCTCTAGACAAGACATCCAATCGTGCATCGACGGCAACGAGCTGTTGCATGGACTCACATCTGGAGGGCTGGCGGTCCGACGGCCCGGCGGCACGCCATACCCGGACGGCCTCGATGATGCCATGCTCGAGACAATCCGCGATGCCGTCGACTGGCTGAAGAAACCACTAGACGAAGGCGGCTGCATAGTGCGGCAAGCAGAAGGTCCGACGGCGAGCAGGTCCTACAGCCTCAAACATCGGTTCGAAAGTGATCGCAACCCTCGACGGCATATCCCGAACGGTGCGTTCATCCTAGCGCTCGCGCTGGCTGGCTTCCAGTTGCGCCGCGCCCGTGCTAACAGCCCAGACGCGCGGTCATCGGCACGAGTGTCGCACGAAGCAACTGTGCGCATGGCGTTCTCGCCGGAGCTAGTCGGTGCGCGCGAGCAGCTAGCAAATCCGGCAGACGTCCGCCAGAAGCTCGTGCGCGCGTTCATCCAAGTGGCGACGGGTGACATCTTGGCGTGGTCTCCGTCGTTCTGGAACTGGGTCTGCGATCGCCGTGCCCTTGACAACCCCAGAGGCGATTTTATTCAGGACACGAGAAGGGTTCGGGACGAGCGGAACGGTGCAGACGGCTGGCACGAGGCTTGTATGCTGCGGCTGGCTTGCGCCCCTCGCTCATGGGAACTTGGAGAGCACGATCAGGTCGGTATAGCTCGCGAGCTATCTCGCCAGTTTGCGGCGTCGCTCGGATCCGACCGCAGTCAAACGAACGCATGACTGATCCGAAGAGTTCCTTGAGGCCAAGGAAGTGCTCGCGATCCGGAAACGACGTGTCGTCGTTGGCGATCATCGCGACCTGCGGCCGCCCATCGCTGAGTCCGTGTCAGCGGATGTCGCAACCTGCGACGCTTCCTCAGTTATGCACCGCGAGGGGATAAAAACGACTTAGACTCACAGGGGTGCCTCTTAGTCACTCGCCGTCGGTGCGGGCACAACGGTTGGCCGGGCGATACAGGCCCGCGCCTTCATTCATGTCCGATAGTCGCGTTCCGTGAGATTCTAGCCCTGGAGGATTCCAGCGACAACACGCTGTGCGGCAAGCTCAAGCTGTAGCTGCTCGGCCGACGCGCGGCATGTGGAGTAGGGTGGGGTTCAGTGTCAGGCCCGCGGCCACGTTCGTGTAGCAGCGGCAAGTCGCGAGAGTTGGCGTATTCTCAGGCAATCGGTAGATCTGGCTAGACACGAACTAAATCTATCTTTTTCAATAGCTTACGAAGCAATAGTGGTGCCCGGTGTGGGACTCGAACCCACACGTCCTTGCGGACAACGGATTTTAAGTCCGTTGCGTCTGCCAATTTCGCCAACCGGGCACGCGCGGAGCCTATTCATTCTACGGCCCGCAGTCCGGCGCCGAGCGGATCCGGCTTGGCGTGGCGGCAGGCCGCTTACGAAAGCGCCCCGGTCGTTTGGTTCGCTGTCGCCAATTAGGCGACCGTCACCGAGGGGCTCCACTCAGGCTGGTGGCGGCCCTGTTAGCGACATCGTGCGCCGGACAACAAGCGCGTCTCTATAAGGCGGTCGGTGGGCTTGGTCAGGGATTGTTCCGCTTACCCTGGAGCATCCACGGTCCAGTTTTCGTTGACTTTCCGCCCGTAATAGGGATAGAAGTCCCAAGGCGCGGGCTTGCCGAGGGCGCGCGGATCGCCGGTGTCGGCCAAGTGCGCCATCAGTCGAGCATCCAATGCCTTGGCTTGGTCGGCTAGCGCCGGTTCGGTGGCAACATTGCGCAATTGCCCGGGATCCGTCCGCAGGTCGTACAGCTCATGGCCCGGCCGCGTGCCGAAGGCCAGTTCGGCCAGACGGTCCACCGATGCATCGCCCCGGTTCTCCATCATGAAGGTCTTGGTCGGCGAGGAGTCGATCTCTCCGTATGGAATCCCACGCGCGCAATCTGCCGCATTCGGCGAACCGGAAGGCCAGCGTGTCGGTTCGAAATTGCGGATGTATAGGTAATCAGCCGTGCGAATGGCGCGGCATGGGTACCCCTTCCCCCCGCGACGGCAACCATCGTGCCGCTCCATCGCGAAGAACGCAGTGTCGCGCGAGGAATCGACCTGACCGCTCTCGCTTGACCGGAGCATCGGCAGCAGGCTGCGTGCGGTCATGTCTCGGTGCGGTTCAAGGCCAGCGGCCTCTAGGAATGTAGGAGCCATGTCGCTGAGGCTGATGAAGTCATCGACTGTCCGGCCTGCTGGGATCGCACGGGGCCAAGAGACTGCCAGCGGGACTCTGCTGCCGTAATCGTAGAGGCTGGCCTTGGCGCGGGGGAAGGGCATTCCATGATCGCTCGTGACCACCACGATCGTGTTGTCGAGTTGGCCCGCCTCGTCCAGCAGGTTCAGGGCGCGCTCTACGCTGCTGTCGAATCGTTCGACTTCGACGTAGTAATCGAGGATGTCATTGCGCGTGACAGGGTTGTCGGGCAGGTGTGGCGGGACGACGACCTGGGCCGGATCCTTGCCTGAGCGCTGGCCCGAGCCGAGATCGTAGGGCCGGTGAGGATCCCGGCTGCCCAGCCAGAAGCAGAATGGCTTGTCCGCTGGACGTTGCCCCATGAACTGGTCGAAACTCTCGAACGTGTCGCCTGCCGGATTCCGTGTGCGCCCGCCCGGCTCCAGCCGGCCCGGCGACCAGCCCTTGCTGGTGTGTCCGATCATATAGCCGGCACCTTCGAGTAGCTCGGTATAAGTCGCGAACTTGCTTGGAAGCGTGCTATGGATGTTGCCAGCTTCCTCGAGTCGCCAGATTGACTGCCCCGTGAGGATGGCGCTCCGCGAGGGACCGCATGTCGGCGCGTCGCAGAACGCGTGGGTGCAGAGCACGCCGTTGGCGGCGACCCGGTCGAAGGCGGGCGTATTGACGATTGGATCTCCAGCGGCTCCGGCGTGGCTCCAAGATTGGTCGTCCGATATGCAGAACAAGATATTCGGTCGACTCCCGGCCGAGCCCGATTGTCCCAGCAGTTGGACCGACGCGCCGATGCCTAGGCCGGAAACTGACTTCCCCAAGAAAGATCGGCGAGAAAGTTGCAGTGATTTCCCTCGGTCGGACTCGTGATAGCTCGGTGATTGCATTGCCCGTCTATTGTCGCCCAACAAGGAGCGGAGCACTAGCGCTTTCTCTTGAACGCGACCACTGATAGGATTCGCTGAGGAGAACGCCACTCGGTGGTCTTCGTAATGTGTCCCACGTAGGCTGTTGTCGGTTGCCCAGCGGCCCGATCCGTCTTCCGCAACCGACCGACGCCTCGGGAGAGACACCCCCTCACTACGCGTGACAGGCTTGTAGGACCATGCCTTGGAGTCGGGCGGTTCCACAGGACGGCTAGCGTGTGCCTGCGGGTTAGCCCGCTTAGAGCAACGCACAGGCTTGAGGCGGCCGACTCCGGTTGCTCCGCTCCCTCTGCCGGTCACCTCAAACCCCATCCCACAGGGAGGTGATCCAGCGAAACTCCTAGCGGGACTCCCCCCACATGTGTGCAATTCTTGTTTCACTGACGCACCATCACGCAGCGGCCGGGCGAAATATGGCGGTCTGGGTGCGAGGTTCTGAGCATGGCGCTCGGCTGTTCCGAGGCTCGGACCCTCTGGACGGAATTCCTGCGCTCGCTAGCCCGGGGCGGCCTGAACGGCGTGCAGCTGGTCATCTCCGAGGACCAAACGAAGGGGGTGCTGCATGCCGCCTGTCATACAGGGAAGCGCGGCCTCAACCAGCGCGCCGTGGCGGCAGGTCGCCGACCAGTCGCGGTTCAAGCTTCCGAAGCCGATGGCGGTCATGGACGCGGCCGAGGACGATGTGGTGGCCTACATGCACTTCCTGCGGGAGCACCGGAATCTCGGCCGCACCGGGCGGGACCGCTGGAGCGGCTCGACGGGGAGGTCAAGCGCCGCACCGACGTGGTAGGGATCTTTCCGAACGAAGCCGCGGCTGGGCGGCTGGTAGGAGCGATTCTGGCCGACCAGAACGATGAGTGGGCCTTACAGAGAGCGAAGTACATGACTCTGGACACCCAGTCAGCCAACAGCGATAATGAGTTTCTCAAGCTGCCCTCAGTGGAAGCTTGAACAGCACATCTCGACCACGGGTGGGCAGGAAACGGAGAGCCCTGCTATACGACTTCCGGGGACATGACCCGGCGCGGCGTCGCTACGGTAGCCCGAGTCCGGTACCGACGAGCGAACGGTGTACCTTGCACAACATGTCGTGAATATACTCTGCAGAATCGGCTGACGAGCACCACTTACTGAGAGTAGATCGACATCATGTGGCCTGATAACGAGACCGAACACGACTTTCTGAATTTCTCAAGTGTCGCGGACTCGGTGGCGGAAATCGTTGTTCAGGCGCGTGGTCGCCCGATTTCGATCGGGGTGTCCGGCGCTTGGGGGGCGGGCAAGTCGTCGATGATCAAATTGACACAGGCCTCCCTTAGCGCACGTCCTCGAGAGCGAGATGAAAGTGAGTTCGTTTTCGTTGAGTTCAACGCTTGGCTCTATCAAGGGTATGACGATGCGCGTGCGGCGCTGATGGATGTCATCGCGACGAAGCTTGAAGAGGAAGCGAAGGCGCGTGAGAAGGCGGTCGACAAGGCCAAAGCGCTGCTGAAGCGCGTCAATTGGCTTCGGGCAGCAAAACTGATTGCCGGCTCGACGGCAGCGATGTCGTTGGGGCTACCACCAACAGGGCTGTTCAGCGAGCTATGGGGTCTCGGGCAACGCTTTGCGGCAAGGGGAACTGATGCAGGGCCGGTTGAGGATGCCCAAGTGAAGGTCCGTGACACGGGCGAGGCGGCCAGAGGCCTCCTAACCCCGACGGAGGAAACGTCTCCGCCGAAGGAAATCCAGGCGCTCCGCGACACCTTCGAGGAGACGCTGGAAGAACTCGGCGTCACTCTGGTTGTGCTGATCGATGATCTCGACCGTTGCCTTCCGGAAACCACCATTTCGACGCTCGAAGCGATCCGGCTCTTCCTATTCCTGAAAAACACCGCATTCGTGGTTGCTGCCGACAACGAAATGATCAGACACGCCGTCCGCAGGCATTTTGAGGGAGTGCCGGACGATCTGCTTGTCACGAATTACTTCGACAAGCTAATCCAAGTTCCCATTCGGGTGCCGCCGCTCGGTACACAAGAGGTTCGTGCGTACATGATGTTGCTCTTCGTAGAGAACAGCGACCTTGCAGCTGAGGTGAAGGAGACGATCCGTGCTGGCGTCTGTGCCCAGTTGCGCCAGACATGGCAGGGTAAACGGGTGGACCGGGCCTTTGTCCAGAGCCTCCACGATGCGTTGCCCCCCGAACTGATTGGCCGATTCGACACGGCAGACCGGCTCGCGCCGCTGATGACTACAGCGACGGGCATTCTCGGCAACCCAAGGCTGATCAAGCGCTTCTTGAATGCATTGGCCATCCGAATGGCGATTTCAGATGCGCAGGGCGTCGGCGTTGACGAAGCGGTATTGGCCAAGCTCCTACTCTTTGAGCGCCTAGCCCATGTTTGACATTTTTTGGGTGATTCGGGGCTGCGACCTCTTGAAAGTCCTTGTAAATACAGGGATTTCATCGGACCGGCTCAGAATTCCTAGGTAACAATATATTTTCACTAGTTTCTAGGTTACGCTTTCCTA
>JAJDTX010000128.1 GCA_022826925.1 Bryobacterales bacterium
TAGGAAAGCGTAACCTAGAAACTAGTGAAAATATATTGTTACCTAGGAATTCTGAGCCGGTCCGATGAAATCCCTGTATTTACAAGGACTTTCAAGAGGTCGCAGCCCCGAATCACCCAAAAAATGTCAAACATGGGCTAGCGACCGCACGCAGTTGATACAGGCGGCCTAGTTGGTGCAATGCGGGAGAGGTTGCACTTGCTGCAGTCGGCACTGCAGCAGGGCGGCGCCGATCGTGCGCTCGTCCGCGATACGGGCTGCCAGCCACGCGACAGCTAGCCTAGATAATTTGCCCAGATAATCACGAGTCCACGGCTGAGATGCGGCTCTATGCCGTCGCTGGTCTCAAGCAAGCCTGCTCAGCTGCCGATCGCGGACGGATGCAAGACGACGGCTAACGGAGTCGCCGCACTGGAAGCGAGGGCGATTCTAGTGCTCGGCTTGCTCTGGCCAGAACTATGTCGATCTCGATGACTATCCCTGCGATCCGGGCGGTCATCCGAGGGACTGCAGCCGATCGGTGCTTGGGAGACGTCCGGCGCCGGTCAGAGCATCAGCGAAGCAGCAGTGACTCGCAGAATGCTTTCTGGCCCTTGTAGCGTTCCGCGGCCAACTCCCTGCATTCCTGCTTTGACCTCGACCGCGAGCAGTCCACAACGTATTGCTCTCGGGCCGAACGCATTGCCTTTGCGCACTCCGCGTATTCCCACGTGTCTCGCAATGTGCTGATTTCGCCTGGCGGGGGTGGGAGCGGCGGAACGGATCTCGGATCGCCTCCGCGACCGCAGCCAATCGCGAGACAGGACGCAACTACCACGGTACCGACGGCTTGGAATCGCATCCTGAAACTACCGGACCGGACACCGCAGCGCAATGCTAGTCACCATCTCGGCCTAATGCTATAGCACCCGACAAATGTATCTGATGTTCTGGTCCTGCCTGCGACCGAGCAGGAACTCTCTAGTAAAGGCATCAGGCGCTGGGGCGGTCCACCCAGAGCCAGCGAGGCTGACTTCAGACCAGCCAAGGCAGCCGTTGAGCCCCAGAACGCAAGGCGACGATCAGCATCGCGCAAGGCAGGCAGACTGATCGGACAAGGGACTGTCAGGCTTGGAGGAGGATTTCAGGGAATCTGTCGGCGCTCTACCAGATGCCAGTGCTTGGCTGGGCCCAACGCGGCGGGACGGCTTCGCCATGCGCTGGAGGGCTCGTGCCTAGGAATCTAGCCCTGAAGGACGGTCACGACTCGCGAGGTTCTGGAGTCGCTCCTCCAGTGTCCGCACTCTATCCTCGGCCGCATTGGCCCGTGCCCGTTCGGCGTTGGCCCGATCTTCCGCAACCGTCAAGCGATCCTGAGTAGCGGCTAGCTGATCCTGGGCGATCCGCCGCCGCCGCTCCGCTTCCTCCGGCGCACCGTCGAACTCCTCGCCCGTCACCGGGTCGGCGAACACCAGCACCGTGGCTCCGTCCCGCTTCCGGCTGCGCAGGTCCAGCCCCAGCACCCGGCTCCGCAGCTGCCTGCCACCCCCCGGGCGCTCCACGGCCTCCACAGGCTCGTACGTCCCCCCAGTCGCCGCAGAGCCCTCCAAGGCCGTGTCCATCAGCGCTCCTTCTGGGTCCAGCCTCCAGTACTCGCGCACTCCCATCCGGGCGTACTCCCTAGCCTTGTAGCGGGCGTCGTGTTCTTCCGTGGACGGCGACGCCACTTCCAGCACGAAGTCCGGCGGCTTGCCTTCCTCCCAGACCTTGTACGTGCTGCGGTTCCCCCTGCGTCCCACGCCGAACACCACCTGCACGTCCGGCTGCAGCCAGGCCGTGTCGTCGCCGCGCTCGTAGTACACCGCCAGTTCCATGGCCACCAGCACGTCCTCTTGGTCTCGGAAGCGGCTGCGCAGCGCTGTCGTGGCCAGCAGGACCGCCTCCCCGTGCCAGACGCTTTGTGCGATCCACTGCCGTTCCGGGTACTCGACGGTGTTGGGCTCCTGCGCCGCCGCGTCGGGGGCGGAGGGGGCCGCGTCGGCCAGTGCCGTCGTTGTGCGGGCCTTGAGCGACATGCTGGATCCCAATCCGTGCAGGCGTCCTTCCTTCGTGATTATAAAAGGGCTGTCATTCGGGGGAACGCAGCCGCACCGCGAACCGGCGTGCCTGTCGGGAAGGGTCCGCCAAGCTGGCCAAGAGCAGGGCCTCGGCCTCGAGACTCGACCTGATTGGCCACCGTGCGCCGAGACAAGGAGGCTAGCGCGGGTACGTCTCGGTATCTTGGCGTGCCAGCACTAGGGCGGCAGAGTGCTGCTTGCAACGCTCGCGAAATCCTTCAATGCGCCCTTGCAGGGCGGGCTCTGTAACGAGATTGGCTTCCTCCCCCGGATCATTGTTGAGGTCAAAGAACTGCTCGAAATCGGGCTGGCGCCCCCGAAAGTCGACGTCTTGCTCGCCGTATTGCGCCTTGTCGCTGCGGAAGTAGCGCACGTACTTCCAATCCTTCGTGCGCACCGCTTCCATGTACGGCCCGGTGCGCATCAGGAACAGGCTCTCGATAAAGATCTCGTCCCGCCACTCGGCCTGCGGGTCAGCTAGCAACGGGCCCAGGTCCCGCCCCTGCATGCTGGCCGGCACGTCCAGACCGCCGAGAGCGGCTATGGTTGCGGGAACGTCGATGCTGAGCACCAGTTCGTCGACCGTGGTACCGCGCGACTCCTCTGGAGCGCGGGGATCGTAGACGATCAGCGGTACGCGGGTGGTCAGATCGTAGAGCAGGGACTTGCCGCCCATCGCGTATTCGCCCATCAACAGGCCGTGGTCGCTGCTGAATACGATCACCGTGTTGTCGGAGATGCCCCGGCGCTCCAAGCTCTCCCGCAGCTCGCCAACGGCGCGGTCGACGCCATGAATCAGCTGGTAATAGCGCACGCGATACTCGCGCAGCACCTCCGGGCCGAGATAGGAGTACGAGTAGGTGTTCATGCGGCCCTCTCTTGGATGCACATCCAAGGGGATATGCTTCGCGGTGTCATCGCCGAACGTGCTCGGAGGTTGCAAGTCGGCGTCGCGGTACAGCGAGTCATATATCGGATGGTTAGCCAGCTTTGGATGGGAGTTCGCCGGATTGGTCATGCGGGTCGCTCCGTCTTCTTCGGGGTAGAGCATCGATCCGGAAATCGAGCCGTGCGGGGCCGAGAAGCTGACCGAAAGCATGAAGGGCCGGTCGCCTGGTGCGTCGTCGAGGAAGCGCTCGATGCTGTCGCTCATGATCGGCGTGACGATTTCCGCTTCGGCATCGTGGTAGATCGCGAGGTGCTCGAACTCCTTGGGCCAGAACCGCGCCCAGTCATCGTGGCCGCGCCAGAAGTCGAACTTTTCCAGAGGCTTGCCCCGGAAAGAGTACTGTTGCAATCCGATCTTGCCGACGAAGCCGACGTGATAGCCCTGCCGGCGCAGCAGCGCGGAGTAGGTCTGGTCCCACTGCGCGTCGGAAAGCACGTTCGGGGATGAGAAGCCGATCTGATGTACGCGCTCGTACTGGCCGTTCATGAAGCTCGTACGGCTGGGCATGCAAACCGGGGCGACCACGTGGGCCTCGGTGAAGCGCACGCCGTCATTGGCCAGCTTGTCAATGTGAGGGGTCTGAAGGATCGGATTGCCAGCGATGCTGAGGGCATCCGCCCTCTGATCGTCGGTAAGCAGAAAGATGATGTTGGGCCGGGATACGGAGGGCTCCGGGCCTTGGCAGCCCGTGATCGCCGCGAGAACGCAGCTGGCCGCGCCGAGCCGGGCGAGGGCCGCTGGCAGGATTCGTTGCAGTGTCATGGAACGCATCTAAGCTTAGGGCAACCACGATGGCTCGCACATGACGCGGCTGCGTGGTTTGCTGCTTGTGCGGGCCGCACGACGCAACCGGACTCGGCGGAATGCAAGGTCCTTTGGCGAGTTCCGCGCTGGACGAAGGCTTCATCTGCCATTTTGCGACTAGTTAAGAAAGTTTATCTTTAACACGAGTAAGGAACCGTGCGCCCGTCTGGCTTTGCGGACGGCGTTCTCTAGGCCGGCCAAGGACTGGTGCGACTTCGTAGCGTGCCGTTAGGTGTGGTCTACTGCACGTAGCGGCCATGGAAAAGCGCAGGTTCGAGGAGATCGAGATCGGCGAGGAGCACGAGACGCCCGCGATCACAGTGACCGATTGGCACGTGATGAACTTCGCGGCAGTGTCGATGGACTTCTTCGAGCTGCACACCAACGAGGAGTACGCTCGCAAGACACAGTTCGGACGGCGAGTGGCGCACGGATTGCTGGGGCTGGCGATGGCCGATGGCCTGAAGCACCGGTCCTCGTTTCAGATCGAGGCCATTGCGTCTCTGCACTGGTCGTGGGAGTTTTCTGGACCGATCTATATCGGTGACACGATCCATGCGCGACTTCGTGTTACAGACAAGCGCCCGTCTAGCTCCAAGCCGGACCGTGGCGTGGTCACTGTCGAGTATGAGGTGTTGAATCAAGACCACAAGATCGTGCAGCATGGAACGAACAAGGTCTTGGTGCACAGGCGCTGAAGGCATCCTCGGCGCGCGCACAGGTGTGGGACGGTAGAGCGGCAAGACTTTCTGTGAACGAGGTGAACATGGCGATTACGACTGAGACATTCGAGTATTCGGATGGCAGCACGCTGTTGCGAGGCCAGCTTGCGCGAGACGATACATGGACCGACCCGCGCCCGGGAGTGCTGATCGCGCATACGTGGGCGGGTTGCGGACCTTTCGAGCAGGGGAAGGCTGCGGAAATCGCCGAGCTCGGCTACGTCGCGCTGGCTGTAGACATGTATGGCGGCGGCATCGTCGGCAGCAGCACGGAAGAGAACGCCAAGCTCATGTCGGTCGTGCTGGAAGACCGCGCCCTGCTGCAGCGACGTATGACGGCCGCACTCGATGCCCTCAAGGCGCTCCCGAGCGTGGATTCGGGGCGCACGGCTGCGATCGGTTACTGCTTCGGAGGCCTGTGCGTGCTGGACTTGGCCCGCACGGGCGCGCCATTCCAAGCTGCGGTGAGCTTTCACGGCCTGCTGAACCCACCCGGCAACATCGAGACTGCGAACGTGAGGCCGCGCGTGCTGGTGCTACACGGATGGGACGATCCGATGGCGAAACCAGACTCGGTGGAAGCGCTTGCCGGGGAGTTCACCCGCGCCGGCGCGGATTGGCAGATCCACGCCTACGGGCGCACGATGCACGCCTTCACGAACCCGGAGGCCAACAATCCTGACATGGGAACGGTCTACGACGCCCAGGCCGATCGGAGGTCGTGGAACTCGATGCGCCAGTTCCTCAGCGACTCGTTCGACTTGGGATAGTCGCGATCAAGTCAGCAGGCGTTACCGCCGCGGCAAGAACGGGTCGCTCGCGTCCCAGCGCGGCTTGTAGAGGGTCGGACGGCGCTCCTTGGCCCTAGCGGGGTCGTAGTCGGGATTGGATGCTGGCATCGTAGCGCCAACGGACTCTCTCCACGCCGCCAGCGCCTGCCGCATTGCGGCGGCGCGCGTCCTTTCCGCCGAGGACAGATCGTTGCTCTCCGCCGGATCCTCGACGAGGTTGTAGAGTTCAATGTGCGAGTCCTCGTAAAACTCGATCAGCTTCCAGCCTTGCTTGCGAATCGCCGCTGTGGGTGCGGAGCCCGCGTTTGAGTAGTGGGGATAGTGCCAGTACAGCGTGTCTCGCTCGAGCTCTCCGGTCTGCCTGAGCAAGGGCACGAGGCTCTTGCCATCTACGGTGTGGCCTTCTGTATCCGCCGCTGCGGCCATTTCGAGCAGCGTGGGATAGAAGTCGATGCTGCTGACAGGTGTGTCGTCGACTGCACCCGCTTGAACCGCTTTGGGCCAGCGCACGATCAGCGGCTCGCGGATGCCGCCCTCCCAGATGTAGCCCTTGCCGGATCGGAAGCCGCCGTTGAAGGCGCGGCTCGCCACTCCCCCGTTGTCGGAGAAGAAAAAGACGGCGGTGTCGGAGGCGAGATCGTGACGCTCCAGCAGGGAGAGCAGGCGTCCCACGCTCTGGTCGACACCTTCGACCATCGCGGCGTAGACCGCGTGATTCCGGTTGGTCGGATCGGTCCTGCCCGCGTAGCTGTCGATCAGGCTGCGCTTGGCTTGGATAGGCCCGTGCACTGAGTAGTAGGACAGATACAGGAAGAACGGGCGCTCCCGATTCTCTTCGATGAACTGTTCGGCGGCCTTGGTCAACTTGTCAGTCAAGTAGTCGCCGGGCTGAGCACCGGGGACTTGGAGCCACTTGTGCGGCGCGAACATGGTCCTGTGCGAGCCCAAGTGGCCGGACGCGAAGCTCTCGTCGAACCCGCGCTTCTCCGGCATGTAATCGCCTGCTCCGAGGTGCCACTTTCCGATGCAGGCCGTGGCGTAGCCAGCCGCGCCGAGCGGCTCCGCGATCACGGTCTCGTCGAGTGGCAGACCTAGGGGGAGTTGAGCTTGTAGCAGCTTGGCGTGGGGCAGGACATTGCCGGGCAGGTACTGCGTCAGGCCGAGTCGCGCGGGCCAGCGGCCGGTCAGAATACTGGCTCGTGTCGGAGAACAGTTGGGGGCTGCGGCGTAGGCGTTTGTGAAGCGCATGCCCTCTTCGGCCAGACGGTCAATGTTGGGAGTGCGGTGATAGCTGTTGCCGTAGGCCCCAACATCGGCGTAGCCCATGTCATCGAGGAGCAGGAAGATGATGTTGGGACGATCTGCTGTCTGGGCTAGGGATTCGGCAGTGAGCCCGAAGGCCGCAAACGTGTACAGGGCCGCTGCGGTGGCGAGATGGCGTGTAGGAGCCAGCATGAGGACACTGTAGCAGCCGTCGATGCCCGTTCAGAAGCCCGTGTGTGAGACACAAGGGCTCGCACAGGCCGGCCCCCTTAGCAGGTCGGGGTGCGTCTTCGCTGCCCGTTGACAGTCGACGAGGCGCTGACTACGCTGTGCTCCCAGGGACCGACGATGGTCACATCGATCACACCCCTTCCCGGCCAAAGACCATGATCCACACATGTCCCATGCACCCCCAGGTGCGTTCGAGCCAGCCAGGGAATTGTCCGAAGTGCGGCATGCGTTTGGTCGCCGAGGGAGAGGTCGGAGCACATGGCGATCACAGCCACCACACCCACTCTCATAGAGGGCATGAGGACAGGGTCGAGGGCAGGCACAATGACACGGTTCCGACCGGGCATACAGGTGTGATCTATACGTGCCCAATGCATCCGTCCGTGCGCCAGACGCGTCCAGGGTCGTGCCCGATCTGCGGCATGGGTCTGGAGCTTGAATCCGCTGCGATGGCCGAAGACGATCCGAACCCGGAACTGGTGGATTTCACCCGGCGGTTCCGGGTCGGCGTGGTGTTGACGGTTCCGCTACTGGTGCTCGCTATGGGACCTCTGCTGGGCCTCGAACGAGTGCGCGAAGCTTTTGGCGAACGCGGAGCGCTCTGGATCGAGGTGGTCTTGGGCACACCAGTGGTGGTGTGGTGCGGCCGGCCGTTCCTCGCGCGCGGCTGGACGTCGTTTCGCACGATGAACCTCAACATGTTCTCGCTGATCACGATGGGAGTGATGGCCGCTTGGCTCTACAGCATGGTCGCTGTGCTGGCACCCGGCATCTTCCCCGACGGTTTCCGCAACGCAGAGGGCCACGTCGGGGTCTACTTCGAAGCAGCGGCCGTGATCGTGACGCTGGTGCTGCTGGGCCAGGTCATGGAACTACGGGCCCGCCAGGGCACCGGCGAAGCGATCCGCGCGCTACTCGACATGGCGGCAAAGGCCGCGCTCGTAGTCCGCGAGGACGGGCGGGAGGAAGAGATCCCGCTTGACGACGTGCAACTCGGTGACCGGCTACGGGTGCGGCCGGGCGGCAAGGTGCCGGTCGATGGCCTAGTAGTCGAAGGCCGATCCTTCGTCGACGAGAGCATGATCACGGGCGAGCCCGTACCCGTGGAGAAGACGCGGGGCGACCCGCTCACGGGCGCGACTATCAACGGTACCGGCAGCCTGATCATGGAAGCCACGAGAGTCGGAGCCGACACGGTGCTGAGCCAAATCGTCGAGATGGTCGAGAACGCGCAGCGGAGTCGCGCGCCCATCCAGCAATACGCTGACAAAGTGGCGGGCCTCTTCGTGCCGGTGGTGATCCTGGTCGCGGTCTGCTCGTTCATCGTCTGGGCAATCTGGGGTCCGGCACCCTCGCTGTCCTATGGGCTGCTTGCGGCGGTCGCGGTCCTAATCATCGCGTGTCCTTGCGCACTAGGTCTCGCGACGCCCATGTCGATCATGACGGCGACCGGGCGCGGTGCTCAGATTGGGGTGCTGATCAAGAACGCCGAGTCTCTCGAGCGGCTCGAAATGGTCGACACTCTCGTCGTCGACAAGACAGGTACGTTGACGGAGGGGGAGCCCCAGCTCGTGGCCGTCCTGCCCGCAACTGGCCACGACGAGGCCACGGTGCTGAAGCTGGCTGCGACGCTGGAGAAGGGCTCCGAGCACCCCCTGGCGGAGGCGATCGTTCGCGGGGCCGAGGATCGTGGCGTCAAGCTGGGCGAGGCGGCGGACTTTGAAGCGGTGACCGGCCAGGGGGTCAGAGGCACCGTTGACGGCAATGCTGTCGCGATCGGCAACTTGAAGCTGGTGCAGGACCTCGGGCTCGAGGTCGAAGCAATGGCCGACCGGGCCGACCGCCGGCGCGACGAGGGCGAGACGGTGATGTTCGTCATGCTCGACGGAAGGTTCGCGGGCTTGGTCAGTGTCGCCGATCCCGTGAAGCACTCCACTCCCAGCGCTCTCAAGGCGCTTCAACGGCTAGGCTTTCGCATCATCATGGCCACCGGTGACAACGAGCGCACAGCAAAGGCTGTGGCGGCTCGTTTGGGCATTGCCGATATCCGCGCCGACGTATTGCCCGGCGACAAGGCCCGCATCATCACGGAAATCCAAGCGGAGGGTCGGCGAGTCGCGATGGCGGGCGACGGGGTCAACGATGCGCCCGCGCTCGCCCAGGCTCATCTTCGACAGTAATTTTCGGGTCGGTACGTAGTTTAAACGGTTTACGGCCGCAAACTCTCCAAATTGCAGATTGTGTAGTGCCACGTTTGTTTCGTGTATTGCGCATTTCATCCTTTCAATCAATGTGCTTCTT
>JAJDTX010000007.1 GCA_022826925.1 Bryobacterales bacterium
ACTAGACAAATTATATCGCAAGATACAAGGGCTTGTCAAGCCCGCCAATCTGAGCGGAAGAACCCCTAAGCCCTAACCCGTAGAGCAGTTACAGCGCAAACCAACATCACGCTAGCTCGCCCCATGTAACGAAGTCTGAGGGTCATGCCGAAGGCAGTCGGCAACAAGGCGGTCCTCGCACCGGAGATCATGGCGCACTACCGAATGGCGATGCCGACGCCCGATGCGCGTTCAGCAAGTGCCGCCCTGCCGGGCCACATTGTCGGTGCGACCGACTGGCTGCGTTCGATCTGGAGCGAACGCGCGGCGTTCGTGAACTGTCCCGCGCTCATTCTCTGGGGACTCAAGGATATTGCGTTCCGCAAGAAGGAGCTCGAGCGGTGGAAGTCCGAACTCTCGGACGCGGAGTCACATGAGCTTCAGGGTTGCGGGCACTTCTTGGCTGAAGAGGCCCCTGAGAAGCTCGTAGAGGCACTGCACGCTTTCATGAGCCGCAGGTAGCCGACGCACGGGGCGTCGATTAAGGTTCAATTCGCTAGACGAGTCTGTCTATGGCGGAGTAACCCATGAACAGCGCCATCAACGCTGCCGAGACCCACAGCATCAATGTGATCCAAGTCTTGGGCAGGATGCTGGTCGGCATGCGCTTGTACCGCAAGAAGATCGCGAACCCGCTGATCACAGGCAGCATGATCGCCTGTGCGATGCCGCCGATCTTGACCATCAGCACCGGCTCCCTGATCAACATGAAGTAAAGACACGGGACCACCATCAGCAGCACGACGAACACCCGGATCGCCTTTAGCCGCTTCTTGTAGTCGGACTTATCGTAGGCACCGAGCATGCCCACGAAATCGGCCCACACCCGACAGTGCGCCGCCGTGGAAGCGAAGACCGTCGAGTACAGCACGGCAAAGGCTCCGACCATGAACAGGCTCAGTGACCAGCCGCCCAACGTCTCGGTGTAGATGGTTGACAGCACATGTACCATCTCCGAGCCCTCGGGAATGAGCCCCATACCCTTCAGCACGCCTGCCCCGAGGAAATAGAAGGCCACCGTCGCGAACGTGTAGATCACCATCGAGAAGATGACGTCAAAGCCCATGACCCGCACCCATCCGAGCGCCCGTTGCGTCCAGCCATGCGTGTCGTCACGCTTGCCTGCGTATTGCGCATAGCCCTTCTCGATGCACCAATAGGGGTACATGACCAACTCGGTGGCTCCCACGCCTGTGATGCCGAAGGCCGCTACCGCCGTGGCCATGCCGCCCTCGGGAGGCTGGAAGGTCAAGCCCTGTGCAACCGCACTCCAGTCAAAGTACTGCGGCAGCTTGAACAGCAGGAAGCAGCAGCTCACAGTAAGCGCGGTGAAGCTGACCACGAGCCCCATCGCTATCCGCTCGACAATGACGTACTTGCCTGCGATCAGCAGGATGACTGAGAGCCCTGCCAGGGTCCAGACAAAAGCAGTGATCGGCACTCCGGGTATCGCCCTGTTGAGGATCTCCGCGATCCCGCCCAGCATCGCGCCCACCTGGAAGAGGGTGAATGTGACCATCCCACACCACATCCAGGCCAACCATGACACCCTGAACCGAGGGCCCGGCACGTCGTTGAAGGCTTCAAGCGTGGTGCGGCCCGTGGCAATGGCATAGCGTCCAAGCTCGTTCTGCACCACAGTCTTCACCAGGCAGCTCAGGATGATGAGCCAGAGCAGCACATAGCCGTTCTCGGCACCCAACACCGTGGTTGCGATGAGCTCGCCAGAGCCAACGATGGAGCTGGCAAGGATCAAGCCCGGGCCGAGGAACCGAAGGATCCCTCTGAACGCACTGGGGGCAGTCGAGACACGCCCCGGGTCCAAGCGGTAGGGGTCGTGACTGACGTTCGAGGCCATAGCGTCTCGCAATCCTAGCACAGGCCCCAGTGCCACTCGCCGCCGCCGTGAGAGCCCTCAGGCGACACTCGTCCGGCTATACCGGGGAAGCTTCCGAAGAATCTTGATGGGACCGCGGCCGGTCAGCGGGCCTAAGGCTCCCACTCCGGGCACAATCCCGGCGAGGCACCACACATACCAAGGCAGCGGGGCGGACTCAGGTGGACTTTCAGACTCACCCACCGTCGGGATGTGCTTGGCCACCCGACCGGTTATGGGCCGCCATGCCGCTCGGACTGTTGCTGAGTAGCGCCGGATCTTCCACGACCAAGAACTGGCCCATCATCCCGTTATCTTCATGCTCCATGATGTGGCAGTGGTACATGTACGGGACTTGGGGATCAGCGTATCGCTCGAAGCGCATGATGATCCGAACGAGTTCGCCCGGATGGACCAGGACCGTGTCCTTCCACCCGAGTTCGGCAGCCGGAGGCGGGCGGCCGTCGCGATCGAGAATCTGAAACTGGACTAGGTGGACGTGGAGGGGGTGGGGCTGAGCGCCGCGATTGCTCACTTCCCAGATCTCAATGTCTCCCAATCGCACGACCTCGTCAATTCGAGCCATGTCCATCGTCTTGCCATTGATCGGAATTCCCAGCGGTCCACGCCGTCGACCCCGTCCGCCTCGTCCTCCCTGGCCTCCTTGCGGTCCTTGTGCTCGGCCTCCTTGCACGGGTCCAGCTAGCACCATTGGACGCGTCTTGGCGGCTTGTTCAGGATTGATGCGAGGGATGGAACGGAGGCGCTCTGGCAGTCCGTGGGATGCGCGGCTTGCCGGCTGGGGAACGATCTTCAGAAGTTGCAGGTTCCCGGTCCCGATTCCTCCGAAATACGACCCGATCGTCTCCAGAAATCCGGCTTCGGGGTAGCTCTTTAGCACCACCTCGGCACCATCGCTGAAGTCCACCAGGATCTCGGCTCGCTCGCCGGGAGCGAGCGTCACTCGATCGGTCCGAAGGGGCGCCTCAAGGAATCCGCCATCCGTGGCGACCAGATGAAACTCGCGGCCATCGTCAAAGCCGATGTAGTAGATCCGCGCATTCGATCCATTCAGCAGTCTGAATCGGATGCGACGCGACTCAACCCGCAGAAACGGACTCCGAGTGCCATTGACCAGCATGGTGTTTCCGTAAACAGCACCCTGGGTGAGAGCGAAGCGAAACGCTCCGCTGTCGTCAAACTGTCGGTCTTGGATTACAAGTGGAATATCGTCAACGCCGTAGGTCTTTGGCAGCTCCAGCGCATCACTCTCAGCGTCATCGATCCACATGAGGCCGCTGACCCCCCGATAGACTTGCCGTCCCGTTGCGCCATGCGGATGCGGGTGGTACCACAGCGGAGCGGCCTGTTGATGGACGGCAAAGCTGGCGGTCCACGACTCTCCAGGCTCGATTCTCTGGTGCGGCGTGCCATCCATGCGAGCAGGCACATGCATGCCGTGCCAGTGCATCGTCGTCATCTCGTCCAAGTTGTTCTGGACGATCAGATCGACATCTTCGCCTCGACGCAGGCGCACCGTCGGTCCGAGATACGGTCCGTTCACGCCGGCTGTCGGCGTTTGCTTGCCTGGGAAGAACTCCCGGGTCCCTTCGGCAACGGTCAGGTGAAACTGTCGGCGGCCGTCCACAACGGTTCCGAATGACTGCTCGGGAATCTGCAGTTCGTTCTCGAAGGTCAATCCTCCGTTCGTCACTCGGACGAAGATCAGCCAATAACAGGCCAGGACCGACAACGAGGCGATGGTCAGCAGCCTGATGATGGTCGGCGTCATCCCCCGGGACTCGGTCTGCTGAGACCGCTTCGCATGCTCCTGGCGAATGGACTTCCTAGACGCTTGATCTGTGGCCATGACTGTTCCTGCCACTAGTGGTCGCCCGTGCCGCAAGAGTTGCTAGTACGCCGGTTGTCCGGGAGCATGCTGCCTGCGTAGTCGAATGGATCTTGAGGGAGATTCCGACCAATCTGCAGACTGGCGCCAATGGCCGCGCGTGCCAGCACTGGGGCTGCGAGGCTCGATTCCCCGGTCGGCGCAGTCCTAGCAGCCTCCAATTTGGCTCCTCAGCACAAGAGCAAAGGCGTTGGAGCCGCACGGGCGTTACGGCTCACGCCTAGCCTTTACGGATTCTTCACCCGGGCGCGCTCGAACCCGTCGCTATTGCGCGTTCCGGTGCACGGGGTCGTCAAGCACCATCGGCTCGGGAAAGTCTGCCGCCTTTTTCCCGCCGCGCCGGCGCAGCCGCTTGTTCTGCGAATTGCCCCTCGGCGCGTTGAGCGGAATCGCCATACCGCCCAGTTCGGCCATCATTTCGTACAGGCTGGCCTCCATGTCTTTCGCTGTGTCGGCGTACGCGGGATCATGCAAGAGATTCTTGGTCTCTCCGGGATCTGCCTGCAGGTCATACAGTTCGTCCGTGTCCCACAGCCCGTAATAGGTGATGTACTTGAATCGGTCCCCCCGCAATGCGAACTGCGTCGGCGTCTGCGGGTAGTTCTTCTCCCAGTAGTACACATACAGGAAGTAATCCCGCCAATCTGCCTCCTTGCCCTGCCCCAGCGCGAGGAAACTCTGGCCGTCCATGTGCGGCGGCTTCTGGATCCCCATCGCCTCGAAGACGGTGGGAGCGATGTCGATGTTAGCCACGACCTGCTCGACAACCGTGCCACCTTCGAACAAGTCCGGGCAACGCATCAGCATCGGCACGCGGATCGATGTCTCGTAAGCCACGCGCTTGTCGATCAGGCCATGCTCCCCGAACATGAAACCGTTGTCGCCCATGTAGATCACCAGCGTCTCGTCAGCGACGCCCATCTCCTCGAGTTTGCCTATGACTCGCCCGATGCTGTCGTCGACGGCGCTGAGCGCTTCGTTGTAGCGCTTGTAGTAGCGCTCGATGTCGAGAGCGCTGTGATACGGGAAATCCACGCCGTGCCAGCTGTTGCGCTGATCCCGCAGCCAGCGCGGCTTGCCGCGGTAGTTCTCGAAAGTGTCCGCCTCGCTGGCTGGCCGCGTGAACGGAGCGTCATCCAGACTCCCCTCGTGGCGTTCGGACGGCGTGAAGTTCGCATGCACTGCCTTGTGTGACAAGTACAGGAAGAACGGCTTCTCGGAGGGCGTCTGGCTTGAGAGCCAATCAATTGCGTAGTCGGTGAGCTCGTCGGTGATATACCCCTTTTGCTTGACCCGCTCGCCATTGACGTTCAACGTGTAGTCCGGGCTCGGCGGCAGGTAGTGCCCCTGCCCGCGGAAACTGACCCAGTGATCGAACCCCGGCCGCGGCGAATCGTTCGCCGCGCCCATGTGCCACTTGCCAACGTACGCAGTGGCAAAGCCCGCCTGTTGCAGGTACTGCGGGAAGAAAAGCGTTCCCTCCGGCACCGCGCGCTGGTTGTCTATGACGCGATGGCGGAATGTGTAGAGCCCGGTCAGGATCGAGGCGCGGCTGGGCGAGCAGAGCGAGGTCCCGACGAATGCGTTCTTGAGATGCACGCCGTCCTTGGCCATCGCATCCATGTGTGGAGTGCGGGCGAACTGGTGGTCCAAGAAGGACATCGCGTCATAGCGATGGTCATCGGACAAGATGAACACGACGTTGCGGGGCGCGGCACCTTCGGCCCTCTCGGCCACCACGGAATCGGGCACCGGGGTGACAGCAGCGGCGGCCAGTGCTGCCAACGCCATAAGTAGGAACGGAATGCGAATTGGCATGAGCACCATCGTATCAACGCGGTCCTGCCGAATCGCGGCTTACGCGGACAAAGAGACTCGCGCAACGTCCGTTCCCTCGCATGCGTCTGTACAATTGGAGCAACCATGCGACCAGTGACTCTCGGTTCCCTTGCCGTCTTAGTCGGATGCGCGGTCTGCGCGCTCCTGCCAGCCTCGGCTGCCGAAACCGACGCCGGGCTTCCGGTCCAGAAGATAATCGACAGCTTTATCGACAAGGAGACCGAGTTCGCCAAGGCCCGCGAATCGTACACCTACCGCCAATCGGTGAAGATCCTTGAGTACGCCAGCTCCGGCAGCGTTCGTGGCCGCTGGGAGATGGTCCAGGACATTCTGTTCGGCGGGGAGGGCAAGCGCATCGAGCGGGTCGTCTACGCGCCCCCATCATCGCTGCAGAACCTGCTTCTCACTCCGAGCGACATGGAGGACCTGCGCAGCGTCCAGCCGTTCGTGATGACGCGCGCGAATTCCCACGAGTACCGCATCGACTACCTCGGCGAGCAACTCGTCGACGAGATCGACACATATATGTTCTCGGTCAAGCCGAAGAAGCTGATCAAGGGCAAGCGCTACTTCGAGGGCCAGATCTGGGTCGACCAACTCGGCCTCCAGATCGTCAAGACCTACGGCAAGGGCGTCGGGGTCTTGGGCAAGAACAAGGACGAGCAGTTCCCGCGTTTCGAGACCTATCGGGACCAAGTTGACGGAAACTACTGGTTCCCGGTCTACACGCGAGCGGACGACACGCTCCAATTCCGCTCCGGACCGCAGAAGATCCGCATGATCATCAAATACGAGAACTACAAGAAGTTCGAGGGAACCTCGGTGATCACGTTCGGGGATGTGGTGGAAGGGAACGAGGAGAGCGAAGCCAATCAGCCCTAGCTCCGGCAAATCGGCGCTGCTCGCAGCCGGGGCCGTTCCAAGGCCTGCGCTCTCCGCCGGTTAGTTCGCACACCACATGAATCTCTCACTCGGCCAGCCCTGTTCACACAGCCGAACCAAGCGCGCGGCGGTTGGTTGGATCGCGGTTGCCCTCTTGCTGGCTTGCGCGGCCGTTCCGGTGCGGGCAGACGAGGACCATCCTCACCCTGACGAGGACCATCCTCACCCGGCTTCGGATGTCTTCGGGCGGATCGACTCGATGCTCCAGGAGCTTAAGGACATCATGGGCCTCGGCCCACGGCTGCCCATCGAGCCCAAGACCATCTCCAAGGCCAGCTTCCGCAAGCTGTACGAGACGCGCATGAAGCAGAGCCAGCAACCGCGGGAGCTCGAGCGCGAGCTGCTGTTTCTGCGGTTGTTCGGCCTCGTTCCCGAAGACTTCGACTACAAGAAGACCGTTCTAGACCTGCTCAGCGAGCAGGCTTGGGCGCTGTACGACTTCAAGCAGCGCGAGTTGTACCTCGCCGACTGGGCTCCCGCCGAAGCCTTGGAATACGCGCTGCTGCACGAACTCGTCCACGCGATCGACGACCACCACTTCAACCTGCTCAAGTACGTCGAGGGCGCGAGCGAGTCCGAGGGCGAGCTAGCCCGCCTCGCCGCGATGGAGGGCCAGGCCTCGTGGGTGATGACGGAGTGGGCCATGCGCCAGTCCGAAAAGACACTGGAGGGCAATCGCCTCCTGGCCGTTGCGACCGCGAGCGCGACACGGTTCGAGGCACGGCAATTCCCGGTCTACGACAGCACTCCGCTGTATTTCCGAGAAGTGCTGATCTTTCCCTACACGGATGGCCTGCTGTTCCAAGACGAGTTGATCCGACGACTTGGCAGCGACGGGTTCAAGCGGGTCTTCGAGCAACCGCCGGAGACCACTCAACAGATCTTGCAGCCGAGCCTGTATCTCAGCGGCGTGGTGCCAGAAGCGCCGCCGCTGCCCGAGCACCGCCTTCCGAAGGGCTTCAAGCGGGTCTACGACGGCACCTTCGGCCAGCTCGACCACCGCATCCTGCTCGAGCACCACTTGGGCGACGAGGACCGGGGAGAGCTGCTTGACCGCTGGCAGGGCGCGCGCTTTGAAATCCACGAGAAGCGCCGCACCGGCGAGTCGCTCCTGCGCTACGCAGTGCGCTGGCAGGACAGTGACGCAGCGAGGGAGTATTATCATCTCTACCGGCAGATCTGCGAGCGGAAGCGGCCTGGACTGGCCCTCGTAGACCGCGGCAGCGATCGCTGCGAAGGAAGCACGGCCGCCGGCCGGGTCGTGCTGGAAATCGACGGGAACATCGTGCGAAGCATCGAGGGGCTGCCGCTGTGATCGGCAAGGAGAATCGGATGGTGGCGCGCGCGTTGACCGTCGTTGCGGTAGGACTTGGGCTGGCGGCCCTCGCCTGGGCGGACCCGCGACCGGTGAGTCCGTTCGAGGTCACGGCCTTCGACGGACGCCAAGTCTCCCTGGACGGCCTCAAGGGCCGACCGTTCGTACTGATGTTTCTCGCCACCGATTGCCCGCACTGCCAAGAGGTCACCCAACGCATCGGACCGGTCTACCGCCAACTGCAATCGGGAGGCCTGCAAATCGTAGGCCTAAGCCTGAATCGGATCGACAACGCCGGGCTACGCGACTACGCCGCCCGATTCGGGGCCAGCTATCCGCTCGCGCTCTCGTCGCGCGAGGAGTTCTCGCGCATCACCAAGATCTCGGTGATGCGGCCGATCTACTACCCATACGTGCTCTTCGTCGATAGCGACGGCGTGATCCAAGAGGAGCATCAAGGCTCCGAGGAAGCCTGGTTCGCGAATGTCGAATCGAACTTCCGAGCTGCCGTCGCTCGGCTCCGCTAATTCGGCACGGCGCTCTCGAGCGCTCCCCAAAGATTCCCGCCCAACGGCGGGCACGCGCTCCTACGTGCGGTTGCCCACGTCGGACACGTCGCCGCGGATCACAGGAACCTGCTCTTCCCCCGTCGCGCGCTTCTCCCCGTTGCCGGTCCGCTGCCAGAAGGCGCGGAAATAGTCGACCATCGACCACACGGTGAGCAGCAGGGCGAGCCACAGCACGACATAGCCGATTTGCTCGACGACGGCCGAGTGCGGCGCCAGCAGCAGCAGGGAGACCGCCGCCACTTGCGCCACCATCTTGGCCTTGCCAAACTCGCTGGCCACGATGACGACTCCCTCCGACAGGGCCACATTGCGCAGTACCGAGACTGCGAACTCGCGGCTGACGATCAATACCACCATCCAAGCGGCCACACGGTCCAGTTCGACTAGGGAAATCAGGGCGGCGGACACAAGCACCTTGTCGGCGATGGGGTCGAGGAGCTTGCCGAACGTGGTGACCTGGCGCCGGCGCCGGGCGAGGTAGCCGTCCAGCAGGTCCGTCAGCGCCGCGGCAAGGAATATGGCGAGCGCGATGGCCTCCCGGGTGAAGACGACCCAGCCGGTATCGAGTTCGACGGCACTCTTGCGCAGCAAGACCGCCACGAGCAGCGGCACGAGGAAGATCCTCGATAGCGTCAATAGGTTCGGCAGATTCATAGAGGGACGGGCGCCCGTCACATGCGAATCGCTAGCGTTAGCGTACTATACCGAGCGCTACATTGTTCCAACGCAGACTGGATGCACCAGATCCCGGCAGATTGCAGCGCCGCGCGGTTGGGAGAGAATGAGAATTCATGCGAATCGACGGCAGGAGGCCGGAACAGCCCAGACAAACGCGCATCCAGCCCGGCATCCTGGCAACGGCCGAGGGCTCGGCGCTGATCGAAGCGGGCAACACCAAGGTCATCTGCTCGGCGACGGTCGAGAATAGGGTCCCGTCCTTCCTGCGGGGCGCGGGACGCGGCTGGGTGACGGCGGAATACGGCATGCTGCCAAGATCGACTTCAACTCGGACTCCGCGCCAAGGAGCGCAAGGCCGGCCGTCGGGCCGCACGTTTGAGATCCAACGGCTGATCGGGCGCTCGCTGCGGACGGCGGTGGATATGGAAAAGCTCGGCGAGCGCACCATCACCGTCGACTGCGATGTGATGCAGGCTGATGGCGGCACGCGCACGGCGGCAATCACGGGCGGCTGGGTGGCCATGGCCTTCGCCATAAGAGAACTCCTGAAGTTCAACGTCATCGCTGCTTCCCCTTTGCGGCACTACGTAGCCGCAATCAGTGTCGGCATCGTGGACGGCGTGCCGATGCTGGACCTTTGCTACGAAGAGGACTCCCGAGCAGACGTGGACATGAACGTGGTGATGACCTCCGACGGCGAATTCGTCGAACTGCAGGCCAGCGCCGAGGGCAGCACGTTCGACAGGGAACAGTTCGACGCGCAATTGCGCCTGGCCGAGCAAGGCATCGAAGGCCTCGTCGCAGCCCAGCGCGACCTCGTCGCCCTATAGTCCATGCTCGAACTGGTCTGCGCCACGTCGAACCGCGGCAAGCTGAGGGAGTTTCGACTCGCCTCTGGAGCGGATGTCTCGATTGCGGGCTGCCCGGCCGTGCACTGTCCAGAGACGGGTGCGACGTTCGAGGCGAATGCGCTGCAGAAGGCGCTGTGCTACCACCGGGCGAATCCGGCCGCATGGCTCTTCGCCGACGATTCCGGGCTGGAGGTCGACGCTCTGGGTGGGGCACCGGGTATCCACTCTGCGCGCTTCGCCGGCCCGGCGGCCAGCGACAGGGAAAACAACATGCTTCTGCTGCGCAGCCTGGCCCGCGTTCCGCCGGAGAGGCGCACGGCCAGATTTGTCTGCACGATCGCCGTGCTGCATGACGGCAGGCTTGCAGAAACGTTCCGAGGGACGGTCGAGGGGAGAATCCTCCGGCGGCATTCGGGCAGCCTGGGCTTCGGCTATGATCCCCTGTTCTACTGTCCGCCGCTGCGCGCGAGCTTCGGGCTCACCCCCGCCCACGCGAAGTGGCAGCACAGCCACCGCGGGCGCGCCTTCCGCGCCATGCTCGCATGGCTACGGGACAACCAGTGACCGGCGACGCGGCATTCCTAGCCTTCGAGACGGGCGGGACCAAGCTTGTCGCCGGGCTCGCTGGCGGCGATGGCAAACTCCACACGACCACATCCATCCGGCGGGACCCGTCCGCCCGGGCAGCGAACAGCTTCGCGCGTATCGTAGCCGCCGCCGAGCAGATGCTATCCGAGTCGCCGCAAGCGACAGGGCTGCGCGCGATCGGCTTCGGATTCGGCGGCACGGTGCGCCGATCTACCAACAGCCCGCACATGTGCCTCCACGAGGACGGCTGGGAAGAAGTCAACGTCGCCGCCGAGTTGGAAGGCCGCTTCGGAGCCCCCGTGGTCGTCGAAAACGACTGCAAGCTCGCCGCTCTGGCCGAGGCGCACTTTGGCGCCGGTGTCGGGGCTCGCTCAGTGTTCTACGTCACCCTCGGCACGGGCGTCGGCGGCGGCTACGTCCTCGAGGGCAGGATCCAACGGTTCGGTGACCTTGGAGAAGCCGAAATCGGCCATATCGTCGTCGATGAGTCCGGTCCCGAATGCTGCTGCGGAAACAAGGGCTGCGTCGAGGCGCACTGCTCGGGGCCGGGCCTGGCGAAGCTGGCCGCCGCCCTGGCGCGGTCCTCGTACGAGTCTTGGAAGTCTTCGGCCCTATTCAGCGAAACCGGGCCGACGGGAATCAGTAGCGTTCAGGTCATTCAAGCGTGGGAGGGCGGCGACAACTTCGCCTCGGAAGTGATGGGTGTCTCGGCCAACCGGCTGGCCAGAGCGCTCGGCGCGACGATCAACCTCCTAGTCCCAGAGAGAGTCGTGATCGGAGGAGGCCTGGGCACGGCGACGCCACGCCTGCTCGAACTGATCCGAGACCAGACGCACGGCTACGTGGTGCCCTATTTCCGCGAAAGCTACGAGATCCTACCCTCCCGCCTACGGGAAAGCGTCGTGACGCAGGGCGCCGCCATCCTAGCGCGCCAGATGGTTGAATGAAGGCCCTCGGCTACCAAGCGCGCAGGGCGTCCCGAAACATCTCGGCCAGATCGTCGTTGGAAAACCTACGAGGCGAGATCTTCGTCACGCGATGCTGGGGCAGCGTCCCTTCGACCAACTCCGGAATGTCAGCCTCCGTATAGCCAATGGCCTGAAGCCCGTTTGGCATTTCCAGCTCGCGCATCAAGCCAGTGATGGTGTCAGCTAGCACCTCGCCCGCATCCTCCTGGCGAACGTCCGACACGTCGGCTCCGATCGCTGCGGCGGCTTCGAGATGACGCTGAGGACTGGCCGGCGCGGTGAAGCGGAACACCGCCGGTGCGTTCAAGATCACGGAGGCCCCATGCGGAACCATCGCGTGCGAGGTGGGATACCCCGGCATGCGAAAGTCGCGCACCATTCCCGACACCGGATAGGACATCCCATGGGGCAAGTGGACGCCCGCGTTCCCGAAGCCGATGCCGGCGTACGCAGCTGCTAGCAGCATCATCCCGCGCGCCTCGTCATCAGACGGGTCGGATACCGCCCGGGGCAGATAGCTCCTCACCATGCGCAACGACTGCAACGCCCACAAGTCGCTGATGGGATTGGCGCCTTGGTACGCAGGCCGAAACTTGGGGCGCTGCGGAGCGGCCCGGGTGCGGTAATCGAGGGCGGTGTACGACTCGATCGCGTGCGAGAGCACGTCCAAGCCGGTCGACGCGGCCACGGCGGGAGGCAGTGTCCGGGTGTTATCCGGATCGAGCAACCCCAGCGTCGGCTTCAAGCCGCGATCTGCAATGCCGGTCTTGGCATGCATCTCGACCAGATCAAAGATCGCCACTCCCGTCGTCTCGCTGCCCGTTCCGGCCGTGGTTGGAATCGCGAACAGGGGCTTGAGCGGACCTGGCACCGGCACGCCCCTGCCGATCGGAGGATTGACGTAGGTCAGGAACTCCGCAGGGTAGGTGGAATACAGATTGGCGGCCTTGGCCGTATCGATGGTCGATCCGCCGCCGACCGCGACGAACGCGTCGGGCTCGATCTCGCTGGCAACTCGGATAGCGGCCTGGAAGGAGGCGTCGGTGGGTTCGACAGACACGTCCGAGAAGACCGTAGCGCGGACGCCCTCGTCGTCGAGCGATGCCAAGGCGACCTGCACCGGATGCAGGTCTTTCAGGAACGGATCGGTCAAGAAAAGAACGTGCCGGATCCCCCGATCCGCCAGATCGGGCCCCAATTCTCGGGTTACCCCCGCCCCAAAGCGAATATTCGACGTGGCTAGTTCGACCGCGTACTCTGTTGAGCCTTCAGAAGTTGTCATTGTTGTTCAAGCGTTCCGCAGCACGCGCAGCGCCGCGGGAGTGAAGCGGTGCCGGAAGAGCTCGCGCTCTCCGGCCACCGCCACCGGGATGTCAAGGCCATAGCGCTGGCGCAGATCGGGGTCGGAATCTACGTCTATCTCTTCAATCTCCAGATCAGGCTCGGCCAGTTCCAACTGTCTGCGCGCATCATCGCAGAGGTGACAGCCCGGGCGGGAGTAGAACGTGACGCGGGGCATCCAAACATCCAGTATGACAGCCGCGCCGGCGCCTCGTTGCCGGGATGGCTCGGCCCGAGCAGCCGCGATCTAGTAGGCCTGCAATGATCGTCTGGGCCGCCCTCGGGTCAGGTACAGCGCCAGGACGGCGCCGATGGCGAAGCCACCCGCATGGGCCCACCAAGCCACGCCGCCCCCGCTGGAACCGGCGGTCCCGTTGAGCACCTGAATCGCGAACCAGTACAGCAACATGACAAACGCCGGCAGTTGAAACGTTGTCCAGAATACGAACAGCGGCAGCAAGACAACGACCCGCGAGTGCGGGAACCGCATCAAGTACGCCCCCATGACCCCAGCGATGGCTCCGCTCGCCCCGACCAGCGGGATGGTCGACGAGGGCTCGGCTGCAAAGTGGGCCAGGGTCGCCAGCACCCCGCAGGCGAGGTAGAACAGCAAGAACTTGAAGTGCCCCAGTTCGTCCTCGACGTTGTCGCCGAAGATCCACAAGAACCACATGTTGCCGAGCAGGTGCATAAAGCCGCCGTGCAGGAACATTGACGTCACCAGCGGCATCAGCCCGCCCACCAGCGATTCCTGCCCAACAACCGCTGCCCCGATATTCGCCGGCACTGCGGCAAACGACGCCAGGAAGACCGCCTGGGCCCGTCCCGGGTCTAGAACGAAGTACTGGTAGACGAAGATCGCCGCGTTGGCGAGCACCAAGGTCCACGCCACGAAAGGCGTCCGCTGGCGAGGGGTCAGGTCGCGCAGCGGAATCATGGTCCCGAGCCTCCCTCAGCTAGCAGCTGCCCTGACCAAGAAGTCCGCGTTGACCCGACGTTCGCCCGTCGCGATCAGATCGCGCGCCGCGTCCGCGCCGCGGATGCCGCCCTGCGCCCCGAGTTCCTTGCAGTTCAGCGCGGCCATGGCGTTGGAGAACGACAGCGCGTCCTCGATCGAATACCCCTCCACGATTGCATAGCAGAAGGCGCCGTGGAATACATCGCCCGCACCGGTGGTGTCGCGGCAGTTGACGACGAAGGCCGGAGAGTAGATGTACTTGTCTCCCACCAGCGCCAAGGCGCCGTGCGGCCCCAGCGTCATGGCCGCAACGCGCATGCCGTATTCTCTCTGGATCAGCTCGAGGGCCAAGAAGGGATCCCGCTCGCTGGTCCATTCCACGGGAAAGTTGGTGCTGGCGATCAGGTAGTCCACATAGGGCAGCACTCGGTCGAACCCGCGATAGATCGTGTCCACATCCACCGTGACCGGAATCTCGTGCTGGCGCGCGATGCGCGCGGCGTGTTCAACCGCCGCTGTGTCGTGACCATCGATATGCAACAAGCGAGCACACGTAATCTGTTCGGGTTCAATATGTTCCGGCACGATCTTCAAGCAATCCGGCCTCTGCCAAAGGATCGTGCGTTCCCCCGTCGTCTGGTCGATGACGATGTAGGCAGACTGGTTCGGGCAGCCGGCCCGCAATTGCACGTGGGAGATGTCGATGCCCGACTCGGACAGGCTCTGCAGCAGGATCTGGCCGCCATCGTCATCTCCGACGCTGCCGATGTACTTCGTCTTCAGCCCGAGCTTGACGCAAGCCACCATGGCGCTGGCGACCTGTCCTCCCGGAGAGCGGATCTCCCGCACGAACGGCGCCTTGCCGCCGTAGGCGGGAAACTGCGGAACCAATAGTAGGGTGTCCGTGGCGTTGAGGCCAACGCCCACTACATCGAAAGTCTTGTCCATGTGACGCTTGCCTAGTCAGACGACGACGCGCCGCCGGCGATCTTGAACACGAAGGCATGACGACAGGGCAACTCGTCGGGAGCGATCGCGGGCGGCGTTATCTGCAAGCCGGCCTGCGATGGCCGCCACTCCAAGTCCCCGCTCAAGCCCAGCATGGTCACACGCGCTCCCGTCGGCGCCGAGACACCCTCCAACGTGACGGGCCCGGAGGGAAAGCCAGGCAGGATTGCGTACAGGTCAGCGCCCTTGCGAGTGAAAAATACCATCTTGCGGGCCCTGTCGCCGTCCGGTTCTAGGCCGGCCACTCGCAGGATGTCGTACTGCTGGCGGTACTGCTTGTACTCTTGGATAGGTCGCTCCCCAGTCGTCCATTGGGCAGGGATCCGCCATGGCCTAGTGCCATGAATGGCCTCGCCGTTGACCTCAAGCCACGCTCCCAGTTCCAGTAGGCGCTGCTGTTGCAGCAGTGGAATGCGACCGTCTCCGGTGGGGCCGACATCCAATAGCAGATTCCCGCCCCGGCTGACCAAGTCCACCAACACCCAGACCAGCTGCTTGGCGGTCATGTAGTTGTCGATAGGCTCGTTGCGGTTGTAGCCGAACGAGTGCCCGATTCCCCGGTTCTCTTCCCAAGCATGCGTCCCGTCGGCCATGCCGGCCCCGTACTCGGTTGTGTAGTAGCCTCCGTGCTCGTGTCGAATGCCCTTCCCCCAGCGGTCATTGATCACCACTTCGTCGCGGCTCGGCGACTCGTTAAACAGCCAGGCCAGCAATTCCGTGCTTTGCCAGCGCTCGTGCTCCAAGTCCCATTCTCCGTCGCTGAAAATCAACGCAGGCCGGTAGCGGCTGACCACATCCTTGAACTGGGGAATCATGTGCTCTTGGATGTAGCGGTCTCGATCCTGCAGCCAGAGCGGGTTGAACCACTCGTAGAGCGAGTAGTAGAACCCCATCTTGAGCCCGGCATCCCTGACCGCACTTCCGAGGTCTCCCAGCAAGTCGCGGCGGGGGCCTTCATCCACGCTGTTCCAAGGGCGGCCCCAAGTGCGGTTGGCATCCTTGCTGGGCCAGAGCGCGAAGCCGTCGTGATGTTTGGAGGTCAGCACCACGTAGCCGGCGCCGGCCTTGCGGAAGAGATCTGCCCACTGCTCGGGATCGAACAGCTCTGCCTTGAATTCGGGGGCGAACTGCCGGTAGGCGAACTGCTCGCCATAGACCCGGTTGTGGAATTCCCGCGTCGCCAGCGCGTTGCGGCGCTGGCGCTCGTTACGCCCCTCCAGCGGCGCCCGCAGCGAATGCCAATACCATTCTGAGTACGAATCAGGGTAAGCGTAGGCCGGCACGGAATAGACGCCCCAATGGATGAAGATCCCAAGCTTGGCATCGAGGAACCACTCGGGAGTGGGCCGCGAATCCAACGACTCCCAGTCCGCCGTGTACTCCGCGAACGCTAGGGAGCTCGCAGCCAGGGCGGCGACCAAGAAGGCTAGAATCGGACTGCGCAGCCAGCCAATGCACCGCGCACGTGGGCCAATACTCTTCACAAATGCAACTTAGCACGCTCGCGGCACGGGGCGGAGATCCTAGCGATTGCTAAACTCCAGACTGTGCTGGTGCAGCCCCGGCTCACGGTCTCGGCGCCTGATCTCGGGGCTTTGAGTTGGCCGAGATCCGTCGCCGACGCGACCGCGCTCGCAGGCGTTGGTCGTGCTTGGCGGCGTACAAAACACCACCTCGGCTGGATCAACAAGCAGCAAGTAGAGCTGTGCAAAGTGCCGGCTCCCACCTTCGCCGAGAGAGCCAGGGGCGAGCACTTATCAGCAGTTTTTTCCGAATTGGGCCACCGTCCTAGCATCGACGACGCCGGAAACGTGGTGGTCCCCCTCGTCCATTCCACACGCCTGCCCTACGTTGCGGTCACCGCGCACATGGACACCATCCTGGCGCCGTCTGCTCCGGACGACGTCCGTGTCAAGCCGGACGGGACGATTACGGGGCCAGGAGTGACCGACAACGGAGCTGGCCTTGCGACCCTGCTGGGCCTGGCCAGGCTGCTATCCGATCCGCTGGTCGAGAACCCGGAGCGGAACGTGCTACTCGTGGCGAATGTCGGAGAAGAGGGCGAGGGCAACCTGCGGGGAATCCGTTATCTTGTCGAAGACTCGGCCTACGCGGAGAGGATCGACCGCTATCTGGTAATGGACGGCGCTTCGTTGAACCATATCACTGACGCAGCGCTCGGAAGCAAGCGCTTCGAGTTGGTCATCGACGGACCGGGCGGCCATAGCTGGAACGATTTCGGGGCTCCTCACCCCGTCCATGCCCTGGCAGGGGCGATCACTCGAATGACGCGAGCGCGCCTGCCGTCGCAGCCCAAGACGACGCTCAGCGTGGGAATCGTCCAAGGCGGCACGAGCGTCAATTCGATCCCGACCTCAGCCTCGGCCAAGATCGATGTGCGTTCGGTCAACCCGGCCGAGATCCGGCGCGTCCAGCAAGCCGTCGAGGAAGCAGCCCGCAAGGCTGTCGCTGCCGAGAACCAGAACGCGTCAGGCGGCCGTCTGGGATGCGTCTTGCGCGAGATCGGAAACCGGCCCGCAGCTCCGCCGCTGCCCAGAAATCCCGTTGCGGAGTGCTTCCACGCTGTCGACTTCCATCTGCGGATCCCCTCGGTGTCGGACTGCTCCTCCACCGATGCAAACGTCCCGCTGGCGGCGGGCATACCGGCGGCCGCGATCGGCTGCGGCGGTTTCGGTGGCAACGTGCACGCCCCGAGCGAGTGGTACGCCCCCAAGGGTCGGGATCTCGGGCTGCGAAGGTTGCTGCTTGGGCTGGCCTGCCTCCAGATGCGGCACTAGCTGTCTTTGAAACAGCGCGTTCTAACAGCGCTGCATGGCAGCGCGGCGCCTGCATATGCGAGCCTTGGTATAGCATGAGGCTCGTGAGCGGTTCGCGGATTCGCACGGCCCTTGCACTCTTCGCGCTGGCGAGTGCCCTGCTCGCAGCGAGTCCTCTCCAAGCCGCCTCGGGGCGCGTGATGGTCCTGGAGTCCATCCATGTCGCGCCGGACGAGGTATTAGAGCAGACCACTTGCATTGGTTGCTCGATCCATGTGGAAGGGGTGGTCAACGACAGCGCCCTGCTCCTGCTAGGCCGACTCCATAATGAGGGAGAGATCAAGGGTAATGCAGTGGTCCTGGGCGGGTCGGTGATGTCATCGGGCCCGATCGGAGGCAGCGCACTCGTGGTCGGCGGGACCTTGCATCTCGAGGACGACATGGGCGGCAATGCCGTCACGGTGATGGGCGATCTCGAGGTCGGCGGAAGCGACGTGCGGATCGGCGGCGATGCATGGACCGTGCTAGGGCAGCAGAACGGCCTCACGCCGGGCAGCGTTGCGGGAAGCGTAACGCGACTGGGCACACCGTCGATCGGCCGGATGTTGATCTCGGGAGTGGTGGGCGGATTGCTCCTGCTCGCCCTGCTCGCGCTCGCGACCGTGCTGGCGCTGAGCTTGCTTGGCTACATGTTGCTGGGTGTCCAGCGCCTGACAGTGATGGCGGACGCCTGCACGCGAACCCCCGCGGCTTGCTTCCTCGTCGGTCTCGGCACTTGCTTCGGCCTGGCCGTGATCGGCTTGATGATGTCCATGCTCTTACCGGTGTCGCTGCCGATGGTCTTGCTATTCCCGGTCGTCTCAGTCATCGGCTATTGCGGCCTGGCATTCGCGATCGGGCGGAACCTGCTTCCGAGCACACGTCCTGTGCTCGCCACCATGTCCGGGGGGCTGTTGGTAGCTGTCGTGCAACTCGTTCCGATCGTTGGGTGGCTGGTTCTCGTCGTGCTGTGGAATGTCGCCCTCGGCGCGGTCATCATGAGCGGGTTCGGGATCTCCTCAGACTGGCTTAGCGCGAAAGCGTCGGGCCAGTTCGCGCGCTAGCCCCGGAGCACTGCTGCTGATCGTGTCGCCGCCAACACGAGCGCTGCCGGCCGGGTTCTCGTTCGAGTGGCTTGCGCGGCCGAATCAAAGGGCTGCGCTCCTTGGTGCTAATCTGGACAGGTCGCACTTACACTGGCAGACACGAAGCTAATTGCCCCGAATCGACAACAATTCGTCTGACGGTGCCATCCCTTACGTCGACACGCCTGATCAGGTTCGCTCGCTGGCGGAGCGCCTCCAGGGCCAGCGCCTGATCGCGTTCGACACCGAGTTTCTCTGGGAGCGGACCTACTCGCCGCACTTGGGCCTGATCCAAGTGGCGGATTTCGAGCAGACGTGGCTGATCGATCCCGTGCGCCTCGCCGCGAGGGACCTGCGGCCTCTACTGGATGTCTTCGTTGCGCCGGAGACCCTGAAGGTCGCACACGCGGTCGACCAGGACCAAATCTGCCTGAACATGGCCTACGGCGTGGTCGCGGAGCCGGTCCTCGACACCTCCGCAGCCGCAGCGCTGATTGGCATGGGAGAGCAGGTCGGCTTGTCGAAGCTCTTGCACAAGCTCCTGCGCATCGACATCGCCAAGGGATACAGCCGCACGAACTGGCTCAAGCGGCCCCTCTCCGAAGCGATGCTCCGCTACGCCGCGGAAGATGTGGCGCATCTTCCCAGGGCGGCCGATGTCCTTAGCGAGCGGCTTGGCGACCTAGGCCGAACGGATTGGGCCTTGGAACTGTCGGCCCGCGGAGGGCACTTTGCCAAGGCGCATTTCGATGCCGACGCGCTGGCCCGCAAGCTCGCAGACGGCAGGCGTCTCGGCCCGACGACGTTCAGCGTGCTGCGTGAGCTGATCGCGTGGCGCGAATCAACCGCTCAGCGTTCGGACGTGCCTCGCAAGTGGATCTCCGAAGACAAGATCCTGGTCAAGCTCGCCACCGCGCGACCGACCACGCGCGAACAACTCGCTGATTTCCGGGGGCTTGGCGGCATCAAGAACTCCGATGGCGTCAAGCGCATTCTGGGCGCGATCCGCAAGGGCATTGACCAACCCGCCGATGACTATGAGCCGGCCAAGCGCAAGCCGACGACCACGGCGACCGAAGCTGCGGCTCTAGTGGTGCTGAAGTGCTTCCTCAACACGCTGGCAGCCGACAACCAGATCCCCGTGCGGCTGCTGGTCGATAGCGACAGGATGGTCGAACTGCTGCGGGGCGAGTTCAAGAATGTCGAGACTCTGCGCCGAAGCGCCATCTTGGACCCGCGCGCCGTGGACTTGGTAGGGGAAGACTTGGTCGCGATCCTCAACGGACGCAGGGGACTTCGCATCGTCAACGGCGCGCCGGTTCAGCACATCGACTAGCGCACGCGCCCGGCAGCGGCAGCCGGATGCCCAGACGCTACCGCTCGCCTGCTGCGCGGCCGCGACATAAGACCAAGTTGTCTTGGTCCAAGTTGCGTGACCAGATGAACTCCGCCGAGCCGAACTTCTCCACGTATCCGCTATAGGCGCGCTGGTTCGTGACCGCGCTTGCGGGATAGGTCGTGGCCGGTAGCCAATCGCTGTCGTCAAAGCCCGGTTCCGCCCAGTCTTCCGGCACGGGAAGGTGCAAGGCCCGGCAAGAGGCCGGGTCGCGCTCGACGCACGCCGGCCGTTCCGGGCAGCCGGAAGTGTCCGGGCCCGGCTTGACACAGCTGACGTCTTCAAGCGGACTGATGTAGAACGCCTTGCACTTCCAAGCCGCGCCCGTCTCGGTGCCGTCGCTAAACGCGGCGATGAACCCGCCGTCTCCGACGTTCCAGCGGTCGTATTCCATGCCCACTCCCAAGTGCGTGCCCCAGTCGACCAGCTTGACAGCGTAGGTGAGAGGGCCTTTGGCCTTGAAGCGCACGACGCCGGAGTTGAACGGCACGAAACCGACCGGATCGCGGGCCACGATCTGGCCGTTGACGTACAGCTCGTAGTAGTTGTCCCCGAACACAAAGCCGGTGACCTCGTCGCCGTCCGCATCAATCTCGACGGTCTGGAGGTCTTCGATGTGCGATGGATTGTGGCCGGGTCCGCCGCAGTCGTTGTACAGGTCCGTGGGATCGGGCCCCTCGGCGGGTACCGTCGGAACTTGGATCCGCGTGCCGTCCTCGGCGACCACGATGCCGCAGCGGGCTTCGATGAACCGGCGAGCGGGCCCGGAGCACTCTCGAGCGAGCTTTCCGCAGGAGAAAGACTCCACGGCAAGCCCTTGCGTGACGCGGCCATCCTCGACGCCTTGGGCCAAGGCGATCGCAGGGATCAGAAGAAAGAGCCAAGCCAGTCTCATCGCATCTAGAATGGCAGATCGCGATTGCGACGTCTCTCGGGCACCTCGCTTACCCGCTCAGACCGCTGCAAGGCTGGCTCATTCGATCTCATAGCTTCCGCGTGACACAATCACAGCCGGACCGGTCAGGCGCATGCCGGCCTCCCAGTCCACGTACATCTCCCCTCCCTCGGTGAGGATGCGCGCCCTGTCGGTGATCCAACCGTGGTGGCGAGCCGCAAGAGCCGCGCCGAGCGACCCCGTGCCCGAGCTCAGCGTGGCCCCGGCGCCCCGCTCCCAGAAGCGGACTTCCAGTGTCGGCGCCTGGCGGCCCCTGTGGCTGACCGTCACGAACGAAACATTGGTGCCTTCGGGAAAGCGCGGGTCCCGCTCCAAGATCGGCCCCCATGTCTGCCAGTCGAAGTCTAGACGCTCCACGCGGACCACGAACTGGGGATTCCCTACGTGGACGGCGGTCATTTCGCCGCCCAGCTTGGCACCCTCCCCGGTTGGCATGGCTGCCAGCACCTTGCATTCTGATTCGGCAGTCGTCATCCGGAACTCATAGCGCGGAGCACTGGCCAGCGTACGCTCGATCTCGCGCAATCCGGCAGCGGTCTCGATAGCGAATCGGTCGGGTGCGTCGCGAACTTCGCTCAAATAGGCGGCGACGCAGCGCGTCCCGTTGCCGGAGATTTCGGCCTCGCTGCCATCGCTGTTCCAGAGGTGCAACCGGGCAATGGCCTGTGGATCGCTGGCGGGACTGACGACTTCCAGGCCGTCCGCTCCGACCCCGTAGCGGCGGTCACAGATCTTGGTGGCGAAGTCCGGCAAGGCTTCGGCCCCGATGCCGATCTCGGAGAGCTCGCAGCGTTCAACGATCACGAAATCGTTGCCTGCCCCGTGGGCCTTTGTGAATCGAACGGCGGGCACTCATCCTAGTGTGCCTGAACTTCCGAATCCAATCCCCGCCTGAAGCCAGCTGCCGTCCACCGGCGTTGTGCGCCAAGTAACCGCTTGGCGCGCTGATACTCTGGATTCAGATTCTCATGACAAACCCGTTAGTCGAGATCCAGTTCGACGTTCCGTTCGACACCATCCGCGCCGAGCATGTCGAGCCAGCGATCGACCAGTTGCTGGCCGAAGCCGAAGCTGCTCTCGCCGCTGTGGCGGAAGACGACCACCCGGCCACCTACGACCGCACGCTGGGATCTCTGGAATCGCTCGGAGAAAAGCTCGGCTACGCCATGGGCGTCGTGGGCCATCTGGAATCCGTGGCCACGTACCCGGAATTGCGGACGGCATTCAACACCGTGCAGCCGAAAGTCAGCGCGTTCTTCTCCGGTATCCCGCTGAACGAGGGTGTCTGGACGCGCCTTAAGGAATTCGCCGCATCATCGGAGGCCCAAGCCATCTCCCCAACGCGCAAGAGATTGCTGAAAAAGACCGTCGACAGCTTTCGGCGCAGCGGAGCCGAACTCGATCCGGAGGGCAAGGCGAGGCTGCTGGAGATCAACGTCGAACTCGCCAAGTTGACGACCAAGTTTTCCGAGAACGTGCTGGATGCAACCAATGCCTTCGAACTGGTCATCGACGACGAGGCGGACCTTGCCGGTCTGCCCGCGACAGCCATTGAAGCGGCACGCGAGAGCGCAGAGAGCAAGGGACTGCATGGCTGGCGCTTCACTCTTCAGGCACCGAGCTACCTGGCAGTGATGACATACCTCGACGACGCGGCCGTGCGGGAAACGCTGTACCGCGAGTACTCGCGACGGGCCGCATCTGGCGAATTCGACAATCGAGAGAACATCGGCCGTATCCTCGCACTCCGCAGAGAGAAGGCCGAATTCCTCGGCTACACGGACTTCGCGGACCTAGTCCTGGAGGATCGAATGGCGAAATCGGGCTCCAGTGCCCTAGCGTTCGTCAACGAGCTCAGGCGTCGCACGCAAGCTGCGTTCGAGCGCGAGAACCAAGAGTTGCGAGACTTCAGCGGCGGCGAGCTAGCACCTTGGGACGTGGCCTACCAAGCTGAGCGGCTCCGCAAGGAGCGCTACGACTTCGACGAGGAGGACTTGCGCCCGTATTTTCCCTACGAGGGGGTTCTCGCCGGGTTGTTCGACGTGGCTCAGCGACTGTTCGGCGTGAGCGTCGAGCGCCGCCAAGGAGTGCCCGTGTGGGACGAGCGCGTCGACTCGTACGCGCTCCTAGACTCCGATGGCAGCCATCTTGGCTCCTTCTATGCCGACTACTTCCCGCGCGAGAACAAGCGCGGAGGGGCCTGGATGGACTCGCTGATCACCGGCGAGCCGACTGGCGATGGATTCTCGCCGCACCTCGGACTCAACTGCGGCAACCTCACCCCCCCGACCGGCGACAAGCCGGCCCTGCTGACTCATCGCGAGGTGGAGACGATCTTTCACGAGTTCGGCCACCTGCTGCACCACTTGCTAAGCAGGGTGGAGGTCAAGAGCCTCGCCGGCACGAACGTGGCCTGGGATTGGGTGGAGCTACCCTCCCAGATCATGGAAAACTGGTGCTGGGAGCGCGCAGCTCTCGACATGTTTGCCAAGCACCATGTGACAGGCCAACCGATCCCTGAAGAATTGTTGGCCAAGATGAAGAGGGCCAAGAACTTCCGCAGCGCGAACGGACAGATGCGGCAGCTGGGCTTCGCCAGCCTAGATCTCGCACTGCACATCGAGTTCGATCCCGCGAGGGCCGGCGACGTCATGGAGTACTCGCGCGGCATCTTGCAGGCTCACTCTCCCGCGCCCCTGCCCCAGGACTATGCGATGGTCGCGGGCTTCACGCACCTGTTCTCCAGCCCGGTCGGCTACGGTGCCGGCTACTATTCGTACAAGTGGTCAGAGATGCTGGACGCCGATGCCTTCACGCGCTTCGCACGCGAAGGCATCTTCAACTCCGAGACCGGCGAGGCGTTCCGCCGCAGCATCTTGGAGAAGGGCGACAGCGCCGAGCCGGAAGACCTGTTCCGGGACTTCATGGACCGGGACCCGGATCCCGAAGCCTTGTTGCGACGGCTTGGCCTGGCAGCCTAGGCCCGCCCGTCGACCATGTCGGAGATCGCTCCCTCGGAGTTGCTCGCAGCGACACGGCTGCCCGCTCGGTCGTTCTACGCCCGGCCGACCGTCGAAGTGGCGCGGAGCCTGCTCGGCACGGTCTTGCTGCATCGCACCGACGAGGGTCTCTTGGCTGGGGTGATCGTCGAGGTGGAAGCCTATCTCGGCCAAGACGACCCGGCCGCGCACAGTAGCGCGGGCCGGACAGCCCGGACGCGGGTCATCTTCGGTGATCCCGGCCATGCTTACGTCTACAAGATCTACGGCTTGCATCACTGCTTGAACGTCGTGGCCGAGCCCGGAGGGACGCCCGGCTGCGTGCTGGTCCGCGCCATGGAGCCGGTTTGCGGAATCGAAGTCATGCGCTCTCGCCGCGTGGCCGCTCGGCGGGCGGACCAGATCGCTAGCGGGCCGGCAAAGCTGACCCAAGCGATGGGGATCGGGATGGAAGCTTACGGAGCGGATCTGCTCGGCGAGCCGCTCAGCATCCGCGTGCCACGCAAGGAGCCCGAAGTCGCAGTGGGAACCACGAAAAGAATCGGGATCCGCAAGGCTAGGGAGCTTGATCTTCGCTTTTTTATCGTAGACAATGAACACGTCAGCCGACGATGACCAAGGACCCCGATGGGCGAGTGATCTTCCATGTCGACATGGACGCTTTTTTCGTATCCGTGGAAGAGCTGTCCGATCCCTCCCTCAAGGGGCGCCCAGTCGTGGTGGGCGGCAAGCCGGACGAGCGCGGCGTGGTCGCAGCGGCATCTTACGCGGCCCGCAAGTTCGGCGTGCGCTCGGCGATGCCACTGCGGGAAGCTTTTCGCAGATGTCCACAAGCTATTTTCTTAGAAGGACATCCTGAACGATATCTAGAGTATTCCAAACGGGTCGGCAAGACCTTGCGGCAGTTCTCGCCCCTAGTATCGATGGCGTCCATCGACGAAGCCTACCTTGACCTCAGCGGAACCGAGCGCCTGCTCGGACCGCCGCTCGCTGCGGCGGACGCCTTGCACAAGGCTGTCAAGGACGAGACCGGCCTGCCCTGTTCGATCGGCATGGCGACGTCGCGGCTGGTGGCAAAGATCTGCTCCGCCTTGGCAAAGCCGAACGGAATCCTGTTTGTCCGGCCCGGCGCTGAACCCCAATTCTTGGCCCCGCTCGAGATCGGCCGCATCCCGGGCGTCGGCAAGGTCACTCGGGAGAAACTTGCGTCGCTGGGAATACGCACCATTGGCGAAGCTGCCGAGCGAGGAGAATCGTTTCTGGAAACCCACCTGGGCAAGGCGGGGGCAGACCTGGCCGGCAAGGCGCTCGGGCGCGATGCCGGGGCCTGGTTCAGCCAGGAGTTCGCGGAGCAAACCGATCCGAAGTCCATCAGCCACGAGACGACCTTCCCGGAAGACACGCTCGATGCTGTATTGGTCAATGCCACGATCGCGAAGCTGACGCAACTCGTAGGGCGACGGTTGCGCGAGCAATCCCTGTGGGCCAAGACGGTGCAGATCAAGATCCGCTACTCAGACTTCTCGACGCAGACGAGGGCGAAGACCCTCGATGAAGCGACCCAGTTGGACAGCGTCTTGCTACAGACCGTCAGGGATCTGTACGAACGCAACTACGCGCGCGGGAAGGCTGTGCGTCTGCTCGGCGTTTACGCCGGCTCGCTTCAGAAAGCGCCAGGAACGCAGCCGAGGCTGTTCGACACGGACGGCAATACCAAGTGGGCCAAGGCCTTGCAGGCAGTGGACTCCCTGCGCGACCGCTACGGCGAATCATCCGTCGGGCTGGCGGCCACGCTGCGCCACGGACGTAGGGAACGAGTCCACGAGAACCCTTCCGGATTGGCCGGGCGCGTCGGCCAAGACGACCAGTAAGCTGCAGACCGGAGCTAATTCCGGGAACCACAACCAGGCCGGTAGACGAGCACGTCCTCGCCCGCCAGGAATGGCGACTTCAGCCCCAGCTTGCCGGCCAGCTCTTCGACGTCCGCCTTGGACCAACTCACCATGGTGTGCTTGATGACACGGTCGGTTCCAACCAAGAACACCGTCGGCACGTTAGTGAGACCGTAGGCATCGGACACCGCGAATCCCGTTTCCTCGGTGTCGAACACCTGCCTTGTGGAATAGCCGTGCTCCAGATTGAAGCGCTCCGCATCCGCGGGCGTGTCCTGCGACACGGCAACCGCAGTGCCGGAACCGTTCAACTTCGCGTTGAATCGATCCAAGTACGGCAGAGCGTAGTCGCACGTAGAGCAGCTGGCCTTGAAGAATGTCAGAACCACGGGCCCCGACGCAAGGGCGCTGTAGAGCTGAAACTCGCTGCCGTCAGCGTCTCGGAGGCTGAAGTCCGGCGCACGGGAGCCTTTCGGTAGCGCACCCATACTATTAATAATCCTACTGTCGTCCTAGACTGCCTGCTGCCAATCTTGGGCGTATCGACGCCAATCGTCACCCGAGGTCAGGCTTCCCTGCGACACCATCAATCGAAGAGTGCCGGCCTGCCCTTCAGCGCCAAACTCATTAAATGACCCGCCACGCCAGTAAGCCCATCGTGAACCATAGGGACTGCATCCGCCAAAAGGTCGACGACGCAACCGGAACGTGTGAACCGGAACTGCGGATGTGCCAGCCTCGGCCAGCAACCGGACTCGGACCGTCCCTTAACGCTTATGAGTCCTTCATACACCGGCCTTAAGATCATAGGCAAGCTTTGACAATTCCTTAAGGACCTCCACTTCCCCCTTAATGTGCGCTTGGGTCAGACTAAGGCGATAGGTGCCCCAGCGCTTGCTGTATTCCAACGTGCTGAGGTCCGCATGATCAATCTTCGTATCGATATCGTCGGACTGGGGTAACTTTAGTTCGAATACAAGCTGTTTTTTCTTCGGTCTAAACATCACAAAATTGTAAGGTTGTCCGTTCTTTTCTAAGCCGATATAGAACTTATTGTATTTCAGCTTAAGCGTCGAATCCATATCATGTAGGATTTTGAGCATTTGATCAGCTAGTCCAACGGTGGATGTCGTAGCTTTCTTCTCCCAATATGCTCGATCTGTCGGTGCCGCTTCAGCGTCCTCATCTTCACCAACGAACCCACGTGAGAATTCATCCATAACCTTGGTGAATACGAGCGTTAGATTATCGCCTACCTTGAGAGCTTGCATCTGAATGGCGATTAAAGGTATGGTTCCGTTGAATAGAGAGACCACGTTTAGAAATCGGCTTGTGATGTCCTCGGCAACAAGCACAGCGCAATGTTCATACTGGGGATACCTCTTCCTCTCAATGTCCCAATATTCAATTGTGCGAATGATATGGGTTTCATCCGTTCGACCCAGTTGCAATTCTACCTCGTATCGCTGTTTAGTCTCCGTGTCTTGAAGCAAGAGGTCTAGGCGGCCTGCACGTGGTTGCTTTCGTTCCACGTCCAGCAGCACGAGATCTCCTAGCCCGAGAATTGAGGGATCTTTTGCAATGATTCCTTGCACCCACTTTTCGCTACGCTCGGCATCGTCCTTGAGTGGTACGCGTTCAGCCCTTAGGAATTTCATATCAGCCCTCCAGTTAGAATCGACGCCTGTTCTAGCCCAAACTGAACATCTTGGAGCTACACAACGTCACTTTAGTCAGAATACCTTTCCTTTTGCGCCTCGGTCAAGGATCAATGCCTAGCTTGAAGCCGTCGATATCAGGATGCGGAATCGATCAGTTTAGAGAGCTCCGGAATCCTAACCGGCATCTACGCCGAGCTACTCCAGACGCAAAGGTCCTGCGTCCGAATCATCGGCTTAAGGCTTCTCAAGGCTTCATCGTCTGAAATCACCGAACTTCTACCCTCTGCAGCGATAGAACCGTAGCCCGGCTGTCCAGATCGCCAGCTAACTCCACACCCACGTGAAGCTGACCTTGTGGCGTTGCCGCGGCAGTCGTGGACCGAACCTAGGAATTGAGTCTTCGACGTCGTCGCGCTCTGCCTCGATCCGAACATGTCAAGCCTCTCAAGGACGTGCCGGTGCTTCTTCAGTGGCCACACGCGGATGAACGTCGATCTGCACGTCTACCTGCTGTCCAAGCTTGTTGAGCACAGTTATCAGACGGTCAATGGTGAAGCCGTCAAGCTGTACTCTCCGAATGCGGGTAAAGTCCGTATGACTGACACCGGCACGACGCTCAGCCTCGTGCGTTGAAAGCCCTTCGCCGTCGAGAATGCCAATGATGCGGGCGGCCAGAAGCGCCTTGGTCTGCCGTACGTCCGCATCAGCGCGGCCGAAATCTCGGAAGACGTTGCCGCTGCCATACACCGATTGAATATCTCCGTCTGGCTGGCTCATTGCCGTGACTCCTTCTTCAACCGTTTGAGCCATTCTCCAATGAGATCGATATCCTTCTTAGGGTCTCGGCGCTCTCGGATGTGACATTGACTTGCGTCGGTACAATTGGCATGAGATGAAACCGGTGTTTGCCGCCATCCTCTTCGCCGTCATCGCGGCACTGCTAGCCTTGATCGTATATTCCTCTCTGGGACTGCGCCAGTTCACGTGCGAGGTGTGCATGGAGTTCCAGGGACGCTCGAACTGCGCCACTGCCTCCGGAACGAGCGAGGAAGAGGCGGTGCGAACCGCGACGGACACGGCCTGTGCCACCATATCCGCAGGGATGACCGAGAGCATTCAATGCAGTCGCACGCCACCTGTCAGCGTGACTTGGCAGGAATGAGCTACTTCCACCGATAGCGGTGCCAGAAGAACGAGGCCGTCACAAGCGCTGCGATCGAGGCTAACACTAGTGCAGCCCGCTCCCAATGCACCGGCTGCGCCGCAAGCGGGGTATCCAGCACGGCCGCGGACGGCACGAGCAGCAGCGCGCTGAAGTGAGCTAGAGAGGAGTACCGCAGGGCCGCGACGCCATCACGCATTCCCCGGAGCGCCAACACGAGTAGCGCCACTAACAACCCGTAGGCCGCGCCGAGCCCGGCACCCGCGGTTACACCGTCGACGCCGTCCCAGAAGACTAGGACGGCACGGGTCCCGAGGGTCAGCCCGACGATCGTGAGCGGCGTTGGAAACACGGTGAGCCAATCGGCGGACCCGCCCCGACGATACTTGCGCGCAGCCCGAAGTCCAAGCGCCGCATGTAACAGCAACGCGGGAATCCAGAGCCGGGAATCGTCGAGGAGCTCAGTCGCTCCCTGCGCGGACAGGTTCTCGGCAACAACGCCGCAAGCGCCCGCTGCCAAGCAGAGGAGCGGGACGAACGCGAACAGCAGGCGCGGGCGTGAGACTATCAGCCGGGCATCGCGGAGACAGAACAGCGCCAAGGCACCGACAAGGACTAGTTCTCGGTCCATGCAGAGCCTTCAGACTACCAACCTACGCCCGGTCCGATGATCTACGCCCTTCTGACGCTGCCGCAGCAACCGGTTCGTGAATCTTCTCCATAGCTTGACAGTCAGACTGTCATGAAGAGACCCCGATGCTTGCTCGACAAGGAGGCTGCCTAGATCGTGTCTCGAAATGGCCTGAGGAGTGCCGCAGGGCTATACTGCAACAGATGGAAGTCGTGGAGTACCAAGTCAATCTGCCCATCGAGCTGGGGCTCGATGGACACGATTGGTTAGCCGCGTGCCCTCCGATCGATGTTGTCACGCAGGCCCATACGAAGAAGGAAGCCTTGAGGGCTATTCAAGAGGCTGTGGAGCTTTGGTTCGAATCGTGCATCGATCACGGAGTGCTGGTCGACGCGCTCAAGGAATGCGGATTCAAGCGGTTGGAGCCTGGTGAGCCTGAGTCGGGGAAAGGGGTCAGGATCATCCGGAAGACACAGGTCGAGGCAGCCCGAGTAAGCGAGCACAAGGGGGCCGAACTAGCTCGGTTCAACCTAGTTTCTGGCAAGCAGGGGAACTTCATCGAGGGATTCATCCCCTCTCAGCTGGCCGGAGACATAGGGACACTGAGGCATGCGCCCGTTTGATTGGAAAGAACTTAAGGGGCTAGCAGAACTCAGGTCTTTCGAGTTTGATCGTCACAAAGGCGATCACTACATCATGAGGAAATCTGGCGCTCCGCGACCTGTGGTAATCCCAATGAAGAAGCACCTAAAGGAGAACATCGTCTTGAGCGTAGCGAAGACAATCGAGATGAGCCGTCAGGAACTAGAGGACTATATCCGCAATCCGAAGGCCTTTCTGTCCAGCTGAACTTAGCACTGTCGCACTTTGCGGCTGTCAAGCCCTAGACTCGAATGCCGAGAGGCGCGACGGAACCGTTCACTACAATGGTCAATTCATGCGCCCACGCATCGGAATCATCGGCGGCAGCGGCCTATACGACATGGATGCGCTCGAAGATCGCAGCGAGGTGCGAATCGACACCCCTTGGGGGGCGCCATCCGATGCCTATGTCGTCGGGCGCATCGCCGGACGGGAAGTTGCCTTCCTAGCCAGGCACGGCCGCGGGCATCGCATCATGCCCTCCAACCTGAATTTCCGCGCTAACATCCATGGCCTCAAGCAGCTAGGCGTCGAGTACGTCCTCTCGTTCAGCGCCGTCGGCTCCCTCCGCGAGGAATTCGAGCCGCTTCACTTCGTGCTGCCAGACCAGTTCTTTGACCGCACGCGCGGCAGAGCGTCTACGTTCTTCGATGAGGAATTGGTGGCGCACATTACCTTCTCCCACCCCATCTGCGCGACGCTGGCCGATGTCGCCGAGCAAGCTTGCCGCGACGTCGGCGTGACCGTCCACCGCGGCGGCACCTACTGCTGCATGGAGGGGCCGGCGTTCTCGACGCTGGCCGAGTCCAACATGTACCGGAGCTGGGGTTTCGACGTCATCGGCATGACTAACCTGCAGGAGGCCAAGCTAGCCAGGGAAGCCGAGATGTCGTATTGCACGCTCGCGATGGTCACCGACTACGACTGCTGGCATCCGGGACACGACGCCGTGACGGTCGACACGGTCATCGAGTACCTGACCAAGAACGCCGCCCATGCCCAGCAGATCGCGGTCGAGGCTGTCCGCAATATTCCCACGGCACCCAGCCCATACGCCTCGGCTCTCAAGAACGCGATTATCTCTGACCGCAAGGCCATCTCCGACCGCGCCCGCGAAAAATACGCCCTGCTCGCAGCCGAGTACATCTAGGGCCTCCCCTGCTCGCCAGAGTCAAATCCATGTCCGTCCTCGTTGTTGGCTCGGTTGCCTACGATGGCATCGAAACTCCTCGCGGCAAGGTAGACCGCGTGCTAGGTGGCGCAGGATCCTACATTGCTCTGGCCGCGAGCCACTTCACGAACGTGCGTCTGGTGGCTGTCGTGGGCGACGACTTCGCCCCGGCAGACGAAGAGGTCCTGCGCCGCCGCAATATCGACCTAGAGGGCTTGGAACGCGCCCCGGGCAAGACCTTCTTCTGGCAGGGCGTGTACTCCCAGGACATGAACGAGCGCCGCACGCTGGTCACGGACTTGAACGTATTCGCGGATTTCCAGCCGAAGCTTCCTCGGTCCTACCGCGACACGCCCATGATCCTGCTGGGCAACATCCAGCCCAGCCTGCAAGCTACCGTCGTCGACCAAGCCACGAATCGCGGATTTGTCGCCGGCGACACGATGAACTACTGGATCGAAGGCACCCCTGACGAGCTGGCCCGTACTATCCGGAGCTGGGACGCGATCCTCATCAACGACGAAGAGGCTCGCCAGATCTCGGGAGAGACCAGCCTGCGTGCATCGGCCGCCGCGATCCAAGCGATGGGACCGGCCTCCGTCATAATCAAGCGCGGAGAGTATGGGGCCGCGCTGTTCCACGGCGACGACTGCTTCCTGACGCCCGCCTACCCGCTCAGGACTCTGGTGGACCCGACCGGGGCCGGTGACGCCTTCGCAGGCGGCTTCATGGGCTGGTTGGACCGTTGTGGGATTGACCGACTTGCCAACCCCCAGCAGTGGCACAGCCAGTTGCGGCGGGCGGTCGTCTACGGGTCCATCATGGGCAGCTTCTGCTGTGAGCAGTTCGGCGTTGACGGCTTGCGGAGTCTGACCACGGAACACATCGGCGCACGCTATGAGGAGTTCCGAAGCCTGGCTGCCTACTAGCTGAAGCGCTGCCGCGTCAGGGTTCGTAGCGGATCCACAGCGGACTGGCCCAGGCCATCGCCTCGTTTCGCTGTCTCAGGCGGACGTAGTACATGTTCCACTCGCCTGCCACCGCGGCTGGATCGGACCAATCAAGGTCAACAGAGACCGCTCCGGGCTCCATTGATGCAACGACTTCGGGCACATTCGAGCCCACCTGCCGAATCACCTCGACGCTGTCGATCGGGGCCGTGCCGTGAGCGATGATTCGCAGGCGCGGGAGGGCCGCGGAAGCGAATTCGTCCCCCATCAGGTGATCCCCTGAACGCACGACCAAGGCGATATTGTCGTGCGCGGCATAGGAATGGCGCCGCTTGAAGGCATCGATGATTCCCTGCCGCGAGTGCTCCTCGGCCAAGACAATGGCATAGCTGATGTGCGTGGAGACATGGTCGCTGCTGGCCTGGAATCCCAGCCGCCGACCCTTCTGGAAGGCTTCCCATAGGAAGCCCGCCGGCCGGTAGCCTTGGATGGTGTCTTCCGGACCGGTCGCTGCGTGCGGCCCGCCCGACACCTCGTAACTCTGGCGGTGCCCCTGGAATAGCTCCACGACGGGCTCGACCTCTGTGTCACCGTCTCGCCAGTCCGTCCCCATGTTTGTTCCAGAAGTATGCGAGGAACAGATGCCGCCGAAGTGCCGCAGGTAGGCGAACAGGTTTTGGATGTCGGGCGAGCCGTTTTGTGCGGTTCCTTCTACGCGATCCTTGCCGCTCATGCGCGGCAGCGGACGGATTCCCCGACGCGGCAGGATGACGTTGCGGTGGCCGCTCGGGTAGCTGACGCTGCGCTCGTAGGAATACATGGCGCTGAACGATCCCGGGGCGTTGTAAATGTCGCCCGCCTTCTGCTGCAACCACCACATGTAATCCTGTCCGACTGCGTAGTCGTGGTCGCCGGCCCCGATCCAGTCCATGCCAGCCACATCGAGCCCGTAGCGCCAGACCTCTTCGAACGGCCCATCCCAGTCCCGATGGGAGGAAAACTCCGTGTGGCGGTGGAACTCCCCGCGCAGGAACTGCAAGCTCTTGCCGTCCAGTTGCACCCGACGCGCTTGGATATGCGCGATCTGCTGTGCTTCGTCCGGATGCACCGGTAGGCGGGAAGACTTGGGCTGGCTGGCGTCAGCAGACACCAAGTCCGCCTCCGCAGCGGTGGAACTCGCCACTAGCTTGGCCTCGAAGAGATCGCTGTCTCGGCGACTTCGAGCCTGCACGCGATGGTCCCCGGCAGACACCGCGAGCAGCGATCCGTCGGGCAGCGCGGCAAGACCAGGCTGCCGGTCCAAGAGGTTGTCCGAAGATTCGAGCGGAATTGGCTCGGACCATGCCCCTTGGCTGTAGAAGGCGCCATAGCTGCGCCAGCGCTCGCCGCGCCCCGTTTGTAACGGGTGCTTGCGGTAGAGCAGCCACGGCCTGCCCGCGCCGTCGAAAGCCATGACCGGAATGCTGATCTTGTGCCTCTGGCTGGTCCCCACCCGCGGGTCGTCGTGAAAGTAGTCGACAGTCGGCGCCTCGGGCGCAAGCCGGGTCTGCTTCAATTCGCCGTCCCACACGCGCACGAGGATGTTCTTGTTGACATACATCGAAGCGGCCTGCCTGCCGGTCCAGCGGTCTCCGGCGTCCTTGCCCCAGCCTTCGTCAGAATCCTCGAATGCGACCCAAGGCCGGTCCATGGAGTCCACCGCAACTGTCGCCCGGGCTTCGAACCGGGGCGACGCAGCCACCGCTATCGGCTGGCCCAACTCACCGCCCTCGTAGCGCCGCACGAATACGTCGTAATTGCCGGCATGATAGGTATCCCAAGCCACCCACGACGCGCCGCCCGAATCGGTTGCGATCGACGGCCGCCAGTCATTGGCAGCGCTAGTGGAGACTCGCACCGCGGAGCCGTTGAGCGGGCTCACGAAGATGTCGAATTGGTCGTCTCGCCGGCCCTGCCAAGCGAAGTATCCCTGACTGGCGACTACGTTGAAATCAGTGCCGGGATCGGTCGTGTGCCGGCGCTCCGGGCCGAGCTCGCCGCTGTCCAGCGAGTAGGCCCGGCTGTAGATGTCCCAGTTGCCCCCGCGCTGCTCCGACCACAACACGGCGGCGCCGCCATCTGGCAGGCTCATCACCACGGGCTGCCAGACGTCCTTGCCGGACGCAGTGACATAGGCCGGATCGCGCCATCCGGCACGGTCGCGATGTAACAGGGCGACACGGTCGCCGTTGCCGCGGAACTCGATCGAATCGAACTCGCCCGCGAGGGCTCTCTCCTCATCGACAGGCTCGCCCGGCTCGTACTCCACGTAGGCGCAAAGCACCGAGTCATCCGGCATGGAAGCGCAGTTGGGGAAATCCTCCTCAACCGCACTGCTTCGAAGAGACGAGGCGGCCGGCGAAAGGGCTGCCTCGACTCGCCCGTCGAGCAGCGACACACTCCTGCCCATGCCAAGCTCGCCAACCGCCACGTCGAAAGAACCTTCGCGCGTTTCGACTCGCACGGAGCTACTCGGATCAGCCGCACTGCCGCACGGACTAGCAGGCAGGTGCACACTCACCGAAGCTGGAAGCACTCGCTGCGCTTGTCCTCCGCCAGCCAGCTTCAGCGGAGCGGACTGCGATTCTGCGGACCACGACGCTCGTTCGTCCTTCACCCAGCCGGTCGCCGTGCCGCTCCAATCAGTCTCCTCGCCGTCGTCAATTCCCAGACTCAGCACGAGCCTGTTCGATTCAACGCACGGACCGCTTGCCGAGCTCTGGGCAAGAGCGCTCGATGGCGGGGTTTCAGGAAGTTGCAGCGTGAACCGGAGCGCTAGCGCAGCCAAGACTCCCAGTCCGACGACGAGGATCTTCTTCATGGCCGCATATTCTTGCCAATTGGGAGTAGAGTTGCAACCCAGCCGGTCCCGAACCACGACGGCACGCGGCTCTCTGGCAGCGAGTCCGATCGCTGGCGGCCTATGCGGCCAAGCTATTCCCCGTCAGCGGCGACGTCATCTGACGTCTCGGACGGACCCGTAGTGAACTGCCAGCCGAACCTGCCCTTGATGCACAGGTTGCCCGAGGTCACTTCTTGATCCAAAGGAGAGGTCACCTTCACGATCTGGTTGTCCTGTGTTTGGACCGAAAGCGTGCAGCCGACGCCGCAGTACGGGCAGATGGTATCGGTAGACTCTTGCCGACTCGCGTCCCATTCCCCGCGCTCGCGCAGATCGTGCTCGGCCTTGAACACTAGGGCGCCGGTCGGGCAGACACCGATGCAGTTGCCGCAGTAGACACATGCCGATTCGGGCAGTGACACATCGAACTCAGTAGCGATGTGGGCGTCGAACCCGCGGCCGGCGACGGCAATCGCGAACGTGTTCTGGGCATCTTCGCCGCATGCTTCGACGCACTTGTAGCAAAGCACGCACTTGGCATAGTCCCGGACATAGAGTTCGTTGTCGACCTTGACGGGCTGCGTCTTAGACTCAGCCTGGGCATCTCGCTCGCCGTACCGCTCTGGGTCAGCGCCATAGCTCTCCATGTAGCCGCAGAGTTCGGGCGACTGCGTGACGTCCGTGCTAGAGGCCAGAAACTCCAACACCATTCGCCTGCTGAGGCGCACCCTCTCGGTGTCGGTGCGGATCTCCATGCCCGGCTCGGCCTTGCGCGAACACGCCGGCACGAGCGTTCGCGAGCCCTCTAACTCCACCACGCACACCCGGCACACGTTTACTGGCGTTAGCGTTTCGACGTAGCACAGCGTGGGAGTGTCAATCTCGCACTGGCGGCAGGCGTCGAGCAATGTGGAGCCCTCCGGCACGGAGACCAGCTGCCCATCCACGGACAGTTCCACTTCGGGACGCCGCTCACGTACAGGGGCGGAGGGGACTGGCCCTGGCGGCACGGGCACTGTCAGGTCTGGTGCGTCGGCCAAGCTCTGGTCGCTCATCGAGTCGCCTCCTGAAAGATCGGAAACCGCTCCAAGGCCGAGTCTACGGCACTGGCCGCCGTGTGGCCGAGGCCGCAGATTGACGCGTCACGCATGACTTGGGAAACCTCGCGCAGCAGCCGGTGCTCGTGGTCCAGTGTGCCAATCGGCTGGCCGCTGCGCAAGCGCTCGAGCAGCTCTTCCTGGCGCACCGTCCCGACGCGACAGGGAACGCACTGCCCGCAACTCTCGTCCCTGAAGAATTCCGCGATGCGCAAGAGGACCGCGCCGAGATCCACGCTGTCATCGAACGGCATCACAACGGCCGAACCCACAGTCGCGCCGACCGCCCGCATGCCTTCGAACGTGAACGGAGCGTCCAGTTCGTCCGGACCCAAGAACGCTCCGGCAGCTCCTCCGACCAAGACTGCCTGCAGCCTGCCCGTCCCGCTGACGCCGCCCGCCAGTTCGATCAGCTCGCGCACGGTCGCGCCGAACGGGACCTCGTAGACGCCGGGCATTGCCACGTGCCCAGACAGGCAGAAGAGCTTGGGGCCCGAGGAGCGTTCCGTACCGACGGCGGCAAAGGCGGCACCGCCTTGCTGCAAGATGCGCAGTATGTTGGCCAGCGTCTCAACGTTATTCACCAGCGTCGGACGCCCGAACAGACCGGAATCGGTCGGATACGGCGGCTTGTTGCGGGGCTCCCCGCGGAAGCCTTCGATCGAATTGAAGAGGGCTGTCTCTTCGCCGCAAATATACGCCCCGGCGCCGCGCCGGATCTCGATAGGGCATGCCCGCTCGAGCAGGCCCGCGGACTCCAGCTCGGCAATAGCGTAGCGCATTCGCTCGGTCGCGTCTGGATACTCCCCCCGGACATAGACGTAGGCTCGCTGGGAGCCCGTCGCGAACGCGGCGATCATGATCGCTTCGACGACCGCGAACGGGTCGCCCTCCATCAACACGCGGTCTTTGAAGGTGCCCGGCTCGGACTCGTCCGCGTTGCAGACGACGTACTTGGGACCACTGGCCTGGGCCACTGCGCGCCACTTGCGCCCGGTTGGAAACGCAGCCCCGCCGCGACCGACTAGGTTGGACCGCTCGACCTGTTCAATCACCCATTCGGGACCCTGCTCCAATGCCAGCTCCCAGGCGCGCAAGCCTCCATCTGAGCGATAGTCAGCCAAGCTCTGCGCGTCTGGCGAGCCGACGCGACGCAGCAGCTGGAGCGAGGCCTGCCCGGCCTGCGGAACTGAGTCCCGCACCTGAGGCGAATCCGTCTGGGAATCTTCGGAGCAGGCGGCTTCGACCGTCTGCGCAGTCGCCGGGGCGATGACCGACGCCCACGGCCGCTCGCCTGACGCCGTGACCAGTACGGCAGGCGCTCTTTCGCACTGCCCCAAGCATGGGCTGCGCACCCACCCGCATCGGCTCACTTGGCCGCCGCCCGCAGGCCCCATGACTTTCTCGATGCCCGCGCAGAGGTCGCCCGCGCCCTTGGCTTGACAGGCGATGTCGTCGCAGACTCTGGCAACGACCGGGGGGGCCTGCTCGAGCGAGAACATATCGTAAAACGTGGCAACGCCGTACGCTTCCGCGGGTGGTACATCGAGCCGCTTGCAGGCATAGTTCAACGCGCCGCGGCTGATCCAGCCGACACGCCCGTGGATCGCGTGGAGCACAGGGAGCAGCAGGTGGCGCCGTCCCGCGGTGCGGTGCCCGCTTTCCGAGGTCTGCGCTTCGCTCCGGTCAACGCGCTGGCCGCCGAACCACCTGGAGTCAGCGGCACCCAGCACGGCGTCGACGGCCTCGACCTCCGACGCAGTGGGCTCATCCGCCGTAAAGTGCAGGTCCACTAGCTACCGATCCTTCCGCTACCGCGAATAGAATCCACGACTTGGTCCGGATCAGCCCCGGACGAAGTGCATGGCGAGCCCACGGGCTCAATCCCCAGCGCTAGCGACGACCATTTTATCGATGCGGATCGCGGTAGCCTTGAACTCCGACACGCCGGACTTCGGATCGATGGCTTCGATCGTCAGCTCGTTGGTGTTCACCTCGTCGGGCGCATGCATCGTCATGAACGCCAAGCCAGGTCGCAGACCGGGATCGAGCCGGACAGGCGCAACCACCGAACCGCGTCGCGAGCTAATGCGCACCTGTTCGTATTCCTGCAGGCCGTACTGCGCGGCATCCTCGGGCGAAATGTCCACCGCTTCTTGGCGTCGCAGCGGCGATGCGTAGGCCCCGGTCTGCACGCCCGTGTTGTATTCGTCCAGCCGTCGGCCGGTCGTGAGGCGAATCGGGAAGTCGTCGTCCAGATAGTCCACCGGCGCCTCCGGCTCCACAACCGAGAACGGCGCGCGCGGGCCGATCCGCGGATTGGCCCACAAGCGCCCGTGCAAGAACAGCTCGCCCGGATGGGACTCGTCGTAGCACGGCCAGCGAATCCCTCCCAGCGCTTCGAGCCGCTCGTAACTCATACCGGCATGCATCGGGCTGAGCGTACGCAGTTCGTTCCACAGCGTTTCGGAGTTGGGATCGCCCCAGTCGTGGCCCAGCCGATTGGCAAGGTCAAACACGATGGCCATGTCATCCCTGGTGCCGGGTGCCGGCGCGACCGCTCTGCGAACCCGCTGCACCTTCCTCTCGCTGCTCGTGACCGTGCCTTCAGACTCGGCCCAGCCGGCCGAAGCCGGCAGGACCACGTCGGCTATCTCGGCCGTTTGAGTGAGAAATAAGTCTTGGACCACGAGAAAATCGAGCTTTGCCATGGTGGCCATGACGTGCTTGGTGTCAGGTTCAGAACCCACGGGATTCTCTCCCAAGACATACAGCGTCTTGAGATCCCCCGCATCCATCGCCTTGAACATGGCGCTGATATGCCTGCCGGGCTTCGGGGGAATCTTGCAGTTCCAAGCAGCCTCGAACTTGGCGCGGCAAGCGTCGTTGGCCACGTGCTGGAATCCAGTCAGGCGGTCCGGCAGGGCACCCATGTCTCCCCCGCCCTGCACGTTGTTCTGGCCGCGCAGGGGGCACAGTCCCGACCCGTAGCGCCCGACGTGCCCGGTCAGCAGGGCCAGATTGATCAGCGCCAGCACATTGTCCACGCCCTTGTGGTGCTCGGTAATCCCGAGCGTCCAGCACAGTTGCGCCGTGGGAGCCTTCGCGTAGGCATGGGCCAGATCGCGAATGGCCTCCCGGGGCACGCCCGTCTCGCGCTCCGCGAAGTCTAGCGTGAATGGCTCGACAGCGGCCCGGTAGGCTTCGAAGCGGCTCGTGGCGTGCTCGATGAACTGCCGGTTCTCTAGCCCGGCGGACAAGATCTCGCGCCCGATCGCGTTCGCCAGGGTGATGTCGGTGCCGACGTCCAAGCCCAGCCAGCGGTCCGCCCACTGAGCCGAACTCGTGCGCCTAGGGTCGACCACGTACAGCGGGGCGCCGTTGCGTATGCCCTTGAGCACGTGGTGGAAATAGATCGGATGCGTCTCGCGGGCATTCGATCCCCACAGCACGATCAGCGAGGTCTCTTCAACCTCCTGGTAGGAGCTGGTGCCGCCCCCCGCTCCGAACGCTGTCGCCAGACCGGCGACGCTCGGCGCGTGTCAAGTACGGTTGCAACTGTCAATGTTGTTGCTGCCAATGACGCTGCGGACGAACTTCTGCACCGCGTAGTTCAGCTCGTTCGTGGTCTTCGAGCAGCTGAACATGCCGAAAGATGACTCCGGCGTGCGGTCCTTCGCGCGGGCAAAGGCAGCAGCGGTCACGTCGAGCGCCTCGTCCCAGCTCGCAGGCTGCAGCGAACCGTTCTTGCGGACCAGCGGCTGCGTCAAGCGCGTGCTCCTACGTTTGTCGAGTGCCATCTACAGAAATGATATACGAGCGAGCCGAAGAGCCACCCGGATTCCCGCCGTCCTAGGCAGTATGCCCACGCAAGCCGCTGGCGTTTCGCCTGGCACTCCCCTAGCTGGCACCGGTCAACGCTAGAATAGCGGCGCTATGAGACTCAGCGCATGTTTCCTGCTTGTTCTGGCGCTCTGCGCTTGCGCCCCCTCCCCGGTCGATGAGACTGCGTCGCCTCCGCCCAACGTAATTGTGATGATGGCGGACGACCTTGGGTGGGGCGACATCGGCGCCAACGGCGGCACGGTGATCCAGACCCCCCACATCGACGCACTCGCCGCGCAGGGCGTCCGCCTGACCGACGGTTACGTGTCAGCAGCAGTGTGCAGCCCGTCGCGGGCCGGCTTTTACACCGGCCGGCACCAGCAGCGCCACGGCTTCGAGTTCAACATCGCCGGGCGCGACACCGACACGGGCATGTCCTTGGACGAGACCACCCTCGCCGACATGTTGCGCGCGCAAGGCTACGCGACGGGCCTGATCGGAAAGTGGCACCTCGGCAAGCAGAAGCAGCACCACCCCCTGAGCCGGGGCTTCGACGAGTACTACGGCATGCTGGCCGGGGGATCGATCTACATCGACTCGCGCAAGGAGGGAGTCGAGTCGTGGCCGGCAAGGAACGCCCCGATCGCCAGGACTGCGGCTAACGCGATCTACGACGGCTGGGAACCGGTCGAGGTCGAGGAGTACATCACCGACGTGTTTCGCGACAAGACCGTCGATTTCATCGAGCGACACAAGGACGAACGCTTCTTCCTGATGCTTACTCCGAACGCGCCGCACACGCCGCTGCAGGCGACGAAGGAATACTTGGACCGCTATCGCCACATCGAAAAGGACAGCACCCGGATCTACTCGGCGATGGTGGCGGCGGTCGACGACTACGTGGGAGCCGTCACGGCCAAACTGGCCGAGCTCGGCCTCGAGGACGACACCTTGTTCGTGTTCTTGTCCGACAACGGCTGTGCCGGCTATGTCGATGGCTGCTGTTCCAATGCACCGCTGCGTGGACACAAGCGCTACTACTGGGAAGGCGGGATTCGCATACCGTTCGTGGCCAAGTGGCCAGCGGGCCTACCCAAAGGCACGACCTATAGCGAACCGGTCATTTCGCTAGATCTATTCGCGACAATCGCGGCTGCTTCGGGCTCCTCTGCCACTGCGCAGGACAGCGTGAACCTGCTTCCCCATCTGCGGGGCGAGACTGATTCGGCACCGCACGATCTGTTGTTCTGGCGAGCCAAGCCGAACGTTGCCGTGCGCAAGGGGCGCTGGAAACTCTGGAAGGTCAACAAGACGGACATGGACTGGGCGGACGTGACCGACGCTGGGGCCAGGCGGCTGCCGATGCAGGCATGGCCGCAGGACTCCCCTCATGGCCAGCTCACCCTCCTGTACGACTTGTCGGCAGATATTGGCGAGCAGGCCAACGTCGCGGCGGAGCATCCCGAGGTAGTGCAGGAACTGGAGGCGGATCTGGCCGCGTGGAACGCGGAGATGGGCGAGCCGACCTGGCCGGCGTTCCGGTCGACGCTAGATGAGATCGACGGTGAGATGGTGCACCTCTTCTTCTAGCCGGAATCCTTCCCGCCTGCCAGCGTCGCGCCGTTCTAATACAATGGTGGCTAGCCCGTCACCACGCGGATCTGCCTACAGTCCGCGGGACTAGGCTAAGCAACCGGGACCGTAGCGACGCCTCGCCCGGATCCATCTCACAACGAGCGCAACGACTAGCGCGCTCCCCAAGGAATAGCTTCAATGCCAGCAGACAATTTCGGGGTCGCCGGCCTCGGCGTCATGGGCCGCAACGTAGCGCTCAACATCGAGCGCAACGGGTTCCCGGTCGTCGCCTACAATCGCGGCGACGAGAACGCCCAGCGCATGCGCGAGGAGTCCGTCGGCAAAAACGTCACCGTCACGCAGTCCATCGAAGAGTTGGTTTCGCTCCTAGATCCGCCCCGCCGGGTGCTGCTGATGGTCACCGCGGGAGCGGGCACGGATCGGGTGATCGACGCCCTGCTCGAGCACCTCGAGCCGGGCGACGTGCTCATCGATGGCGGAAACTCGCATTTCCCCGACACTGACCGGCGCGCAAAACGCCTGCAGCAGGCTGGCTTGCACTTCGTAGGCTGCGGCATCTCCGGCGGCGAGGAGGGCGCCCTGTGGGGGCCGTCGATCATGCCCGGCGGCAACTTCGAGGCCTACGAGCGCATCGCCCCGGTTCTTGAAAAGATCGCGGCGAAGACCGACGACGACGGGGCGTGCGTGACCTACTGCGGCCGTCACGCGGCGGGCCACTACGTGAAGATGGTCCACAACGGCATCGAGTACGGGATCATGCAGCTGATCTGCGAGGTTTATGACATCCTGCGTCGCGCCTCAGGCATGTCGACCGGCCAGATCCAAGCAGTCTTCCAAGAGTGGACGGCATCGACGAAGGTTGGCGGCTTCTTGGTAGACATCACGGCGCAGTGCTTGGCCAAGAGCGACGACCAGACCGGCGACCCGCTGGTCGAGAAGATTCTCGACACCGCCGGCCAGAAGGGCACGGGAAAGTGGACGGCGCAGACAGCTCTGGACCTCGGCGTGCCGATTCCAACGCTCTCGCAAGCGGTCAACGCCCGTATCCTGTCGGGGCTCAAGCAGGCCCGCCTAGAGGCGTCGGGCGTGCTCCATGGCCCGGACTCCGGATCCGAGCAGGACCGAGAGCGCCTCGTTGCCACTCTGCACAGCGCGTTGCATCTTGCGATGCTCGCCTCCTACGCGCAGGGGCTGCACCTGATCCAGACGGCATCCAAGGAGTACGACTTCGGCACCGACCTCGCCGAGGTAGCCCGCATCTGGAAGGACGGCTGCATCATCCGCTCCAAGCTGCTTGACCCGATCAAGCAGGCATACAAGCAGGAGCCAGAGATGGAGAACATGCTGCTCCACCCGTCGTTCTCCGCGATCGTCAATGAATCCTTGCAGGACCTGCGCGACGCGGTCGAGATCGCCAATCGCAGCGGAGTCGCAACGACCTGCCTGGGTGCGACGCTGGCCTATTTGGACAGCTACCGCTCGGAGTTTCTGCCTGCCAACCTGCTGCAGGCGCTGCGCGACAACTTCGGAGCCCATACCTACCGCCGGTTAGACATGGATGGCGTGTTCCACACCCAGTGGAATCGCTAGCGCCGCAGCCGTCGCCAAACCGGGATTCACCAGGCCAATCATGAAGACACTCCAAGACTTCCAGACATCGAACGACTACTTCGTCGGCCTCGACTCGGACGGCTGCGTGTTCGACTCGATGGAGATCAAGCACAAGGAGTGCTTCACGCCGATGTTCATCAAGCATTGGCGGCTGCAAGCGGCGTCGAAGTACGCCCGCCGAGCCTGGGAGTTCGCGAACCTGTACTCGAAATCCCGCGGGATGAACCGCTTCCCGGTATGCGTCCGGACTCTCCGGTTGCTCGGAGACTGGCCGGAGGCGGTTGCTCGCGGCATCGAAATCCCGGATCTTGCCCCGCTGCAAGCCTTCATCGATTCTGACTTTCCGCCCAGCAACGCGGGACTGGAGGCATATCGCGAGCTGCATCCGGACCCGCTACTGGATCTCACGATGACGTGGAGCCTCGCTGTCAACGAAGCGGTCGGAGACATCGTCTTCGGAGTGCCCCCTTTCCCACGGGTGCAGGAGACGCTGGACAAAGTGGTGTCACGGGCCGACCTAGGTGTCGTCTCGGGTACACCCGGCGAGGCGCTCCAGCGCGAGTGGGACGAGAACGGCATATCGCACTATCCGCAGATCATCGCCGGACAGGAGCTAGGCAAGAAGGTCGAACACCTCGAAGTCATGTCGGGGGGCAGCCGCTACGCTGCCGACAAGCGCCTCATGATTGGCGACGCGCCGGGAGACCGCAAGGCCGCCGAAGCCACCGGCTGCCTGTTCTACCCGATCAACCCTGGGCGCGAAGAGGAGTCTTGGGAGCGGCTCTGTGACGAGGCGCTGGACAGGTTCTACGGGGGTTCCTATGCCGGCGAATACCAAGCGGCACGGGTCGCTGAGTTCGAAGCGCTACTGCCCGAATCGCCGCCATGGATGTGAAACCGCTAGCGAACCGGTGACCCCTGAAAGCTGTCTTACTCTTTTCCCGCCTGCCCAGCAGAGCGCCTCACGCGTCAGGAATAGCGTCCATCGACGCAGCATCAGCTGCACTGATCTGGTGAGGTAAGGGTCGAGTTCGTCTCGAGCTAGCTTGTCACGCCGGCAAGCTCGGCTGCTAATTCCCGCAAGCCTATGAGTTAGGCTTGCCTTGCCGACTTGTTGCGGATCGATCACCCTGACAGCGACCTGACATGCGGGAGCATTCCTAACGACTTTCTCCGCCCTGCGGGCAACCATCCTTGCAAATCATCCATGACTTGGATGAATTGCAAGGAAATCCCAAGGAGTCGCAGAGCCTAATGATCAACCCCGCAGATCCTTGTCGCGACCCGAACCCGCCGCGCGGATTCGACTCGAGAATGCATGAGGCCCTGGCACGGCGGCCTGAACGTCGCCTCGCTTTCGCCCAGCTGGTCTGCGACGATCAATTCCGATGACGGCGAGCAGTCACTCATGCCGTCAGAAAATCTGTGTCGGGAAGGCGAACATGCGAGCTCGGGCTGTCCCAGGACATCGAGCGCTTGCCCGCTGATCGCTTCGCGGGCGGGTCTGTGTCCAGAAGCGCGGGATCCAGCAAACGGGACTCCCCAAATCATGCTTGGGAACGAACTCGCCCAAGCTGATCCTCGATGAAGTACCCTCGCCTCGGGCCCCTTACGCTTAGGCACCAAGGCTACGCGATGATCTCGTTGACGACTCTCCCGTGGACGTCCGTCAAGCGGAAGTCACGCCCGGCGTAGCGGTACGTCAGCTTGGTGTGGTCTAGCCCCAGCTGATGCAGCATCGTAGCGTGCAAGTCGTGCAGGTGTACCCGATCCTCGACAGCCACGCCATGCTCGTCGCAGCGTCCGAACCGCATCCCGCCCTTGATCCCGCCGCCGGCCATCCACATCGTGTAGCCGCGGTTATTGTGGCGCCGTCCGTCGCTCTTGTCGTTCTGCTCGTAGCTCGAGCGTCCGAATTCCCCGCCCCAAACGATCAGCGTCTCGTCCAGCATGTCGCGCTGCTTCAGATCGGCGATCAGAGCGGCAATCGGCTTGTCCGTGGCCCCGGCCGTATCCGAGAGCCTCTTGCGCAGGTTGTTGTGGTGGTCCCAGCCGCGATACCCCAATTCGATGAAACGCACGCCCTTCTCGGCCATGCGTCTGGCGAGCAGGCACTGCGTGCCAAATGTCCTAGTCTCCTTGGCATTGAGGCCGTACATCTCGCGCACGCTCTCGGGCTCGGAGCTTACATTCATCGCCTCCGGAACGGCTGATTGCATCCGAAACGCCAGTTCGTAGGACTGGATCACTCCCTCCACCTGGTCGTCCTGGTCGGTCCGATCCAAGAGGCCTCGGTTCAGTGCCTGCACGTAGTCGAGTTGCCGCCGTTGCGCGTCCAAACCCATGGTCGCGTTGCGGATGTTCTGCACGGGCTCTTGCCCCTCGGCGATGTTTAGCCGCGTGCCCTGATAGCTCGCAGGCAGGAAAGCCGAGCCGTAAAGAGCCGAACCGCCGACCGGTGGCGGATTCATGGTCACGAACCCGGGCAGGTCTTGGTTCTCGGTCCCCAGCCCGTATACGGTCCAGGAGCCGATCGACGGGCGCACGAACGTGATGCTGCCGGTGTGGGTGAAGATCGTCGCCTGCGGATGCGCCGGCGAATCGGTGTGCATGCCGTTGAGCAGGCATAGCTCATCGGCGTGCTTTCGCAAGTGAGGAAACGCGTCGGAGATCGGCAGCCCGCTCTCGCCCCCCGGCTGGTAGTCAAACACCGGCGCCAGAATCTTGCCGCCCTGCTTGCCGATCGAAAGCTCCATCTCCGATTGCTTGCCGGCATACTTGACCACATCGGGGTTGTAGTCAAACGTGTCGTGCTGGGTCGGGGCCCCCTGCATGAACAGGAAGATCACCCGCTTGGCCTTCGGCTCGAAATGCGGTGCCTTCGGCAAGAGCGGATTCTGGCTCCCCTTGGCATTCAAGGATTCCAATGCAGCAAGGCCGGCAAACGCCGTGTAGCCGAACCCGGCCGCCGCGTGCCTCAGAAAGCCCCTGCGGTTCTGGAAGATTGCTGACATAGCCGTGCTCCCTAGCCTCCCCTGTTTTTAATTGCGGAAACGAAACTCCGCGCTGTTGTACAGCGCGTGATAGATGCGGGTCCACGCCTCGTGGACCGGATCCGCCGAAGCCGCTAGCATGAGCGCACCGGAACCACCGGTTCCTGCTTGCGAAGTGTACCAGTCCTTCATGCCCTTGCGCATCTGCGAGCGTTCCTCGGCAGTCGTCCGTCGCCCCAGCGCAGCCTCCACGACCCGTTGCACCGACGCTCCGCGAATCGCGCCCTTCGCATCGGTGAACGCGCCCCTCATGGCAACGGCCGAATCGGCCGCGCCAGGGTCGCCGGAAACGACGGCCTGCACCGCCGCGGACAGTTCGCTGGGATCCGGTTCGCGTTCGAACGCGGCCGTGAGCATGTTCGCCAGCCATGCCTCTGCCGCCGCTCTGTCTGCGGCCTTGGCTTCTGGAGAGCCAAGCGTCCGCGCTATTTCCCGGACCCGCTCTACCGCGCGCTCTTCCTCAGCCGCGGAGGGATCCCTGGAAAGGACTTGGCGAAACGCATAGCGGGCGCGGTCGCGATCACCCGAATGTGCGGCCATCAACCGCTCCGCCGCGATTAGCGCGTTGGAGCGGATGAAGGCGCCGTTCATCAAGAGCAAAGCCTGGCTGGGACTGGTCGTCACGTCGCGGACGCCGTGCGTCTCGCTGGGCTCCGGGAAGTCGAACGCTTCGAACATGCGGCTGGCGAGGTTGCGCACGACAGGCACGAACACGCTCCGATATGGATCATCGAACTCCCAGGCCCGCAACTGCCTGTTGCCGGGATTGAGAAGCTGGCTACGGTCAAAGCTCGCGACGGGCGAAGGGGGAGCCTCCCCCAAATCCAACACACCGCTGACGAAAAGCACCGAGTCTCGCACCGACTCCGCCTCCAAGCGGCGGAGGTTGGCGCGCCAATTGAAGTCGTTGTCCGGATCCTTCGCGAAGTTGTTGCCGTCAAGTTCCGTCGAGAGTCGGTAGGTCCGGCTCAGGACAACTTCCCGGATGAGGCTCTTGACCGACCAGCCGCTGTCCACAAAGCGCACGGCCAAGTAGTCCAGCAGAGCTTGGTTGGTCGGCTGCCGTCCCGTGGAGCCGAAATTGTCGACCGTGGCAACGATGCCCTTGCCCGTCAACTGGTACCACACGCGGTTGGCCATCACGCGCGCCGTCAAGGGGTTGTCTGATCGAGTCAACCACTTCGCGAGCTGCAGCCGCCCGCTCTGACCGGGCCCGATTTCGGGTATCTCCGTCTCGGATGGGTACAGCACCTGCACGAATCCGCGGTCGACCGGATCGCCGAGGGTGTGGGGGTCACCGCCTATGTTGACTCGAATAGTCTCTGGCTTGGCCGCCTCGACCACGCCCATCGCCAGGTTTTCCGGCACGGGCAACTTGCTGAGTGCGCGGGCGAACTTGCGACACTCGACCCTGTCCCGCTTCTCCTCAGCGGCCTGCAACTCGCCCCACAGCCGCGCGCGCTCCGCCCGCAGTTCAGGGGCGTCTGCCGTCGAATAGTCGGGCACACCGTCCAACTCCACCATCTTCTGGACGCGGAAGTAGCCAGCGTTGAAGCGAGGACGTCTCCGCAAGCCGTTGCGCAACTCGGTGCTGCGGAAGATTCCCGCCAGTGCGTAGTAGTCCTTGGTCGGGATTGGATCGAACTTGTGATCGTGGCAGCGGGCGCAGCCCACGCTCAGGGCCAGCATCGAGCGCGTCGTGGCGTTGATCATCTCGTCGGCGACATCCATGTCGAACTGCTTCGGGTCGGGCTCGTTGAGATCGTGGGCTCCCAGCGCAAGGAAACCGGTCGCGATCTGCTGCTCGATGCGCTCTTGGGGACTGTTGTACGGAAGCAGATCCCCAGCGACTTGTTCCTGCACGAAGCGGTCAAAGGGCTTGTCGCTGTTGAAGGCCTGGATGACGTAGTCGCGATAGCGCCACGCCATGGGGAACGGCAGATTGCGCGTGCGACCGATCGTGTCGGAGTACCGCACCACGTCCAGCCAGTGCCGCCCCCAGCGCTCGCCGAAGCGATCCGATTCTAGGAGGCGTTCCACCACCTTGGAGTAGGCCCGGTCGCTGTTGTCGGCCATGAACGCTTCCATCTCGGCTACCGTTGGCGGCAGCCCGGTGAGATCGAATGTGACGCGCCGGAGCAGGTCTGGCTTGCTCGCGTCTGGGACTGGCCGCAGGCCTCGATCCTCCAAGCCGGCCAGCACGAACTGGTCGACAGCCCCGAGCGGCCATGTCAGGTCCCGCACGGCCGGGAGAGCCTGCGCTCGAGGAGCTTGGAACGCCCAGTATTGCCTGCCCTGCTCTAGGTCGATACTGCTCTGCTGGGCCGCGGCGCGCACCTCGCGCGGGTCCGGAGCACCCATCTCGATCCAAGTGGCGAAGTCCTGGATAACCTCTTCGGGAAGCTTGCCCGTGGGCGGCATCTTCAGCGCACCGTCGTAGCGCAGGGCGCCCACAATCAAGCTCGCCTCCACATCGGACGGCACCACTGCGTGGCCCCGCTGTCCGCCCTCGCGGATCCCGTCGCGCGTGTCGAGCGAAAGCCCTCCCATGCGGGTCTTGGCTTCCGCCGAATGGCAGGTGTAACAGTTCTTGGCTAGGACAGGCCGGATCTTGTTCTCAAAGAACTCCACGCCCTCGGGTGAGGGCGCCCCAGTTGCAGAGCCAGCGGCGATGCCTAGCAGGCAGACAGCGAACCAGGCTGTCGGAACTCTCAACATACAAACATCTTATATCGAACGCGCCGCGATTTGGCCCTTACAAGGGCACGAAGATGGCAGTTTCGGCCGGTTTCAGTTTAAGGCTTACTGTCTTGCCAGGCGTTGCGCCAATACGTTGTACAGCCATGCGATCAGCCATCCACCGAGAAACCCGTCGACGAGTCCGTACAGCACGCCCAGCAAAATGTCCAGCAACGAACCGGATCCGGTGATGCCCGGATAGACCGACGCCATGAACTCGAAGAATTGTTCTCCATAGGGCGGAATCAGCACGTGCAAGACCCCGATGATTCCAAGTGCGCATCCCCACAGGATTCCCAGTGTCAGGCCCAGCGCCATGCAAGAAACTCTCATATCTCCCCTCCTGTCGCGAGACAGCGGACACAGGCACCTTCGGTGGAAGTGGCCGCTGCTCCAGCATAGCCACCGAGAAGTTGTCTAGGAATCTGACAGCCAAGACAGCCCGATCCGCCCGATGCCGGACGTTCGGTTCCGGAAAGTGACGCCGACCGCGTACCCGTGCAACGTCGCGGGACCACTGCCCGCTCCTGCGACGAACCGCTCAACGCCCGCAGCCCTCGATGAGGTCGCATGTGCGGCTGACCGGGTCGACGCCGTCGAACCGCCGCGCGACTTCCGCGGCTCGGCCTGCGACGCCGCCCGAGCCCAGTAGCGTGTCCAGCTCGCGAGCGACCCTCGCACCGGTGAAACGCTTCGGACGCAAGGCGCTGGCCACGCCAAGCCGGGCAAGCCGAGCGGCGTTGTCGGGCTGGTCGAATCCCATGGGCATCACCAGCTGCGGGCGTCCGGCGGCCAAGGCCTGCGCGCACGTGCCGATTCCGCCGTGATGCACGAGGGCCGCGACACGCGGCAGCAAGGCGCTGAACGGGGCGTATTCGGCATGCACGACCCCGCGAGGAAGCTGGGCGGGGAGCTGCTGTGGAAAGCGCGTGAGCAGGATCCCACGGCGCCCAAGCCGGCGGCACGCATCCGCAGCGGCCGCGAAGAAACGGTGGGCCTGGCGGTTGAACGAACCGGGCGCGAAGGCCACCGGGGGATCGCCAACCGCCGCAGCCTCGGCGAGGAACGCCTCCAGGTCCGAAGGCACGCCCGACACGCCCTGTTCGTCGTATAGCGGAAACCCGGTCAGCGCTGTTCGCGGCGGCCAGTCCGGCTGCGGCTCGGCGTACCAATCCGGGAAGAGCCCGACGACGCGCTGCGGGGAATGCCACCAGCGGCTGCCGCCGTGGCGGACCCAGGGCTTTTCAATGTCAGATAGCGAGGGGCGGATTGCATAAGGAGTTAGGAGAGGGGCTGGACAAACGCGCGGTGGTTGTGCGATAACTCGCAGAGTGGGACCGCAGCACATCCCGTTAGGCGAGGTCCGGGTCCGTC